>CAZFAV010000002.1:0-270092 GCA_964516995.1 uncultured Candidatus Peribacteria bacterium | reverse complement strand
CCGGTTTTGAACCCGAACACCACGGGGATCATGGTGGCGATCACGGTGGTCACGGGGGTCATGGTGGCGATCACGGTGGTCACGGTGGAGCTCACAGCGCGCATCCAGTAGCAGGTGGAGAACACCCCGCAGAAGGACACGGTGCGGCTAACAACTCCAACTTTGGAGGAGCAGCAGCGGCACACGGTCAAGCGGTTGGTGGTTCAACCCACGGTCAACATCATCACGCAGCCTAAGCCTTCTCCGGCAAGCGGCGCTCTAGGATTTCTTGAGCGACATTTTCAGCGAAGTCCGTGAGGGCTACAGTGTCTTGTTTCTTCGTGTGGTAGTTGCGGGCAGCCACCGTTTTTTCGGCGGCTTCTTTTTCCCCCACCACAAGCATCCAAGGCATCTTTTTACCCTCCGCATTACGGATTTTCTTGCCCAGACTTTCGTCGCTTTCATCCACCCACACACGCACGTTCTTAGCTTTGAGTGCTGCAGAAACTTCCGCTGCATAGTCAGCAAATTTTTCCGACACAGGGAGCACTGCTACCTGCACAGGAGCGAGCCACGTGGGGAAGGCGCCTGCAAAGTGCTCTATCAAAAATCCAATCAAACGTTCATGAGTAGAGAGCGGTGCACGGTGTACACAGAGCGGCGTCTTGTCCTTGCCGTCGCTGTCTACATACGTAAGCTCAAAACGTTTGGGTACCGCAAAATCGAGCTGGTTAGTGGCCAGAGTAAATTCGCGTCCAATCGCTGAATAAATTTCCACATCGATCTTGGGCCCGTAGAAGGCCGCTTCTCCGGCAGCTTCCACAAAATTCACTCCCGCTTTCTTCATCGCGCTGCGCACTTTTTCTTCAGTTTCCAACCAGAGTTCAGGCTCATTCACATATTTCTTTCCAAGCCCTTCTTTGTCATGCAAAGACAAACGCATCACGTATTTTTCGATGCCAAAAATTTCAAAATATTTTTTATAAATTTCAATCACTTTAATAAACTCGCTTTCAAATTGATCTGGCGTGCAGTAAATATGTGCATCGTTCATGCACATGCTGCGCACACGCATGAGTCCAAACAGCGCTCCACTGTCTTCAAAACGGTAGCAGTGTCCATACTCTGCAAAGCGAATGGGCAGTTCGCGATAAGAGCGTTTTCGGTTGGCAAAAATGAGATGGTGGTGCGGACAATTCATTGGCTTCAAATAGTACTCTTCTTCATCGAGCTTCATGGGAGGGAACATGGACTCTGCATAGTAAGGAAGATGTCCGGACTTGTGGTAGAGTGAACCCTTAGTGATGTGGGGCGTTCGCACACGTTGATAGTCGTTATCGAACTCCACTTGCTTAGCGAGTTTTTCGATTTCCTCCACGAGAATAGCTCCATTGGGAAGCCACATGGGGAGCCCCGCTCCAATCTCTTCAGAAATCATAAAGATTTCCAACTCTTTGCCGAGCTTACGATGGTCACGCTTTTCCGCTTCTTCAAGCATTTTGAGATGCGCAGCGAGTTCTTCTTCTTTTTCAAAGCACAGTCCATAAATACGTTGGAGCTGGGGCCGACTTTGGTCTCCACGCCAGTAAGCCGCTGCGACTTTAGTGAGCTTAAAAGCGCCGATTTCATTGGTATTTTCCAAATGTCCGCCACGGCAAAGATCGATGAACTTAGTTTCACCAGCCTTGTTTACATTACGATAGAAAGTAATCGTTTGTCCCGCTTCCCCAAATTCTTTAGCGAGCTCCACTTTAAAAGGCTGCTCAATCTTCTCCAAAAATTCTACTACTTTTTCGGGCGACTGTTCATCACGCTCAAAGGTCTGACCTTGGTTTACAATCTTCTGCATTTTCTCCTGCAAAATATCGAGATCTTCCGGCACGAGCGTGCGAGGAAGTTGAAAGTCGTAGTAAAATCCATGATCAATCACCGGTCCCACTCCAAGCTTGGCTTCGGGGAACATTTCCAGCACCGCTTGGGCCAGCACGTGAGCTGCAGAGTGGCGCATCGCATACAAAGGGTCTTTGAGCTTTTCTTCAAGGAGTTCTTTTTGCATAGAGTAAAGGGTTTTAATCGCACCAGAGCGGAGTGCGGGTAGATGCTCTTCTTATAGACATTTGGGCTTAGGCTGTCAACGCGGTCATGTCGGTAGTTTTAAGAAATAAAAAACCCCCTTGCGGAGTCCGAAGGGGGTTGAAGTTGAATCCATGCACAACCTCAGCCCACCCTTCGGGTAGTTGTTGTTGTGGTGGTAGTGGCGATCAAACGAATCATGACTTAAGTCTAACTCTTATCGGGGATACGTCAAGCTACGCGTGCTACCACGCGAGCTGGAGCACTATCGGCATCGTACTTGGTGGGCAGCCCCCACATCTCAAAATCACGGCCCGCCAAAGTCTCCAAGCCCGTCAAATTTTCGACAATCAAAATTTCCTTCTCCAGCAAAATCCGATGCACGGTATAAGGTGGGGCATCCGGACTCGGACTATCCAAGCCGATCATTTTAACGCCGAAGGCCACCAGTTTTTCCGCTAATGCCGGTGTCAGTACAGGGAAGCTTTTATAATACTCTTCATTGCCCCAGTTCTTACTCCAGTCCGTCCAAAACAGCACAATATCTCCCACTTCTATCATCAAGCCCTCCAATACATCAGCATCGATAGCGGTGCGTCCCCGCGCGTCCACCAAAACACCACGTCCTACAAATCGATCCACCGGCAAATCGCAAAGTTTGCGACCTGTCTTCACCATGTGCATGGGTCCGTCCATATGAGTGCCCACATGCATGCTGCTTTTGATCTGGTGATTCACGCATTGATGTTCCTCAAAATGCACCGTCTCTGTGAGTGAAGGCGGCTCATCTCCAGGATAAACTGGCATGCCGTGGGTCGTGAGCTGGGTGAGATCGATGAGCATGCCTGAATTATAGAGAAAGAGAAAAGGGAAGGCAAAAGTGTGCTTTGCAGTCGTCTGATAAAAACCTGACAATGTTTCTTTCCGCCGCTACACTAAGCCCATGCGTCTCACCCGCCTCGTTCTCGAATCTTTCCGCAATTACCTCGAGTTGGAGCTGCATTTAGACGCGCCCATCACGGCCTTGGTAGGCCCCAACGCTCAAGGCAAAACCAATCTCCTGGAGAGCATTGCTTTTCTTGCACTCGGCAAATCTTTTAGGGCCAGCAAGAGTATAGAAACCCTCCAGTGGGATCGTCCGCACGGCCGCATCAAAGGGACCTTAGACCACGAAGGTAAAGAACTGGAGCTTGAAGTTTTTTTGCAACGAAATCCAGAAAGTAAAAAAGTAAAACTAGCCTCCAAAGTAGTAGCACCTAAAAACTACTTGGGTCACCTCCGAGTGGTGCTTTTTACTCCCGATCAATTGGACCTAGTGAGCGGCAGTCCCAGCGAGCGGCGTCAATTTTTAGACCGTCTGCTCATGCAGCTCAATGGAGGCTACGTAGAAGCCTTTAGCCAGTACCAAAAAATCCTGGATCACCGCAACGCTCTTCTCAAGCAAATCAATCTAGGCCGTGCCGATGTTTGGGAGCTCGATTTGTGGGATGCACGCTTGGTTGAAGAAGCTCAAAAAATATGGGAGAAACGCCAAGCCTTTCTCACGTTTCTCTCCGCCCGCCTCGTTGCCGACTATCGCCAGATCGCTGAGGGTTCCGATGAGCTGGCCCTTCAGTACGAAACCCATCAACAAGATTTTGACCAACGACTCATTGCTCACCGCGACCTGGATTTACGCACCGGTTCTACTTCAGTGGGCCCTCATCGCGATGATTTCACGCTTTTACTGAATAAAAAACCACTCAAAGAAACAGGCTCTCGAGGAGAATGCCGTAGCGCCGTGTTGGCTCTTAAACGGGCCGAACTTGAGTACATCCATCAAAAAACAGGAGAAAAACCCCTTCTTCTTTTGGATGATGTCTTCTCCGAGTTGGACGAACATCGCCAAGCCAGCTTGGGGGAATTACTCACAGAGTATCAAACCATTCTCACCACTACCTCCCCAGATCATCTCAAGGGCCTCAAAAATGCTCAAATTCACCTAATACAGAGTGGAACGCTCCTAGATTAGAAGCCCAATTTATGGTATAATTAAAAGATGGCCCCGAACCTGCCGTCGGATTTATACCTCTTTCATGCAAATCGCGCTCTCCATCATGCTCGCCTGCATCCCAGCATTCATCTGGGGAGGGATTTTTTACAAGAAAGATCCGGTGTCTAAGCTTAAAGCCAAGCACACCTTTATTTTGGGGATGCTCGCCGTGGCCCCGATTCTGCTCTACAAATGGAGTTGGAAGTACTTTCCTGGGCTCAATATCAATGTCTACACTGACACATTACAAACCGATCTTCTCAGCTTTTCGTCTCTGCTTTACCTCCCCTTGGGCAAGGTCATCATGTTTATGTTTGTGGGAGTGATCGAGGAGTACATGAAGCATCTGGTGGTTAAAAAGACTGATCAAGGTTACTTCCGCAATATCGATGACGCCATTGAGTTTTCCATTATTTCGGCGCTCGGTTTTGCCTTTGTAGAAAACAGTCTCTACCTCTACTACATTTGGGAATACCAAGGCATCGATGTGATGATGGTTTCTTTTGTATTCCGTGCCATCTTCTCCACTTTTGCTCACATCCTTTTCTCCGGAGTCTACGGCTACTTCTATGGAGTAGCATATTTTGCCGACCCCATTTGGTCTGAGGAAGTGCGCAAGAAGCGCCATTCTTTTATCAACCTTCTCCATACGATTTTCCACTTCAAACGCAATCGCGTCTTTGCCACCGAAAAACTGAGTGAAGGGCTCATGCTCGCCATTTTCCTTCATGCTAGCTTCAACATCCTGCTCGAAATGAACCAAACTTTCTTTATGGTTCCTTTCCTGGTTTTAGGCTACGGAGTTCTGGATGAACTCTTTAAACGAAAGGAAAATCTCAAGGCTTACGGTTACCTCACTGGAGAATATTCAGAAACCTATGCTCACGAAAGACTCTGGCAACGCTTGCATAAGAAAGCCGTCGCCTTAGAAAAGAGTCCCGAGTGAGAGATTTGACTCCTTAAGGAAAAGCCGTAGAATGGCCCCGCACCTTAATTTTTTGTTATGGCACAATCCATCACCGACCTCAAAGTGGGAAGCGTCGTAAACATCGACAACGCTCCTTATCAAATCATCAATAACAGTTTCATGCGCACGGCTCAACGCAAACCAGTGATGCGCACTAAACTCCGCAATTTGATCAACGGCAGCGTGATGGAAAAGACTTTCATTGCCGGTGAAAGCTTTGAAATGGCCGATGTAGCTCGCAAGAATGTTCAATACCTCTATAAAGATCCCACCGATGCTTTCTTTATGGACATGGAAAACTATGAGCAATTCAGCTTTAAACTAGACGATCTGGGGGACATGACCAAGTATCTTCAAGAAGGTAAGGAAATGACCGCTTTGCTCTATAACGAAAAGCCCATTTCTATTCAATTGCCTCCCAAAGTGGTACTCACGGTGGTTCAAACTAACCCCGGAGTGAAGGGAGACCGAGCTCAAAGCGGCACTAAGCCCGCTACAGTAGACACCGGCGCTGTGATTCAAGTTCCTCTCTTTATTGAAGAAGGAGAGAAAATACGTGTGAACACCGAAACCGGCGAATACGTAGAACGAGCCAACGACTAGCTTGTCAAAGCCAAAAAACGGATTAAAATAGGGCCATGACTGCACAAAGACCTACTGAAGTGCACATGGACATTAGGGATCTCCTAAAAATAGGAGATGCTCAAATGAGGAAACCTGACTCAGAGACAGGAGCTTTGCTCGTAGGGGAAAGACAGGGGACAGCCTTTACAGTCACTCGATGTATTGGCATGGGAGTAGGAGACGACCCCAGTTCCACCGTTTTCCAGGTTGGGCAGGAAACCAGCTCCGCTGTAGACGACGAGCTAAAACTTTACCCCGGATCCACTTGGTCCTTTGCCCACACCCACGGTCCTTTGCTTGTGGGAGAAGCGGCACGCGATCCCTCTTTAGCAGACATCCAGTACAGCCGTACATTGGAGAATCACAGCGCTCAATATGGAGTCTCTCTCATGGTGAAAGTAGATCCCGATGGAGGAGGTTCCTTCACTTTCTTTAATGGAGACGGGCAACCTGTACCCTGGGTCCTCACTGGCCTCGACGGTAGACAATACAGCCAAGCCGAGGTGCAGCGTAGCGGTTGGGGCGGCGCTTGGGGACGAGACCGTCATGGGCTCTCTACCACGCAATTCTTTACAAAGGAACTTCCTTCCGCGCAAAGAGTCGCAGCCTAGCAAAATAGACAATATTTAAGGTTTATAGTCTTGTAGCTTTCAAAAACCCGTGCTAGACTCTTCAGCACAAGATTTTTATCGTTAACCTGTTTTTTGCATGTCTGCAGACAAAATTGTCGTGAAAGGAGCGAAGATGCACAACTTAAAGAACATCGATGTAGAAATTCCGCGAGATAAACTCACCGTGATGACAGGACTTTCTGGTTCGGGTAAGTCCACACTCGCTTTCGATACCATCTATGCAGAAGGGCAGCGCCGCTACGTAGAATCACTCAGCACCTACGCGCGTCAATTTTTAGGAGTCATGGAAAAGCCGGAAGTGGAATCCATTGAAGGTCTTTCTCCTGCCATCTCAATCGATCAAAAGACAGCGCCTCGCAATCCCCGTTCTACGGTGGGTACCGTGACCGAAATTTACGATTATCTCCGCCTTTTATTTGCCCGTATTGGGATTCCTCACTGTCCCAAGTGTGGCAAACCCATTGTGCGCCAAACCGCGAGCCAGATTGTGGACCACCTCCTCACCATGGAAGAAGGGCGTCGTGTGCTGCTCCTAGCTCCAGTAGTGCAAGGTAGAAAAGGCGAACATAAGGATACTTTTGAACGAATTAAAAAAGCCGGCTTTGTGCGTCTCCGAGTGGATGGAGAAGTGATCTCTATTGTGGATCTTCCTGAACTCGATAAAAACAAGAACCACTCGATTGAAATTGTGGTGGATCGTCTCGTGACGAAAAAACTTCCCAATGAAACTAAAACCCTTTCCAACGGAGAAACAGTAGAAATTCCCAATCCAGAACGGCAACGTTTTGCGGACTCAGTGGAAACCACTTTGCGAGAAGGAGAAGGTGTCATGATGGTGCTCGATAATGAAAGTGGAGAAATTCAAAAATTCTCAGAGAATTTTTCTTGTGAAGATCATCCTGAAGTTTGTCTCACTGAAATCGAACCCCGTAACTTCTCTTTCAACAGTCCTCACGGAGCATGCGAGGCTTGTCACGGCCTCGGTACTAAACTGGAAATCGATGCGGACCTCGTGATTCCCAATCGTACCCTCAGCCTTTCCGAAGGTGCGATTTTGCCTTGGTCTCAAACGACGTCGCATCTTTCTTGGTACAACAATATTTTGGAGGCGGTAGCGGCCCGTCACAAATTTTCTCTGGATACTCCTGTAGAAAAACTTTCCGAAAAGCATTTGGACCTCGTGCTCTACGGAACCAAAGAAGAAAAGTACACCATTAAAATGACTTCCGGGGATGGTTATTCCAAAGGGGAATTCCAAACAGAGTTCGAAGGAGTGATTCCCAATTTGGAGCGCCGTTTCTTAGAAACCGACTCCGATTACGTGCGAGGAAAAATTGAGCAGTTCATGCGAGTGCTCCTTTGTCCTACTTGTCATGGTAAGCGCCTTAAGCCAGAAATGCTCGCGGTTCAAATACAAGAAAAATCTATTGCCGATACCACCGAACTTTCTATTGCAGAAGCTCACGAGTTTTTCCAAAAGCTCAAGCTCAGTGATATGAATGCCAAAATCGCCGAGCCTATTTTGCGCGAAGTCACTTCTCGCCTTCGTTTCTTGGAGCATGTGGGAGTGGCCTACCTCACACTCAATCGTGCAGCCAACACCCTGTCTGGAGGAGAAGCACAGCGCATACGTTTGGCCACTCAAATCGGTTCACACCTGGTAGGAGTGCTTTATGTTCTGGATGAACCTTCCATTGGACTCCACCAAAACGACAATGAAAAACTCATTCAAACCCTGGTCACTCTCCGTGACATCGGCAACACGGTGATTGTGGTGGAACACGATGTAGACACCATGCTCGCCGCCGACTACATATTGGACATTGGTCCTGGAGCAGGGAAGCACGGGGGACAGGTGATAGCCGCAGGAACTCCCAAAGAAATCATGGCCAATCCCAAGTCCGTAACTGGCCAATACCTCTCGGGTAAAAAAGAAATCCCTACGCCCAAAACGCGTCGTAAAGGAAATGGAAAATTCCTAGAAATTCTCGGTGCCACCGAGCACAATTTGCAAAACATCGATGTGAAGTTTCCTCTGGGGACCCTCACTTGTGTGACGGGAGTTTCCGGCTCGGGTAAGTCCACACTCGTTAACGAAATTCTGGTGAAGAAAGTGGCCGCTGTCATCAACCGCAGTAAGGCCATTGCGGGTGCTCACCGAGAGATCCGGGGCATCGAACAGCTCGATAAAATCATCAACATCGATCAGTCTCCCATCGGACGTACGCCTCGTTCCAATCCCGCCACCTATACCGGCGTTTTCACGGACATCCGCGAACTCTTTGCCCAAACGCCCGAAGCGCGTCTACGTGGTTACAAGGCCGGCCGTTTCTCATTCAACGTGAAGGGAGGGCGTTGTGAAGTCTGTGAAGGAGACGGACTCAAAAAGATTGAAATGCACTTCCTTCCCGATGTTTATGTGCCCTGTGAAGCTTGTAAAGGACGCCGCTACAACCGTGAAGCATTGGAAGTCACTTATCGTGGCAAAAACATTTCCGAAGTCTTGGACATGACGGTAGACGAATCCATGGAATTCTTCGACGCCATTCCCACCATCAAAACGAAGATGGAAACGCTGTCTAAAGTTGGATTGGGCTACATTCACCTGGGTCAGTCCGCAACCACCCTCTCCGGAGGAGAAGCACAGCGCATCAAACTTTCTACCGAACTTTCCAAACGCTCTACCGGCAAGACCCTCTACATTCTGGACGAACCCACCACGGGTCTGCACTTTGACGATGTTAAAAAACTCGTAGAAGTACTCCAACAACTCGTAGACACGGGCAACACCATTGTGGTGATCGAGCACAACCTCGACCTCATCAAAAACGCCGACCACCTCATAGACATGGGCCCCGACGGCGGCTTTGGCGGAGGAACCGTAGTCGCCGAAGGCACGCCAGAACACGTAGCGACTCTTGGAAAAGTCTCCTACACAGGGAAGTGGCTCAAGAAGATGGGGATTTAAAGCCGTTCGTAGTGTGAAACTGTAAGGTGACTTCGATAGGCTCTATCTGGGCAAGAATAAGGTCTTTCCGTGGCAATTCTTTTGAAAGGAAAACCTTTGAAAGCAAGCCCAGGAGTTCGGTGGCATATCAGCATGGCTGCCATTGGAGAAGTTGGTTTATATTTAAAAATGCGATCAGCCTCTGGCGTTTGAGCAAGAATTTCCTCCAAACAGGGAGAAGTGAGCGCCTCTAAATGAAGATCCCACACCATGGTTCCTCCTGGTTTTAAAACGCTCCAACCACTCATAAAAGCTTGCA
The DNA here is from genome assembly GCA_964516995.1 of uncultured Candidatus Peribacteria bacterium. Lineage (GTDB taxonomy): Bacteria > Patescibacteriota > Gracilibacteria > UBA1369 > 2-02-FULL-48-14. Next base: position 260,519 of record CAZFAV010000002.1, on the reverse strand, counting down.
AATGATCCTCAACGTATTGAACGGCTCTCATAGATACGCCTAAATCAATACTGGAAGGATGCAAAGGCCGCATTGTTTGTATATCTCCTTTGACTAAAAGAGCCGAGCGGGTTTTGAATTGAGGACTCGGCAATGGGTTTAGATCTAAACCCACAGATCGGATACGCCCCTGAAATCCTTGAAGGTGTGCAAAAAGGGCTTTTTTACGCGCAAATTCTTCGGCAACATGTCCTGCTCCACATCCCGCATCCAAAAAAACAAAGTCCCCAACACCGAGCCGTTCCATTCTCTTTAGAAGCATTCGATCCAAGTCCAAACCACCCAATGCTAGGAAACGCTCTAAATCATCGAGCCCCCTTTCCGTCGCAGCAGGTCTAAGACATTCCTGTAATGCTGTGCGTTCATCTGGCATAAGCGGTATTATATAATATTTTTTATATAATGCAATATTCAAAATGATATAATAAAATATAACAAAATATATTTAAACTAATATAAATAGCTCAAGAATCTATTTAATAAGATTAAATCATACTAAATATAAAAAAGTTACTGAAAAGAAAGAAAACTATTGCAAACCTAAAAAGAACTGTATAAGTTATAGCCAGATTAAATAGAATTTAATGGTGCAGCGACTACTGACGCCGGAAGAGGTTGCGGGAGTCCTGCGGCTTCACCACCTTACGGTATTGAAGTTCATCAAAGGAAAGAAGCTCAAAAGCATTAAATTTGGCCGCGTCTACCGGATTCGTGAAGAAGATCTGGAAGACTTCCTCAAAAAACAAACGCAATAAAAGCTGTTCTTCGCCCCGTTCTCTCTGGTCCTCTCTCGCCACGATTCTCCCCCCCTCTAACCTCCACGCCCCGCCATGTTGTTCAACTGCTTCTCTTGTGGGAAACTCGTTTCCCTCCGAAAAGACCTTTGTCCTTATTGTATGGTGGACCTAGGAATGGCACGAGAAGCGGTGGATTCAGAAGTCAAAGGCAAAAAACCCGTGGCACTCAAAAAGAAATACACGTTCTTTTCTTTGCTCTCTCGCTAAGCAGCTATTGGCACTGCTTATCGTAAATTTGTTCTGAAGACTGAGTGATGTTGGGGAAGTCCTCAGTATTTGTGGTGGCCAAAACTTGGTTCATATATGTAAGGATGCTTTGCATATTTGTCGCTGCAACGGCTCCACCAGAGCCATAGAGGATTTCATAATGAGCCATACGGTCTGCAGCATTGGTCTGCAAAGCAAAAGTTTGGTCGCTAGTGTTGAGTACATCTAAAGCTTCTTGAAAGCTCATGGAAGTTCCCGAATGGCTCACATCTTTAGTAGTGGTAGGAGGGTCCACTTCTGCCTCTCGCTGCTCTTTTTTCTTAGTCACATATTCATAAGCATTGATGAAGCTTTGACCGAATGAACTCATTTCTTTTTCATTAGCCTCAGTATCCGTTTGATTGGTAAAGCTAAAGTCCTGTTTTTCCACATCCACACTGATTTCATTAATGTCTTCTATAAACTTGGTCCAAGTACTTTGAAGCTCGGCCCAAGCCCCTTCTTCGCAATGCGCATAATCCGCAATGCGGTCATCATATTTGCTGGACCAACTGTTAAAGTAGGTATCAAAAGTTTCCTCATCTGTTCGGTGTTCCTGATCTACAAACAAACTTTCCATTTCTAATTTTAAAGCCTCCAATTTGGCTTGCTTGAGCTCCGCTAGCTTATCTTCATCATCTTCGTTGATCACGTCCGATTTCGATTTCTGGATATTTCTCACAAAATATTCTTCCATCAAAACTTCGTTGTACTGAACTTCATATTGAGTCGTGTCTTCACACGTGTTGGCGGCATCTCTAAAAGCATCACGCACGCTATCCAGTTGATCTTCGAGCTGCATGATGTCATTCAGCTGGCAGTAACCTAAATTAAAGAAATCACTAATGGTTTGTTTGCGTGTAGCAGCGCTTCGAGCATTGAAAATAAAACTATAATAGTCCCCTGGGCAGGTCTCAATCACCGCCTGAGCGGTCAAGACAGGAGCCACGTTAAGCCCAATCAGAAACAAAGCCGAAATGAGAAGATTTTTTTTGAGTTTCATTCGCAGTATTTTTTAGCAAGCAAAGAGGGGAGGGGGGCATTATCACCCTTGTAAGTGGCTTGAAGTTGTTCTTGGAAGGTACGGAAAGTGAGAGCCATTTTATAAAGTTCAGCAGCTACTTGTTGGTACAAAGTTGCCTGATTTTCATTGAGTCCTTCCATTTGGGTTTGGTCATAAACACTCGCCATCTCTTCTTGAATTTGATCTGAAATCGTCTGGCATTGGTCCTGGATTTCAGACAGGCTTTGCGGACTGCCAGCCAAGGCGTTGAGATTGAGTAAGCTTTCACATTCTGCATCGGCGCGAGTTTTTCCTAGTTCAGTTTGAGCTGCCCCATTTTGAGGGAGACCACCAATTTGGCTGAGCGTCGCCTTAAGGTCTTCAATATCTTTTGCTGGAGCTTCATCAATATCATCACCCGGGTCAAGGTCGATCGATTTTTTAACCGCATACACATTGATATCCAAGTTCACTTGGTTGCCTGCGTCTTTACACGTAGCATCTTCAAACCAGTTTTTGGAGACCTTACCAGCCACTAAACTGTGGTCCAGAGTGGCGTTCATCGCCTCGTTGATATAAGCCACATGACAGGCCACACAATTGTCTGTTTCTCCATAATCTCCACTCACCACGGGATCATCATTCTCATCGATCAATTGAACCGTGATACAGAAAACGTCTCCACAAGGAAGAGAGCGAGTCCAATCTCCTTTTTTACCATTCAGTTGGAGTAAGAAGTTTTGCATTTCCTCGAGTCCCGCATTCACACCCTCTACAGTTTCTTCAGCAGAAGCTTGAATCGTAGGATCATCACTCACTTCCTCAGCAATAGCTTCTGGATCTGGATACTCAAAAGTATCCTCTTCCTCTGGTGCCGAACCGGTTGCTCCACTTCCGCCTTCTTCAAAGGCATCTAAAGCGGCATGGAGCGCCTCATCGTCAAAACAAGCATAAGGACTCACGGTGTCTTCGGCACTTAGTACAACCTCCGTCTCATTTGGCTGTAAGGCCAAGTAATCTTCCACAGCCTCTTCTATGGAGGCCAAGTCCACATCATCACCTCCACTACGATCGGGATAGGTAATGAAGGAGCCGAAGAGCACATAATGGGCTAAGTCGAGATCGTAGAGCAGATCGATATTAGCCGAATCAGTGAGGTCATTATTGAGGAACATCTCATTGGCGATGGACTCGTAGGCCAGTTTTCTGTTGTCACGTTGGAGGTCGAGCTCCTTGGTGTAGGCATCCATGATGAAGTTGTATTCATCGAGCAAAACTTGTTGAGTAAGCGCCTCCGATACATCGCTTTCACTCGGCACCGTGGGACGCATAGATGTTTCATACTGACTACGAATATAGTCGATAGTATTGTCGCTAAAGGCATCTTCGTTGTTGCTCAAAAACTCTTCAAAAGCGGCATCAGCAGCCTCTTGGTTTGCCTCTGCAACTGCCACCGTTTCTTCACTTTGGGCATCGATAGAACGTTGTTTCTTATGGCTTAAAATGGCGCTGGTATCACCCTTTTGAGTGATGTTCTCGAGTTCATCCTGAGTATATTTTTCACCATTCAGGTACTGTTTAGAAAGTACAGAAATCGCCGCTTTTTCAGGTCCATTCAGGACATTCTGATACATGTAGAGATACAAATTTTTAAAGGGATGGTCATCACTAAGCGCAAGATCCTCTAAAATAGTGGGATCGGTGCTGTCCGTAGCCTGGCTAATCCCCGCTTCTTCAAAAATACGATCGGTCACTTCCTCGTTAGTAGTAAAAGCCAGCGTATAACGACTGAGCCCCACGCCTAGTCCAGCGCTGATCATGATTCCGAAAGCGAGGATTAAAATTCGTTTCATTTGCATTCGGTGGAGGTGGCTCCGTTAAACTTAGCAGGGTAGGAAGAAATCTCATTTCTGAGTTTGCCCAGGTGGTCCCGATAATCCTCTAGATTTTTGATGAACTCGGTAAATTGAACATGGAGCGGATAAACCGTTTGCACCTGATTGTAAACAGCCAAGCTGAGGTCTAGGGCATCCTCCGCTGTACTTACCTGTTGCTGCACCAACTCTCCTTGGGATCGAGCTTCTTGTAGTGCAGTTTGAAGGGAGGTCACATCGCTAAAATCTCCATTTTCTAGGTCAAATTCATCGGCACGTCCGGCCATGCTTTCTTCAAATTGACTGAGTTCATCATTCAGTACCACGGCCAAGCAGTAGGTAGAAACATTGTCGCCGCTTCCACATTCTGCTTCATCCGAAGGATAGGATACATAGCCCAGCTTTTCTGCATCAGGGTCCAGTAGCATTTCTAAAAAACTATTGGTGATTTCGTTCACTCGCAAGTGGTAAGCCACCAAAGCATCTTCTAAATTATACTCATCATAGACATTCGCAGTGAGATCCGCGGCAAAAAACTGAGGATTGGCACGAGGTAAAATAAATCCAGCAACAAAGGCGAGTAAGAACCATCGACCGTACTGAATGAGAAAAGTTTTCATTTAGAAGTGCAAGAACGAGCGTAACAAGGTAAATCGTTGTTCATTTTATTAAAGAGCGTAGGGAAGGTTTCTCCAAAAGTTTGTGCCAAAGCATCCAAATTACTATTCATGGCTTTGAGGCCGTCTACAACCTGAAAAGTCACTTTGGTCGCTGTAGAACCCAGCATTTGCCTCTGGAAGAGAGTTTGAATGTAATTGAGGTAAGAATCGCGGACATAGCGACAATAAGTGAGTTCAGCATTCGCATCGGCAAGACTGCGACCCGAGCTAGAAGCAGTAGCAATATTGAGATTGGCACTATAAATACCTTGAATGCTCAGTTCGATAAAACGGTATTCATTGAGCGCATCTTCAAACTGCCCGCTAGAAGGGGTATTCACTTGAAAAAACTCATTGAGGAAAGTCTCATATTCGGCGATCAAAGCACCACCTTGTTCCAGCATAGCTTGACCACAAAGGTAGTCTGGCCCATTTGTAGCCTCGGTACTGCTGGTGTCTGCCGCTGAAGCCAAAAAAATACTAGTACTGCAGAGCAGAAGCAGAAGCCCGACACGAAATTTAAAAGTTTGAGTCATAGCGTGAATTAGGGAACGGTCACAGTGACCTTATTGCTTTGTCCAAAAATTTCTCCGGCGTCATTTTGAATGATAGCAAAAACTTGATCACCTTCCATCAAATCTGCAGCGTAATCGATTTGTGAGGTACAAGGACAAGCCGAGCAAGCTTCACGGATGGCATAAATTCCAGGTTCAGCAGAGTTCAAGGTACCCGAACCAAAGTCATCGCTGCCCAGCAAAGGATCAGTTCCGCGACCCACTTCGGTTCCATCATCCACACCCCCCGCATCCGTATCAGGATTATAAGCGTCGGTGCCATAAATGGTTTCTTCGTCATAATTCACTAGTCCGTCACCATCACTGTCCAAATCAAAACAGTTATAAGCTTGCAGCACGCGCATGGACATTTCTACAAATTCGTAACGAGTGAGCACGTGATTAGGATCAGAGGCTTCGTCCGCCGTGAGTATGAAATTTTCGCTGCCCGCTGTCACATCGGTATTCATATAGGGAGTCAGATCTTGAGCGATTTCCATGTAAGGAATGTACCAAGGTTCTCCGAACAAATCTTCCGGCAAGGTGATGATCTTCTCTTCATTCAATGCCTCGAGCATGATCTTGGTAGCTTCTGCAGTTGTGATGGTGTTCCCAGGTTTAAACGGAGCCATTCCAGCAGAGTTCACTTCACCCAAGTAACCTGTAATTAAGCTACGAATAAAGGATTCCTTCGTGTAAGGATAGAACCATTGGCTAGCGTCAGTAATATCGGTAAATACATTGGGGCTGAGGTAGGCTTCATCGCTCGGAACAATACAAAGGATTCCAAGAATGATTTTTGTAAATTCAGCACGATTGATATTTTCATCGGGCTTAAAGTAACGCTTGCCATTTTCTTCATAGCCTTCCAAAACCCCGCGTTCAACGAGCTCTTCAATGGTGCTGTAAAGGTCATCGTCGGTAGAAATATCTTCAAAGTAAAGATGAGTATCAGCAGAAAGGGAATCGTGTTCTCCCACCAGCTCGGAAGAAGGGAGCTGAAGTCCATCGGTAGTTTCCAAATAAACGGTGTTGTTGGAGCCGGGCCAGATTTGTAGTTCCAGTTGTCCTCCATCATAAACATCCAGCAGCAAATAATCTTCCAGTGAGTCAGCTACTTCTGGCACCACGGTAAAGCGTGTCGTATCAAAGATCGTAATATTACCAGTATTGGTAATGAGTAGGTCTAAATTGCCCACGCTATCGTGCGCAGCAATTTGAGTAGAGCTGATGTCATAGCCTTCGGCATCGGCAATGGCGTGATAGGTCAAACGATTGAAGGCCGAAAGATCGTAATCCTTGAGGTCATCGTTAATAGAAACCACCGGTAAGCTGCTGTCCGTAATAAAGACAAAGCTCGCCATCACCATTCCCGTACCCACTTCGTAGACCACCAGGCGAGAAGGCCAAGAGGAATCAGCTGACATAAAGGTCATATCGTAAGCGGGGTCATACACCACCACCTGTTTAGTCTTGGGGGAAAATTGTGCGATCACATTACCTTCCGAGTCATAAACAGAGATAAGGTCCGAACTGCTCATATCCACATTAAAGTCTCCATTTTCATCAGTGTTATATCCCGATCCGATTTCAGTAAGTGCTCCTTCGCGTTCACGTACTAAGTGGAAGGGGAAGTTGGGGCTCGCAGGATCCGTAGTACCCTCCACAGCATCAGTGGTCGCTGAAGCAATTTGAATGTCTGGAACATAAATATTCACGGTGATGGTAGTGGAAGCTGTATTGCCTGCTGCATCCGTCACATAAAGTGTGACGATCTTGGGATCCGTCGTCTCGTAAGGGCCTACTTCCGCCGTCAAACCAATGACTTGAGTGTCGTTAGCGAGATCCCCATCCCCATCCTCATCCACACTGGCATCCAAATCCCAGTAAGCGTCCACAATGGAACTGTCACTATCGAAGGAATTTTCAGCGGAAAGAGTTGTGGTGGAGAAAATGGCCAAATCGATAGAACTTCCTTCAGAAATCACTGGGAAAGGAGTGGCATTGTCCGCACAAACTTGAGGATTCAAAAGGATATTGTCAGAAACCGTTCCCAAAGTTCCATCCGCAAAGAGCGTGCGGCCCACCGTGTAGTAGGCGCCATTTTCCAGCTCAACTTGAGACGTGGGAGAGCTGGGATCTATGAGTTTATCCATAACAAAGATTTCTTGGTGGTCTAAGCTGAATTCTGCTCCTTCTGTGCTCAGCAATGTGGCATCAGCGCTCGCACTTTCCAGCACCACCATTTCCTCCGGCAAGATTTCCATACCCTCGAGGAGATCTTGTTCTGCTTCCACTTGGCTCAGATCAATCCAATAAGCGCTTCCACTTTCCACACGTATCGTGCGGTCAGATCCACGCCCCAAATTCACCAATGTATGAGCGGGGAGATCGATGGTCACCGTATAATCCCCCTGACTCACTTCAATGCTCGAATCTTCTATCGCTTGGAAGAGCGCGCTGTCGTCGCTTTGGAGCTCTCCATTTTCTGGAACCAAAGTACGTTTAGCTCCGTTCTGCAGTTTTACACTGCCATTCACATTAGTAACCATCAAACGGCTTTCATAAATGGCGGGCAGGGGGATACTGTCCCCCTCAGGTACTGTAGTGGAGGCTCCTTCCGGACTTGTTACTGTAAGATCTCCACTGGCTGCACTGAGTGAAGAACCGTAGTGGTAAACAGCGCCATTGGAATCAGTGAAACTCTCTTTTGCATTTTCGTCTTCAGAAAGCAGGAGCAAACGCTTGATATTTTGTTCTGGCGCTGCCTCTAAGGCATCCAGTGAATCGTAGAAGACCATTTCGTAGCCCGTCGATTCTGATACGGGATTAAAGGCAAAGCTCGCCTCTTGGTAATCATTCTTACCTCGCTTAAAGTTCTTAGCATTTCCTTCTGCAGGGGCCAATTCGCTCACAGAAGCCACGCTAGGATCACTGGTCACGTATTCCACGCTCGCGGTTTCAGTGTGATTTTCCTTCACATAGACATCTCCTCCCATGGAGTAGACCACATCTTCATCTCCATCCTTGTCGATATCTACCAGCAAGAGGTGAGTGGATTTATTGGATTCTTGGGTGTAATCGATGAGGCGGGTGTTTACTCCAGCAGCCGCATTGTAAATATAGAGTCCTGTATTCACGGCTTGAGGGCTGTCTCCCAAGTTGAGTCCAGCAAGAGAGCCATCCACACTGTCGGCGCTGAGCTCAATATCTTGGTCGGCCCCATTCACATCCTTTTCCGGTGACCATTTTGTAGAAGTAGTGAGATAACCCTCTTCCGCTTCGCTGGCCAAAAGGATATCTACTGCATTATTTTCTTGAGCCAGGTAGCGGAGATAAGAGGGGCTGTCCATGCTCCTTAACTGCTGGGTGCCTTGATCGAGGTCCTCCACATAGGAAATCATGGAGTCTTTGAGCTCCATTACACTAGCCAGCGGCGTATCCTGAATATTCGCCAAGAATTTGGCATCCTTCAAACTGGGATTGCCATTCTTGATGCTGTCATAGCGGTGGAGCAAGGGGTCGTCCAAAGCTAACACTTTGTCCGTAGCTACGAGATGAATATCATCGGGTAGGGTATCCGCCCAATCGTCCACTTGGCCTTGCAAGGTCGTCATCACATCTTTGAGGGCTTCCAAGCGATTTGAAACGAGAGGTTCCTTAGAATAAATTTCTGCCAGTTCAACCGCAGGATGTACATAGCTTTGAGGATCGGAGCTTCCATCCACTTCAATACCTCCACTACCGCTGGTTTCTGCACCTGAGCTATCTGCTCCAGCGTCCACTTCCAAGTCCACATCAGCTGAAAAAGAAGCGCTATCAGCCGCACCCGTGAGAATGTTTTGAATTTGAGTGGAAAGATCCTGCAGCGGATCGGTTAGGGTTTCACTAAAATCTTGGCTAATATCACTGGTTTGATCACCCAGATTATCGATTACATCAAAGAGTCCGGTGAAATCGGCCGTCAAATTGAGATAGGTATCGATTTGGATTTTCTTGAGGAAATCGAAACTGAATTGGGGCCATTCCACCGTGAGCGCCAAGTCAAAAGGCATCACTGTACCAGGGCGTTCGGTAATGTCTTCAATCTTTGATTTGAGCTCAGTCTCTCCTACGGGGAAGAAACCTTGTTTAATGATACAAATGATCTTGAGAACGCTGCTGGCAATGTGGAGTCCCGCTTGCAAAGTAGGGTCGATTTCTGGAATTTCGGGCGGAGGAGGCAAAGTGGGGAGTTCAGGCAAGGTGAGCTCTGGCAATTGTGGGAACTCAATATCCACATCAAATTGGGGAAGTTGAGGAATCTCTACATCCAAATCCAAATTGGCATCCAAATTGATGTCCGCGGTGGGGAAGACCAAACGTGGCAACTTAGGGATATCGATGCGCTGCGGAACAAACTGCACGTCCGGCCATTCTATATCCACGCCCGCTTGAATGTGTGAAACGTCAATCACAATGTCCGGCAACTTCGGCATCTCAATCACGGGGAAGTCCGGAATAAAGACAAAGAGACTAAAGAGCAACTGCATTCCATTCCAGCGCTGATTAGTACACTTGTCGCAAGAGTCCATAAAGTCCGCAGACAGGTCGATGAGTAGCTTCCAACCTTCTACAATTTTCTTTAAATCTTCCACCCATTGAGCCCAAGCTTGAATGCGTTCCGCATTCTCACTTAAATAGCCAGCGGTGTATTGAAGGATCGTATCCAAGTAACAAATAATAATCTTGGCGTATTCCGCTACTGCCTCACGAATGGCAAAAATCTTCTCGGGAATCTGGCTGTAGCTTTCTAGGGTAGCCATATTGCTTTCCACTCCATCGATTGCTTCGTTCACGGTGGCTTCTAAATCCGCCACCACTTGTCTCTCCGCATCAGTCACATCGTCGCGCAAGTCAAATTGCGTCTTAAAGTTATTCCAACCCTCCTTGGTGTCTTTCACCCACTGTTCGGCATCCTTTTTAACAATTTCAATTTCTTCCTGAGTCAGAGCAGGGTAGCGGATGTAAACTTTCTTAGGCTTGATGTCCACCAAGGGTAAAGCGTGGGCCCAGTTGAGGAATTTCTCTAAGCCTAGGACGCCGCTGGTGAGTTCCTCTACCTTAGTGCTTTGGTCAAGATCAACGGCATCATTTTCTTGGTTGTCTAAGGCTTTCTGACGAATGCCCGTGAATTCGGTGGTGAGACTCTTAGGATCCGGATAAATAAAGGTCACATCAGGCAAGTCGAGCATCTTAAAGAACTCTTGTTTTTGAGCCTTCCACCATTCGGTAAAGATGGAGGGGAAGCCCGGTACTTGTACGTTGGTATTGGTCGCCACATCCGGCACATAGTTCTCAAACACAGCGCTGGACAAACTAGAAGGCACGCCACTGGAGCTAGATTGACTCTCCGCAGGTACATTAAAGGCAGTAGTTCCATCCTCTCCAGAAAGGAAGTCGGAAGCCTTAGACATGCTGTCCGCTACAAAACCGTTGATGGCATCACACACGCCCAGGAGTTGCAGCAAAGGAATATTGAGCGCAATACAGCGTCCTCCATAGGGAGCGGCACAAATTCCTAGCCCTAAGCCCAAAGTAGTGGTGGGAGCTAAATACAAACGGAATTGACTGGTCGGCAAGCAAGCCTGACCGGTACAAACATACGGAGGATTGGGAGTGATCCCAAATACAGGTGTCCCCATGTCAAATCCTACCGTCGCACCAGTGAAGGGCTCGTGGTAAGTGCCGGGCGCTAAAAAGGCAATGCTACCTGCAAAAGAAATACAGCCACCATTACATGTAAGAGCAGAAACCACTTTATCTACGGTCTCAGTGAGCTCGGTAATACTGTCGTCCAAAACCGCTACGTCGGCGCTAAAGCTAGCGTCATCTCCTTCTAAAATAGCAGTAGCGCTCAGTAATAGATCAGGAGCTCCGTTAAGATCATCAATCGTATTGTTGAGGCCATCCCCATCGCTGTCGTCTGTGCTGGTAAACATTTCATCGGGGGCATAATAGCCATCCCCATTTTTATCGGTAGCCCCCAGCAGTTGTCCAACTACGTCGTAGCTTCCATCAGTAGGCACAGGAATACCTAAATCAGGATCCATATTTTGGATGAAGTCTGGAATTCCATCAGGTACTCCATCAGGTCCTGTTAAATCTCCCAATGGATCTTCGATGTCACCACTATTGTACTCATCTGCATTGATCGCAGGAGAATATTCTTTTTCATTATAAGAAACGCGTTCATAGCTCGTTCCTCCAAAACCAAAAGTGCTGCCGCTGGTTACGGTACTGCTACCATTAGAATAATAAACTTGAAGCTGGCCATTCGTATTCCCCTCTAGAGATACTCCAATGTCGGGATAGTTGTCGTCCGTATAATCATTGTACAAATCATTCCCCACCATCGCTCTCACACTGGGCAGTGAACTCACCGTCATGGTGTAGTCCAGATGAACGCTGGCTCCACTGCTCAAGGTCAGAGGACCGAAAATGAAAGGACGACTGAGATCTCCTTTTTGAACGGTTGCAGAAGCATTGCTGCCGCTGCAATCGCTGCAGATCAAGCTTTCTTTATCGTAAGTGTAGAAGCCAGGAATATAGTCAGCTATATAGACACCAGTCAAAGTACTGCCCGAAACATTGCTGGCTGAAATACCCACTGATAGGGTGTCACCCATATTGGCGTGATCTCCGTTGTCGTCTGAAACCGTTTTGTTGATGTCTAAATGGCTCACGATGGAGTCGTAAGTGGCATATTCAAATTCCACATTTTCTTTGCGAGTAATACTTCCACTGCTGCTGCCATTCACCAAGGTAGTGAAGTTGGGGTCGCTACCAATGGCACTCATAAACTCCTCCAAATCGCTACTGATACTAGAAGAGCTGTCCGAAAGGTCCGTAGTCTCAATGGGTAGTCCGACAGATCCAGAAGCCAAGCCTTCGTATCGAGCTACTACATCTCCTGCTAAATCGGCAGTGGAATCGGTAGTCAGACCAAAATCTTTGATTTCATCCACATCTTGCAAGGTGCCTTCATTATTCCAAACGGTATAAAGGACCATATTCTCATCCACCAGCACTAAATCGTCGTAGCCATCGTCATTAAGGTCACTTACTTCTACTTGCTTGGGTTTAGCAGAAACTCCACTGAGATCTACATTTTGAGCCACAAATCCGCCCCCAATATTTTCGTAAATATACGCACACATCTCCTCCGCATAGCAGGCTTCTTTAGTGACGATAAAGAGATCGTCTAAGCCATCTTTGTTGAAGTCTCCAGAATCAATGGAATCGATTCCGTTAGCGATATTTAAAAGTTCTCCTCTAGATTGTAAACGGACAGCTGCATTGTAGTTTTGAAGTACATCGATTTCTCCATTCTCATATACTTCGAGCACATCGAGCTGATCATCCCCGTTGTAATCGATACTCAACAAATCCATGAGCTCTTCTGGGGAAGTGTCCACCATGGTTCCAATATCTTCGGTAAAGCCTAAATCATTGGTTTCATTCTCTGTGGTAACGGTAATAGTGGGATCTCCTAGCACGGTACTCACTTCCGAAGGGTAGTAAAGTGTGGACTGCCCAACGGTGTTCCCGGCAGCAAAAAGTAAAAGGTTTTTATTTTCGTGCTCCCAGCCCACTGTCCCATCATTTTCAGCACTTTCTAAGCTGGCATAACCTAGAGAAGGTTGCAGATCCTTAGAGAGCTCCTCGGTGGGGTCCACCAAAGTGAGACCCATGGGATTTGCCGTGCTGTTGCCCGTAGGCATGCTTACAAAATCGTATTCACTTTGTGAGGTGGGGCGCACATAAACGCCCTCGCCAAGGTTCTTCCAGTTGGCCAAATCAAAGTCAGCACCCAGTTTTTGTACATCTTCGTCCCAAGCATTCAAGTAATCGATGAGCATCACTTTTTGAGTCCCATCCAAAACCACAAAGCCCAGTCCATCAGAAGCCCCATTCACTTCCACCATAAAGTTGGGATCAAGCACCACCACCTGGCCATCCTTACGGATCTTCAAAACTCCTGCAGAGTCTTTGCGGAGCAAGATTTCTGTAGAGCTGCTTTCTATTGAATAGTGATCAGAATCCCCAAGCAAACTCGTGCTCACCGCATCCAAAGAAGAAAGGACAAAGAAGACATCCGCCATAAGCGTTTCATCGCTGACCTTTCTCCATTGCAAAAGGGTAGGAAGACCACTACCCGCGCTCAATACAGTTTGGCTGAGCAAGCTGTCTTCAGCCAAAGAAATAGCTCCGTGTGCATCCACTCCCGCCAAAGGTTTTTTAGGCGAAGGCTCAGAAAGGAGAGTGGCTACTGCTTGAGTTTTACCATTAAAGGTCATCCAACCTCCCACATAGTTTTCAGTAGTCACGTCTCCAAAAGGTCCTCCCAGCAAATTAGCGTAGAGCATCTGAGGATTCAGCTCGGAAAAATCATCTCCTTCCAAAGTGTAGTTGATGTCTCCGCCCCAAGTTCCAGCCAAAAGTCCAGAAGCTGCGGCTACAATATTGAGGGTTCCGCTTGTTTCCCCCATAGTTACAGAAAATTCTGCCTGACCTTGGTTTAATGTGAAGACCTCAGGAGACAAAGTCCCATAGGCCGCCGTAGTTTCAGTGAGGCGCAAAGTTCCCGTAGTGGAACTGTCGTTGGTGACTTTATTCCCAAATTCATCATAGGCTTCCACCACAAAATCTTCACTACTGCCGGCCGCCACAGATTCACTTCCATCCGCAGTACGAATGCGCAGTTCTATGGTATCTCCAGGTTTAAATTCAATAGTAGCGCTGCCCGATTCGAGTCCTGCGCTCGCTGCGATCAAAGAGCCATTGCCTGCCAAAGTACCCGGGGTGAGTTCCACTGTAGCTTCGCCTCCCACCATATTCACCGTGTATGCATCAATGCTACCGTAAGAAGGATCACTCATAGAAAGCATCACTTCTCCTTGATAGCCGCTCACAGGAAAACCAGCAGCATCCACCGCTTGCAAAGTGATGGTCTGAGGACGGCTTCCTCCTACAATCATGTAAGGCTGGCTGGTCTGAACTTTAATCGTCATCCCTTCCAATTGTTCGATCGTAAGAGAAGTACTCACATCAGGCTGTTCGGTGAGATAGGCCCGCACCGTGCCATTCTCTGCGTCAGTACCCGAAAGCACACGGAAAGGGACCTGACCGTCCGGGGTAGTGATTTGAACGCCATCCACGGCAGTGTCTTCATCGTTCACATCGAGCAAAGTCAGGCCACCCTCAGCACTTAAAGTGACGGAATAAAATCCATGATTGGCTAAGTTCCCGAAGGAATCATAAAGCTCCAAGGTCAAATCGTCATCAGCTTCCCCACCCGCAGGAATCACCGTAGACTCCGCAATGAGCCCGAGAGAAACGGGGTCACCCGCATAGACCGAAAGTAAGGCATCATTTGAGGGTACACTACCATCCCGAACGCTGGCACTAATGGTCACATCGCCAGCCATTTGAGTGCTTCGGAAAGTGGTTTCAGCCAGACCATCGGTCACTTGCACACTGTCTCTCGCCAAAACCCCGTATTCAGCACTGGTTAAAGTAAAGTCCACAATGCTGCTGTCGTCGTCTGTAAAGATATTCCCATCAAGGTCACCCAGTTCTGCTCGTACAAAAACATAAGAACTTCCGTCAGCGGCCACTTCGCTGGTGTAAACATTTACAGTACTGCTATTAGCGCCCGAAGAACTGGCGATTTCTTCGTATGCCGCTTGAGAGGAGACCGCATAAAGTCCAGGAGCATGATCAAAATTTCCAAAGCTAGAGAAATCTTGCGCCGTAATAGTGCTATCATTATCTGTAGAGCCATTCGAAGCTGCACTTCCATTGGTGCTGCCGGTTGAGCCCTCTGTGCCATCGCTGGGATAGTCATCACTCGCATCCAAAGGATCGCTGCCACGCACCACTTCCTCCAAATCATGAATGCCCCCTTCATCAGTATCAGGATTTTTGGGATCAGTGCCATAAAGCACTTCTTCTTCTGTGTCCGAAAGACCGTCTTCATCGGTATCCACGGCTCGGCAATCCTTAGCCTCTACCAAGTTCACCGCCATTTGCACAAACTCAGCACGAGTAATAGGTGCTTGGAGCCAAGCATCACTCACAGTGACTCCCGCTGGGAATAAGCCATTCTCTTCCGCTACTTTCACATACTCGGCATACCATTGCTCATCAGCGCTAGCGGCGGGCACACTATAGCCTCCCGTTTCTACCAAAACCTTAGTAGCTTCTGAACGGCTGATGTTGAGCCCCGGTAGGAAGTAGCCAACCTTCGCTCCTCCTGCATAGCCTGAGACAATGCCGGAAGTTTTTGCTTCAGCCACACAGGCCAAGAGTTCAGGATTTATATCGGTATCTGGGAAGGGGTCCTGATTGTACTCAGCCAAGAGCACGGCTTTGTATTCGTTAGAATAGCTATCGCAATCCTTACAAATAGCGCCAAGATCAATCTTTACGAACTCTTCACGAGTGATGGGATTCTCGGGCTTAAAACTACCGTCGCTATAACCCTTCACCACTCCCCGTAGATACAAAACAGCTAAATCGTGATAAGCCGGATGACCATTATCGATATCCGTAAAGAGTTTTTTGGCAATAGCCAAGGGATCGTAACCAGAAAAGACTTCCAGGCTATCGATATAACCATCGGCATCGGTATCAGTATTTTTGAACTCGGTACCAATGGTGTACTCCTCCAAATCATCCAAGCTGTCCCCATCGCTATCTGGGATCACTGTCTCTGCACGTGCAGTGGGTATCCATGACCAAGCCTTTTCAAAAATTGGACGAGTCCAAACCGCGGCACTCAAATAACCTTCATAACTTCCCGTAGGCTCCACAATACTGCCCGTGGTGAAAGAATGTTTAATAGTCACGGTAAACAAAGTCTCTCCACGCTCATCTTCTATATGGAGAGGCTCATAAAGATTGATTTCACCAGGGTTATCAAAGTCTAAAGTGTAACCCGAGCTCAGCGCAATTTGCCCCGTAGCGGTAACGAGCCCCATTTGAACTCCCTCTTTTTCCAAAGCGATACCATTTTCTGCTTGAAGCGCATTGGCGCCGGCGCCTATCTCCTGAACGAAAACACCCTGCAATCCGTCTCCAATAGAAACGGTCTTTTCATCAGGGATAAGAAAGAAGACCCCGTAGGTGCTGTTGCCGTCCAAGGATTCAATGGCCACGCGAGTCGGCAAGTCTACGTCGGCCTCTTTAAGCACCGCTTGAGTACCCGTCAAAGCCAGTTCTCCTGTGGCGGGATCCAAACTCGCCACCACTTGGCCTTCATTATCTTCGATCTCAATCCGATTACCTAAACTCACACTCGACTCCACTCCATTTTCATCCTCCGTCGTAAAAGTAGTGACACGCACTACCTTGCTCACCACTGTGCCTGAGAGAGTATTGGAGTCCACTACATCTTCGCGGTTGCTGCTGCTCGCTTTAACGACAAAACTACCTTCATCTTTGCTAAACAAAGCGAAGCTTGCCACTCCTTGGCTGAGAGTAATGTAAGAACTTCCACCCAAAGTAATGCTCTCATTGCCACTCACGACTTCTAGAGTCACTTCTGTGCTGTTGTCCTCTGTATTGAGTGAGCCGTCTGCTTTTTCAGCACTCACAGTAACGGTATAAACGCCCTTTCCATCAGGGAGAAGGACATTACTGTCTTCGCTAGAAAGCAGAAGAGAAACTGTTGCCGCAGCGCCATCTTCTAAACCATCGTCGTTACTATCACTGGCACTCGCTTGATTCGCTAAACTGCTGTCTCCACAAGAGCCTGCCGCGTCATAACTGCCAAAATTACTGAGTGAATCGTTCACTTCTTGCAGCCATTCTTGTATGGCATTAATCCAATCGGGGAGAAGAATCGGGGTGGTGTTGCTCACATCGGCCAAAGGTTCCGGTTCACTTGTATCTTCGGCATTGGCCGCCATCGCTGCCTCTGCATTGGCTTGACTGCGGTAGAGCCATTCCAAATCCCCCTCGCTGGTAGGCTTATTTCCATTAAATGCAAACTGGATTTGATCCGCACTTCCATTGGCCACCATGGCCATGATTTCATAACCATCACGCGCTTTATTGGCTACAGGCTCTTCTTCTCCAAGATAATGCGTGAGCACATAGGTGTGCTTTTCGTCGATACTCATGTGGGTCCAGGCCAAGGCATCTTCAAGCTGAGACCAATTGATTTCATCTCCATAGCCTCGCACGGTCGATTCATAACTGCTGCCTCCGGCTACACTGCCGATAGCTTCAGCCAGTGCATCAATTTGATCTTCCACATCTGCAGTTGTAGTGGCATGGAAAACATTCACGTAGTCGATGGTCTGACTGTCATCCGAACTATCGATGAAGGACACACGACGAGTCGCATCTATGGGCATGTCTGGAGAAATTTGATCCGCCATTTGTGCATTGAGCGTATCGTTGTTGGGCTGATCGTGCTTAAAGAACGAAGAGATCTTGCGAGCTTCTGATTCATCCGTAGTAAAAGCGGGAATGCCCAAGAAGCTGTCGGCTTTGTAGTAGTATTTATTAAATGTTACTCGTACCTGGCTTACATCGCCCATGCCACTTCCTTGGCTAGGATCATTCACTGTGGCGCCGTTATGGAAGGCAATGTAGTTGTCGATGTCGTCGTCCACGTCATGATCTGTAGGAATACTAAAGCCAAGATCTTCGTAAAGATCTTGCACGGTGTAGGTGTGATCTGCATCAGAAGCAATGATGTCGAGCTCACGATAGTGTTTACGCAAAGTGGCCTCACCAGGGCGGGGGGTGTAAGTGTCGCGCTGATCCTCTACGTCCTGGAGGAAAGTCGCATAGTCACTCGCAGAGCCCGAACTGTCACGGTTGTAGCGTTTGAGTTGGACAGTGAGCCAATCGTTAAATTCGGCATTGGTTTTTGAATAGTCCACAAAGGTGGTCCATTCGCGGAATTCAAAACAGGCATTGGGGCCGGTCTCCCACTTGCTGGTGTCCTCTCCCTCTGCTGGCTTTTTGGCACCTCCTAAATTACGCACACTTGTTTCAGTGGTCGCTATGCTACAGAGCTCTGGAATGTCGCCTTTATAAGTAGCGTATTCCGGCACGCAGTTTTTTCTGTCTTTAATTTCCCCTTCTGAAAGTTTTTGGGCATCGCTGCTGTAGAGATCGTTAAATTGTGCCAACTGCCCACCCTCTTCGTCGGTACCCGAGAATAAAGTACATTCGGCTGCGTTGTCGATTTCGGACAGTTTTTGACCGTTCATACGGAGGTTGCCCGCCGCTCCAGGAGTGGAAATATAACCATCCACAGAGTTATAAAAAGTCCGACCAAATTCTGTTTCCGAAGAATTGAAGAATTGCAAACATGCATCCAGTTCTTCACCTTCGCTGGGAAGATCCGCTTGCTTCCCTAAAGTACAAGCATCATTTTCCGTCTCCGTTTCATTCCCATCAGAGTCGGTTTCTACCGTGGTGTAAGTCCCACTGATTTCCACAAGCCCAATAATGGGAATGTCCTCTGCCAAATGACTCTTTACCAAACTGTCTACCTCCGTTTCCAATTGATCGTTCAAGCTGCGCAGGTAAGTGCGAGTGTATTCATCCTTCTTAGCAATTAAAGAGACAGTGGAATCATAGTCATTTCTAG
The DNA here is from genome assembly GCA_964516995.1 of uncultured Candidatus Peribacteria bacterium. Lineage (GTDB taxonomy): Bacteria > Patescibacteriota > Gracilibacteria > UBA1369 > 2-02-FULL-48-14. Next base: position 241,693 of record CAZFAV010000002.1, on the reverse strand, counting down.
CATTACCGTCGGAATCCAAATATTGAGTCTGATAACGTCCTGTCCCATTCACTATACGATTCCACACTCCTTGAGGCTGATCAAAAATCTCCGCATACTTTTTCACCATTCCGTTGATGATGGATTTGCTTTGAATATCAGGCACTCCATCAAAAAGCCCTTCAGGCCTTAACCCCTCTGGATCTTCATCCACCTCTCCATCGCAATCTCCATCGTTGTAGACACAAACTCCATCTCCAGCGGTTCCACTGGAACTGGTCCAGAGCTGCACTTGGGTGGTGCCATCTTCGTCACAAAATCCATCTTCGTCGTCATCCCATTCGGGGTGAAAGGTACCATCGCTGCTATAACAAGTATCACTCTTAAAGCCTTCTTCATAAAACTGATCGGTAAATTGTTCTGCCCACCAAGCTGTGGCTTCTTCGTCGCTTCCAAAGGTTTTTCCCAGGTAAGAAGAGAACTTTTTAACAGTAATCCAAGGATATTTTTCGTCTGTAGGATCCGTACCTAAAATCTGCTCTAAGCCGTCAGGGTAACCGTCTTCATCATTATCAGCTGCATCACCATTGTCGTCTTTCCCACAAATACCGGGACAGCCATCACCATCCATCACTCCGTCTCCATCCTCATCCACACCACCCGTCGTATCACCGGGAGGATCTTCATCCACGGCACGGTCTTCTCGCACTGTGGCGTCTTCGCTCTCGTAATAGCTGCCTCCAATGATGTTGGGCAGCTGCCAATTTTTATCGTTGTTATTGTCGCTGGCTCCGTCTTCATCCACATTCGTATCGGGGGGCGCTGTCTCGTTTCCATCTTCATCCACAATAGCTGGACCACACGGTCGCCCGTCTCCATTGCTATCCTGTGAGGACGCGGGCAAAGAAGTACAATCGCCATCGTTATCAATGCCATAAAATCCATCTCCCAAATCTTCATCCACATAGCCATCGCCATCGTCATCAATACCGTTGGAAGCTTCTTCATCGATGCTGCCGTCTCCATCGTTGTCCAATTGGTCACCCTCTCGCACGGTGGCCTGCATGTCCGTGTACACTTCCGTCAACAAGTCATTTGAATAGCGATAGTAAGCCATTTCTTCCCACAAGTTGAGGAAGCGTTCGTAAGCCCCAAAAGACACAGGGTTGATGGTGTTTTCTTCAGTGACCATATCCGCAACAAAGGCTTTTTTGTCGAAGGTGGTATAGTCCTCGTCTCCAGTGTGGAAGGCATGATTTTTATCAAAAAAAGCGGATAAAAGATCCACCCCATCTTGACCACCGAGCGGAGGAACAATCAGTCCGTGCCATACTTCCGGTTGCAGATGTTGGGCTTCGGTATTGGGAACAAAATCTTGAGTTTCATCATCCAAAATATAAGAAGGCTCCTCAAAATCGGTGTAGGGGAGCATGGACACAAAACGGTATCCGTTTTTATTCACAACGGGAAGAGGCACACCTCCAATCACCACTACTCCGCTGAGTTTAGTAGCGTCTGAATCGCTCGCATCACCCTCGTAGTAGAGTTTTTCCAACATGCGCTGAATGTCCACTGGAGTGTCTTCATTAGACACGGTCACAATCTTTGTTTTGGTCCAAGGCAAGGCCGATTGAATGTCCGAGGCATAGGTTTGGATATTGGCAGAAAGACTGCTGCTTCCAAAAAAAGAAAAGAACCCACTGCCGCTAGAGCTGCTGTCCCAAAGATCTTCATCCACCAAAAGAACCACGATGCCATAACGTGTCTCCACTTGTCCCACACTTCGAATTTCCGGAAGACTTCCTCCGGGGGCATCCAGTTGTACCTGCGCTGAGCTCACCACACTCAAGGCTTCAGTGATCTGAGCCATGGGTAGTAGTGTGCCTAAAAACGTGACTAAAACAGTCACAATCAACGCCCGAAAATATGCAGGAGTGGAGCGGCGCAGAAGCATACGCCAAAAGTCTATCAAAACCAGGGTCTTTTTGCTGCAGCATTTAATCTGTTAAAGCCATTTTAACTTGCCTTTTTATTTTTTATGTTACAGCTTCAATTGAAGCTTTTGACTGAGTTCAAGTACACTCTTACTTCAGCCAACAAAAAGCCCCTCGCGAGAGGGGCTTTTAAATCTACAAAATCAAACCAGCATCAGTGACCCACCATGTAATAACGAGTCACAGTAGAAGTACAAGTACCAGCAGAAGTACAAGCGGCAGCAGCACTGAGATTAGTAGTAGCTGTAGCAGAAGAGCCAGTCACAGTTGGGGAGAATGCAGTACCACTCACGTAATAGATACCACCGCTTGCAGTAGCACCAAGCTCAGTAGTACTTTCAGATCTCGCTACAAGCAAGTAACCCTCCGCATTCCCAGATGCAGTTGTGCCTGTAGTATTTAGAGGAATGTAGCCGTATCCACCTGCACCCGCAGTACCACAAGCACCGCTAACAACGGAGTTGGTAAGCAAATCCGACGGATCACTAGGGATGGTAGTCATGTAACCAGTAAGAGGATACGTCCCCGTTGAACCAAACAAAGTGGTAGTACAACCCGTTGTATTAGGATATCCACCACTGTGGTCATTGGCATAGAATTCCAGAGCTGTTGCAAACTGTTGCAAATCGCTCTTACGTTGTGCATCACGTGCACGAGAAGGACCTCCAGTGAGTCTGGGGATCAAAGCGACAGCCAAGATACCAATGATCGTAATCACGATCAAAAGCTCAATAAGGGTAAAAGCGCGGTGGCGCAGCTTGTATGGGGACATGGCGTGAACGGTTAAAGCGTAGAAGTTCAAGAACCACACTACAACCCCCTGATCTAAAACGCAACTTAAATTGAACCTACAAAGTCCGTGAGCGAAATGATCGGCATCATGATGGCCGAAACTATGAATCCTACCATGAGACCCATGACTACTAGGATCAGAGGCTCCATCAATTTAGAAAGTGAAGCCACAGCAGTATCCACTTCCTCTTCGTAATAATCAGCAATTTTGCTGGCGATTTCATTGATCTTAGCGGTTTGTTCTCCCACGAGCACCATGGAAGCGACCATGGGGGGAAAAAGGAAGGGTGTACCGTTAAGGTTTTCCCCCAAAGGGATCCCTTGAGACACATCCTGAGCAGCGAACTGCACGCGTCTTTTATAAACTTCGTTGCCCAAAGCATTGGCATCAATTTCGAGTGCATGCACAATAGGTACCCCCGAGCTAATCAGGCTGGCGAGCAAGCGAGAGAAGCGAGCCACCATGAGTTCACGGAGCAATTTTCCAAATAAAGGCATATAAAGCAAAGCCATATCTATGGTATAGCGACCTTGTTTGCTTCGTCTCATAAAGTAGAGGCCAGCTACCGCCAGAGCAATAAAAACAAGAACGAACTCCCAGGAATTTTGAGCGATATCCGAAGCCTTTAAAAGAATTTGTGTATTTAAAGGAAGCTCTTTCCCACCCGCCGTAAAGAGTTCAGTGAGCTTGGGGACCACTAAGGTCAGAATGAGATACAAACAGGCAAACATGATGAGCAGGATTGAAGCCGGATAAATCATGGCACCTTTAACTTTAGAAATAATGGCCGCACTTTTTTCGGCCTGCTTAGCAATGTCCTTTAAAATTTCATTGAGATTTCCGGAAGCTTCTCCGCTGGTAATCATACCGCGTTCTGCAGAACTAAAGACCGAATCGAAACGTTCCATGGCTACGGATAAACTTTTCCCTTCCTCCATTTCCAAGGCGAGTTCACGAATCACTCTCTTAAGCTTGAGGTTATTCATTTGATCAGAAAGCACATACAAGGAACGGATGATCGGCATTCCTGCATTAATCATCGTCGCTAAGAGTTGGTAGAAAGTCACTTTTTCCCGCAGTGAAATCTTAGTCCAACCAACTACAATATCATTGAGTCTTACAAAGAAGTTGATCTTTTTTTCAGCTTTATCGAGATCCACTTGGCGGAGCGCTTCAATACGCTCTTGGTCCTCACGAGAGAGGCCGATCTCCAGTCGTGTTACGTCTGTATTCATAGTTAAGCGCTTTCAGGGCGGGCTACAGAATAAACTTCTTCCAAAGAAGTGATACCATCCAGGGCTTTAAGCACCCCCGCTTGTTCGAGGGTGACCATTCCGGTCTTCATGGCTGCTTCTTGGATGTCCATGGTGCTGGCATTCTTAAGAATCATTTCTCGAATCACATTATTCATTTTGAGAACTTCGTAGAGACCCACACGTCCGAAGTAACCAACTCCATTACATTGATCACACTCCGTGCCGCCGGGTCCAAAAAATTGGAGGGCAGATAATTTAGCAGGATCGTGGGGTTCATCAGGGTGTAAGTGACTGAGAGCGGTCTTCACAAGTCCCAAAGTTTGTTCGTCCACAGCCATAGGCTTCTTACATTTCTCACAAAGACGACGCACCAAGCGCTGTGCCATAATCGCGTTGATGGTCGCCGTCATGAGGAAGGCAGGAACACCCATGTTCAAAATACGAGTGATGGTCTCTACCGCGGAATTGGTATGAATAGTAGACAGCACCAGATGACCCGTGAGTGAAGCTTCTACAGCCACATCTACTGTTTCTCGATCACGGATTTCTCCCACCATGATGATGTCGGGATCCTGACGTAGAGCGGTACGGAGTCCAAAAGCAAAGTTATAATCAATGTCGGGGTGCACTTGAGACTGATTGAGTCCATCCAGTTGGATTTCTACCGGATCTTCAATAGTCATAATATTCACGTCGGGCTTATTCAAAATTTGTAGGGCCGCATAGAGGGTCGTGGTTTTACCAGATCCCGTTGGTCCAGTGGTGAGGAGCACTCCATTGGGCAAATTGAGCGCTGCGGTAAAAGATTTGAGAGCATTTCCGGTGATTCCCAATTTTTCAAAACTAGGAATTTCGTGAGACTTGTCTTGGATACGCATCACCATCTTTTCACCATTCACGGTAGGTAGGCTGGATACACGTAAATCGAGTTCACGGCCTTCTTGAGTGGTGACTTGCGCGCGTCCATCCTGAGGAATGCGTTGTTCATCAATCTTTAAATTGGACATAATCTTAATGCGAGAAACCACTGCCGGATGAATGTTAGGAGGGTACTCCACAATACGTCGGAGTGAACCGTCCACGCGGTAGCGAATTTGCACAGTATTTTGCAGGGGTTCAATGTGAATATCAGAAGAACGCAAATCGATAGCGTAAGAAACTGCATTCATCACCAATTGAGGGATATTTCCTCCCACAATGGCATCCTGCAATGACTGAAGTTTAGCGTTCATTCTTTATAAACCAGCAAAGTAAGCGTTAAGGTCAAAATTAACAGCATACGTGCCTCCGTATTCAGAAGGATAAGAAATGTTCATATTTTCTACTCCCATCAGGCGTACTTCACCTTCTAAAGAGCCAGAGCTTTCTATGTATTCCAGAAATTTGCTTAGGTTCTTCTTAGAAGTAGACACGGACATAGAAACAGGAACATACTGATAAGTCGCTCCATCTGGAGTTTTTGGACTAGCGTAATTGAGCTGGCTAATAAAGAAAGGATTCCCTTGGAAATTATTCTTTACAGAGAAGGTGTCAAAAAGGCGAGTGAGGTCACTCAAACTTTCACCGGCAGGGAAAACTTGTGAGAGTTCCTGGGACGCCGTCGAACGAGCTTCACTCACATCCTTCTTAATACTTTGGTAGTCCGTGGCAAGTTCGGTGCTCTCGGTAGTAAGGTTGTTCACTTCCGTTTGAAGTTGCTTAGCCTCAATGGCGAGAGCTGTGCTCACATTCCATTGCCACACTCCATAGACAATCGTGCCCAAAAGGAGGAGCAAGGCGAGGTAAATTTTATGTCGATCATTCATGAGAAGGTGGGTTATTGTTCAAGTTGTATGGAAAGCCGGAAGCTTCCGGTGTAAACCGTATCCGCTTCCGCTTTAGTAAAGGTACGGTCTTCCACATTCATGAATTGATCAGATGATTCTAAGGCATCGATCAAATTAGAAACCAAGGTAAAGTTAGTAGTATCAGAAGTTGAGGTATTGCCATTCACCGTGATGGTGCCATCCGCGTTAAAGACGATATTGTCTACCGTCAAGTTGCCAGGGAATTCTGTACCAAACAGCGGGTCTACACTCTTAATGGTTCCTTCTAGTTCATCGAGTACCACTGACCATTCTGGACGGAGCGCCTTGATGCTGCTGATCAGTGAATTAGAACTCGCATTGAGAGAATTATAAGTATCGAAAATAGATTGGATGCTTTCATCACTTGCTTCTGCTACTGCAAGGCCACTCACCAAAGTTCTAAAGCTTTGGTTTTGAAGCAGGGCTTTAGCCGTTTCTAAATCTTGAATGTCTTGGAGCAAAGATTGATCATCCACTTGGCCTTTCTTGGCCTTGAGCTCATTGATCAAATTATCTGCCACTAAAACAGAAGCAGCTACTTCAGTATCAGGAATACTCTCATTCATTTTTTCTTGAATCTCCCCCAAAAGGCTAAGCACTTCTGGCTTCACGGTAGATGCTGCAAGTTCATACTCTTCTTTTTTGTTCTGAGAGGTATAAGCAGAATTGGCTTGGCTCACATCGTACAAATATTCATCGGCAGCGCTCACGTATTGATCAAGGAGCAGGGCCGCTGCAAGATTTTTTTGCACGCGGACTTCCGCTTTAAGTCCATCTACTTGACTCTGGAAGGTCTCTACACGGAGTGCAGGATTCATTCCAAACCAAGAAAAGGAGCTGCTGTTTTGAGTGAGGAAGAATCCAGCAGTCAGTAAAAGCGCCAAAAAGCTAACCTGTAAAAACGTGGAACCAGGGTTGCTCTTATGCTTGACGAGCTGCTTTAAAGTCAGTGTTTCTTTGGGCTTGTTCCCAAAATAAGAGAGGCCCTTTTTGTCTTGTTGTTCAACCACGGCATTCATCACGCTGCCCGGTCTTTGAGAAACATCTTTCCCAAAAAGTTCCGTAAAGACATTCTTGGACTCTTCGCTCATCGCGTTGGAGCCCGCATTGGCTTTAGGCAGCGAAGGTTGCCCCGAGGAGGCTGAACCAGAACCCTGCAACCCAGGGAAAACCTTGGGGGTTATGGAGGCGGCATTTTGCTCATTGGCCATACGTTTTTGGTTTTTATTTATCTAGAAATTATACCAGAAAACAGGCCAAAGAACAACCCTAAAGAACAAAGCTATTTTTTGAGGCGATCCAAAATCAAGCGATAACCACCTTCGCCGTTTTTAAGCCACTGTGCCACGCGAGTAATCGTCGCGGTACTCACTCCTGTTTTTTCAGCAATTTCTCGGTAGGGTACTCCTTCATCCACCAACTTCACCACCTCAAACCGTTCGGACATTTCTTGGAGTTCACCAATGGTGCAGAGATCACGGAAAAAAGATCGGCATTCTTTAACCGACTCCAAAAGAAGCATGCCTTCGTACAGAGCGTCTAATTTCTTCAAACTGAGAGCTTGGGGTTTTTTCATTACATTCACTATATAGAGGCTCAAATGATTTGTCGACGTACTCAAATATTTGCTTATTTAGGGAAATATGTTATAATTGTAGGATAGCTTTAGACATTTACTTTTATTCTATGAAACGTTCTCATCCAATCTCTCCAGAACTCGCCGCTCGCCTCGCTGACGGAGTAAAGGCACGTAGCTTCCCTACGCACATTCCTCCAGAAGTGGACGAAGATGTGGACACTATCCACGGCAAGCTAAAAGGAGCCATGAACACGGATAAGGAAGCTGAATAGTAGCAATTTAAGAGAAAAGGCCCCCATTTCTGAGGGCCTTTTGAATAGACGCAGAAGCGTCAATTATTGAAGTTCAACCTTAGCTCCAGCAGCTTCCAAAGCCTTCTTAGCTTCGTTAGCCTTATCAGTAGGAGCGTTTTCCATCACTACACCGTTAGCGTCTACTACGTCCTTAGCCTCCTTGAGACCAAGACCCGTGAGTTCACGCACCACCTTGATCACGCCGATCTTTTGAGCACCGGAGTCAGCAAGCTTAACGGTGAAGGAATCCTTAGCTTCAGCAGCAGGGGCACCAGCAGCGCCACCGGCAGCAGGAGCAGCAGCCATAGCAACGGGAGCGGCAGAAATGCCGTATTCCTGTTCCATGTACTTCACTACGTTGTTGAGAGATACAATGTTGAGTTTTTCGAGAGCATCAATGAGGGTTTGTTCCTCCTTGGAGAGCTCTACTTTTACGTCGTCGGACATAAGAATAAATTAAAGGGAAATAAATTAAGCAGGTTTCTTCTCACTGTACTGTTGCACAGCACGAGCGAAGGAAGAAAGAGGAGACTGCAAGCTTCCGTAGAAACTTTGCAGCGGAGAGCGGAGGAGACCCATAAACTTCGCGAGAAGTTCTTGTTTGGAGGGAAGTCCGGCGATCTCTTTCATTTGAGCGATCGTCATCACTTTACCTTCCATGATGCCCCCCATGAGTTTGAGGTGCTCAAAATCCTTACCAAATTTCTTGATCAAGCGGGGACCAGCCACACTGTCCTCATAAGAGAACGCTGCAGCCACGGTTCCTTCCATGATTTCATCGGGAAGTTCGAGCCCTTGCTCTTTGGCAGCCAGTTTGAATAAGGTCTTTTTTGCGACCTTAAATTCAACACCAGCGGCACGCATTTCTCTGCGGAGTTTAGAAAGTTGTTCTACAGACATGCCGGAGTATTGACCAAAGGCCACACTGCCCGCTTTCTGGAACTTCTCTTTGAGCTCGGTGAGAGTTGCTTCTTTCTGTTGTCGTGTAATTGCCATAAGTTTGAAAAGTTTCTTTAGAGAGGGTCGACCCAAGGCAGAAGTGCTGCCAAAATTTCCCAACTCGCGTTGAGACCAGAGTGAATTTACTCGCTTCCCATCTGGGAAAGGGGTAAACCGCTGCTTCTCGGTAGGTCTTCTGTGGACAGGTCCACTGCCTACTGTCTTCGAACGCAGGGGGGATTCTATAAGGAAAACTGGCTTTTGTAAAGGGAAAGACGCTCCAAACACTTCTGTAGCTGTTCTTCGGTTCCTCCGTAAGCGAGTCGGATATAACCGGGGTAGCCAAAAGCACTGCCAGGCACCACGGCTACTTGCACGGTTTGGAGTAATTTTTCCGCAAAAGCAGTATCGTCTTCACCAGCCTGTCCAAAGTAGGAAAGGGACAAAAACAAATAGAGGGCAGAAGGAGGGGTGGGGCAAGGTCCAAAGATCTCCTGAAGTCCCTTTAAAAATAGGTTGCGTCGAAGTTCCAAAGTTTCACGGATTTTGACTTGAATAGGAGCGGCATTTTCTAAAGCCGCCAAAGCCACTTTTTGGCTGAGAGCAGCAGGGGCCGTAATACTTTGCCCTTGGAGTTTGATCAAAATATCGATCAAGGACTGGGGACCCAGTACAAAACCCAAACGCCAACCCGTCATAGCAAAGTTTTTGGAACAACTCTGGACCACTACGGTTCTATCTCTATACGCATCTAAGCTGGACACCGAACAGAAGCTTTTTCCATCGTAAACCAGCCCGCTGTAAACTTCGTCCGAAAGAATCCATGTTTCAGCTGGTAAAACCGCTAAAAGTGCTTCCAATTCTTCTCGAGTATAGAGGGCACCCGTGGGGTTGCAACCATTGTTTAAAATGAGAAGTCTTGTGCGAGAAGAACAAGCTTTTTGGAGCTCATGGGGTGAAAGTTTCCAACCTTGCTCAGCGGTGGTTTTTACAATTTTGACCACACCATCAAAGAGCTGAACAACAGAAGGATAAGACACCCAGTGCGGTGCCACAATCACTACTTCATCTCCAGGGTTAACCAAGGCTTGTAGGGTCAAAAAAATGCCAAATTTTCCACCGCCAGTCACTAAAACCTCTTGAGCCCGATAGGAGCTAGCATAAGTACTGTTCATCCAAGTGCTCACGGCACTTCTCAGTTTTTCAAAACCAGCTACAGGAGGATAAAATTGTTCATCTTCTAACAATGCCTTTTGCGCAGCCTGCAACAGCCTTTCGTCGGAAGGAAGAGCTGGTTCCCCCACACTCAAATCATAGATGGTTTTACCCTCTGCCTTTAATTTTTGGACCAGAGCATGGACTGTGGCGGTGGCTGAAGCGGGAATGGAGGTTCGTTGAGCAAACATAGATTTATTGATAACGACGAGATTCTTCAAAAATCATTTGAAAAAGCTCTTTAATAAAGGGGAGAGAAAGGTGTCCCGAGCATGAAGCCTGATATTTTTGAATCAGTGAAGTTTCGCGCTCAGGATCTAAAATCGGAAGGCCAGCTTTATGTTTGATGGCGCCAATTTCCTGGGCACAAGCAAAGCGTTTTTCAAGCAAGTCGAGAATTTGATAGTCGATTTGCTCGATTTCTGCGCGCCACATGTTGAGATTTTTTTCTTTCATAAAAAAAGTTAAGCGGTCACGATGGCAAAGACAGTGAGGTTGTCTTTATTGTCTTGAACATTTCTATAAAGAACTTCCAGGTCTGGGGTCTGTTCGTTGAAAAAGTAAGGGACCACCACGGCTACAGAATCGGGCAAGATGCCCTCAATGAGATCGTGTCCCGCTTTGGCAGAATCCACGTAAGCCTCTTGAGCTACTCCCGGAAAAAGCTGTTCCAAAGTATTGCGACTCTGGTTGAGCACTTGCTCGTGTGAAACAATTTTAGTGACCCCAGTTGGGTCTACGCCAAGCTTAACGCAGAGATTGAAGCTCACTCGAATGGCGGAGCTCCCAATGATCCGAGGTGCATCCCCGGCGAGTTTTGCGTCATCTAAAACAGCACGAGTCATCGGCACGGTCTCTACTCCATCCCTTAAAAAGGTCGTGGTATTGATGATAGGAAGAACGCCAAGTTGAGCGCGGCCTTCTTTAAGGGCCATCAGCACACCCTTGGCATCGGTAGAGTGCAAAACTTGATGGGGCAAAGCTTCACGTTGTATGTAGTGCCGTCCTACAGCTTCCGAAAAGGAGCCAGCATCTCCTGCTACGGCAATAAAGAGAGGTATATTCATAAATGAGAAAGACGATAGAGCAATAAATGATCGATAAGCGTAAGCGCCACCATGGCTTCAGCAATGGGAACCGCGCGAGGTGCCACACATGGATCATGTCGACCCACCACGCTGAGCTCTGTAGCCTCGCCGTCTTTGGTAACAGTCTTTTGTTTTTTGGCGATACTCGAAGGAGGTTTAAGGGCAAACCGAAGCACGATCGGAGAGCCATTAGAAATGCCCCCCAAAAGTCCACCTGCTCTATTGCTTTCTGTTTGAATTTTTTTGCCCTCTACAATAAAGGCATCATTATTTTGTGAACCTCGGAGGCGAGCTGCTGCAAAGCCTTCTCCTATTTCAAATCCCTTCACTGCTGGAATACTACAAATGGCCGCAGCCAGATCTGCAGAGAGCTTATGGAATACGGGTTCCCCTAATCCAGCTGGCACGCCTCGAGCTACCACTTCAATCACTCCACCCACAGAATCTTGCTCTAATCGAGCGGTTTCAATTTCCTTTTGCATAGATTCCAAAACGGATGGGTCAGGGCAGTTTAAAGGATTTTGAGAGATGTAGCTTTCAGTCACTTGAGTGATGTCCACTTTCCCAATGGATTGTACGTAAGCCAATACAGAAATGCCTTCTCGTGCGAGCAGTTTTTTAGCCACAGCTCCTGCTGCTACTCGCGCCACAGTTTCTCGGGCAGAGGCTCGCCCGCCCCCGCGCGGGTCTCGATATCCATACTTTGCGTCATAGCTGAAATCAGCATGGCCAGGACGATACAAATCCTTCAAATCATCGTAAGAAGCAGAATGTTGATTGGTGTTCCGAATCACAATAGCAATGGGGGTGCCTAGAGTTTTTCCTTCGTAAACACCAGAAAGGATCTCTAAAGTATCTGGTTCTTTGCGAGGGCTTTCATAAATACTTTTTCCAGGTCGTCTTCGATCTAATTCTTTTTGTATATCTTCTTCAATAAGTTCTAGCCCTGCTGGACAACCGTCAATCACCACCCCAAGAGCAGGTCCGTGGGACTCACCAAAGGTAGTCATTTTAAAGAGATTTCCAAAAGTATTTCCCAGCATAATCAGGGTGTTAGAAGATGAGTATAAGCCTTTCGAATCACAGACTCCGATACGGCATGAGAGTAGCGGCCTTCCTGTTGCCAAACCTCTCCAATTTTTTTCAAAAGTACCATTTGAATCGTACCTTTTTCATTTTTTTTATCCCCTTGCATCCAATTCAAAATCGCCTCAATGGGATAGCCTTTCAAAGTTTTTTTACGGGTTCCCATCCGCTTTAAAACAGTAAATATGCGCTGCGCTTCTTGTGGTTCTAAAACACCTACTTCTACAGCGATTTGTGTTTCCAAAAGCATGCCTAGCCCCACAGCGAAACCATGTGCTAAACGATATCGACTGATTTTTTCTAAAGCGTGACCAACGGTGTGTCCAAAGTTCAAAATTTTTCTTTCATTGTTTTCTTTTTCATCACGCATCACCACGGCAACTTTAAGTTCTGCACCTCTTAAAATAAGTGTCTTTAAGTCCGAATCATCTGCACACAGAGGGGTATTCTTTTTCTCCAGATGTTCAAAAGCTTTTCTATCCATACAGAGGAACATTTTTAAAGCTTCAAAGGTTCCGTTTAAAAGTGCTTTTGGAGGGAGACTTTTTAGGACGCTGGTGTCTGCCAGTACTGCTATAGGATGATAAAAAGATCCTACTAGATTTTTCCCGTGAGGCGTATTCACGCCCACCTTCCCACCGATAGAGCTGTCTACCATCGCAACCACAGTGGTGGGCAAGTGAACATAAGGGAGTCCACGCAAAGTGACAGCGGCAACATAACCCGCAAGGTCTCCCACAACGCCACCTCCCAAAGCCAAAATCAAACTGTCTCGGCCGCAGTGCCGCTCCAAAAGTGCATGGCAGAGTCGTCGAGCTGTAGTTTCATTTTTATTTTTTTCACCAGCGGGAAAAATCAGCACTTCGGCATTCACGCCCTTTTTTTTCAGTACTTTTAAAACGTCCTCGCCATACAAAGCAAAGACTGTTTCATCAGAGATCAAAAATACACGGTGCGTTGCCAGAATCGAAGGCACCAATTGCACGAGCTCAGCGAGCAGTCCTTCTCCCATATATATGGAGTAGGAAGAGTCGCGTTGAGGCAGTTTTACAGAGATGGTTTTCATTGAGCCAAGGAGTAAAGAAGTTCCTCGGTTTGATCCCAACCAAGACACGGGTCTGTGATTGAAAGTCCATTTTTATCTATAGTCTCCGGCGTACATTTCTCTACCGATTGATTTCCTGTTTGAATGAAACTTTCGAACATGAATCCTTTTACTAGAGGTTGAAGTTCTGGATAAAGTTTTAGTGCCCCAATCACTTCGTGCGCGACATTGATTTGTTGAATGGGGTCCTTTTTCCCCTCAATCTTACAGTTGTCATGGCTGGCATCAATAATCACAGCTGGGTTGAGCACTTGATGTTGCTCCAATAAACGTTTGGCTCGATACAAATCTTCAATGTGATAGTTGGGTCTATCCGAACCCCCGCGTAGCACCAGATGGGCAAAGGGATTTCCGCCAGTTTCTACCTGATCTCCATGAAAAACGGCAGTGTGTCCATGCTGGGCGGCAATCACGCTATTGACTCCAATATCAAGTGCTCCGCTCGTCGGGTTTTTCATCCCTACGGGGCAGTCGATGGCAGAAGCAAAAATACGATGCTCTTGGTCCTCCGTGCTGCGAGCTCCAATCGCTACCCAAGACAAAAGTTCAATGAAACCGCGAGCGTTATGAGTGAACACTGCTTCATCCGCGATGGGTAAGCCCATTTCAATGATTTTCACCATCATACTGCGAGCATAAGAAATGCCTTCCACAATATTGGGTGGAGCGAATGGATCAGGTTGATTCACGGGACCAGTCCAACCTTTTGTTGTTCGTGGTTTCTGAATATAGACGCGCATGACAATTTTGATTTTATCTTTGAGTTTTTCCTCCATTTTCTTAAGTCTTTCTGCATAAACTAAAGTGGAGTCATAGGGCCAAGCAGAGCAGGGGCCCACGATCACCAATTTGCGAGGATCTTTCCCGGATAAAATATCCTTCACTTCCTTTACATCTCGGCGCACCCGTTCGTGACCCGCTTCACTTAAGGGATAACGTTGGATGATATCTTCGACTTCCGGTAAACGTTGAACAACTGAGAAATTCATAAAAAAACTAAGAATTAAAAAGTAAAGTTTCTGGAGAATTTAAATGAGGGCGAATGCCGCGCCACAAAAAGATTTGTTCATAAGCTTGAGCGATGAAAAGCGACAGACCATTAATCGTTTGTGCACCCGCTGCTGCAGCGTCTTTGAGTAGAAGAGTAGGAGAAGGGTTATAAATCACATCAAAGATAACTTGTCCGGAGTGCAGGGCTATTTTGGGCAATGGACTTTCATCTACGAGAGGGGCCATGCCTATCGGCGTCGTGTTGGCCACAAAATCAGCCTCACAGGTGTTTCGCTCCTCCCATGGTAAAATCTCTAGCTCATATCGATCTTTAAAAGTTTGAAGTTTCTCAAAGCTACGGTTGGTCAAAACTACTCGCGCACCTCGCCCACAAAGATAATGGATTAAAGGTCGAGCTACACCGCCACAGCCCAAGACCAAGGCCTTTTTCCCTTTCAAATCTATTTTTTTCAAAGTCTCATAAATCCCTAGATAGTCTGTATTGTAGCCGATCAAACGGCCATCTTTTTTAAGCACGGTATTCACAGCGCCAATTTCTAGCGCCAAGGGGTCTACTTCGTCCAAAAGCGGAACGATACTTTCTTTGTAAGGCAGGGTTACGGCCGTAAGTTCTATATTTAATGTTCGAACAGCACGTAAATAGTCATTTAAATCTTCTATTTCAAAAGGCAAAAGCACCGCAGAAATTTGATAGGCTTCATAAATGGCTTGATGAAGTCGCGGGCTTAAACTATGGCCAATCGGTTTCCCGATCACTGCATTGAGGGTTATTGAACTCATGCTTGCAGATGTAAAAAATCTAAAGCTTTCAAATAACTTTTTTCATGCTCCCCATAAAATTGCTTTAAACACGCTGGAGCAATCACGGAGTGAGCTCGCCATGGCTCTCGGTTTTTAATGTCCGAAAGGTGAACCTCAATGACAGGCAAACCCGTATCCACTAAAGCATCATGAAGTGCATAGCTGCTATGGGTCCAGGCTCCTGGGTTGATGAGGATCGCATTCGCTTCTCCAGATTCCTTCTGGATGAAATCAATCAAATCGCCTTCGTGATTACTTTGGAAGTCCTTTACTGTCCAACCCCAATCTAGAACGTGCCTTCTCACCAGCTCTACCAAAGCAGGAAGAGTGAGTTGCCCATAGTGATGAGAGTCACGCCTTCCTAGGGCGTTGAGATTTGCGCCATGAATAAGTAGAAGTTTCATGTCAGTGGGCTAATGTTGCTACAATTTCATCCACCATGTCAGACACTTTTCCCGTATTAGAAACGGAAATATCAGCAAGCTCAGTGAAGACAGGAGTCCGTTGTTCCCAAAGAGCTTCAAAGGCGTCAAATGCATCGGTACCTTTATCAAAGAAAGAGGGGCGTCCATGCACCATGATTCGTTCGTAGACGATACTCTTAGGAGCCGTCACATGCACAAGCACATGACCACTCATGAGTTCACGAACATCAGGATTCATGGGAGCTCCACCTCCCATCGTAATCACCGCAGGATTTGCTTTTTCATTAAGCAAACGACGGAAAGTCTCCAGCTCCAAGTCTCTGAAGGCCTCTAATCCTAATTTATTTACAATTTCACGAGAGCTGATTCTTTTCAGACCATGCGCGCTCGCGTAATCTTTATTAATACACTCATCTAGGTCTGCAAGTTCCATGTTGAGACGGGTAGCAAGTTGTTTGCCAAGTGCAGACTTACCAACGTTTTTAAAACCGATCAAAATAATATGACGCATAGTTCAAGTTAAAGAATGAATGGAAGCACCGAGGTGTCGGAGACTGTCGAAGAAATGAGGGAAAGTTTTGGCCACACACTCGCTTCCCTCCAAGCGAGTAGGACCAGTAGCACAAAGCGCCGCTATTGCAAAAGCCATAGCCATGCGATGGTCACCATAGCAGGGCACAGTTGCTCCTTTTAAAACCGAAGGACGAATGATTAAATCTTCGCCTTGTACAGAAAGGTGAGCGCCCATTTTACCCAAACCTTCACAAAGTGCTGCTAGTCGATCAGATTCTTTGGCCCTTAAAATCGCTACATTTTTGAGCACAGTTTCACCCTTCGCTTGGGTAGCTGCCACCGTTAAAGCCGGAACCAAGTCCGGAAAGTCTCCCGCATCAATGATCATACCATTCAAGGGTTTTTGTCCACGGATGATCAGCTCTGACCCTTCCCAAGTTAAGTCCGCGCCCATTGCCTTAAGAAGGTCCATCAAAACTTTATCTCCTTGTACATCCTGGGGGTTGAGGCCTTGCAGCTGAAGCAGCTCGCTCTTTAAAACTCCTGCCACCATTAATGCAGAAGCAGAAGAAAAATCACCCGGGATGATTTCGTGCAGAGTTTTGGGTTTTTGTCCTCCCGGAATAGTCCACACATCTCCTTGGCGTATGAAATAGAGCCCAGCTTTCTTCAAATATATCTCTGTCATAGACACATAAGGGCGCTCTTGTAACTTCTCAGCTCTCAAGGTGGATTCCCCTTCAGCCAAAGGCAAGGCCAACAGCAAGGCAGAAACCACCTGAGAATTTTGACCTTGTACACTCAAGTCCCTCCCCCGTAGAGGTCCGGACAATGACAAAGGGACATGATCTCCCTCCGCTGCCTCTACAGTAGCGCCCAAAAGTCGTAATGCTTGAAGCAGCTCCTTCAAGGGGCGCTTTCGCATTTGCTCGTCGGCATCCACATGCACGATTCCTTCCCTTAAGGCCAATAGAGGGAGAAGGAAGGTGGTGGTGATCCCGGATTGCCCAGTATAGAAAGACTGGTCCAAAGTGAGCTTTGGTAAACCTTTTCCTTCGACTTCAATATCCAAAGATTCATGCAGATCACCCAAGGGCTTTATTTTTACGTCGACACCCCAATCCTTGAGAACTTGCAGTGCCGCCTCCACATCTTCTGAATTCAAAACATTCTTAAGTTCAGACTTTCCTTCAGCGAGTGCAGCGAGCAGCAGCGCTCGAATAGAATGAGACTTAGAAGGAGGAATTTGGATTTGACCCGAAATGGAAGAAGGATGAACTTGAAGAGGCATAAAAAAATCCTCGCTTTCCTGCGAGGCTTAGTGTGTGGGGGTAAAAGTTCTTTATGCGGTCACACGTGAGCAGCCTCGCCGGGGGGCGAAAAAGTAAAAGCTGCTAAAAAAGAAACTTGTGTATGCCATAAAGCGTGTCCATAGTAATCCACTAAAACGCAGCAAGTCAACAAAATCTTAAAAATTTGCTGTCCAATACGAGTCGTGTTAAAAATGGAAAGCAATAACCCCTTCATCCCATGGATTTCCAAGAACAGTTGCTAGCGCACATCGATGCGAAGCACCTTCTCAAGCATGCCTTTTATCAGATGTGGAATGAAGGCACTCTCCCTATGGAAGTGATGCAAAAATACGCCGAGCAGTACTACCATCTAGAACGGGCTTTCCCCACTTTTCTCTCTTTAATGCTTCAAACTTGTGACGATGAATCGGTTCGCGCCTCTATCCTGGATAATTTTAATGATGAAACAGGGGGAGCTCTCAATCATCGAGAACTCTGGCTCCGTTTTGGAGAAGGAATTGGCGCTACCCGAGAAGACATGAAAAACAGCACTCCGCTACCAGAAACCCAGGCCGCCATCGACACCTTCAAAGCGCTTTGCAGCAAAAATTATCTCGTGGGAGCAGCCGCACTTGCCGCTTATGAGAGCCAAATTCCTGCGATTGCAGCTAAGAAGCTCGAAGGTCTCGCTCAGAACTATGGCATAGTAGACGACCGAACTCGTGAGTTCTTCACAGTTCATGGAACCATGGACGTAAAGCACGCCAATGTATGGTGGGACATGCTCAAAGAAGCTCCAGAAACTCAGAAGGCTGAATTGGAAGCGGCTACCCGAGAGGGAGCAGCAGCGCTCTGGAATTTCCTCAGTGGTATTCTCAAGGCTTATATGCCTGAGCCTGCAATGAAGTGTTAACCCATGACCGACCTTTACCACCATCTCCATCTTTTCTTTAAGGAGATTAAAAAGACGGATGAAAAGCCGCTCTTGGTGGTCTGTGGTCCTACCGCTTCGGGCAAAACGGCGCTCTCCCTTAAATTGGCCGAGGATTTTAATGGAGAGATCATCTCTGCTGACTCGGCTCAGGTTTATCGCAAACTCGACATTGGTTCGGACAAAGTGAGCGTCGCCGAAAGACAGCGTGTTCGTCACCATCTCATTGATGTACGCGAACCAGACCAGGCTTTTACCATGGCAGATTTTAAAAGAGAGGCCACTAAGGCCATTGAAGACATCCAGCGTCGGGGAAAAGTCCCCATCATCTGTGGAGGTACAGGTCTCTACATCAGTAGTGTGGTAGACAACTACGATCTTCCTGTAGCCCCTCCCGATGAGAAAATTCGTCAAACTTTAGAAGAGGAATATGTGAAAGGAGGGAAAGATCGCCTTTATGAAATGCTGCTAGAACTCGATCCGGTAGCAGCGAGTAAAATCCATCCCAATAATGTTCGTTATGTTGCGCGTGCTCTAGAAATCATCCTCAAAACAGGAGAACCTCTTCGCCCTAAAAAAGCGCAGCGCGAGTACAGCGTTTTTAAAATGGCAGTAGATTGGCCCCGAGAAGTGCTTTACGACCGTGTCAACAAAAGGGTGGATGAGCAGATCCAAAAAGGCCTCCTCAATGAACTTAAAACGCTTCTCACAGAGGGATATAGTGAGGATCTTCAGTGTTTTTCAGCCTTGGGTTATAAAGAATATTTCCCTTACCTTCGCGGAGAAAAATCTCTAGAGGATTGCAAAGAAGAACTCAAACAAAACACTCGTAATTTTGCCAAGCGTCAGTTAACGTGGTTTAGGCGAGAGGAAGACATTTATTGGATCGCACCTGAAGAATTTTTAACGCTTACGCATGCATTCTAAATTCCAAAATCTAGTAGAAATCGCTGCACAACTGAGAGCGGAGGGAGGTTGCCCTTGGGACCGCGAGCAAACCATCGCCAGCATGGTTCCCCGTGTGACCGAAGAAGCTCAAGAAATCCAGGAAGCCTTAGAAAAAAAAGATTGGGAAAATCTAGAGGAAGAGTTGGGTGATGTTTTATTCAATTTAGTGATGATTGCTCAGATCGCTAAAGAAGAGAAAAAGTTTAATATCGATGGAGTTTTAGAAAAAATCACTGAAAAGCTGATTTCACGTCACACCTGGGTTTTTGGAGAGGAGAAGGCGAGCACCGCCGAAGAAGCCCTTGAGCTATGGATCAAAAACAAAGCTAAGGAGAAGGAGTCCACGGCCCAAAAAGCTAAAAAGAAAGTATGAGTCATTCTGGAAAAAAATGGACGCTGCGCTACGAGCGGCAAGTAGGGGAGTCCCTCTGGGCGGCACTTTTAAGTGCTCGAAAGGTAGAAGATCCAGGCAGTTTTTTTTCATCCGCCGAGCTTTCTGATTTGCACGATCCATTTCTCTTCCCCGACATGAAAAAAGCGGTGGAACGTTTACAAAAAGCCATCGCCACAAGGCAGCGCATTGTGGTCTACGGAGACTACGACGTAGACGGTCTTTCGGGCAGTGCACTCCTCATCCATACGCTCCGCTTCCTCACGGCAGAGGTGAGTTATCGCGTCCCCAATCGTCTCACAGAAGGTTACGGGCTCCACGCCAAATACATAGAAGAGCTGGCCGAGCAAAATACATCGGTACTTATTACTGTAGATTTGGGAATTTCTTGTGCCAAAGAAGTCGCCCTTGCTCAAAGCAAAAATATCGACGTGATTATCACGGATCATCACACCATTCCCGCAGAACTTCCTAAGGCTTTTGCAACCCTTCATCCTAAACTAGCGAGCACTTATCCTTTTGAGCATCTCTCGGGCAGTGGAGTAGCTTTCAAGTTGGCCTGCGCCCTTTTAATGGCTACTCAAAATGAGGATCTTATTCCCCATCTCACCGATCTCGCCAGTCTCGGCACCGTGGCTGATTGCGTTCCCCTCATTGGTGAAAATCGAACCCTTGTCAAACTCGGCCTGGAGAAGCTACAGCAAACCCGTTGGGATGGACTCAAAGCTATTTTGCAAAATGCGGGTGTATCCGCGTACTCCACAGACACCATTGGATTTCAAATCGGCCCACGGCTCAACGCCTCTGGTCGAATGGGAAGCGCTTATTGGGGCCTACAAACCCTCTTGGCTACGGGCCCGGAAGCCTACGAAAAAAGTCAAAAATTAGAGGCGCTCAATAAAGACCGCCAAGCACTCACGCAGAAAATCATGCTTGAAGCAGAGGCGCACCTTCGACTGGAAGAGCCACTGATTATTGAAGCAGGGCAGGGCTGGTCCAGTGGGATTGTGGGACTCATCGCCGGAAGACTCCAAGAAAAATATTCTAAACCTACATTCATCTTAGAAGATAGAGGAGACCATCTGATCGGTTCCGCACGCAGCTTACCCGGTTACCACACAGTGGAAGCCTTACGCAGTGTAGCTCATTTGCTGGAACAGTTTGGGGGTCACGAGCAGGCTGCAGGTTTCCACCTTAAAAAAGAAAACTACGAAGCCTTTCGCTCTGGCCTGCAAAGCCATGCAGAGCAGCACTTTAAACAAAGACCTTTAGAGCCTTCCTTAAGTGCAGATCTACTTCTTGAGCCCGGAGAACTCACCCTCGAGCAACTCAGCAAAATAGAGAGTTTCGCTCCTTTTGGAGTGGGGAATCCAAGGCCACTTTTTTGGCTTAAAAATACTCAAATGATTGAGGCTCGTCCCGTGGGGAATGAAGGCAAACACCTCAAGTTTAAAACTCGTTTTGGAGAGCAAGAATGGGGCGGCATTGCCTTCCATAGAGCAAGTGATGCTGAGGCCCTTAAAGGAGCTACTCAGCTTTTGGTAGAACTCCAGAGAAACATTTGGAACGGGAAAACCACACTGGAGTTTCAGCTGGTCGATTTTGACTAAATTGAATTAAATCGTTTAGCTCCGCAAGCCCATCCGTACCGGCTGCTCTTAACAAACCGGAAGAAGAAGCAAAGAATAAGATCATCTCCAGATTTCGATGGGCACTCCACAATTTCTCCTCAATATCGATGATAGCCCAAGAAAGCGAGAAATCGTAATGGAGGCATGTTTGCTAGTCGGAGCAAGTCGAGAACAAATATGGCAAACGGAAGATCCTGATGAGGCTCTGCAACTCATAAACGATTTAAAAGTCGCTCTTTTAGGAGTCATCACGGACAATCAAATAGAAGGCCACGGACCTATTGGTGTGCAGATAGCAGAAACGGCTGCTTGCCGCTTAGGAGGGTCTAAAGTTTTGGGCTATAGCACTACAGGGTTTAGCAAACTACCTGTAGGGGTTACCCAATGTCGGGCATCCAATCGTCATTCGGATATAGAGGCTATTCAACGCTGGCTGCTCGAGAGAGAGATTTCCTTTTCTAGAGCCGCATAACCCTGTCCACTGAAACCTTGCTTTCCGCTTGAACAAGCGTTAAAGTGAAGGACTATCTTGTCGAGTCTATCTTGACTAAAACAGATTAAAATGGTATAATTACAAGATTTTCCCTACATGGAACTCATCAATAGACAACAGGCCCAGGATCTTCTCAGAAACGCAAAAAAAGTACTCATTGCGCCTTCTTCTCCTATGGATGGAGACAGCGTGGGAAGTTCCTTGGCTTTGATGGTGGCCCTCAGAAAAATGGGAAAGGAGGTAACGGTGGTCGCTTACGACAAAATGCCCGAAGCACTCAAGTTCCTTCCTTATGTAAGCCAAATTCAGCCCGAGCTTCCAGAATCTAAAGATTTCGTGATTTCCTTGAGCACCGAAACCGCGGAGGTAGAACACCTCAAGTACGAAGTGGAGCAGGGAAAAATCAACATTATTGTGACTCCCAAGGCCGGACGTTTTAACCCTGGAGATGTTCATTTTCTAAATGAAAAGCCCGATTTTGACCTCTTGGTCACCGTAGACACAGGTGATTTGGTGCAGCTCGGTAAACTCTATGAATTGCACAAGGATTTGTTTAAGCGCATTCCCGTACTCAACATCGATCACCACGCTTCCAACGGTAAATTTGGTAGCCACAACTATCTGGAATACGGCTATGCCGCGACCACGCAAATGATCACACCGATGATCCAAGAATTCGAAAAGGAGCGTGGAGAAGAGCTCATCGATGAGGATGTAGCCACTTTGCTTTTAGTAGGAATCATTACCGATACCGGATCCTTCCAACACTCCAACACCAGTCCAGAAGCTTTTGAAGTAGCAGCAGATCTTTTGGACAGAGGTGCTCGTCAGCAAGAAATCATCAAACACATTTACAAAACCAAGAGTCTTGCCACACTCAAACTTTGGGGTAAAGTGCTGTCTAAAATTCAGTACGATCCTGCCCTCAAATGGGTTTACTCCACCATTACTGCAGCCGATTTAGCCGAAACCGGTGCCGCTTCCGACGATACTGGAGGTCTCATCGATGAACTGATGACCAGTGCGCCGGGCGCAGAAGTAGTGATGCTCATCAAAGAAAAAGAACCTGGTTACTACTCAGGAAGCTTACGAGCTCCTGGCAATCTCGCTGATGTGAGTGAAATCGCTAAGGGTATGAATGGTGGAGGGCACAAAAAAGCCGCTGGGTTCCGTTTGCGCGATATGGCCAACATGGAACAAGCTCTCCAAACGGCTCGCCAAGTGATTGGGAACTACATGGCTCCCAAACTGGGACTCACTCCTGCCCCTGTGGCGTCTGCCCCCTCAGAAACGGCTCCGGCAGAGCAGCTTCAAGATTCCGGGAAACTTTTTCCTGGTTTAGTCACTAAACCACAAACAAGCATTCCCAAACCCTCTGCAGGTGGAGAAGATATGCTTTTGGAAGACTTTAGAAAACGTCAGCAGCAAGAAGATAAATCGGTGCGCTTCTTTCAAGATGCGGACGGTCAAGAAAAGCCGGCTCAGACCACGCCAAAGAACACCGGAGACATGACGGTAGAAGACATTTTATCCCAACTGGGCTGAAAGCTCGTCTGAGACTTCTGCATTGGTAGTGACGCGCATCACATCCTCGTCTTCATCGAGTAGCTCCATGAGTTTAAGCACCGTTTTGGCGGTGTCTAAATCAGAAATCATGAGCTTGTCTTTTGGGAGCCACACCAATTCATCTTTTTCCACCTTAAAACCTGCCGCAGCCAGCGCTTTTCTCATCTCTCCTAACTTTTCTGGAGCAGCATAAACTTCATACTTTCCCTCATCGGCCTCTAGATCATCAGCCCCACAATCGATCAAAGCCAGCTCAGCTTCATCAGCTGACTGACCTGCGGGATCCACAAGGAAATAGGCTTTTTTATCAAACTTCCACGCCACGCTA
Organism: uncultured Candidatus Peribacteria bacterium; assembly: GCA_964516995.1. Taxonomy (GTDB): domain Bacteria; phylum Patescibacteriota; class Gracilibacteria; order UBA1369; family 2-02-FULL-48-14. The sequence goes on along the minus strand of CAZFAV010000002.1, from coordinate 218,189 downwards.
CCGGAACTCCCCAAATTCCCACCATTCTTAGTGAGGATAGTACGAATATTGGTGAGGGCACGATTTTTATTGTCGGTAATTACATCCACCATAAATACGACTCCTGAAGGACCCAAAGCTTCATAAGTGCCCTCCTCAAGCACGGTTCCTTCCTTATCTTCTCCGGTGCCTTTCTTAATGGCGCGCTCAATATTGGCATTGGGAACATTGGCTGCCTTCGCTCGATCAATAGCGGACTTGAGGGCGGCGTTCATCACAGGGTCTCCTCCAGCTCTTGCCGCAATCGCAATGAGCCGAGCGTGGACGGTAAAGACTTTTCCTCGTTGAGCATCCACGAGGGCTTTACTGCGCTTAATATTGTCGAAATGACTATGTTTTGCCATAAATGTGGCCTCTTTTTCTCACAAAAAAAGAAGAGGGTCAAGTTCATGGACCTTCAAACCTAAAAATGCTATAATAAACAGATAAAACTATGGTAGAAACTCACCCACCAGAATCAGAGAAACACCAAGGGGCACCGTTGCACCCGGACCAGGATCGGGTCAACTTTAAAGACGTACTCGCTGCTGCAGGAGCAGCCGCAGCCAGTGTACATGTAGTTTTTGAGGGAGCGGAACTTTTACCCAACCCTTTTGAAGGAGCTAAAAAAGAAAAGGACGAAAAAGAAGACGACAGTGCCCATGATGACCGAGAAGGAGAAGAGCTAGAAAATAAAGACGCTCCCAAAGACTCACCTACTTTAGATTATTCCGCCGTGGGCCGTGTGCTCAGCCAGGAAAATTTTGAAGGAGAGGTCCATACGGGAGAAATTCAAGAACGCTGGGTTGGCCTTTTTGAAGGCATTTTTAAGGCTAAAGTAGGTCATTATTATTATTTTGACTGTAAAGGGAATCTACTTTTAGAAGTTGAACTTTCAGGAGAATTAAAGCGCAAAAGAAAGAACTTGAGTGAAAAACAAAAAAAGTGGGAAGAGTTAGATGCAAAAAAAGATAAGACGAAGAAAGAAAAGTTATTGCAAGAAATCAAAGAAGACGAAGAAGAGCTGAAGCAGCTCACTCAAGAGTGGCACAACGAAAATCGAAAGAAAATCGCTCTGCCCGAAGAGAAAAAAGTAATGCCCGCTTCCTACAAAGAACTGGGTTACCCTTTTGTAGCCACGCCAGTGCTCGCGGGAGTGAGTGAAGAAGATTTGGCTAAAGATCCCTCGCTCATACAGGTGATTTTAGGGCGTCTCAACGAAAGCACCAGCAGCGGGAAGACCACTCCCGTTTATTTTAAAAATGAACCCCGCACCATTTACGAAGGAATCGTAGAAATCGCTAAAGCCTACGATATACCCCGCTCCATCGTTTTAGGAATAGGTGCTAACGAGAGCAGTTATAAAAAAAATGCAAAATCCAAGGCAGGTGCGATTGGAACTTTCCAATTTACTAAAGATGGCTTTGAAGATGCCAAAGCATGGATTGCCGCTCACCCAGAATACGGTGCCAAAGTGAGGGTTGGAGAGTTTGGAGATTACGAAAGTTCTTGTTACAACCGTTTCGCCTCTGCAGAACTCTTCTGTGCCAATTATAAGAGACTCACCGCCCAACTGCAGCCTGGTGTAGAAGCCTTAGAAGCTCGCTTGAGAAAGCTAGATCCAGGATTCCCAGCAGGCACGCTGACAGAAATCGCAACGATCACGGCCTACAACGCGGGCGGTAGTCGTGTGAAGGGCTGCATGACTCGTTTTGCTGCTCTCAGCGACGAAGAAATTAAACGTAGAATTGGTTATCCCCCTTACGGAGTGGACGTATGGCTGGCCCTCATGGCCTATGCTTTTGGAGCCACCTTAGACGGGACTTCCACCAAAGTGGGGCCCGACGTGTTTATGTACGCTCAAAAAGTTTTGGCGATGGGAGCTCTCATCATGAATGAAGAGAACTACCTTAAAATTCACCAACGATCCAAGCGAGCAGCAGGGCAAGAGCCAGCAGAAGACCCGGTAGAAATACTAGAGGAAGAAGAAAACCCAGTAGTAGAGTTAGAGGCAGAAAAAAAACAAAAAGCTACTGTTCTCAGTGCTTTGCGCCAAGCGGGAGCCGTGCTTTCCGGGGCATTCGCTTTCTTGCTAGGCAGTGGAGTTGTAGCGGCTAATGTAGTTGCCAAGCCTCGTCCTAGGACCGAAGTCAAAAGATTGACCAGGCGACGCTTTTTGCAAGCCTTTGCAGCTTTGACAAGTCTAGCTGTCCCAGCGATCTCTACAGCTGAAGTTGCTGTTGAAGAAGTCCTGGATTTGACAAAGGAATGGAAGAAAAATCCCGAGGAAGGTACGTCTACCGAGCCGGTTTTACCGCAAGAAAAATTTCCCGAGCCCGTCCTGGATGAAGCCCGCAAGGAGCTGGATCAGCTCTACGTGACCCTGCAGGAGAAACAAAAAGAAGGAAAGAATGGTTGGACGCCTAATGAGCAAGATGTGATCACCAAGTATAAAATGCCTTACCAAAGAGAGCTGCTCAAAGACAAATTCAAAAAGATGTTAGGAGAAAAATTCTTAAAAAAGTTCGAAGACTCTATAGGCAAAAGACAAACAGAGCGTAAACACCTATATGTTGAAGGAGCAAAAATCCAAGATAAATATTTGGACGCGGAGAAAAAAGCAGGACATTTGGTTCCACTTTCTCCAGACGATCCTCAAGCGCCCTATTTTGCAGAACAAGTCGGAGTTTTACAGGGGACAGGGAACAATCCAGAAGCTCTTTTCACCCGAGTAGAATTTGTCTCTTTAATGGGCAGCTTAGTAGAGCTGGTCAATCATCAAGTGGATCTCTTCAACCGACATCCAGAGCTTTATGGCATTGAAGACCCCAATTTCCCTGTCTTGCCGCACATCACAGCGATTAAAATTTCTGGAGCACTTCGATCCATGGAACAAACCGCAGATATGATCGAAGCAGGACAAGCTGCGCGCACTACTACTGGAACTACTGCCCACTGGCTGGGGCAAGCCTTGGACATGGGATCCTTAGCCACTCCTGGGGCCCATGTGGTTCGTTTAAAAGAAGCACTTTTAGAAGAAAAAGGAGGTCAAGAACTGGTGCCTGCTGGAGGAAAATTACCCACAACCAAAGTAGGCAATCGAAGTCGGGAAATTTATTTTAAAATGATTGGGCGAGCCTTATTCGCCTTAAAAGGTCCACTCAAAAAACAGTTAGGCATTACTATTCTTCCTCTTTACGAACCGAGACAAAGCAACTGGCACGTCGTCTTGGAAAAAGACGAAGATTAAAATCGTCCTAAGCTTGAATGGCTTTTGCAATGACGGAAGCCACTCCTGGCTCAAACGGGCTGGGGATGATTTTTTCACGCGAAGGTGATGGGACTAGCCCCGCCAAGGCAATCGCAGCCTTTAAGAACATTTCGGGTGTAAATTGCTCCACACGACTATCCAATGCTCCACGAAAGATTCCTGGGAAAACGAGCACATTGTTGAGTTGATTAGCGCAGTCGCTCCTCCCCGTGGCCGTGATGACCGCTCCTCCTGCACGGGCCTCTTCTTCTGTAATTTCTGGCACAGGATTGGCCATAGCAAAAACTATAGCATTAGTCGCCATACTGGCCACCATCTCACGGGTCACGAGACCTGCTTTAGAAACACCGATAAATACATCCGCCCCCTTCATTACGGTAGGCAAATCTCCCTGAAGTTGCTCGGGGTTGGTCTGCTCCGCTAGAGCCATTTTCACACTATTCATATCTTCTCGCCCTTTGACTACGGCTCCCCGAGAATCCACGATAATGAGGTTTTTAAAGCCATAAGCCAGTAAAAGTTTAGACACAGAAAGCCCAGCTGCACCGGCCCCATTAATCACTACTCGAGAATTTAAATCTTTGCCCACAACCTTGAGGGCATTAATAAGTCCAGCCAAAACCACAATCGCTGTACCGTGTTGATCATCGTGGAACACGGGAATTTTAAGTCGCTGTTTCAATTTTTCTTCCACTTCAAAACAGCGTGGCGCTGCAATGTCTTCCAAATTGATTCCACCGAATCCCTCAGAAATGTTCACCACCAATTCCACGATAGCGTCCACATCCTGAGTCTTTACTACAATAGGGTAGGCGTCCACCTCACCAAAAGCTTTAAAGAGCAGCGCCTTGCCCTCCATCACGGGGTAGGCGGCGGCAGCGCCCACATTCCCCAGTCCTAAAACAGCACTTCCATCACTCACAATCGCCACACTGTTCCCTTTAGGAGACAGTTCATACATTCTCTGGGGATCCTGGGCGATAGCTAAAGAAACTGCAGCCACACCAGGGGTATAAGCCACGCTCAAATCCTCACGTCCTGCCAAAGGCACTTTTGCGCTCACAGCCAATTTACCTCGGTGGCGACGGTGGAGGTCCAGAGAAGCATCATCAAAACTACTCATTCGGAACGAGATCGCTAGGGATTTCAGCAGGTCCTTCTGAGTAGGGCATTTCTTCAGCAGTGATGCCGGAGTCATCATCACTAGATCCGGAACCAAACATGCTGTCTAAAGCACCGCCCGTGTCGTCGGATGCTCCCGATCCACAGGAAGGAAGGAGAAGGAAGGCCAACAAGGCGATAGGAAGGAGGCGTTTCATAACGATGGGTTAGAAGGCTGACGTTTGACCGTCACGGATATCCAAAAGGACATCATAAGTTCTTTCGTATTTTACCGTGACATTGGCACTGGGGGAATAGTAATAGTCCACCGGGCCGGTACCCACCCCTATCGCATCGGTTTCAATGAGTTTCCAGTCCGTCACGAGCTCCATCATCTCTTGTCCCACTCCATCCACTTGTATGGCTTGATTTAGCTCTTGAACAATCTCTTCCACGCTAAGATCTGTAGTCGTAGTGGAGACATATTCAAGACTAGACACCATGGCGTTTAAATACCATTCCAAATACTTTTGATAATCTCCTTTCCCTCGCATGGCTTCTAAATGCACTAAAGTGCCATTAGGCAAATAAACATACCATTCTCGGTAAAGTGCATCGTCGCTGTGTTTAATCAACAGACCCTCCAGCTCACCCACTTCAAATTCTTCGGTTTCTAAAGCACTTCGCTCTCTCACAGAGTTAAAGAGTTCGGTAGCGCTCTTTTTCTCTGAGTTAGAATAGCGAGTCATGAGTAGAGTAGCACCATTGTCATAAGGATCCAGAAGACTGAGCTGGCCATTTTTACTGTCCAAAAGGAAAGCGGCGCCCACACCGTCGACTTTAGTGCCCCAACCAAAAGGCACTTTCATGGAAATATTGACGGTATCGAACGAGCTTCGTAGCCAGTTGGTGGATTCATCAAAAGAACTGCCACTGAGTTTAACTTGCTGCAAACGATAGACCATTTCAGAAAGTTCACCACGACTCAGGTTTTCATCTCCGTGCCAAAGGCCGTCGGTTTGAGGAGGCACAATGTTCCATTCTTTGGAGTAAACGGCATAAGGAGAGAACCAGAGGTCTACACTCACATCGGCATAAGACTCAGACGCAGAAGGCAAGGAGACACCCGCAGCCAAAGTGAGCATCTTCATGGCCTCGGCCCGGTTCACTGTTCGCTCGGGCTTAAAGCTCCCGTCGTTGTAACCTTGTACAATTCCTTTAGTGACCGCAGTGCCAACATAAGTAGAAAACCAATCACTTTGAGCCACATCGCTAAAAAGTAATCCAGCGGCGCTGGCGCCATCTACATTTACCCCCGTTCCCTTCAAAATAATTTTCAGGGCTTCTGCGCGATTCACATCTTGATCCGGTTTAAATGTACCATCGCTATAGCCTTGTAAAACCTCTTGAGTCACCAAAGAAGTTACCGCTACGTAGTGAGGATTTGTTGCCGAAAGATCCGAAAATTCGGCTGAAGCCGTGGGGAAAAGTGAGAAGAGAAGAATCCCTACAAACAGGGAGGAAGTGAGTCGCTTCATGAGTGGAGTGGATGATGAAACCAGAGCTCATTCAACATAGCACCGAATGGCAAAGGGAGGAACCCTTAAAACGCAATTTCTCCGGGGCTGTAGGTGTCGAGATTGTCTTTGCCGACCAGTTTAACGACCTCTTTCACCACATCCTTCATGGGGACAGCGCGTTGTTGACCCTTGGCCATGTCACGCACAATCACCACTCCTTCACGCACCTCGGTTGCCCCCATAATTAAACAGTAGGGGACCGCAAATTTATCCGCGAGGCGAAGTTGCGCCTTCATGCTTCCTTTACCGAGGGCACCTACTGTGCGCACACCGGCATCTCGCAATTGATCAATGAGCGGCAAGCATTTTTTCTTGGCTTCGTCTCCGAGCTGAGCCACAAAAATGTGCACTTCATCTTTAGAAGGAACAATCACATTGGCGTTCTTCATTTGATTGATGAGGCGCTCAATACCCAAGGCAAATCCCACCGCCGGAGTTTCTGGTCCACCCATGAGCTCAACGAGCCCGTCGTATCGGCCTCCACCTCCAATGGCGTTTTGAGAGCCAGTGCTCTTGTCCCAGAATTCAAAAACGGTTTGAGTGTAGTAATCCAGGCCACGTACGAGTTGAGGGTTTTCGGTGTACTCAATCTTGAGTTCGTCCAAAAATTCTTTCACTAAATTGTGGAATTCTTGATCTTCGGGAATACGGTATTGTTCAAACTTAGGAGCGAGCTGGGCCAAAATTTGGCAGTCTTCATTTTTACAATCCAAAAGGCGAAGAGGATTGCTGTGGAGTCGGCGTTGGCAATCTTCACAAAGGCTACGCTCTTTACCCGTATAATAGTTGATCAAAGCATCACGATATTTTTCGCGGCTTTTTTTAGAACCAATATTATTGATTTGCAGAGAAATTTGTTGGTCGATTCCAAGGTCTTTGAGCATTTTGAAGACCAAGAAAATACACTGCACATCCAGGGCGGGATCGCTTTCCCCAATCACTTCTGCTCCAATCTGCCAGAACATACGGTAGCGGCCTTTTTGAGGGCGATCGTAACGGAAGTGAGGTTCGATATAATAAAGCTCTACTGGCTGAGGCAGCTCCTTCATACCATGCTGAATATAAGCACGAACTGCTCCCGCAGTACCTTCAGGTTTCATGGTCAAACTACGGCCACTTCGATCTTCAAAAGTGTACATTTCTTTAGAAACGATATCGGTGTCTTCTCCCACACCACGCTTAAAGACTTCAGTGTATTCCAAAACGGGAGTAGTGATACGACGGAAGCCTGCCTGCCTAAAACGATGTCTCGCCACTTTCTTGATGAACGTAAAATACTCGTGGTCTTTAGGCAAAATATCATGGATACCCATGGGGGTTTGCATCTTGACCACTTTCGAATTCCCTTCCTGGGGAAGGGCGTCATCTTGGCTCATGTCAGACATAGTTTGAATAAAAGGAATAAACGGAAATTGACTTCCACTATACCACCATTTCAGATTAAAACAAGGGGACGTTCTAGTGCATTAGAACGTCCAACCTGACCTTACCCACATATCACGAGCAGGTTGACCTGGTAAACGGCGACTAGGTGTATCTCTATACAAGCGACCGGGCACGGGAGGCGGTCTTCGAATACGTCGAGGCCGATCTCCCCAAGGAGGAGTGGGGTCGGGGACTGGCTCGGTGTCCCCTTCATCTGGATTCTCGGGAACACTAGGATAGTCGATTTCTACACCCATAAAAAAACAGAGAAGGTCACTCAAATTAAACTACTCAGGCATATATAGTCAATGATGGTATCGCTCAAAGTAAGCAGCTGCTCCAATCATTGCGGCATTATCTGTGCAGTATTCCAACTTTTGCGGATAGCGCAGAAGGGGTGGATTTTTCAAACGAGAAAGTTCTTCTTCAATTCGCCCTCGCATAAAACGGTTGGCCGAAACGCCACCTGATAAATGGACTTCCTTCACGCCGAGCTCTACCGCAGCTGTGATGAGTTTTTCTACCAATGCCTGTACCACGGCTTCTTGGAAGGAGGCAGCCACATCATTCACAAAGTTCTCATCCCCGAGACGAGCCTCGTTTTCTTTTAAATAGTAAAAAACAGAAGTTTTTAGGCCAGAAAAGCTGAAGTTTTTTTCAGCTCGCAAAGCCACTGGAAACTGAATAGCTTCGGGATTTCCAAGCTTCGCTCTTTCTTCAATTGCTGGTCCACCGGGGTAACCCAAGCCGAGCAAACGAGCAATCTTGTCAAAGGCCTCACCGGCGCTGTCGTCTAAAGTTTCGCCTAAAATTTCAAAGTCCCCGTGCCCGCGCATGAGTACGAGCTCATTGTGCCCGCCAGAAACAGTCAAAATCAAAAGAGGGAACTCAGGCAGATCGCCTTCGCTCAGCCAGTTGGCATACATGTGCCCGTGGATATGGTTCACTTCCAAAAGCGGCTTGTCTAAAGCAAAGGCTAGTGCCGCTGCCGTCATACGACCCACCACCAAACTGCCCACAAGGCCGGGTTCTTTGGTCACAGCAATTTCATCGATAGCGTCCCAGTCCACCTCTGCTTCCTCAAGCGCTTGTTGGAGCACCGGCATCATGGCCATGAGGTGTTCTCGCGCTGCAACTTCAGGCACAACTCCTCCCGTTTGAGCGTGTTTAGCAATCTGGGAAGCGATGACATTGGAGAGAACCTTTCGGCCATCTTCCACCACGGCTACAGAGGTTTCATCACAAGAAGTTTCAATGGCAAGCAAGCGCATATTCTTGAACTTAAGCGCCGAAAGAATACCATGATCCCTTGTTATTACTATATTTCCTAACCTCCTTCCTATGGTCAGCGGTGCTCCTGGTGTTAGGCCCTCATCTGTTGATGGAAAAGAACCTCCATCTTTTTGGAGAGATTTAAATACCACCTTGTTATGGCGTTGTGGAGGAGAACTCAACCCTAAATTGAGGGAAATAGTAGAAGCTGTCCGACATCCAATTCAGGCCGTTAAAGGTGCGGTTGATCGTGTCCTTGATTTAGGTGAAATCTCCCTTAAATAAGCGCCATTGCCCCTGAGTCCCATCGGGATTAGGATGAGTGTGCTCTTCGCACACCATGCAAAAAACTGCCGTCTCGATTGTCAAAACCCTCACTCAGGCCGGACACAAGGCCTATTTTGCGGGAGGTTGTGTGCGGGACATGCTGCTCGGTAAAGAGCCCAAAGACTACGATATCGCTACTAGTGCGCTTCCTGAACAAATTGAAAAACTATTTGCAGATACCTACCCAGTAGGCAAGTCCTTTGGAGTGATCCATGTGAACGAAGACGGACACACGTTTGAAGTAGCCACGTTCCGTAGCGACAGTGGTTACAGCGACGGTCGACGCCCCGATGCAGTTATATTTACACATGCGGAAGACGATGCGCAGCGTCGAGATTTCACCATCAATGGACTCTTTTATGATCCGCTCAAAGACGAAGTGCTGGATTTTGTAGGGGGACAAGACGATCTCAAAAATAAACTCATCCGTTTTATTCGCGATCCGCACGAACGCATTTTGGAAGATCATCTGCGTATTCTGCGCGCCATTCGTTTTAAGAACACTCTCGACTTTGGCTACCATCCAGACACTTATGCTGCACTTAAAAAACACGCGGCGCTGGCCGACAAAGTGAGCTGGGAACGTGTGCGTGACGAGCTCAACAAAATCATCATGGCGCGCCGTGCCCCCGTGGCTTTTGAAGATCTCCAAGACACCGGGGTTTTACCCTACGTGCTTCCCGAGCTAGAGGAGTGTAAAGGAGTAGCACAACCTCCGGAATACCATCACGAAGGGGATGTATGGACTCACCTCATGCAAGCACTAAGCGCTCTGCCTTCTGACGCTACTCTCAATGAGCATTGGGCTGTGATTTTGCACGATATCGGGAAACCGGAAACTTTTAAAATTGCAGAGCGAATTCGCTTTGATCACCACAACGAAGTCTCGGCAGAATTGGGTAAAAAAATTCTGAGCCGCCTTCATTTCTCTCGCAAGGACATTGATGAAATCACTTGGGCAGTGCGTCACCATTTTATGATGAAAGATTTGCTAGAAATGGAAATCGGTAAACAAAGGCAATGGTTTTTAGATCCGCGCTTTCCTACGCTCATGCAACTCTTTTATGCCGACGCCATGGGAACTACTCCCTCCAGTCTCCACCTCTACAACCAAGTGAAGGCTGCCTATGAGGACTGTTTACGGCGTTTTCCAGCTTTGCCTAAACTCTTGCTGACAGGAGAAGATGTGATGGAAAAACTCAAGCTCAAGCCAGGACCACGAATCAAAGAAGTTCTACAAGAATTATTAGAAAAACAGCTCACACATGAGCTCTCCACACGAGAAGAAGCTCTCAAATGGCTTCAAATGAAAACGAAATGATTCTTCCAAGGATTTAGAGCCAAGCGAGCTACACTGTTGTGCACGTCTATGCCAAAAACTTGTGCGACTCGTGTACGGATCTTCGCAGCCAAATCAGGTCTCTCTGAAGTAATGTGACCTATGCTGCAGCTTCTGCCTCAGCATCTTAACACAGTTCATTCAAAAGAGGAAAATATGAATTTTTAAATAAGCCTCAATAAAGCCACACACTCCACGTGGTGAGTCTGTGGAAACATGTCTACGGGTTGGACACTTTCGGTCTTATAACCGAGCTCTGCAAACTGTTTCAAGTCCCGAGCCATCGTTGTGGGATTGCAAGACACATAGACAATTTTTGACGCCTTAAACGCTGCGGTGCTTTCCACCACTTTTTCTCCCAGTCCCGCACGTGGCGGATCCACAATCACAATGTCGGGCCTTTGACTCACTCCTCCCAGACGTGCCTCCACACTGCCCAAATTAAAACTCACGTTTTGGATCTTATTTTTACGAGCATTGCTACGAGCACTTTCCACTGCCGCTTCATTGATTTCAATCCCCACCACCTCCTTGGCTTTGTGTGCACAGAAAAGACCAATGGTCCCTGTGCCACAGTACAAATCAAATACGGTTTCTTTTCCGCTCAGACCCGCTGCTTCCATCACCAGAGAATAAAGACGTTGGGCTTGCAGGGTGTTGGTTTGGAAAAAAGCTTGAGGCAAAATATCAAACTCCAAGCGACGACCATCCTCCAGCACCAAGGCCTCCGTGAGACTTTCTTTACCGAGCAATAAATTTTCCTCCGTCCACGTGGGCTGCCCTTCCACTTGGTACACGCTGTTCCAGTATACTGAAGTGATACGAGCATCATCCTCAAACAGGGCTTTGAACTCCTCGACGTAATCGAAGAGACTTGTAGAAGTAGTCAAAATCACCATCACTTCGCCGGTGTTTTTTCCTTCGCGAATGGTGAGCGTTTTGAGCACGCCTTCATGCGAACCCGAATGATAAAAAGGAATTTCATAACGATGTGCAAAGTCACGCACTTTTTTTACGATTTCCACCATGAGTTCCGACTGCAGAAAACAGGTTTCTAAATCAAAAACTTCAAAATGGTAACCCGGTGGATAAAAGCCCAGCATCGCTTTTCCATCGGGCCCCGGCCCAAAAGAAAGCTCCATTTTATTGCGGTAATACCAAGGACTTTCGTTGCCCATAATCGACTGAACCAAGTCGCCAGAGAGTCCTCCCAGTCGCTCCACACTGTCGCGCACTTGCTGCTCCTTCACTTTGAGCTGCTCTTCATAGGGAAGGAATTGCCACTTGCACCCCCCGCACACCGAAAAATGAGGACAACGGGGTTCTACGCGAAGAGGAGAAGGCACCAAAACTTCCAAAGCCTCGGCCTCTCCATAACTGGATTTCACTCGCCTCATTTTGGCTCGTACCATGTCGCCTGGCGCAGTGTCTTCTACAAAAATTTTATATCCACCAAAACTGGCAAGCCCACTGCCGCCATACACCAAACTGTCTATTTTAAGCTCCAGTTCCTCGCCTTTTTTGGGTTTCATAGTGGGGCGATTCTAGCACAGCTCTTCACTCAGCTCTATTCGTAAAATGGTCTCCTAAGCATCCCAGAATCATACTCCTAGCTCGCCCTTTACCCAGTTGTCCCATCACTCGAGGATCAATACCTTGACCATGAGTGGCTAAAGCTCTCAGTTGTCCTTCTACATCTAAATCAGCAGTTTCTCTAGGATCTCTTAAGAAGCTGGCAAAAGCAGCTCCTTGTGGGAAGGGAAGAGCAGACAAACGGCTGTGAAGTAGAATAGGATCGTAGTGAAAGTCCGTTGCAACTTGAAATGCCCTTGGAGCGGGTCTCTTTGTAGAATCTGTAACTCGTTCAATCACCTCCATGGCAAAAGGGCGCATGACCGCGTACTGGTCCGCAGAAATAAGACCGTTGGAAAAACCTTTCTCACCTCCTAAAAAAGCATCGACCACTGCAGTTCGGTCAGCTTTTGAGGCAGCAGAGATACGAGGAATGAGACGAGCACGATCACGAGGGGGCAATTTACCCGCCAACTCTTTCAATACAGGAAGTGAAGAGTCTTCACTTTCAGCACGATTTGGTTTTCCCATAAAACTGAATTAATATGAAAGCCAAGTTGGAAGTATAAATATATTTTAATTTTTGTCAAAAAAACCTTGCTCAAACTCCAAATCCTCCAGGTTGGTGAAACCAAAGACGCAAACCTGCGCGCCCTCGAACAGGAATTTGAGAAACGCCTGCACCCTTACTTCAAGTTGGAAACACGCACCGTGAAGGATCTTGAAAAAGCGCTTGATTCAGATGCGTTCGTAGTCGCTCTCGACGAGCGGGGCAAGCACTTCACCAGTGAAGAATTTGCTGCACAAATTGGCACGCTCAAAGACCGAGGCACTCCCATACAATTCATCATCGGCGATTTTGCCGGACTCCCGCAAACCCTGCGAGACCGTGCCCAACTCACTCTCGCTTTGTCCAAAATGACTTTCACGCACGAGATGGTTCGCGTATTTTTAAAGGAGCAACTCTACCGCGCGGCCATGATTCTGGCCGGAAAACCCTATCACAAATGAAACCTGTCTGGCCGCTGTTCCTGTTTCTCAGTGTAATGTTTTCCATCTTTGCTGCGCAAAATATTCCCAGTCCCAATTCGGGGAGTTTAATTACAGAAATGTGGAACGACAAAGAAGTAAAGCCAGAGCCCATCAGCATTTTGATGACGGGAGACATCATGCTGGATCGTTACGTAAAAACTTTGCGTCAGCAAAATCCTCCACCGTTCCCCTTCTCTTACATGCCTGACATCATCGCGAAAGTGGAGCAGGGGCTAGGGGTCAGCGGAATTGATATTGTGGCTGGAAATTTGGAAGGCCCCATCACCGATTCCAGTTATGTGAACAATGGCGTCGCCATGATCTTCAATTTTGAACCTGGAGTAACAGAACTTCTCAAGAACGCAGGTTTCACGACTTTTACCCTGGCCAACAATCACATGTTTGATATGGGAAAAAATGGGCTGCAAGAAACGCACGATCATCTAGCTGCAGCGGGCCTCGACAGTTTTGGAGATCCCAGCACTCCGAGTGGAGACCTGAGTTTTATGACTTATGATTTTGGAGACACCAGCATCGGTTTTCTGGGCCTCAATGATGCGGTTACCCATCTAGATGTCCCTGCCGCAGTAGACAGAATCAAGGAGCTCGATTCACAAGTGGACATTCTCATAGTGGCGGTGCATTGGGGTTTTGAATATGAAACTACGGCTCGAGAAAGTGTAGTGGAAAAAGCGCACCTTTTTGTGGATGCGGGAGCTGACTTCATTTGGGGTAGCCACCCACACGTGGTTCAAAATCATGAAACCTACAATGGAACGCCCATTTATTACTCCCTCGGCAATTTCGTTTTTGACCAATATTTTTCACAGGAAGTGAAGCATGGCCTCGTTTTGGGGCTCCTCATTACTCCTCAAGAAGAGGCCCCCTCAACACTTACGGTAACCGAGGTACCCGTGGAACTCGTCAACGGGGCTGAGCCTAAGCCTCAGTAGTAAAATAAACGGAGACCTGATGAGTCAATTCATTGACGGCCATCCCGGTGACTCGGTTCACAAAAGCAGGGTGCAATTGAGTATCCGTTGCTGCAGCCGCTTGAAGTGCTAAATTCTTTAGGGTGGTGGAGTCTCCCCTATAAATTCTGTAAGAATCATTCGGACCGCCTTCTGTGAGCCCTGCCTCTCGAGCGGCTCTACGCAAAGCTTCTCCATAGGCCATCACTCGGTTAAAGGGAGCTTCTTTAGTTCTGGGAGTACACATCATCACAGCGGCCTTCTCGTCGGGGCCCACCTTAAAACTTCGTCCACCAGGCTGTAAAAACTTGCGGTTTAACAAAGCATCAACGCCTCCAGCCATATCTGGATACATTTCTGCGGGATCACTGTCTTTAAAAGGTTTGTAGATTAAATTCATAAAATCAAGAGCAGCTTTAATAACTGTAACGGATGACTTCTACACTCACAGGCCCATCGGGGTCAAATCCTTTCCAACTTAAACCTGAACGGGCTCTGAAAACAGTAGCTCTATACAAACGATCTGCATTAGCTCGAGTAACGGTAGGGTTATTCAATAGAAAAACCACCATGTCATGGATGACTTGCTTGGCAGAGTCTATATTGGGTCCAAGTTTAGTAATCAGATCATATTGAGGCCGAGAAGGATCCTTCAGCCTGGCCTCGTATTCCAAATAATGGGCTGGATCTCCAGGGATATCGTCGGCCGTATAGGCAATAAGGGGATGAGCTCGCAACCACAGCCAACTAGGGGCCTCCATCAAAGGCGAAGGGCCTCCTGAAGGAACTCTTCTGCGGTCCTCTGGGCCTCGTACCCGGAAAAAATCATCCAAGCGAGACATGAGCTTATTGTTAAAAAACCTGTTAAGTGATATAATTTAATGAATATTTCACGCCAATTCAAATGAAACTTCACTTTTATGGAGCAGATCGCGAAGTAACCGGTTCCAGACACCTTCTGGAAGTGAACGGAAAAAAGATTCTCCTAGACTGTGGAATGTTTCAAGGTAAGCGTTCCGAAGAACGAGATAAAAATCGCGATTTCGGCTTTGATGTTAAAACGGTGGATGCCGTGATTATTTCTCACGCTCACATCGACCATTCAGGAAATCTGCCCAATTTGGTGAAGCAAGGTTTTAACGGGCCTATTTATTGCACGCATCCCACCACAGACCTTCTCGATTTTATGCTGATGGACAGCGGCTTCATCCAGGAGAGGGAAGTGGAGTACATCAACGAAAAAAAGAAGCTCGCCGGTGAAGATTTAGTGGAACCTATTTACACCACCGAAGACGTAAAGAAAGTACTACCTCTCATAAAAGGCATCAATTATGAAGAAGAGTTCAAGATTTTCGGAACGGACGACATTGTAGTCAAACTCCACGAAGCCGGTCATATTTTAGGTTCAGCCATCATTGAAATCATCGTGAAGGATCAGGACGATGGTAAAACCAAACGCTTTGCCTTTACCGGAGATTTGGGACGAAAATACATGCCTCTCATCAAAGATCCCTATCAGATCAAAGATGTGGATTATCTCATGATTGAGTCCACCTATGGAAATCGTTTCCACGACTCTCTTTTGCAAGCAGAAGCTAAGCTCGCAGAAGTGGTTAAAACCACCGCAGCCCGTGGAGGTAAAATTCTCGTTCCAGCCTTTTCACTCGGTCGCACTCAAGAAATCATTTACGAACTTCATAAGTTGATCGATGAAAAAAAGATTCCAGAGCTCCCTATTTATGTGGATTCTCCTCTTTCTGTAAATCTCACCAATGTTTTCCGTCAAAACTTGGCCGAGTTGGACGATGAAACCAACAAAGCCTTTTTAGAAGGGCACGAAGATCCCTTCCGTTTCCCTCAACTCAAATACATTTCGGACGTTGAAGAATCCAAGGCACTCAACAATCATAATGGACCTTGTGTGATCATTTCTTCTTCTGGAATGTGTGAACACGGCCGCATTTTACACCACATCAAAAATTCTATCGAAGACCATCGTAACACCTTGGTGATTGTGGGTTTTCAAGCCCAAAACACCTTGGGTCGCAAGCTCGTAGACAAGATGGACCCAGTGAATGTCTTTGGTAAGCCCTATCAAGTCCGCTTCGAAATCAAAATCATGAATGCATACTCCGCTCATGCGGATCGCAATGAACTTTTGGACTATGTACACCAAGCCAATGTTCAGCAAAAAGTGATTTTAGTGCACGGTGAAGAACAAGCCGCTTTAGACCTCCAAAAAGCCATGCAGCAGGGAGGAATCAAAGAGGTTTTGGTGCCTTCATTCGGAGAAAGCGTTCAGCTCTAAGCAGGCCGATCACACTGAGGGCATCATGAATTTTCCCTTCTTCTACGAATTGTAAAGCTTCTTCAAAGGGCACCCACTTTAGGAGTAGATTTTCATCCACATCCGGACGATTTTCTCCAACAGTGAGCTTTTGGCAAAGGAAGACGTAGCTTTCTTGAGTGCTTTTGGAACATTCAATCAAATAACTTCCCAGAGGTGTCCATTCTTCCGCACTGGCTCCAGCTTCTTCCATAAGCTCGCGCTTGCCCGTCGTCAGAGGATCTTCATGGTCCTCGCGCGTGCCGGCAGGAAGTTCCCAGGTAAACATTTTGACGGGATAACGCCACTGCCCCACCAGTGCCACTTCATTTTTCTCATTAATAGCCACCATAGCAATCCCGCTTGCCACATCGGTGTAACTGTAATCTTTCTCAATACCATTCACTCGCACCCAATCACGATAAAAGCGCTTATAAGGCGTGGAGTGCATCAGTTCATGAGACAAAGTCTCAAAGGGATTAGGGCCAGTCGGCAGGTCGGTCATTGTAGCGTGAGAGTGCGTGTGATTCCTATTTTACTCACAAAGTAGGCATCGTGGGAAATAATCACCATCGCCACATCTTGGTCCAATAAAAAGCGTTCCAAATCTTCACGCAAAAAAATGTCGAGATGATTGGTGGGTTCATCCAGTAAAAGCAGATCAGGTTTATTGGTGAGCAAAATGGCGAACTCCAGGCGGCGTTGCTGCCCGTAGCTGAGCTTCTTTATTTTTTCATCAATGAGTTCGGTGGGGAAGAGATATCCAGCCAAAATGTTGCGTGTGTGGGTGTGATCAAACACAGTCCAGCGGCCAAATTCCTCCAGCACGGTAGCATCGGGATTGAGCTGAGAAAATTGTTTGAGGTAGCCAACTTTTACTCCTTCACGAGCTTGGCGGGTCCCTAAAAAATCCTTATCTTCGCCCGCTAGAATTTGGAGTAAAGTGGTTTTTCCACTTCCATTGGGACCTTGCAATAGCACTCTTTCGCCACTCGCGATTTTAAGTTCTACACCTTCCAAAAGTACTTTTTCACCAAATTTTTTCCGCTCAATTTTAAGGTTGAGAACGGTTCCTGCCTGTGCTGGGGCCAAATCACGCATCCTTACGCGAGGGTCGGGCACCGGCTCGGGTGGCGCTTTCTTCTCCATGCGCTCTAAGGCCTTTTTTTTCTGTGCTACGGTCGCCGTAAACTTGTATTTAGGATGGTTCGCATTTTCAGCGAGCCACTCTTCCAGTTCAGTCACTTCTCTCTGGCTGAACTCATGCGCCGCCAGCATCTTTTCATATCGTTTGTAGCGCTCCACTAAAAATTCATCGTACTTGCAGCTATAAATCTCAATCGTATGGCGCGAAGTGATTTCCCAAATCTGGTCCGCCACTGCATTAATAAAATTTCGATCGTGGGAGACAAAAGCCACCGTCCCGTTGAAGCTTCGGACAAAACCTTTCAGCCACTCGATGCTTTCTTTATCCAAATGGTTAGTGGGTTCATCCAAGAGCAGAATCGTTGGATCCTGTAAGAGTAGCTCCGCGAGGCCAATGCGTACTCGTTGTCCTCCACTCAACTTCTCCAGTGGTGTCTCTGCGATTTCAGGAGGGAGTCCCAGCTCTTCATACACCATATCGATTTTATAACTCATCCATTCTTCTTCGAGCTTACTGGTGAGATAAGCCCCCACCGTCTGTAAATCATCCGGAAAAACTATGTCCTGGGGCAGATGGGCAATCACTTCGTGAGAGCAGCTCACACTGCCACTCGTAGGTTCTAGTTCACTTTTTAAAAGTTTAATCAAAGTAGATTTTCCACAACCGTTCTTCCCCACGATTGCCACGCGCTTTTTAGCACTACTATCCAAAGAAAGGTCTACATTCTCAAACAGAGTGCCCGTAGGACCTTCGTAACCCAGTTGTCGAGTAATCAGCATGTGGATCTTATCCCTCAAAATGATCTATTAGTCAAAACGTTTAAAGGTACTTGCGTAAAGTATAAAAACATGATACAATAATATGAAGTTCATTGAAAATATGCCTGATCCCGCTAGAAACTTGGTGTCAACCGGGTCGTAAAGATCCTGGAAACACTAGCCGCAAGGCTCGTCGTTCCCACGCCTTCTTTACTGCCCAATACGCCCCAAGTTTCATAGCCTTAGTAAGCCTGGTTTACACGTCTTCCCAAAGCAGTGTGGGCCACTAGGACCTCGTCTTTCTTCAGGGACTGAGAGAAGAAGGAAAAAGGCTTAGACAGATCGCGAAAAGAAAGAATATGCTTCGGCATTTCCTCCTTCTAGCAAGAGACGTTCACCAGTGATGGTACGTAATCAACTCTAAACTCTTATCTGATGCTGAACCGACTATGAAACATTAGGGCGTTATTTTTTTGCGTTTTCAGCCTTCAAAATGAGGTGAGAACGGAAGAAGAAATAGCCCACCACCGCAAAGGTGATGAGCGGGGACAGCCAGTGAGGAATGTGGAAACCAAAAGCATCCAAAATCATGATGCCTCCTAAGAACAAAATGGAGTACATGGCGCCATTCTTCAAGAACATATATTTTTTTATACGGTCCACATTTCCAATGGTGATCTGACGCACTACAACAGCGCCCAATCCGTTTCCAATCAGAATAAGAGGAACAGAAAGGGTAAAGGCAAAAGCACCCAAAACTCCATCAATGGAGAAGGTAGCGTCGATCACTTCCAAGTACAAAATCTTACTGATGTCTGAAAGCCCAGAATTTCCCTTCATCATCGCTTGTTCCTGTTTCTCAGCATTCTCTTTAAAGCCGTGCGTGATGAAGAAAGCGGTAGAACCCACTACGGCTCCAAAAGCCATCACGGGGTTGACTTTGAGGGCGTACCAAACGAGAGCAGAAAGCAAAATAGAAACCACTGCATAGAACCAAACTCCCTGACGGACAAAGAATTTTTCACCTGGGAGACCATAGTTTTTGGGTTCCAAAAAGAGCCAATGGAAAAAGAGAAAAACTAAGAAAGTTCCTCCACCCGCGAGCAGAATAGGTGCTGCTTGTTCTACAGCTGCGAGCACGGCAGGATCACTGCTGAAGGTAGCTGTAAACGAGCCGATGAAACCTAGTGAAGGTACCGTAGCCCACACAATGACCCAAGGCAAAAGTCCACGTACCAAGAAGACCGCAATCAGGATCCCCCAAATCAAAAACCAACGGCGTGCTTTGGGCTGCATGCCGTGGAGTACTTCCGCATTAATAATAGCGTTATCGATACTGCTGATCGTCTCAAAGAGACAAAGTCCAGCAACGGTAATGATAAGCGACAACCAATCCATGTGGGCATCATAAACGAAGTTTTTTGCGAATGGAACTTTTTTTGTTTAAAAAAGTTTTAACCTGTGTCCCCAGTTTATTTTTTACGGGCCCACAAAAAGCCCATGCGCTTATCAAATTTGGATGGGGTGAGCTTCACGCTAAAACCCTGACGCTCAAAAAGAACTTTCAAATTTGCTGCTTTCATCGTGGGCCCGTACTCATGATATTCCAAAAAGAATTCCGGTACCTCAAACACGGTTGATTCAGCGTTTTCAAGAATTTGAAATTCGGCCCCTTCACAGTCCATTTTGATTAAATCACATCCTTGCATTTTATTCAGGATTTTTTCTAAAGTAGTGGCATTTACTTTTTGTTGCTGTGTGGTGCCCGGTTGTACCACCAAAGAGTGGTTGTGCGAATCCTCGCTCACGTTTAAAAGAAGAGTACCTTCTTCTGCGGCCACGGCCACATTTTTCACTTGTACACCTTCTAGATGATTGAGCCGCACATGCTCCTTCAGTAGGGCAAAGTTTTTTTGTTCCGGCTCATAGGTCCAAATGGGCACGGTCGGGTTGAGTGCTCGTAAATACAAAACGAAGTAACCCTTATGCCCACCCACATCCAAAATTCCACGGCGGGCAGTTTTTAAACTAGGCTCAATGGGGGCATATTCCCTGAGCGAGAAAATTTCCGCCAACACGGATTCATCCGCCTCGTCTTGTACTTCTACTTGAAACTTGGATTTTAGAAAAGGAACATTTCTCATAGGAGCAGCCTAGCAAGGCATGGCCTGGCTTGCAAAAAAAAGTGAATCTGTGTAAGGTTAAATCTAAATTTTAATGTTTTATCACATAATGATGAAAAAAAGACTTTCCATATCTTCTTTAGTGATTTTAGGCTTATCCCTAATACCAACCCTTGCTTTAGCCAATTCGACCACCTCTCGTTGTGTAGTGACTGGAGAACAACCCAATGAATTCGAATTGGATTTTGAAGTGCGAGCTAAAGACTTTGACGATGAAGACGCATCTTGCACCATCGTGAGCTACGAACTGAACAACGAAGTAGGTTCCGCTACCGTGACCGAGGCCACGAGCACCACTATACAAATCAAAGCCTCAGCAGGAGATCAATTTGAGTTCTCAATGGAATACAAAGAATCAACAGAAACCACTGTGCAAAGCTTTAGCTACGACTACCCAGTAACCGTAGAAGTAGAAGATGAAGACGATGGAGACGATGAAGACGATGAAGACGATGAAGACGAAGACTCGTCCAGTTGCATGAGCTCCGTAGTAGATCAAGACGGTCGTTACAGTATTAAGTTAGTGGGTCTTAATGGAGCACGAAGCGCAAACTGCCGCTTCACAGAATATTCTTATGAAGTAGAAAGTGGAGAAGCAGAAATGATTGGAATGAACGAGTATGTTCTTTTCTTCGATGGGACCTTGGTAGGAACGGTAAAGGTCACAGTGACCGAGCCTACCGACTATTGGGCAGAGTTTAAGATCGGTCAAAACTACAGTGGAACAGAAGTGCCTCCCGCTGGCTATGAAGAGGAAGTCATCACCACTTACAATCAAAATCCATTTCCTGATACGGACCTTTCAGGTTTAGAAGGAGTTGCTGCTGCAGAGCTCTACCGCAGAGCAGTGATTGGTGGTTATCCAGACGGTGAATTTAAAGGCTCCAAAGAAGTAAATCGAGCAGAGGCCGCTAAATTTCTACTTTATGCTCGTTACGGAACGATTGAGGACCTAAGCAACAATGGACGCTTCCCAGACGTTCTGGATGGGCAATGGTATGTAAAATTTGTAGTTAAAGCTGCAGATCTAGGAATCATCAGTGGTTACCCTGACAAAACCTTTGGTCCAGCGGATACGGTGAATACTGCAGAGTTCCTCAAGATGCTTACACTCACATTTGGGTTGGAAGAAAATCAGCCCTATTCCTACTCAGATGTCCTTTCCACTGACTGGTACGCTAGATACGCAGGTACGGCTGAAGCCTATGATCTTTTCCCAGAAAGGACAACGCAGCTGTATCCCAGCCAGGACCTTACAAGAGGAGAAGTGGCGGTGGCCATCTACCAATATTTATTGAATCGTTAGAGCCATAAAGGGCACAAATAACGAATAGGGTTCTTTGATAGACATGAGCGGGGATTCGCTATAAGCTTCGAGCGTAATTTACTCTCCACTATGTCTAATAAAAAACTTCTCATCACCTGTGGTGTGCTCGCTGTGGTATTTGTAGTATTTGCAGCTCTGCAAAACCAAGGTTTATTGCAAGGACGCTTCACCTCTACACTTTCTGGGAAAGTATCCTGTACTGACATGCCCGCAAACACGATTTATGTAAGTTCTTCAAGCGGGATAATGACTGATGGTACAGCAGAGAAGCCGTATAAGAATTTAAGTGCAGTCCAAAAACGTTTAGAGACAGACAGTTCAGTACAAGGTGTTTGTATGGCAGGTACTCTAACGGGGACTCTCAGTCTGGATGACGCATTGGCCACGACACTGACTCTCAAGGCCGCAGCCACGGGAGCGACGCTAGGCTCAGCGAGCAGCAGTACAAATGTGCTGAGCTATTCTGGCGGTAATTTAACATCTGTAAAGGTTCAGAATATAACTTTTATGGATCCTATCCGATTATCAGATCTTTCCACTGTTGAGTTCAGTTCAAACACCTTCAGCAATGAGAGTGGCACTGCATTCAGCATTTTGGATACAGGGACACTAACTGTAGAAAAAAACAAAATTACCACGGGAAGCTCAGTAGGTGTCTCCTTAAATACAGTAGCCCGGGCCACCATTCAAAATAACTTCATTATTGGTCAAAGCTCAACAGGTGTGAGTTCTACGGATAGTGATGTGAAGCTTTATCACAATAGTTTCTACAATAATAAATACGCAGTCTATTTAGATGGTGAGGCCACTGTTAAAAACAATATTTTCTATTCTAATGCCGGACAGTATGCGCTCCACTTTGAATACGTGAGCTCGACTTCTGAACCCAACGTGATTCAAGTCAAACTGAATTCAGACTACAACCTCTTCTATTCTACAGATGGTGATTTGGCCTACATAGAAACAACAGAAGAATTATCTTCAGATGGATCCCACACAGGCTATGCAGGTTATGAAATTTATTCAAATCTCAGCGCGCTTCAAGAAGAGGGATGGGAGGAACATTCTACCGAAGGCAACCCCATGTTTGTAAGCGCCAGCACAAATGATCTACACATCTCTAACGCTTCTCCCGCAATGAATGCAGGGAACGCTATATTATCCGTATCTACCGATATCGATGGAGACAGAAGGACAACAGTTTCTCGCGTGGGAGAAGGCAGTTCAGCCGTAGATATTGGAGCCGATGAGATCTAAAGACACATTATTGAACTTTTAAATAGTAAGAAGCTCCAAGAATTTCCTTGGGGCTTCTTAGTTTTCTTTGGAGCGGGTGAGGGGAATATCCCTTCGCTCACTCTCACATCGTCGCTCGGTCAGGACAATCTGTGCCCGGGCATAGATTTAGGCCTTAACTTTGGCTTAAATAAGCCATTTACCATTCAAAAAGTATGCGTGCGCACAGATTCCACGGCGCTCGCTCCTAGTGAGTATAGAACCCTACGGGGTCTCTTCCCCTCCTGTTCAAGAGAATTAAAAATCACCTCGCGAGGAGGTGCTCTTTAATTCTGGAGCTCCAGACTGAAGGCTATTCGAAACTTTTATAACGTCTAAAATTAGGCGCTTAACAGTTGCCTCAACACCTCTTCAGTTAATGCAGGATTTAAATGAATTTTATGATTATGTTCATGCCTTGTGTGAGGTCCACTTTCCCTAAAGTATCCTATTTGAAATTCTTCAGTTCTCTCAGAGTTAAGACGTAAAGCCATTTCTTCAATAAGAGAATCTCTTCGAGTAACGCCTCCGCGTCTTCGAATTTCGCCTATAATCCAAGTAATAGTCCTCCATCCAGGAGGAGGAGTTTCCTTTATAAATTTATCCGTCACCACTTCTACGAGTGCAGGGGAGTAATGAGTCCTAAGATTAAAAGGATTGTCAGCTTGTTCCTCAGCTTTGACACTGCCCATCCCTAAAAACCGTCTAGTTTCAAAGCCCTTTTGTTGTGCCTCGGAGCCTTCTAAAAAGCCCTCAAGAGCTGTTTCTACTGTCTCGTAATCGACCCCTCCTTCATACCCCAATTCAGTTAGCCTAGCGGTAATATGATCTTTTACTCCACCAGTAGTTTTCCATTGGTCGTTAGGTTTAGTTAAAACAACCAGAATATCGATCGCGACTTCTGCAAATTTAGGGTCATATAAGAAAATTGCATTCCCTGTTCTACTCGTTGCTCCACTATCATGTTTGTAGTCACCAGCACTGTATTCAGGAGTTAAACTGGCGATAATATCTAGATATCTTATAAAAGTATGGTGACCAATGCGTGCTACTCCCTGTTCAAGCAATATATCTTGAATCCTTTTGAGGGTCACAGGCTCAGTACCAACAGACTTGCGTAACTCGTTTTTCAAAAGAACATCCGTAAGAATATCTAACCATTTTTGTGGATCCCCTGGGTAACAAACTCGATAGATTTCACTGGTAGGGCGTTTTCTGAGCTCCCATTTCGTCATTCTGCTATACTTTTTAAAATCCCTATCACCTTCGTCACATTGAAAAACCACATAGGTGGCCTCTCCATAGTCGTCGTTAACAAAAATAATCCTTTTTAAGCGGGGTATCAGAAAAGCATGGTAAGGGCTGTCTCTCATGGAATCTGGAGGGACCTCACCTACAATTTCACGGAAAGGCACTTTTAGTTCATCTTTTAGTAAACCACGTAGAAGCTCACAACGAGGTGCACCCAATCGCTCAAACCATTCCTGATCTCCAAAGCCTTTAATGGGACCTCCTTGAGGATCGGGTGGCAGAATTACTTGTTGAACATGTTCTACTTCAAGAGTTTTCGGAGCTTCATCAACTCTTTGAACAGGAACATCAACGAGAGGAGCTTGAGGGAGTTCTGCTTGTTCCAAAATGGAAAGTACTGCAGCTCGTATAACGGTACATTCTTGTTGAAAAACCAACTGATTCCGATTTAGGGCTGGAACTTGAACCTGTGATCTCAAATCTTCCAAAATGGGTTCAAGGTCATCTTTACGGTTACTCCTTACAGATTGAAATACGTCGCTTACTATCCTTTCTTGATATTGAAGTTGCTGTATACGTACAAGCGCTTGTGAGTACTGAGGATGCATGGTCCCCTTTTGCGCCACAGCTTCAGCAACTCCCTTTTGGCGATCTAGTTGAGTTCTCCTTTGAAGAAGGTATTGCAATCCGTTTTCAAAATCCATTACTGCCTGTTAGGTCTTTATATTATAATATAATTTCCAGGTTTAAGCAAACAGGCAAGTTTCGTACGCTGGTCGATAGCGCCAGCCAACGCTATATGTCATCGAAACTCTAGAAAGTGGCTTAGATAAGCTAAAAAAAGAAGACCGAGCAGAGCTTAGTCTCATTTGGAGCGGGTGAGGGGAATCGAACCCCTCTCAACAGCTTGGAAGGCTGTGGTAATAGCCACTATACGACACCCGCGTTAGCAGCACAGGGAATCTTATCAAAGTTTATGCGATTTACAAGTGAATCGTTGTACTAAGACTCATTATAGCCATCTATCCCCTATCCCCATTCCGCCACTCCTCCTCATCATCCTCATCATCATAACCATTACGATCATCATCATCATTATCCTCATCCTTATCCTCATCCCCCCAGTCATCATCGTCGTCTGTGGAACTGAACACAGCTTCCACCTCTTTCGATATGTTTTTTGTCTCCCCTGGTACAACTACCCCGAGTTGCCACTTTGGAGCTTCTCCGGCAGATGGAACTTCCAAACATTCTAGCATAAAAATGGTTTTTATTGATAAAGAGCCATGCTAGTCTAAACCTTGCGTAGTGTCAATTCTCGCTCATCCGCACGCACTTTCTTCTAAATTGAGTCCATGATTGTTCAAGTCTATACCGATGGAAGTTGCCTCGGTAATCCTGGCCCAGGAGGTTGGGCTTATCTCATAGAAGTTGAAGGTAAAAAGCTGCGTGGGCAGGGAGGCGAACCCGGTACCACCAACAATCGGATGGAAATGCGAGCCGCCATCGAGGCTCTTAAAGCGATAGAAATGAAGTGGCCAGACGCCGAAATCGCTCTTTATAGTGATTCCTCGCTCTTGATCAACACGATGAAGCTCAATTGGAAGCGCAAGAAAAACACAGATCTTTGGGAAGAACTTCTGCCACTAGTACTACACAAAAAAATCACCTGGAACTGGGTTCGTGGCCACAACGGACATCCTCAAAACGAGGACTGCGACATGCGAGCGCAAAAAGAGGCTGCTCAGCAACCTCTAGTTGAAATCAAAAAAGAAAATACTCTTTTTTAAGCCGCCATCTTCAAGTGCTAATTGAGGAGAGCATCTAACTTTTCTTGAAGGGCCTCTTTAGGCATGCCACCGGTCGCACTGTCTACTACTTTACCGTCCTTAAAAGATATGAAGGTAGGGATGCTCATAATCCCATATTCTTGAGCAGTATCCATGGCTTGATCCACGTCTACTTTAACAATCAAAACTTTACCTTCATAAGATTCAGCAAACTCATCCACAAAGGGGGCCATCATTTTGCAGGGGCCACACCATTCTGCAAAAAAATCAACGAAAACAGGGATTTTAGACTCCAGAACAATCTTTTTGAAATCGGCATCTGAAACATGTTGGGTCATGGCTTGTTTTAAAAAAGATAAAGTAGGAAGATACTACCACGCTTCAAGGTCTTCCGAAAAGGCCTAATATAGGGTATAATAACAAGATTAATCACGTATGGCATTCATGGCATCTCTACGCAAACTCTGGGCACTCGCTGTGCCACTCCTCTTCATCCCAGCCTTTCTCAGCACTCCCACCACTGCCACGCACGTCCGTACAGACGATTTCGTTACTTTAGAAGCTCAGCCTTCCGCCTCCATCGTGCAAGTAGGTCCCAGCTACAAATCCACACGGATGTTTCTCTCTGAGGTTTATGAAGCAAAGAGCCCCTTTCAATTGATTGGACTCGACTGGCAACAAGCACTGCCTCAAGGAACAGCAGCTACTCTTGAAATCCATTTCCGAGACCCCGATGGAAATTGGAGTGACTGGCAGCCCGTAGAACCCAACGACGACGACGCTCCAGACAACGCCACAACCACCGTCACTCAGGGCTATGATCAAAGTCTATGGAGTTATGTCATCACCGAGACAGCCGATGCCTTCCAGTATCGTGCCAATCTTTCTACTCAAAACAGCACCATCACCCCAAAACTTTCCGATATTTCGTTTGATACAGTAAGCGGGGGGAAGACTTCTGTGGTGAATGAGCTCACCAAACTAATTTTTGATGCAGACACCAGTGTAGTGAGTCGCACCGAGTGGGGAGCAGACGAATCCTTGCGCTTAGCAAAAACCTATAATGTAGACGATACCAGTGATTTTGAATCCGAACTCGGAGACAGCACGGCAGCCGATGATCCAGACATGACCATTGTGAAGCGCGTGAATACCGATGCAAATGGGAACGCCTTACTGTGGCCTTTAGAATATCCAGCCACTATAAAGAAAATCATCGTTCATCACACCGCCACCACCGAAAATCTTGATGATCCTGAGGCAGCCATCCGAGCGATCTATTATTACCACGCCGTTACCCGTGGTTGGGGAGACATCGGTTACAACTACATTGTGGCCCCGGATGGTGAAGTTTTTGAAGGGCGCGCCGGAGGAGATGGAGTAGTAGCGGGCCATGCACAGGGCTACAACACCGGTTCTGTAGGGATTGCTCTTCTAGGAAATTATGAAGAAAATCCACTGCCCGGGCAGCTAGTAAAATCATTAGAAGGTTTGATCTATCAAAAAGCAGGTTATTGGAAAATTGATCCGGATGGATCTGGTGAATTCCGAGGAGAAATGCTCGACAATGTCATCGGACACCGCGATGTAGGGTCCACCGCTTGTCCCGGCGACTACACCTACGAGCAGCTTCAAGACATTCGAGAAATGGTGGGGTTGGCACTCGACAACAGTCGCACGACAGATAGTGGTAAAGAATATTCCTACGAGGAATCCACTGACCGTGAGCTGGTGACTTTAGACCCCAACGATAGTGAAACAGTGACAGTGAAAATCAAAAATACCGGAACCAAAACTTGGGATAAAAACACTTTCATCACGGTAAACGCCAATAGCGAAGCAGATGAGCTGATTAGTATTCCCAAAGACTCTCAAAAACGCACTGCGCTCATGAAGGAAACTTCTGTAAAACCGGGCAGCAGCGCGACCTTCAGCTTTAAAGTAGAATCCAACATGAACGGAGGACTCGCCTCCTTCGACATGGCCCCGGTATTCAACGGAACCAAGAAGACCACACACACTATGGATCTCGGTTTCTATGTAGAATTGCCTACGCTCGACTTTAGCGTGAGCAGCAGCGATGCGCCCAGCAGCCTCAAGCCCGGCGAAAGCAAAACAGTGACCATCAAACTTAAAAATACGGGTAATCTCACTTGGGAAAAGTCCGGAGACTACGCTGTTAAACTTGTGAAGTCAGGCACCAGCAGTCTGACCAATGCTACCACCTTGGCAAGTCTCAAAGAAACTTCAGTGAAGCCCGGCAGCAGTGGAACTTTTGAATTCACCATCAAAGCTCCCACCACTGGAGGAACTTATACGCTCTACTTTAGTCCGAGTATGAGCAATTCCAACGCAGTAGTCACCGGTTCAGGACAAATTTCCGTCAAAGTGAGTGAAACCACCGAAGACGCTATGATCACGAATAAGTCCACCGACTGGGATTTTGCGCCGGGTGAAACCAAATCGGTTTGGCTACAAATTAAAAACACGGGTTCCAGCAAGTGGAGCAGCACCGGGTCCAAAGCCTTTAAACTCGTCTTCACTAAGCCGACGGGGTTTACCATCAGTACACCTAAAATTGGTTTCCAAACCTTGAGTTCGGGCACCTCTTCTAAGCTTTACTTCAATGTGACCGCTCCTACTACAGCAGGTACTTATGAAATCGGAGTCCGACCTCGTCTGGGCAGCAGCAATCTCACCACCAGCGCGTACACCATTAAAGTGACGGTGGGCAGCACAGGCAGTCAAGAACAAGTTTCTTACGAAGATCCCATCCGCATCAAACTCACTCCTGACAATGGAGTAGGTACACCCATCCTCACTTCCACTTCTAACTTTGCCGCCTACGACGACACCAAACTGCTCAAAGTCTTCAGCGCCAACAGTCGTGTGCGTGTTACCGATACCGACGGTAGCTTTAAACTCACTTCTGGCTCCGGAGAATGGACCGCAAGCACCAATGTTCGCTTCCAAGCAGAAGACGAGGGAATCATGACCATTTCTACCATGTCTCAACCTTCCTCTTGGGACAATACTCAAAACGACAATTCCTTCCGTGGCACGATTGAAGTGACCGACATCGACGGGGAAGCCATTCTCATCAACGAGCTGGAAATCGAAGACTACCTCAAAGGAATCGGGGAAGAACCCAACAGTGCTCCCACTGAAAAAATAAAAACCATTTTGGTTTTAGCGCGCACCTACGCTACGTATTACAGCAGCGCGGGCAATGTGAAGTTCGCAGGAATGCCTTACGATTTAGAAGACGATCCAGCTACCAGTCAAAAGTATCTGGGTTACGGCTTTGAATCCCGCGCTCCTAATGTAGTAAAAGCAGTGGAGGACACGGCAGGCAAAGTGGTGACCTACAAAGGAAAAGTAGTGATCACTCCTTACTTTAGCCAGTCCGACGGGAAGGCCACCAAGAGTGCACAAGCCGTTTGGGGCTGGACCAATACTCCGTGGCTCGTTTCTGTGCCCGACACGCAGTGTACCGACACCGACGGAACCTTCGCCGGCCACGGTGTAGGACTCTCCGGTTGTGGAGCAGAAGCGTTGGCCGAGCAGGGTAAAACATTTGAACAGATCATCAAGACCTATTACACTGGAGTAGAAATCACCAAACTCTAGTGTCCGCTGGCCCTATACTTTTAGCACTCAACACCGCTCAAAATACTCATGAGCTGGCCCTTTTAAAGGGGCAGGAATTGTTAGCAGAAAGACGCTGGGAAAACGCCAAGGAAGATGTTGAAAAATTAGTCCCCACCGTAGAGGAGCTGCTTTTAGAGGCAGGACTTAAAAAACAAGAACTCACAAATTTGCTCTGCGTAGTGGGCCCGGGGTCCTTCACTTCCGTAAGGGTGGGAGTGGCCTTTATGAATGCCTTGGCGGAAGGCTTGAAGGTCCCCCTTTTTGGAGTGGATACTTTTGAATTGCTCCGTATGAAAGCGGGGCTTCCCAAAGCACTTGTACTGCTCCCAGCCGGTGGTTTAGACGTGGGACTATCTGATCAAGGAGAAATCAAAGTAGGCTCACTTGCTCCACTACTCGCTAAAATTCCTCACGGACCGCAGGTAACCCTAGTGGCTGAACTTCCAGAAACTCTATCAAAAGAGCTCCATCCCATTGTACAGGAAAAATCCTGGACGCTCCTGCTTTCGAGCGAGCTCAAAACTTTAGGACAGAGCCTCGCTGCGCTCGGCTCCTTTCCTTTTAACGCTCAAAAAATGCTCGAAGCTCTTTACCTCCGCGGAGCGCACATCACCGTTTCTAAAGATCCCTGGAAGCAAGCGCGCTAGCTATCTATAATCTTCCCATGAGTCTTTACATCGTCGCCACACCCATTGGGAATTTAGAGGACATCACTCATCGAGCGATTCGTATTTTAAAAGAAGTGGATCTCATAGCAGCAGAAGACACGCGTCATTCCGGAATTTTACTCAGACACTATGGCATCACTACTCCCACCACGAGTTTTCACAGCCATACCAGCGACGCCAAGGCCAAAGCGCTCGCTGCAGAATTAGCTGCAGGAAAAAATATGGCGCTCATCACGGATGCAGGCACCCCAGGGATTTCTGACCCCGCCTGGACTTTGATTCAGGCCGCACTCGCTCAAAATGTTTCCATTGTTCCGGTGCCAGGCCCAGCCGCTTTCCTAACGGCTCTCATGGGCAGTG
Organism: uncultured Candidatus Peribacteria bacterium; assembly: GCA_964516995.1. Lineage (GTDB taxonomy): Bacteria > Patescibacteriota > Gracilibacteria > UBA1369 > 2-02-FULL-48-14. The sequence goes on along the minus strand of CAZFAV010000002.1, from coordinate 187,545 downwards.
GCCTCCCTATGAATGAATTTTTATACCTTGGTTTTATCCCTGCCAAAAAGGGACGCCAAACTTTGTTCGAATCGCTCTTAGAAGAGTCACGCACAGTAGTACTTTACGAATCGCCTCACCGCCTGACCAAAACGCTCGTACAAATGGCAGAAATTCTGGGTTCAAACCGCGTAGTGATCCTCGCTCGTGAACTCACCAAAATGCACGAAACCTTTCATCGTGCTACACTGGGAGAGCTGCTCGCAGAAGCTCAAAAAAAACCTTTTAAAGGTGAGCTCGTTCTGCTGGTAGCTCCCGCTGACTTTAAACTTTAAATCCTATGACGAACAAATCTGTTTCAGTTTGGTCTTCCCTCAAGAATTCCTTTTATAATCCCGCTTTCTACAAAGAGGTCCCAAGTTTTCCATTTGGTAAAGTCATGGGCTATTTGCTTTTAGTCAGCACTTTAGGGTACGTCGTTTTCTTAGGGCAGGGGGCTTGGTTCTTATATCAAAATCGAGAGCAAATTGAAGAAGGAATCGACAAAGCCATCAGCAGCTATCCAGAAGATTTAGAGCTCACTTTTACAGATGGCAAACTCAGCTCCAATGTGCAGGAACCCTACTTCTTTCCAGAAGAAGGAATCCAGAAATTTTTTGAAGGGAAGGAAGACATTAAAGTGGATGCTGATGCCCCAAAATATTTAGTAATAATAGATACAAAAACCCCCTTCACTTCAGAACAATTTGAAAATTACGACACTCTAGTTTGGATGAGTGGAGACACGGTTTATGTAGAAGACAAAAATCAAGGACTACAAGCGATTCCTTATCAAAAAGACTTCAATCAAGTCATTAATAGGGAAACCGTAGTTGAGTTCGGAACCAAGCTGCTCGAAAAAATCAAAGTGCCCCTTATTGTAGCGGGAAGTGTGGCTTTGGTGGTCGCAGATTTTGGTCTCTTCCTTTTCTATGCTGTTTATCTGCTTTTAGCCAGCTTGCTCTACTTCTTCTTTTCTCAAGTGGCTGGGAAGAAGCGCGAGTATGTAGCATGCTACCGCATTGCGGTTTACGCCTTTACGCCCGCTTTAGCCCTCAGCCTCCTCATTCAAGTCATCGGCTTATTTGTTCCCCTACAAATGCCTCCTTTCCTCTTTACGGGCATTTTACTGCTGACGGTACTCATTAATGTTAAAGAACAACAAGCCACTCTTAAATCATGAACCTACAAACCAAGCTCATTGTCGCTTTAGGCGCACTCATGCTCATCGGTGGCATGGTTTATTTCTACGCCTTTAACGGACAGCTCCAAGGAAGATTCACCACGGCACCTTTAGGAGCAGAGCCGGATCATTCGTACGAAGGGATTTCCGAATAAACTCCGGTAGAGATAGTACGTTGGATAAAAATAGAAGGCACTTCACCTAGTAGGCCCTGACTAGCCGCATCGCTCAGGCTTGCTTCAAGCAAAATGGTCACTTGGGGCTGACTTTGTTCTTCTGCTTCACCAAAAGCTCGATAAGGATCTTCAAAAGGATTAATGATGAGATAGAACTGCTTGATGTCTATGTTTTCAGGAGTCAGGGTGATAAAGTCGTTTTCGTCCTCAGGGATAGGGTTACCATCCCCGTTGGTGTCTCCACAATAACTCTCATAACTCGGGCTACAAATCCAAGTGTCTACCACGCCATTATTATCGGTATCCGTACCCGAGAGCACCATTTTACCCAAGGCCATACCTGCGGTGGGATCTGAACTGTCTTGGGGGCGCAGAGTATAGACAATGCGGGAATCTCCTCGTGCATTCACCAAAATCAAATCTTCTTGAACACCATAGGCTAAATCATTGCAATCAGTACTGCCATTAGGTGATTCACAAAAGGCATTCATGTAAGTGGGATCGTCGTAGTAGGAGGTACTTGATGTATAGCTGTCGATCCCAGCAAAGGGATGGGTACCCGTTTTACGATCTTGTTGAGAACGAACTGGGAGTTCATTCGGACAATCCGTAGGATAGGTGAGAGAAGAATCTGAAGGACACTGAGTTTTATAATAAGTAGCACCATAGGCGGATAAACCAGAGTAAGGCCCAGCTTCGGTCCCGTCACTTCCAGGATTATAAAAAGTTTGAGCGTACTGCCCATAACGTGGCGTTTCCCAGCCACTACTGCCTTTTACAGCCATAGAATAATAAGCCTCGTAATCAATGGTATTGCGTTCCACATCTCGTTCCATTTGGTCCATCACTGCCTGAGCCTCGCTATAAAGCAAAACTTGATACTGAATTTTTTTGGCAGAGCGCAAACCGTTCACCATCAGAGTGACCGAAATCACCGCCACTACCGAGAAAATACTCAGAGTGATGAGCATCTCAATCAAAGTGAAAGCGCGGTTTTTAGTAAATATTGGCAATGGTTCGAGTAAGAGAAATAGAATGGGTGACGTTATTACTTTGCCAGCTCACAGTCACTGTAGCGTCATAAGCGGTGTGGGCAGTGTTAAAAGTGAGGGTCATGGTTCTTCTAAAAGCGCGGGTCACCGTGGAGGTAAAGCCCGTCTCACTTAAAGTACTGGGGGCATAAATATCCATAACCCTCCCATCGCTCAACGCCGCACTAAATAGATTCAAATAGCCGTTGGTACCTGAAGAAACTTGCACCACTTTCCAATCCAAACTACCGCTTCCACTGAAACTTCGAACAAAAAAATAGGATTTGGAGGCATTAAAGTGGGTAGCTCCACTGCAACCTGATCCGGTAGCCCCAAAAGTGTCCCAACAAGAATCCGCATAAGCGGGATAGAGTAAGTAGTTGGTGTCTCTAATATTTTTAAGTCCATCCAAAGCCTCTAAAGCCAGGTTGATAGCCACCTCCTTTTCACCCACGAGCTCATTACCACTCAGCGAAGTACGGAGCATAGAAAGGGCCGCCGCTGTTCCAATCACAATTACAGTGATTGCAATAATTGTTTCGATCATGGACTCGGCGGGAGTCTTACGCAGGGCGTGGCGCATGAACTCATGATAACGCTAGCACCTGAAAAATTCTATGTTAAAATGAATGTATGAGACACAAAGCTCCCGCCTTCACATTCGTCGAGTTAGTCATGGTCATCGCCATTGTCGCGATTTTATCCGTAAGCTTGGCTTTATCTTTTCTTCAGTTGCGACTCAATGCGCGTTTTAGTGCGGCCAAAACAGATGTAGTGGATCTTATTCAAAAAGCTCGTAGTCTTTCGCTTTCTAATATTTTGGTGAATGGAGGAGAGCCCACCGATTACTATCAGCTCACCATCAGTAGCAGCCAAGTGACCCTAGACGCCTACAACTCGGTGGATGATGAAAATATCGAAACCCTTACCTTGGACTCTGATTTCAGTTTTGACACTGAGCTTCATGTGCTCTATTTCCCCCCCTATGGGGATGTCTGTTTTAATCCCGCAGTGGATTACTCCAGTTGTGACCACACGACCATAGAAAATGTGACTACCTTGAGCGACTCCTCGGGTGCCAAAACAGCTACCTTCACAATTAGCCCCAATGGTGGGTACGTGGAGGTGACCGATTAGCGACTCTAAGCCTTCACTACAAAGCCAATAATCTTACCAGGGACAAAGATTTCTTTAACGATACCCGCTTCTAAATACTTGGACACATTGGGCAAAGCCTTCGCTGCGGCAAGAGCCTCTTCTTTACTGGCTTCGGCAGAAAGTTCCACCGTCCCGCGAAGTTTCCCATTCACTTGCACTCCATAGGTGACATTTTGTTGCACTAGAAATCGAGGATCCGCAACTGGCCAGCTTTCCATAAACACGCTCTCTGAGTGCCCCAAAGCTTCCCACACTTCTTCTGCAAGATGAGGGGCAAGAGGGGCGATCAATCGGAGCACCATCTCTTTTTGCTCTTTATTCATGGGCTGTTGAATGGCCTCATTGGTGAGTTCCATGAGCGAAGCGATCGCTACGTTAAAGTTCATTTTTTCAATGGCCTCACTGGCGCGTGCAATGGTCTGATGAACCACTCCATTCATAGCAGCGCCGTCACCTTCGGCCTGCATCATGCGATAAAAACGTTCTACAAAGCGAGCAACCCCAGTGATTCCGCGGTCATTCCAATCACCTCCTTCTGTAAAAGGGCCCATGAACATCAGGTACATTCGGAACACATCACTGCCGTACTTTTCTACAAATCCATCAGGACTCACTACGTTTCCACGAGATTTACTCATCTTGGCCCCGTCCTTAGTCACCATGCCTTGATGCACCAGTTTCTTAAAGGGTTCTTTAGCATCCACCAACCCCATTTCATGCATCGCTCGATGAATAAAGCGAGCGTACAACAAGTGCATACAGGCATGCTCAGGGCCGCCGATGTACATGTCCACTGGCATCCAATCGTTTACCCTTTTTTCGTCCCATGCTCCTTTTGAATTGCCAGCATCTGGATAACGTAAAAAATACCAGCTACTGCACACAAAAGTATCCATCGTATCCACTTCGCGTTTGGCTGCTCCACCACAAGTGGGGCATGCAACATTTACAAATTCCTCATTCGTGGCCAAGGGGGAAGTTCCTTTAGGCACGTAATCCTCCACATGTGGATGGACCACCGGCAAATCTTTTTCTGGTACAGGCACTTCGCCGCATTTTTCACAATAAACAATAGGGATCGGAGCACCCCAGTAGCGTTGTCGAGAGACCAGCCAATCCCGAAGGCGATAATTGATCACTTTCTTTCCCCAACCTTCTCGCTCCATCTGTTCAGTCATCAGTTTGAGTGCTTCTTCACTCTTCATGCCGGTATAAGGGCCACTGTTCACTAAAGTCCCAAAGTGGTGTAAGGCAGCTCGCCATTCTTTTACGTATTCTTCTTTAAGCTCATCCACTTGGACCACTTGAGGAGCTTCGATGTTCATGGTCTGAGCAAAAGCAAAATCACGTTCATCGTGAGCGGGTGTACCCATCAAGGCTCCCGTGCCATACATGAGCACAAAGTCCGCCACATAAATGGGCATGGCCATCCCCGTCATAGGATTAATAGCGTGCATGCCAGTGAGCACTCCTGTTTTTTCACGGTCTCCCATTTGGCGATCAAGCTCACTCTTCTTCTTGGTCTCTTGCACATAAGCTTCCACAGCCTGACGCTGCCCCTCACTCACATAGTCCATGAGCTGAGGATGTTCTGGCGCAATAGCCACAAAATTGGTGCCATAGATCGTATCGAAACGCGTCGTAAAAATACGGATAGTTTTACCCTCGGATTCTTGAATTCGAAAATCAGCCTCATTCCCTTCACTTTTACCAATCCAGTGTTGCTGCATGAGCACCGTTTTTTCAGGCCAATCGAGCCCTTCATAATCGAGCAACTGTTCAGCATACTGAGTAATAGCAAAAAACCACTGGCGGAGATTTTTTTGGATCACTTCTGCCTTACAACGTTCACATTTTCCATCCACCACTTGCTCATTGGCGAGCACGGTTTGGTCATTGGGACACCAATTCACGGGGGCTTCCTTGCGGTAAGCCAGACCCTTTTCGTAAAGCTTCAAAAAGATCCACTGAGTCCATTTGTAATATTCAGGAGAGCTCGTTTCTAAGCTGCTGCCATCCGGCCATAAATCATACATACCTCCAATCGCAGCAATTTGCTCCTTCATCTTATCGATGTTCGCTCGAGTCGTATCTGCTGGATGAACACCCGTTTTAATCGCGTAATTTTCTGCTGGAAGACCGAAGGCATCAAAGCCCATCGGTTGAAAAACCTCATAGCCTTTCATTCGCATGTAACGCCCCCAAGTGTCCACAGGTGCATAGTTGTACCAGTGACCGATGTGAAGTTTGTCCCCACTGGGGTAGGGGAACATAGTAAGATTGTAGTATTTGGGCTTCTTGGGCTTGTCTAAATCAGCTTTATAAAGACCCTGCTCTTTCCAGCGGGTCTGCCATTTCTTTTCCGTGGCTGTCGCATTGTAGTCTGGCATAGGTACGAAGATCGTACCTATTGCTTCAGTCAAAATCAATGCCCTTCCCCAGGATGAACATAAAGCATATCCGCCTGAGAGCTCGTTTGAGCCTGCTGGATCAATGAATTTTCCTGAGTAAGACCATTCGAGCCAAAGACCAGGAGTCCCATAGAAAGGGTCACAAGGAATAAACTGCTCGCAATGATCATGAGCTTGGTACGGATGGAGAGGCCTTTGAAGATATCCATAATGGGCTTAGGAATGAGGAAATCATGTAATTATGACACAATTTACTCAAAGAGTCAACATCTCATCAATGGCTTTAGCAAGAGACTTATCCTTGGCGGTCACGGCATCTGCCGTATGTGTCCAGAGCTCCAACCGCACCTTGTTCCATTGGATTAAGATATCCGGGTGGTGCTGCTCCCGTTCTGCCACCCGTGCCACCTTATTCACAAAAACCATGGCCTCAATAAAATTGGCAAAAATAAAATCCCGAACTAGGTGACCAGATGCCATGTGCCATGCTTTATCCATGAATAAGAGAGTTAAGAAAAGGTTCGCTGAGCTTACGTAGCTGCTCAAAAGACTCAATCACAAAGAGTTTACTCTGCATTTGGCTGTATTCGTAGTCGGTGTTCACCACTTCTTCTAGATTAAAAATCCTGCGATCCACTTCTGTGCCCAAGCTGTGAGGCATTTCTCCAAACGACGAGAGGAGACCTGCTCCGTAAATCCGTGTGTCGCGCCCCTCCTGAATCAGACCAAACTCAATGGTGAACCAGTAGAGCCGCTCCAACTTCACCAAATCCTCGGGTCCAGCACAAAGGGCTGCACGCCCTATCAGTTGTGAGAAAGCCACAAAGTCCGGATCTGTGAACATGGGCACATGGCCAATCACTTCATGCACAATGTCTGGCTCCGGAGTGTATTCGGGCCTCGATGCATGCCGAATGTACTGGGTACAGAGCATTTTCCCTTCAGCGAAGGCGCCTAAAAAAGTGCGGCCATCCACGAGTCCTTCCACAGCGCCCACTTGAAAGCCCGTGTAGTCTTTGAGTACAGCACTCAGCTCGGCCAACTGTGGCACTTCCTCTGTAGAAATGGGCAAAACATCGCGAGCACTCAAGTAGAAGGAGCTGGCCATCTCTAGGTGTAAGGGGCGCAATTTTTCCAGCACCGTTTTCCATGTTTTATCCTCTTCCCTCGTGTATTCAATTTTAGGCGGCAATTTCCCTTCAATGCGGGCTTCACGAGTGAGTTTTGCAATCTCGTCCCGCCGGGCTCTGTATGTCAAATCTTTAGCACCGGGATGGTCGAGCGGCAGGAAGCTAATATCCTTGATAGGGGTGGTCATAAAATAAAAATTTTAAAAAATAAAAAAACCCGCTTTTTCCAGCGGGGGACAGGAGCTCCTAAACTTTTAGCTCGCTAAATCATCCTCCGCCGAGCGGGGGATAATAATAGGCAACGCTGGAAAGCCAGGAAAACTTCATAACTTCAGTGTAGGCTCTCTTGTAAAAGAAGTCAAAAACTGGTACAATAATAAGATTAATCTGCCCTCCATGAATCTGATTCTGGCTATCCTCAAAAACATCCCTCTCTTCAAGAGTCTTACAGAAGAAGAGCACAAATCGATCATCGATCACATCACGCTGCAGTACTTTCCAGCTCACTATAAACTTTTTGAAAAAGGGGTTTTAGGGAACGCTATGTACATTCTCAAATCTGGAGTAGTACGTATTTATAACGAATCCGGTGACCTCGCCACCCTCAAAGACAACGACTTCTTCGGGGAAATGGCTCTGATTGAAAGTCAGCCTCGCATGGCTGGGGCAGAAACACTCTCCGACTGCGAAATATTTGTCTTGAATAAGGAAGACTTTGCTGCCCTCATGCAAAAAAGCCCTGAAATCGCCCAAAAAGTGCAAGAGGCCTATCAGGCACGTAAACAACAAGATTCCACTCTATAAATTTAAACTGAAATGGTGGTTTTGGAATTGGTACTCGCTCATCTACTCGGAGACTTTGTCTTCCAGTCCAACGACCTTATTCATCGCAAGTACAAAAGCTGGCTTGGTGTTGCAGAGCACGTCTGCATCATTACTTTATTTACAGTTCTTTTCCTCTTTCCTTTTTGGAACCAGATCTACATGTGGCAAACCGCTAGCCTCATCTTTGGTGTGCACTTTGTTCAGGACCTTCTCAAAATCAAATACGACATTCATTTCAATGCCCAAAAGAAAAGCACCATTCCCTTTTTCTTAGATCAAATCTTCCACTTTAGTCTTATTTTTGCTTTGGCACCGGGCTTTAATTCTCTCGCTCCCTTGCCTTTGCCTGGCTGGATCAGCAATCTCTACTTTAGTCAGCTGCTCACTACTTATCTTATCGGAATCATTCTTTTCTCGTTCACTTACGACATCACGCTCTATCAATTTCTACGTCAAAAACAAAAAAAGACCATGGAGTATAAGCCTGATTATGTAGGCATGCGAAAAAGACTCATCATCTACAGCAGCGTCTTTGTCCTATACCTACTGGTGCACAGCAGCCTCATGTAGGTTGATATCGTTCTGCTCAGAAGCCGTCAATTCCAAGAAAGTAAAAGTCCACACCCCAGTGACAAACATGTGGAATATTCCTAAAAAGTAAGACGTAAAATACAAGGCCACCAAGGCCAAAATACTGCCGACCACTACTCCAATGATAGTGAAGGTCATACTGGTAAAGATCAGAAAGGGGGCAATCACTAGTGCAGGAATAACGAGTGCCACCAGCAAATTGAGAATCACTCTCAAAATAATGATGCTCATGAGGAGCAGCATAAACAGAGTATGGTGCCACTGACGAATCACCAGCCCGCTACTTTTGAGCATACTGCTCACCACCCCTTCCTTATCAATCACGATGTAAAACTCGGCATAAGTAAAAAGAAGAGTTACTCCCAAGCCCACGATGATCGCGAGTAAAAAAATCCAACCCACAAAGGAAAAAACGCTGGGGCCCAAATTACGGAAGGCAAAAGCGGCATCTCCTAAAAGGCTCACCAAACTGAAGCTTTTGATAGCCAAGTTGTATTCTAGGAGTTGCAAAAATCGAGTGAAGCCAAAAGTAACGCTTTGTACCAAAGGAAGATCCTGGCCTGCACGCAGGCGGGCGAGAGTTTGAATCAGGGCGCCTTGGGTAAACACGGGGACCAATAGATAAGCAATCACGACGAGGGCCGCCATAATGAGGAAAAAAACCGTCATGCCCGGATTGCTTTGGAAAGAACTCACCAAAGTGTGAAAAATAAAGGTCAGGGCGTGCTTGTCCTCGGGGATAGAGGGGTTGAGGTAGGGAGATGTGTAAAAAGCGGCCACCTGGTAGGTGAGGTAGACCATGCTCACAATCGTTGTCAGCACCGCAGGGACAAAAGCAAAGGCCCAAATCAGCTTCTTGTTGGTTTGAGTGATCGACCAAGCTTCATGAATAATGGCGCGGTACTTCATGGGGAGACTTTAACAAGGCCTTGGCAAAATTCCAACTACAAGTCTAACAATAAAATAAGCGGCCAGACTTTCTCTTGCCATTTTTCTACTATTCTTATAAACTACCTCCTGCCTTTATAAGATAATTCCTCTATGAAACACGACGACAAGAAAAAGGTGTTCAAGAAGTTTGGTCTACACGAGAAGGACACGGGCAGCGCCAAGGTTCAAGTGGCTCTCCTGACCACTCGCATCAACCAGCTCACGGGTCACCTCAAAACCCACCCCAAGGATCAACATTCCCGCCGCGGACTCCTCCTCATGGTAGGAAAGCGACGTAAGCACCTCCAGTATCTGGGCACAAAGAATAAGGACGACTACGAGAAATTGATTTCAGATCTGGACCTCCGTAAGTAATTCAAAGGCTCCTTCGGGAGCCTTTATTTCATCCCGCCATACACTGGGGACGAGATCACAAGAGATCTCTCCGCAAGGTCGATACAAAGGAGATGTCTTGAAACCTCTTCCCGAGTGATGGCAACGCACTGAGCGCAAGTAAAGTGCATATTAACCTCACTCTTATGAATAAAATAACTGTAACTGCGGACATTGCCGGTCGTCCGCTCTCTCTTGAGACCGGTCGTTTTGCGCTCCAAGCCGATGGAGCTGTGATGATTCGCTACGGCGAAAGTATCGTGCTTTGTACGGCCATGATGTCCGAAAAGGGCAAGGAAGGAGCCGACTTTTTCCCCATGACCATTGATTACCAGGAACGTTTTTACGCGGCTGGTAAGATTAAAGGATCACGTTTTGTAAAGCGTGATGGACGCGCCAGCGACGAAGCCGTTCTCAAAGCCCGTCTCATTGATCGTCCTATCCGTCCCATGTTCCCCAAAGGAATCACTAATGAAGTACAAGGAATCGCCACTGTGCTTTCTGCAGACCTCGTCAACGAATGTGGAGTACTCTCTCTCACCGGTATGTCCGCTGCCATGATGGCTGCCGGCATGCCTTTTGCTGGACCTCTCGCTGGGGTGCGCATTGGCATGAAGGAAGGCAAGCTCATCGTTTTCCCCACCATCGAAGAAGCCGAAACCGGTGATCTCGATCTCGTCGTGGGTGGAACCATGGAAGCCATTACGATGGTGGAAGCGGGAGCCAACGAAGTGACTGAAGAAAAGATGCTCGAGGCTCTGGAACTTGCTCACAGCGTGATCAAGCAGCTCTGCCAACTCCAAATGGATCTCGTTAAACAAGTGAATCCAACTCCTCGCAACTACGATTCCGCTAAGCCTACGGACGAAATCCTCGCCCTCGTGGCCGGTGTGGTGAGCATAGACGAACTCAATTCTGTAAAAGGGAAGGGAAAGCATGCCATTAAGGAAGCGGTACATGCACTTCAAGATAAGGTAGCTCAACATTTTGCAGCCGACATCGAAGCAGAAACGTACAGTGAAGGCGCTCTCATGGAAGCTCTACAAAAGCTCATCGACGAGAACATGCGTAAGAACATTTTGGAAAAAGGAGAACGCATCGACGGACGCCAACTCGATGAAGTCCGACCCGTTTCTTGTGATGTAGGTCTCATTCCTAGAACTCACGGATCCGGTCTCTTCATGCGTGGAGAAACTCAAGTACTTTCTCTCACCACACTCGGTGCTCCGGGTGACGCTCAAGTCATTGACAGCATGGAAGTGGACTACGAAAAACGCTACATCCACTACTACCAATTTCCCCCCTTCTCCACAGGAGACATTAAAGCACAACGAGGTCCTTCTCGCCGTGAAATCGGCCATGGAGCTCTCGCGGAGCGCGCCCTCAAACCCATGATCCCTGCCAAAGAAGATTTCCCCTACACCATCATGGTGGTGTCCGAAACCCTCACTTGCAACGGATCCAGCTCCATGGGTTCCGTCTGTGGTTCAACTCTCTCTCTGATGGACGCCGGAGTACCGCTCAAAAAACCGGTCTCTGCCGTGGCCATGGGACTTGTGTGTGATGACAACTTCAAGAAGACCGGAACCGGAACCTACCGCATCCTCACGGACATCCAATCCTTCGAAGATTTTGCGGGAGACATGGACTTTAAAGTAGCTGGAACCGCCGACGGAATCACTGCTCTCCAAATGGACATCAAAGTGAAGGGAATCACTCCTGCCATGATGATGGAAGCCATGCAGAAAGGAAAAATCGCCCGCGCCTCTATTATGAAAGACATGCTCGCGATCCTGCCTGAACCTCGTAAGGAACTCAGCAAGTACGCGCCCATCATCACCAAGATTCAAATCAATCCCGATTACATTCGTGATGTGATTGGAAAGGGAGGGGAAACCATCCAAAAGATCACGGCCGAATGCAATGTACAAATGGACATCGAACAAACCGGTCTCGTCATCATCACGGCTCCCAACAAGGAAGCCTCCGACAAGGCAGAAAAATGGGTTCGCTCCATTGTCTACGAACCTACGGTGGGTGAAGAATTCGATGGAACCGTGGTGTCCATTATGGACTTCGGTGCCTTTGTGGAATTTGTCCCTGGCAAAGACGGTCTCGTGCACATCAGCATGCTCCGTCCTTACCGTGTGAATAAGGTTGGAGACGTAGTAAAACTCGGCGACACTGTCCACGTAAAACTCATCAAGATCGACGAACAAGGCCGCTACAATCTCTCCATGAAGGAGTTCTACAAAGACGAAGGGCAACCCAAGCGTGTGGATGCACCAGCCACTACTAGCGCTGGTATGCCTACTCCCAGTGCGCCCGCTGCACCTCAAATGCCCGCACAGCCTCAAACTCCCAACCCCATGGGAGATGACAATATGTTCTAAATCTATAAAATAAAATCAGGAGCCCGTTTACTCTACAAGGGTAGCCGGGCTCCTTTTGTTTAAACCACTTGCCCAAATAAGGATTTTTGCTAAAGTAATCCCGCTCCCACGCAGGTATCATATAATGGTTATTATGCCGCCTTGCCAAGGCGGAAATACGGGTTCGATTCCCGTTACCTGCTCCAGAAATAAAAATGCCTCAACTGAGGCTATTTTTATTTCTCTGGAAGGGTCAACTGAAGAGGAGAACCCGCGGTTCGAAACTCAAGCGTAGTGAGCGAAATCTTTGCGTGCGCAAAGATTTCCGAACGAGCGCCGAGTGCATCCGAGCTTGCGAGGATATTCCCGTTACCCGCTCCATTGACTAAATAATAGTGTTATTTTAAAATAGCACTTCTTAAGCGTTGTTTTTCTTCTTCCATGGACCGAATTACAGTAGAAATGGCGCCAGGGAGAAGTGACCAGCCGCTAAGAGGCGCTTGCCCTCAGGGCTGTAAATCTTGTGTGTTCTCAACGGAAGATCGTGCCGTATTCGGAGAGTATACGGAGGAACAAAGGGAGGCTTTTGGCGCTATTCAAGAAAGATTCAGATTGGATACCGTTCTGATTATCCCGCCACAAAGTTCTATTTCCTCCATGCCTATAAAACATGCACCGAGGGAATTGGGGGTCATAGGAGGTAAATTCCCTCAAAAATTTGAAGAGTTAGATCCATTTGTAAGTAGGATCTTAGATTTTGGACATGATCTTATCCAAAGAGTGTTGGATAGATCAGGTGCCTCAACAGCTTTGACCATTGGAGCTGTGATCCCTCCTTTAGTGGGTCAGGCAGAGTGGAATTTTGTCAGGGATTTAGTGGATACAATTTTATCTCGGTTCATCACTGTTTTTGAAGATAGAACGCCGTCTTCTTTTCGTCTGGCTTTAGACATAAATGACCTACCTGTAGATGAGTTCGCTAGGATGGTCATTCCTGCAAAGAAAGATGAAATCGATGTAGGTTTTAGAGATATCGCTGAATTAGTGTCTGACGACCCCTATAGCACAGGGTATGTTCAAGAGTATGCAGGAATGTTGAGTTGTGTAAGAGAGTTCTATCTACATGACTTACCCGTTTCAATCACTTCCAGAATTATGCAACGCTTGAAAGATCGGGAACAGGTTCTTCAACCGATAATGAAGGACGATCTATCTTTGGGCCTATTCCCAGGAGGCGTATGGGTGGGGCACAGCGTCAAGAACCGTCTGGATGATAGCCGATGGTTAACTTACAAAGACTTGTACGGCACCCTCCGCTCCAAAGATCCAATAGAGGAAATTGTAGCTTTGATTGAAGGAAAGCGGAAGCTGTAAAACAAACCCCAGCTTGACTTTAATGGTTATAACCACTAACCTAGGTGGTAGGTTATTTTTAACCCAAAAAACTATGATGGATCCTTATAAAACTAAAGCTGAGCTCAGCACTAAAAAAGCACTTGGTCAGCTGAAGAAAGTTTTAGCCATGATTGAGCAGGAAGCCTATTGCATGGACATCCTGCAACAAGTGCGAGCAGTGGAGGGCTTATTAGCCTCAGTGTCTAGTCTTGCACTGGATAGTCATCTCCACACCTGTGGGAAACGTGCATTTTCAAGTTCCGATGCAAAGGAACAAGAAAAAATCATTCAAGAACTTCTTTTAGCCTTTAAAGCTTCAAAAAAATAATATGACGCGCCAAACCTACAAGATCATAGGTATGCATTGCGCTTCCTGCGCGGGTATCATCGAAAGGACTTTCAGGAAGACAGAAGGTGTAGAAGCAGCCGAAGTAAACTATGGCACCGAAACGGCCAAGCTGACTTTTGACGAGCACAAAATCCATGCTCAGGAGCTTTCAAAGAAAATTGAACCCTTGGGTTATTCACTACTCGTTCCAAATCCAGAAGCGATGCAGGTTTCGAGTGGCGAACACACTTCCCATTTGGGCATGAACCAGTCCAAAGAAGAGAAGTTAAGAGAGTTATCCGCGCTTAAAACCAAGTTACTATCAGCCCTTCCACTGGCAGTCTTCAGCATGGTTTTAATGACCGTGGAAACGCTCATTCAGTTTAAAGCGGTGCCCGAACTCCCTGAAATCTGGAAAGAGTTTTTCCATCATCTCATGCCCTTGCTAGCGACTTATGTGCTTTTTGTAGTAGGTAAGCCCTATCTCTTAGGGTTTTACCGCTTCCTTCGTTATGGAAAAGCAAACATGGACACCTTAATCGGTATTGGAACGGTGGCTGCTTATCTCTACAGCTTTATTATCTCTGCTTTTGAAGGCCCACTTGCTACCTACATCAATGTAGAGCACAGCTATTACGATGTGACCATCGTGGTGATTACTTTCATCACGCTGGGGAAGTATCTTGAGGCACGCTCCAAACTAAAAACAGGTGATGCCATCGAAAAACTACTGGGCTTGCAAGCAAAAACTGCAACGGTGATCCGGAATGGCAAAGAAATAAGCATCCCAGTGGGCGAAGTGGTGAAGGGCGATTTGATCATAGTAAAGCCTGCATCAAAAATTCCTGTGGATGGAGAGTTGGTGGAAGGCTCATCTTATGTGGATGAATCCATGATCACAGGAGAACCCATGCCCGTTCACAAGGATCGTGGTGATAAGGTAGTGGGTGGAACGATCAACGGGTCCGGTTTTTTTACATTTAAGGCCAATAAAGTTGGCGGAGAAACCATGCTGGCTCACATCATCAAAATGGTGGAGGAAGCGCAAGGCAGTAAAGCACCCATTCAAGCTCTAGCTGATAAAATTTCCAGTGTCTTTGTGCCCGTAGTACTGGTTTTGGCCTTTGTTACTCTGGCGCTCTGGTTGGTGATAGGAACCCAGTACCTTGGTTTTTCTCAAGCCGTTTCTTATGGTCTAGTCTCATTCGTAAGCATTTTAGTGATTGCTTGTCCCTGTGCTCTGGGTCTAGCCACACCTACAGCCATTATTGTGGGCGTGGGCAAAGGTGCAAAAGAAGGAATTTTAATCAAAGATGCTGCAACACTTGAGAAACTCCACAAAGTAAATACCGTGGTGGTAGACAAAACAGGAACGCTTACCAAAGGTAAACCTGAACTCATTTCACTCATAAATCTTTCAAATAAAAAGGTCGACGAATTGCTTTCCATTCTAGCTTCCCTCGAAAAAAAATCGGAACATCCCATCGCTCATGCCATACTCAGTGCCGCTGAAGAAAAGAAAATCGCCCTGCATACGGTGAGTGATTTCGAGGCACTTAAAGGTAAAGGTGTAAAGGGGGCT
The DNA here is from genome assembly GCA_964516995.1 of uncultured Candidatus Peribacteria bacterium. Taxonomy (GTDB): domain Bacteria; phylum Patescibacteriota; class Gracilibacteria; order UBA1369; family 2-02-FULL-48-14. The sequence goes on along the minus strand of CAZFAV010000002.1, from coordinate 172,022 downwards.
ATTGGCAAAACCACTTTCTTTGCCGGGAACGAAAAGTTGATTCAGAGCCTTAAACTCAAACTCAGTCTGTCCATTGAAGAAGAAACAAAAAAAGGAAGAACACCCATAGTGCTGGCTACAGAGGAGGAAGTACTCGCCGTAGCCCTTGTCGCAGATGCCATTAAACCCGAATCCAAAGAAGCGGTGAAGCACCTTCATAAATTGGGCCTTGAGGTAGTCATGCTCACTGGCGACGACAAAAACACCGCTGCCTACATTGCAAAGGAAGTGGGAATAGACCAAGTGGTGGCAGAGGTTCTGCCGGAGGAAAAACTTGATATAGTGAAAAAACTACAGGCCAAAGGTAAGAGAGTGGCAATGGCAGGGGATGGTGTGAACGATGCACCTGCTTTGGCACAAGCGGATGTGGGCATAGCAATGGCAACGGGAACAGATGTAGCCATTGAGTCTGCTGGGATTACTTTGTTGCACGGGGACATTTCTAAGCTTGTAAAAGCCATCGCTCTTTCTAAGCTGACCATGCGTGGTATAAAACAAAATCTTTTTTGGGCTTTCTTCTATAATCTCATCGGTATCCCTCTCGCCGCAGGAGCTTTCTACCCCGTGTTCCGCTGGCTGCTGAGTCCTGTATTTGCAGGACTTGCCATGGCATTCTCTAGCGTATCCGTAGTAGGAAACTCACTGCGACTGAAGGCAAAGAAATTATGAAGGTAAAAGCACGGTGTAAGTACCGAGTCCCTCGATTTCTTTCTTAAATGAAACCCAGTCGAGGGATTCATCGTGATCCAGAATCGTCTCTCCCGTTTCAAAATTCACCTCGCAGGAACTCACACCGGGGATATCTTTGCAGACGTCCTCGATGAGCATTTTGCAGGCTTTGCAATGGGTTCCTTGGATAGTAAGTGTCGTTTTCATTGTTGAGGATTAAAGAGTAGAAGCTTGGACGACTTTGACCTTGGCGCTCACCATGCCCATGGAGCAGGTGATGATGAAATCCTTTTGAGGATTTTCGATGGGTCCAAGGATAGTTTCACCAGGTGTAATGTAAGCGCTTAGATTAAAATCGGGAACTGTCATCGCGGCAGCGCAACCTCCAACATTAGAGTCGGCTGTGGCTTTAATGAGGGTGGGCTTTCCGGCTTCGATAGTGAAGGATTGAGGCGAGTAGCCGTAAGAGCTCACGGCTACGTTGATCACCTGCATGCCGTCTTCCATGGTTACGCTTTCAGCAGTAATTTCCTGGCTCGCCGGAGAAGTGGGAAAGTAACTCCCTAGATCTATCCCTGTTAGAGCGAGTCCACTTTTGATGTTCAAAACTGCCAAAAGTAAAACAAGTGCTCCTGAAAAACGTTGAAAGAGTCGGGCGTTTCTTCCTTGGGTCACGGAAGAAAGCACACTGATGCCTAGCAGCGCAGGCAAAGTTCCCAGTGCAAAAATAAAGAGCATCAAACTTCCTTCTACAAAACTACCCGAAGCCAGAGCTGCCAGTTGCAGCGACTGTGTAAATCCGCACGGCAAAAAGAAAGTGAAAGCTCCAAGCACAAATGGCGCGAGGGGATGTTCACGTTCAGAAAGTGAGGCGATCCAGTGAGAAAGGGCTTTAGGTGGACGAATGGGGAAACTGCCTTTGGGAATGATTTTCAAAATAGAAAGAGCGAGGCCAAGCATCACTAGCGCAACAGCAATGTTCATTAAGCCAGTGATCTTTGTACTCAGTGCCAGCGTTCGGCCGAGGAGCCCCACCAGTCCGCCTAAAAAGAAGTACGAAAGGAGGCGGCCCAAGTTAAAAAAAAGGAGCGGCTTCATTTTCTGCCACTTGCTTTGGGACTGGTGCACTTCGTTGTACTGGGCAGCCATGCTCAAGAGCAATCCGCCAGTAACTGCAAGGCAGCTCGATGTGCCTGCCACCAGACCAATCACAAATACACCAGCCAACGTGCTTGCACCCTCTGCGGATGGAGCCAACGTGAAAACATCAAAGCCTTTTAAAACCTCATAGAGTGCAAAGAGGACCAGTAAAGATCCGCCGATTTCCACCCATTTTTGCTCATGCGTTTCCTGAGCCTGTTCGGATTTTTCAGTTAAAGTATAGCCCGCCTCTTTAATGGCCGTTTCGATTTGTTCTGGAGAAGGAGGATGACTGGGATCAGTTTTGACAACTGTAAACCCTGTGCGGTGGTTGGAATGCACTTTGAGAACACCCGGGACCTTCTTCAGTTTCCGTTCAACCATGAGCTCACAGCTCGCGCAGGTCATCCCTCTGACGTGTAGCCGAATTGAATCTGAATTTTTTTCCATAGTTAAAAGAATTAAGGAATCACCAACTTAATTCTTTCTATATTCGTAGGACTGTGGTTTTTGTCACCGGGAAAGCGGGTGGCGCAGCCCGCTGTTGGGACTTAAAAGTGGGATCAGGGAATTGGTAGGCTGAGTGCAGTGATAAAACGGGACTCGGCAAAACAGGAGTATGGAATGAGGGCAACGCATGGTCCAGTTTGTTTTGCTGATTGATGCAGTGCGCACTTGGACAGTCATCCAGAACTCCCATCTGCATAGGGCAGAAGGATTGAAAGGATAGGAGCAAAAGAAGGACTGTAGTAAAAATTTTCATGATTCAAAAGCATCATAGTCCAAATAACCTCCAGAAGGAAACACAAGATGCTAACAAGTCCTGAGCTCAATCAAAAAGCCTTTTGAAATAGGAAGGGTATGGAGTCCATTCATGGTCCACCCTCTATTTGAAGCTTAAAGCTTTGCCACTACCCAATCGCTCATGAGCTTTGCAATTTCTTGCATAGTTGGTTGCGGAGGGACACCTTTGATCGTAGCTGCAAAGGTATGGCCTGCCCCTTTCACAGGAATAAAAGTCGCATCTACACCAGCATTCAGGAGGTCTTGGTAGAGCTCTTCACTTTGTTCTATGGGCACTAAAGCATCATCTTCTCCATGAATGATGAGGAAAGGTGGGTCTTGAGAATCCACATAAGTCACTGGACTTTGATCAGCCGCTTGATCAAAGGAAGAGTCTCCAAAAGCTTTTTTTAAAGATTCTTTAGTGTTCCCCGCAAATTCTTCCGTGAGATTTTGTGGGCCATAGAGATCGATGACCACACTTAACTGGCTTGAGTAATCCAAATAATCACCCACTTCCCATTGTTCTTGATCACTAGTCAATCCGAGTAAACTTACCAAATGTCCGCCCGCACTACCTCCATAGCCCCCAATACGATCAGGGTCAATATGGTATTCATCGGCATGAGCACGGAGCGAACGCACGGCACATTTCAAATCTTCAATATTCTGCGGAAAAACAGAGGCTGGCGCTAAGCTGTAGTTCACCGCAGCCACAGCAATCCCCTGCGCGGTCAAAGCGTCGATGTAAATATTCAAAGAATTCTTATCACCAGTGGTCCATCCGCCACCGTGGACGTAAACCATCACGGGGTAGGGTTCGTCGGTAGTCAAAGAGCCTTCGTCAGGATAATAGAAATCCATTACTTGAGAACTGTTGCCCGAACAATAAGAAATATTCTCTTGGATGGTCCCCAAGCGGTCTGTATCAAAAGAATCCTGGCCACGAGAACCACAGGCAGTCAGCAAACTGAGCAGAGCTAAACTGAAGGTGAGTTTTTTATTCATGGCCTCAGTCTAAACCTCTAACTTTCAAAATCAATACGGAGCTCGGGTCACGTAGACCATCAAATAGCTTCCATCTTCGAGTTGCACTACTACAGGATCTTTAATGTAGTACCCTTCCAAAGGATTTTTCCCCTCTTCGTACTTCAAATAAACCTGGCCTTCATCTTCCCAGGTCAATCCATCGGTTGTGAGAAAAGAGCGGAACTCACTGGGATGCAGTTGAAAGGAATAAAAGCGCACAGAGCCGTCCGCTAAAGGGAAAGGGTTAGACACAAAGTAAGGAGCGCCATCGTAAGTGATGTCCTCTGCCTTCACAAATTCAAAGCTATCACCGTCATCATGAGAAACGGCCTGGATCACTTCGGTTTTAAAATCGCTAAAAGTATTCATTCGCCAAACTCCGTCCAAATAATAAGCAGAGGAATCAATAGTCATATACCCATCCTCATGGAAAGCTTCGCCACCATAAGTAAAATTCAAGCCGTCGGTCCCGTCGGCATATTGAATGCTTGGCATCTCATGTCCATCCAACTGCGCTGTAAAATAAAGTCGGAAAGTGCCGTCTGCGCGCAGGGCAATATCCGGATCGCCAGGTGTGCTGTGTATCTTGTCAGCAATGCCATCGATCGTGACCTTCTTAAAAGTCCAAGTGGCACCATTGTCTTGAGAAACCGCCGCTGCAATGGTTTGGTCTTTATCTTGGATATGGCCGCCCACATAGTAGAGGTAAATAGTGCCATCGGGAGCCACCACCATGTCTGGCACATTGGCTTGTTCCGAAATCACCGTTTGGGTACGAGTCCAATTCACTCCATCCTCAGATCGAGCTGAGAGCAGCCGCATTTCATCCGCACCCGCATCGCCAAGGCCACGGAGGGGACCATCCGGAGGAGTAAAATCATTCACGCTTAAATCAACACTGTTCTCCGTTTCTTCCGTATTGGAAGCGGGGAGTTCTACAGCAGGTGTGCCGCAGGCACTTAAAAAAACGACAGAGGCGAGTAACGCAAGAGTTTTAGGCATGGGGAGAAGTAAAGATCATGCATATTCTATCCCAGCCTCAAGTCACTTGCTCCACGGTTGGGCTTTCATAAAAATAAAAAAAATGTTATAATATAAAGATTTATTCATTCTCACTTACTTTATGAAATTCAGTGACCGCATGGACGACCATTTCCTCATCGTATTCTGGCTAGGTCTTCTCGCTGGAGCCCTCTTGGTAACCTTACTCTTCACGTACCAAGCGGTAGAAAACCAAAACTACGAAAACACGCTTTTGCGCTTAAAGACTCAAACGCAAATCACTATGCCCAACGAATACAAGGGCAGCACTACAACCACCAGCATCACCATGCCCAACGAGTAGGCTTAAGCCTACTTGGGCGCTAATTCTGAAACCAAAGCTTCCCACTCTGTAAGGATGGGGAGCTTTTGAATCTGAGGAGAATCGGCAAGGGAACGGACAAAAGCTGTAATAAGACCTACGGCTCCACGTGCATCTTGAGGTTGAACCTTAAACAGCTCTCTTGCACTTTGGATCGCTTCACGGCTAGCCACTAACAAATGGTCCTCTAACTTTTCCAAAGAAAAATCACCGGCTTCAAAGGCTTCTCCTTGGCGTCTATCGATTTCTCCAGGGCAGTTCAGCTGGGGATGCTGGGGAAGGGTTTGAATAGAGATCAAAATCTGGAAATAGGTGGCGGCGTACTCCCAAATGCGCATGGGATTTCCATGCTCTTTTTCTTCTTTTGTGAGGTGTCTTTCTTTAATCGCCATTTCCACCAGCTTGGGCAAATGTGCTTCCACTAAGCCGCCTTCTTTTGCCATTTTTTCCCATAAAATTTCCACTTCATTATGTTCAATGCGGCGCTGTAAATATCCTTCTGGAGCACCTTCCAAAATTTCCCAAGTTCGCTCTATCTCTAAATCCGCTTCGTCAAAACGGGCGCGATCTCTTAAGAATTGAGCTTGAGCCAAATGAAAGTTCACCACCTGAGAAGTGGTCAAAGGACCTCGTTTAGTCAGCGCAAAACCTGCACTCCAATCCTTCCTTTGCGCTTCCAGGGTTTCCGCACTGCCGCTCCCTCTTGCCAATAGTTGGTTGGCAGACAGTACTCCCATTCTCAAAAGCTCTTGGACAAAATCACCTTCACCTTGCATGACTCGAGCATAGCCGTCTAAGCCTAGCATGCCTAACTTTCCACCTGTTTTTTGTTTAAAAGCTTCTGCTTCATCTGCCCATTTATTTGCGACTTCGGCATGGTATCCATCCATACGATCCAAGTCGCAAATTTTAGCTACAAATTCCACCGTCTTGCCATAATCTCTTGCGAGATAATAACGCTTGGCCAAACTGTAAACAGCCACTGGAGTAAGACTTAAAACATTGGTGGCTTCTTTGGAACTTAAAGCTCCAATGCTGTGTAAATATTTGCCCAACCCCTTTACGATTAAATCAGGACGGTTGCGATAGTAGTTGTATTCAGTGGTGACCAGTTGAGCCATGTCATTCGCATCGGACCACTTTGTACAAAGGTAATGGTCCTCTCTGTCTTTGAACCCGTTTTTGCCCACAAGAATCGCTACACAATCTTGATATTTTTCAGCAATAGTTGCTCCTCTTACCGCAGTTTCAGGGAGTTCACCCTGGGTCCCTAACCCCTCACATAATACTCGCCACGTGGCCTTCAAATAGCCAGGGAGTAACGCACCCAAAACAGTTAATGAACCCTCGCAACTCAGTTTAGCCCCATGCTGGAAATGGCCCTTTAGTTCCTCCAAAAATTGAATACTTTCCTCTACACCCCCAAAGATTTCTTCTAGCAATTTTTCAAATGCCACCAAGGATTCTTCGGGATTGGGACCATCACCCAACTGATGAGAAAGAAAATTAAAACGTTCCACATCTACTGTCTCCCAAGGAGAATCATTATGGCCACGAACCATTTGACCCAGTTCCAGCTCCGATCGTTTGCCTTGAGTTTGATAAATGATACTTTGTCCCGGTTTTTTTTTGTGGTGAGAAACTTGAGCAAGTAATTCAAGAGTCCAGGGGTCCATTCTCAGTCCCTCTTCCCAAAAAAGCACCCCTCTTTGAGTAGGGCCTTCCTCTGTACGACGCAGGGAAGAAGTAGTGAAGAACAGTCGGTTGATCAAAGTGCGCAGAACGCTTAAGTTTTTGGGTTTTTCCCCATTCAAATAGTCGACCAAGGCCGCTAGCTCTTCGGGTGAAATCTGATTCAGTCGAGCCCAACCCTCTAAATCATCAGTCCTAACAAGTGGGACGGCTTGCAAACGCTTCATGGGGTGTGTCCCACCGGCTTGCTCTTTTATGTGAGGCAGCATTTCAGGCAAAACACGTAACATCTGTTCATGAAGTGATTCTATTTCTCGATGATCGAGGGGTGCCACGCTCCAATCGCTGATAAACACATCGCCATCCAAACGTCCCGACCAGTTAAAAGCTTCTTCGCGAGAGAGAGGGGCAAGAGTTAAATCTTTAAGTTCAGGGAAGCAGATACGGAGAGCTTCAAAAACCCGTTCTCTTTCATTTTGAACGGCACCAACCACCAGAGCATCACGATCTGCATGACCCGTCTCATGATGAATTCTAAGATCCTCTGTATAGGATCGAATCGGTAAGGTCCGCGGCAAAAGGCTCAGAACAAAATCTCGAAGAGAATAGAAGGGCAAAGACGCATTGATACCTCGAGCGGGCATCAAAGTGGAGCTGGCCAAACGATCCTCCCAAAGGGCAGAAAAGGATCCGCTAGTAAATGCTTTTGTAGCTTGTGCAGCTGCTAGTCTGTGTGGGGGGGAAAGAAAAAAACCGGGGTGGAAAGCGTTAGAAAAAGGAAATGCCTGTCTCGCACGAGTCAAAGTAGGGTTTTTTGTTTTTGAAGGGAGATCAACTTGTGGAGGACCCAAGAATAGTCCCACGGCTCGCGCTCTTAAATCCGCCCTGAGCTGGGCTTGAGTGGCTTCTACGGCAAGGATCGCTTGCTCGCTCACTATCCGCTCAGCCTTACGCACGCTCTCTAGAAAATCAGGATCATAAACAGACTGAGGCAATTCTCCAAAAAGATGATGGAACAAAGCAAAATAAGCAGCCTCTGTACCAGGTTTTTCTTCATCTCGAGGTTCCACAGTAAGCATCCCCCTCCTGGCGACAGCAAATTGGAGAGGGGGTCTCAGTTCTAGCCCCACAGCATATCCGTCAGCACTTTCAGGGAAATCAGCCATTGACTCAATAGTTTAGAGATAAAAATAACCTATTACAAGAAACAAAACAACTTAAAAATTTGACAAGTGCCCAGAAGGGTTTACTATTAATACGATTTAACTCAAAAAATTTATGCCAGAAACCCCCACTGAACCAACTGAACCAACTGAACCAACTGAACCAACTGAACCTACTCCCAGAGGCTATGGCACTTATAAATTAGACCCTGCTGCTCGAAGAGTTCTAGATGGATTAGATAGGCCAACCGGCGCTACACAGTTAGCGGCTAAAATGGGGGTGAATGGCGGCAGTGTATTGGATACAACTCTAGCGGAGGGTGTAGATATTGCTGCCCTTCTTGCAGCAGCAGGAGTAGAATATGTGGAACCTCCTGTAGCATCAAATCCTGGACAAGAAGGCACAGAAGATCTAGAAGCTACCGGTAAATAATTTTCACTCACCCAAATACCTCTTCCCCTGGATTTTCTCGGGGAGGAGGTCCTCTTTTGTGTATTTTTCGTAACCCTTGTGGTAGCCCAAGTCCTTCATGAGCTGGGTGGGGGCGTTGCGAATTTTAAGAGGAACGGGCAGGTTGCCGTGCAGCCGTACATCCGCCATAGCCAGACCCAACGCCTCGTAAGCGCTGCGGTCTTTTTTGCAACGCGACAAATAGGCCACTCCATGAGCCAGATTAATAGCGCATTCCGGCAGACCTATCGTTTCCACCGCACGGAACACTTCATTGGCCACAACCAGAGCGGTGGGCACAGCTAGGCCAATGTCTTCACTGGCAAAAATCACCATGCGGCGCGCAATGAATTTAGGATCTTCTCCCGCATCAATCATGCGTGCCAAATAATAAATGGCCGCATTCGGCTGACTGGCTCGCATGCTTTTAATAAATGCACTGATGGTGTTGTAATGCTCGTCACCCTTTTTGTCGTAGCGGAGAAACTTAGACTGCACCGTGTCTTTTAAACTTTCCAATGTCACTTTCCCATAGAGCCGCAGGGTATTGTCTAAGACCGTAATGAGCTGACGTGCGTCTCCGTCCGCCATGCGAATCAGCCACTCGCGGGCTTCCTTACTCAATTTGATTTGAGTACGATCCATAATCTCATTCATGTCTTCTTCCTTCAAAGATTCCAGCGTGAAAACGCGACAACGAGAGAGCAAAGCAGGAATCACTTCAAAACTGGGATTTTCGGTAGTGGCTCCAATCAAAGTAAGTTCGCCTTTTTCTACATAGGGGAGGAGAAAATCCTGCTGACTTTTGTTGAAACGGTGAATTTCATCCAAAAACAAAATTTTTGGTCGCCCCCAATGGGGTTCTTCCAAAAGCGCTTTAATATCAGCTTTACCGGCAGACACGGCAGAAAGTTCATAAAGTTGACCCTCGAGTGAAGCGGCATAGAGCCGCGCTAAAGAAGTTTTCCCCACACCGGGAGGACCCCACAAGATAAAAGAAAAGAGCTGATGATCTTCTATGGCTTTGCGGAGCGGCTTTCCATCACCCACTAAATGTTTTTGTCCAAAAAATTCAGACAAATTTTGAGGCCGTAATTGAGAAGCGAGAGGCTCCATGATGCGCGTTAAAGGGGTTCGTGAATACTAGACGATATTTCCCGACACAGCAAATCAAACCATATAGATACCCCTTTGCAATCCGTTTGTATTGACGCTACAGAAACACAAAATTAGAGTTTTGATGATTTAACCCTATTCCAATGCTCCCAAAATCTTTCTTAGCCGGATTAGCACTCTGTTCGGTACTGCTCACCAGCTGCAGCCAAAGTGATGCTCCCAAAACCATCACTCTGGGAGCACTCGCCCCTCTTACGGGAGATGCCTCTTCCTATGGAATAGACTTACAAAACTCAGCCATGTTGGCCGTTAAAGATATCAACGAGGCGTGGGCTGCTCAAGGAATGACCCTAGAACTCCAATGGGAAAACGGTGCTTGTAATGGAAAAGATGCCGCTACGGCTACACAAAAGCTGGTGGATGTAGACATGCTCCAAGTGATTCTGGGGGGATTCTGTTCCAGTGAAACTTTGGCGGCAGCACCCATCACGGAGGCCGCTCAAGTGGTGCTCTTCTCTTCTGGATCATCTAGCCCCGATGTAACAAATGCGGGTGACTATGTGTACCGCGACTGGCCTTCTGATTCCTATCAGGGAACCAAGCTCGCTGACTTTGCCGCTCAAAATGGTTGGAAGACCGTAGCCATGATTTCTGAAGAAACCGACTATGCTAAGGGAGTTGCTGGAGCTTTCACCGCAGAGTTTGAAGCAAAGGGAGGAACCGTGAACGAAGAAAAATTCCTTTCTGAAGACAGTGATTTTAAAACGCAAATCACCAAACTCAAGGCCACCACTCCCGATGCATGGTTTATCAATCCTCAAACTCCTGTAAAGGCCGATGTCCTCTTCAAGCAGCTCAAAGACATGGGAGTGGCTGGACCTTTCTTGCTCAATGATGTGGCCGGTACTTCCAATGATCTTCTTACTAACTACAAAGATTTCTTAGAAGGTTCTTACACCGCTACGCTCTACATTGATGAAGAGTCTCAAGGAGTAAAGGATTTCCTTGCAAATTACCAAGCAACTTATGCAAAAGACCCCGTCTACTTGGGCTATGATCTCACCACCTACGATGCAGTCTGGATCTTGGCAGAGGCTGTGGCACAAGTAGGCAACGATGGTACTGCAGTAAAGGAATACTTGGATAGCTTCGCGGGTTACGAAGGACTCTCTGGCCAGATCGACTTCGATCAAAACGGGGATCCTCTCGCCGGACATTCTGTATACAAAATTGTAGACGGAGTCCTGGTGAAGCAGTAATGCAAAACTTCAAGGGCCCCGCATCGCGGGGCTCTTTTAAAAGCCTATGAATATTCTCCCGCAACTCATTGCCAATGGACTCATTGCAGGAAGCACCATCGCACTCATTGCGGTAGGACTTTCTTTGATTTACGGGGTTCTCAAATTTATGAACTTTGCTCATGGGGAAATCGCTATGCTGGGTGCCTATTTTTATTACTTTTTCTACATCACCCTGGGGTGGGAAATGGTCACAAGTGGGATACTCACTATTCTTCTGTGTGCCTTCACTGGCTGGGTCTTCAATCGCTTCATCTTCTGGCCTCTTCGTAAAGAATCACAATGGACTTTGCTCATCATTTCAGTAGGAGTGGGTATGCTAATAAAAAACACCATTCAAATGGTGAGCAGCGGAGTCACTCGTACGTATTTTAAAGAAGGGGTTTCTAACACGGTCTACCATCTTTGGGGAGACGCCGTGATCATCACCAATAATCAAATTTTTATAGTGATTTCTGCCTTCGTGCTCATGTTTGCACTCTTCTTTTTCTTAAAGAAAAGCAAACTAGGAAAATCCATACGTGCACTCTCCGATAACCTCAGTCTGGCCGAAGTCGTGGGGATTAAAGTGCGAAGCAGCACGGACTGGATTTTCACCATCAGCAGTGCCATCGCCGGCTTTGCAGGCATTCTCATCGCTTACGAAGAAAGCCTCACCCCCAACATGGGACAACATTTGTCCATCTACGCCTTTGTGGCGGTCATTTTAGGAGGTCTAGGCAGTATCCCTGGGGCCTTGGTGGGAGGCTTGCTCATCGGACTCATTCAAGATTTAGCGACCGGAATTTCCATTGGGGGAATGTCTATTCCCTCAAGTTATAAATCTCTCATTGCTTTTTCCGTTCTTATTTTCTTTTTACTCTTCCGTCCCCGTGGACTTTTTGGCATTAGTTTGGAAGAAGATAAATCTCAAAAAGAATGAACTACTTATATCATTTTGCCACCCTCATCTGCATTTACCTTCTGCTCGCACAGAGTATGAACTTGTATTTGGGATTCACCGGAATTTTGGCACTCTGCCACGTTGCTTTTTATGGGATCGGGGCCTACACCAGTGCTCTTTTGGTGATGCACGGAGAACCCTTTTGGCTCGCCTTTTTAGCAGCGGGTATTTTGCCAGCCCTGCTCGGGATTTTATTGGGTCTCACTTCCATTCGTCTTAAGGCGGACTATCTTGGAATCGCGACTTTAGGCTTTGCACAAATCATCTCTTCACTCTTACAAAATTGGGATTCACTCACTCGTGGGGCTCTAGGATTGGCGGGCATCCCTAAACCAGAAATTCTTGGATTTACCGTCACTACAAAGTTAGAATATTTCTTATTTTCAGCAGTCATTACGACGGTTTTAATGGTCTTCATGTACAAGGTCATCAAATCACCCTTTGGAAAAGTTTTGGAAACCATTAGAGATGATGAAGTAGCTGCCATGAATTTGGGCAAAAATACCGTGGCTTACAAACTCACCGCTTTCTCATTGGGGGCTTTAGTCGCTGGTTTCACGGGCTCTATCTTTGCTCACTTTATTACCTTTATCGATCCCGCTTCCTTTGTGGTCAACGAGCTTTCTCTGATCTTGGTTTTTGTAGTACTAGGAGGGGTAGGAACTTTTAGAGGACCTTTCTTGGGTGTCCTCGCTATTACTCTTTTTTCTGAGCCACTTCGCTTCCTTCCACTTCCGCCTGAACACCTGGGGCCTTTGCGTTTATGGATCTACAGTTTACTGTTTGTACTAACGCTACGATTTATCCCTAATGGACTGGGAGGGCTCTGGAAATCTCATAGACGACATGGAACTAATTTCACTCGCTATTGATGGAAGTAAATATTCTTAAAATTAAAGCAGCTCACAAAAGTTTTGGCGGACTCAAAGCCATTGATGCTTGTAGTTTTGAAGTCCAAAAAGGATCGATTACTGGACTGATTGGACCCAACGGAGCTGGGAAAACAACGCTTTTTAATCTTCTCACGGGGCTGTCTAAGCTAGACAAAGGAGAGGTCTACTTTAGAGGAGAAAATATTACAAAGTGGCCCACGTACAAAAGGGCTCGCTTAGGGCTCACTCGAACCTTCCAGATGATTCGAATCTTTCCTGAGCTTACCGTTTTAGACAACTTAAAAGTGGCACTCAAAGATAATAAACAAGGTTTAATACACATTTTTTTAAATCAAAAAAAATTACAGGCGCGCCTTACAGAAGAAGCCTTCGATCTTTTAACTTTAGTCCATTTAGAGGACAAAGCTCAGCTCTTGGCGGGACAACTTTCTTACGGTCAGCAAAAGCTTTTAGAAATTTTGAGAGCAGCTGCATTAGAACCACAAATGATTTTGCTCGATGAGCCTGCCGCTGGAATCAATCGCACCATGCTCAAAACCATCAAAGAGCTGATTTTACACTTGCAGGCGCAGGGAAGAACCGTACTCGTGATCGAACACGACATGAACTTCATCATGGAACTGTGTGAAAAAGTGATTGTCATGGACTTTGGTCGCGTGATCGCAGAAGGATCGCCCAAGAAAATTCAAAAAGACCCTAAAGTTTTAGAAGCTTACCTAGGTCGCCATGCTCAAGATTAAAAACCTCAGCGCCGGATATGGAGGTCCGATCATCATTAAAGATTTAAATTTAGAAGTAAGTGAAAGAGAAATCGTTACACTCATTGGTCCTAATGGTGCAGGTAAGTCCACAGTACTCCGAAGCATATTTGGTCTCACTCAACAAGAAAAACAAAGTTCCATCCTCTTTTTTGGCCAAGAGTTATCCAAACTTTCCAGCAGTGAAATTGTACAACTCGGCATCACCTATGATCCTCAAGGACGTACTGTTTTCCCTTCGCTCACTGTGGAAGAAAATTTAGACATGGGCGCTTATTTACTCGTGGACTCAGAATTAGTACGGGAGCGAAAGGATTATGTTTATCAAGAGTTTCCACGGCTCAAAGAAAGGCGCTTTCAAAAAGCTAAGACTCTCTCCGGTGGAGAACAACAAATGCTGGCCATCGGGCGCTGCCTCATGCTTTCTCCAAAGCTTCTACTTCTAGATGAACCTTCCATTGGTTTAGCGCCAAAAATCATCGCTGAAGTCTTTCAAAAACTGGTAGAAATCCGGGACACAGGCGTGTCCATTTTGATGGTAGAACAAAACGCCACCCAGGCTCTCAAAATCTCAGACCGCGCTTACGTGCTTGAGCTGGGAGAAAATCGCCTCGAAGGGAAGGGGAAAGATTTGCTCAAAAATCAAAAAGTTAGAGCCCTTTATCTAGGAGCTTAACTATTCCATTCGCTCCGTACTTTAGGGCATGAGCACCTCGGGTGACTTTAGCCACGCTGACTCCCAAGTCAGCTGCTACTTTTCTTTGACTGTCTCCCTTGATCAAACCCTTAAAAATTTTTACACGCTCATCTATATCCAAAATCTCTGCTGGAGTGAGTAAATCTTCCAAAACATTTTTAAGAGCTGATTGCTCTACTGCCAGGTCTAAGACCTTTGAAATGCGTTCTAGAGCAGGAGTATATGCTTTCATAAGTGTTGACAAATAATTTACTATGTACTAATGTACCAGTACATCATAGCACTTATGCAAAATCTTGTCATCACAAAACGAACTTGGTGGAGCACTCTAAAATCATTTCAGAGGGCATGGCGCGTGCGCGCTTAAATTCTTACATTCTAAAGAACCTTAACCCTCTGAAAAGAGGGTTTTTTATTTCTATTATCACAAAATCATTATGGAACAAACTAAAATCTATACCGTCCCACGAGAACTTTCGCTTCGAGATTCTAGTGCAGAAGTGATAGGAAGAACCACTGATCCTACAAAAAAAAGAGTTTTGATGGAACTGGACCGTTTGATGATTCAAGAACGAGGCAGAATGATCATGGATCTGTCTCATCCTCTGCATCCGCGTCTTGTCCCTGCAGTAGGAGCAGGGCAGGTGGAAGTTTTACACCCTCCTATTGAATTGGCCAGAACGGCTTTGGAGAGAATGGTGGAGACTATGCAAAATGTGCACCTCAAGGAACCCCAAAGAGGTCTCACAAACCATCCTTGCGATTTTACGGAAGCAACACTCCTGGCTGCTTTCCAAGGACCTGAAATCCCTCGTCAAATGCTAAGATTACAAGCAGCGCAAGGCGTAGTACGTAGAGGGGTGATCCCAAAAGGATTGATAGTGACTCGACACTTCTCCCCAGAACTAGACTTAGCTTTGCTAGCCGTGAGAAAAATGTTTGGTTCAGACGGAGACCACCTGGAAGACGGGGAGGACTACCACTATGAAGGTTTTTTCCCCGCTTCCGCTTGGTAGTCAGCACTGTTGGTGCTAAATTAAGGCCGATTTCAAACCCCTATGCACCAATACCTCAGCCTAGTCCGTGAAGTCCTCGAAAACGGGGAGAAAAAGGAAGATAGAACAGGAACTGGGACCCTTTCCATTTTTGGGATCCAACGCAAGTACGATCTCCGGGAAGGGTTCCCGCTCCTGACCACCAAAAAAGTGCTCTTTGATGCCGTGCTTTACGAACTGCTCTGGTTTCTTCGGGGTTCCACCAACATCAACGACGATCTCAAGCAGCACACGGGTATTTGGAACGCTTGGGCCGATGAAAACGGAGAACTCGGTCCCGTTTATGGCAAACAATGGCGCCGTTGGAATGCGGTGAATGGGCGAGGCGAATCTGTAGAGATCGACCAAATCAAAAACGTGATCGAACAGATCAAAACCAACCCCAATTCTCGTCGCCTCATTGTGAATGCATGGAATGTGGGGGAGATCGACCAGATGGCCTTGCCACCTTGCCACATGTTCTTCCAGTTTTATGTGGTCAATGGCCGCCTCGACTGCCAACTCTATCAACGCAGCGCCGATATTGCCCTTGGTGTGCCCTTCAACATCGCCAGCTACGCTGCCCTCATGATGATGATCGCCCAAGAATGCAACCTGACCCCTGGAATATTCACCCATACCATGGGAGACGCTCACATTTATCTCAACCATGTGGAAGGCCTCCAAGAGCAACTCAAGCGCACACCCAAACCTTTGCCTCGGCTAGAAATTGCCAAAAAGCCCTTCTGGGAACTCAAGTTCGAAGACTTCAAACTACACGACTATGTACACGATGAGTTCATCAAATTTAAAGTCGCGGTGTGATAAATTTCTCCATCATCTCTGCTCACGACCAAAAGCGCGGCATCGGTAAATCCAATGGCCTTCCTTGGCATCTCGCAGCCGACCTCAAGCATTTTTCTGAAACCACTAAAGGCGGCACAGTAATTATGGGCCGCAAAACCTGGGATTCTTTACCAGAAAAATATCGCCCTCTTCCAGGAAGGCAGAACATTGTCGTAAGCCGTGGGGAACTAGCGCTTCCGGAAGGAACACTCTTGGCCCACTCTTTGGGTGAGGCTTTCACTTTGGCCGACCCCAACCGAAAAGCCTTTGTCATTGGTGGTGCTACTCTCTACGCTGAAGCCATAGAACACCCAGCCTGCAATGAACTGCTGCTCACAGAAATCGAGGGCATATTTGACTGTGATGCCTTTTTCCCAGAGTTACCCTCTGGTTTTATAAAAAAAGAGGAGAGCGAAGTTCAAAAAGAAGGTGAGATCTTCTTTCGTTTTGTTCACTACGAGAAGTCGGCCTAAAGCGGGCTAAAGCAATCCCACCATCAGCGGAATGTAGAACATAGCAAAGATTGTGCTCAAAAAGACCAATGTGGCCGCCTTTTCGGGGAAGATTTTGAGTTCATGAGCATAAGCCACAGTGTTAGCAGCAACAGGGCAGAGAGACAGAATCCACAGCACGTCATGCGCTTCGGGCGAAATCCATGAACCCACGAAGAACAAAACAACGCCCATCACCAGAGGGGTGAGTCCAAATTTGGAGAAGAATCCTAAACTCAGGAGTTTCTGATCAAAAGAAGTGCGCTGAATGCTGGCAATCCCTGAGCCAATAATCATCATACCCAAGATCACATAAGTGCCCTTAAAGAGTCCAATAAAGTCGATATAAATGGAGGAGTCCGTTTGAAGGTTTAAAGCATTTAAAAGTAGCCCTGCCACCAAGGCATAAATCGCTGGCAGTCGAAGCACCTTCTTAAAGCTATCCTTCACGGAGTAATGACCACGTGCGAGCAAAAAAACACCCAAACTGTTTTCATACAAAATGGACCCTAAGCTCGTGAGCACAGCGAGACTTAAAATATCCTGCCCCATAAGCGCCAAGAGCACGGGCAAGCCAAAATAGCCTGTATTGGAGTTACCTGAAGCAAAGGCATATAAACTGCGAGTACTGTCTTTAAAAAAGAAACGTGCCAATAAGGTAGACAGCAAGGCCACCGTAGACACCACTCCGCAAAAAATAAGGGGCAAGGCCAAAACATTGAGCTCCAAAGCATTGCTGAATCCACTATGGAAAACAATCACTGGTGAGATCAAATAAATCACCAAGCGTGCTAAAGATCGACTGTCCACTTCTAAATAACGCCGTGAGATGTAGCCCAAAAGAATCAGTGCATAGAGCGGTAGTACTTTGATGAGTAGTGGAAGGAAGACAGAAAGCATGAAAACTTATTTGATTTCGAGTCCGATGGGGCAGTGATCGCTGCCTTCCACATCATTGAGAATCCAAGCCCGTTTTACATAAGGCAAAAATTCCTTATTCACAAAAAAATAGTCGATCCTCCACCCGATATTCCGCTTTCGAGCTGCAGTTCTGTAACTCCACCAGGTATAAGCTTCTCGAGCATCGGGATGGAAATGCCTAAAAGTGTCCACATATCCAGAAGCAATAAACCCATCGATCCAAGCACGCTCAACGGGCAAAAAACCGGTCACATTTTCATTGGCTTTCGGATGAGAAAGATCGATTTCAGTATGAGCCGTATTAAAATCCCCACAAATCACAAGATTTTTTCCAGCCTTGCGTAAGCGCTCCAGAAAATCCAAAAGTTCTTCGTAATAATCCAGTTTATAGGCGATGCGATGCTCTCCCTGCCCTCCGTTAGGAATGTACAAATTCACCACCGTTATCGTTCCTCCAGGCACTCCAGGAGCCTCAATTTCGGTGAGGAGCAAACGCCCTTCTCCATCGTGCCGGCCATTCTGTAGTTCTTTATGAACGCTCACCGGTTTTTTCTTCGTAAAAGTCGCTACTCCGCTATAACCTGCCCTCTCCGCAGACACCCACTCGCTAAAATAGCCTAGTGGATTCATCATTTCCTGAGTGAGTTTAGGTGCTTGAATCTTGGTTTCCTGTACACAAAGCACGTCTGGCTGTTCTCGCTCCATAAAGTCCAAAAATCCCTTATTCCACACGGCTCTTATGCCATTTACGTTGAAGCAAAACAGTTTCATAGCTATAGTTTAACCAAGCTTTACTCCCTGCGCTATGAAAAAAATACGCTACAACTGGCTACCCGATTTTGTATACGGAGGGATTGATGGCGCTGTAACCACTTTTGCAGTAGTGGCGGGAGTCGTGGGAGCAAAATTGTCTACGCCTGTCATTTTGATCATGGGCTTTGCCAACCTTTTTGCCGATGGCTTCTCGATGGCCACAGGAAAATACCTAAGCGATAAAGCTGAACTCGACCGCATTAACCAGATTAAGGAATCAGAACAGCAATCGATTTTAGAAAAACCTCAGGAAGAAAAAAGCGAAATCCGTGAAATTCTACGCAGTTTTGGTTTTAAAGGTGCCGATTTGACTCGTGCGGCTAAAGTGATCACCAGTAAACCCAAAATTTGGGTCAAACTCATGCTCACACATGAATTCAATGTGATTGAAGAGAACATCAACCCCATAAAAGGCGCTCTCAGCACCTTTGTGGCGTTCCAATTGGTAGGCCTGATTCCTCTTCTAGGTTACGTAATACAACCTCTTTTAGGGATAAAAGACGAACGGGTGCTCTTTTGGACGACTTGTGTGGCCACTTTAGGAGCACTTTTCCTGGTAGGTACCATAAAAAGCCGTTTTTCCAGCCGTCATTGGGTTCTTACAGGTACAGAAACAATGGTGATAGGAGGTTTTGCGGCCTCAATCGCCTTCTTTGTAGGAGAAATACTCTCCAAACTACTTCATGTTAGCTAAAGCCTTGGTACCTCCCTTCTTCACGGGTTTAGCCAAGTGAGCCGTCATTTTGCGAACCTTAGGACAATACTTGTTGCGTTTCATGTCCTTGAGTTTGTCACGTTGAGCCCAACCTGATCCACCAATGTGTCCATGGTCAGTCTCCTGACAGATCCAAACGTACGGTACTGATTTTCCTTTAGCCATAAATTGATCAAAAGCGGAGGGAGTATAGGTCACTTCCGGTGAATCTGCAAGTCATTTTTATCTTCTCTTGCCTTCCGATTAAAAACCACTACACTAAGACCCGTGCCGCGGTAGCTCAGTGGTAGAGCAGGGGATTGAAAATCCCCGTGTCGGTGGTTCAATTCCGCCTCGCGGCACCACCCCTTTTATATGGCAGACCTCTTCGCCCTCTTAAACGACCTCCAAATTCCTTTTGAGCGTCACGAACATCCGGCGTTTTTTACCATTGGTGACAGCGAAGAATACCTCAAAATCCACCCCATACCTGGGGCAAAAGCCAAGAGCCTTTTCCTCAGAAATCGCAGTGGAAATCAACATTATTTGGTCGTGGTAGAGGGGTCTAAGCGCCTGGACATGAAGGCTTTGGAAGCTCTTTTAAATGAAAAACTCTCTTTTGCCTCTCCAGAAAGGCTGATGCAGTATCTCAAACTCACTCCAGGCTCAGTGAGTCCGCTAGCGCTTATTAATGATGAAGAAAAGCACGTTAAAGTTTACTTGGATAAAGATGTTTTCGAGGATGAATGGGTCCAATTCCATCCCCTCATCAACACGGCCACGCTACTCTTAAAACCCAGCGACGTGCTGCGCTTTATTGAGGCTACGGGGCACACTTACGAGCTCATCCAGCTCTAGATCGTAGTGAACTGCTCTAAATGGATGTCGAGTTTGGGTACGCCCTTTTCGTCCATAAAGCCTTTGACTGCTTTTACCATGTCTCCATTTCCACAGATATAAACTTGAACATTCTGCCAATCAAAGCCTTCTAGGTGGTCTGTCACGCGGCCTTTTTCACCGGTCCATTCCTCGCTGGGTTGAGACAAAGTGATAATCGCTTTAAAGTTGGAATGGTCCTTTTCCCACGCACGCAATTTTTCCACATAGAACAAATCCTCTTCGTGGCGCACTCCAAAAATCAAAGTGATTTGGCCTGCAAATCCCTGCTCAAAGAGTGTGGGAAGCATTCCCATGTATGGTGCTAAACCTGTTCCAGTGGCGATCATTAAAATATCTTTAGTCGAGTCCGCCAAAACAAAGTGACCAAAGGGAGCCATAAAGTTTGCAGCGCCGCCCACAGGGAGTTCACGAAGAAGCTTGGAACCGCGACCATCCGCCAGAAGCTTCACGCACAAAGAGAAACCTTCTTTATAAGAAGGAGCTGAACTGACTGAATAAGATCTATTCACTTTGCCTGCTTCATCCGCCACTTCAAGCATAAAAAACTGACCTGCTTTAAATTCCACTGGCGTTTCACCCCAGCCAAAATCAAATTGGAAAACATCTTTGTTTAATGGGACCGAACGTAAAAGTGGAACAGTAATTTTTTGCATTATTGTTGGGATAAATTTTCAATAGGAAGGGCAGCCATAGTTTTGTTGGGAATATAGACCACCACTTTATCTTTGGTTTGAATCCGAGTGCTGCGCAGCCCCATAGAGAGCACTTTGCCAGTATATTTATCCACCGTGATTTCGTGGCCTACCTTAAAAGGTTTATCTATGATAATAGAGAGATACCCAAAGGCATTACTCAGGGTTTCCTGTGCCGCCAAAGCCAGGGCAACTCCCCCAATTCCCAGTCCTGCCACCAGGGAAGTCACATCGTAACCCAGGTTGCTGAGCACCAAAATGACAGCAAAGCCCCATACAGCAATGCGGCAGACCCAAAAGAAAGGGCCGCAATAACGTTTGAGAAAACGTAAAATAAACCAAGCCACCACAAATACACCGACCACTTGCGCCACGGTAAGTCCGTTCATCACAAACCAGTCTTTTACTGAGATAGAAAGTAGATTTTCCATGGCTTTTACTTTAGCATTGAGCTCGATGACTGAAAAGCGGCTTCTCCAACTTCACCCGGAAACATTCTTACTCCTAGTAAAACAATTACGCTACCATCGTGAGAAGTTCGAAATTTTTGAAGTGGACCTCGATAAAATGAAGGTGAAAGGCGATCTAAAAGTCATCAAAATGAATTTCCCTGAAAAAGAATTTATTGGACGCTCAATTTCGCTCGACCTGCTCAAACGAGCAGCCACTGCCGGGTGGGAAACCTTGCGTTTGCCCCAGGATTTAGAACTCGACGCTGAGTTTACGAGCTTGATAAAAAACCGCGGCACAAAGCTGGACTTCTTTTAAAAGATAAGGTCTAATCCCTGAGTCATGAATCTTCAAATTGCCATTGTCGGACTGCCCAACGTAGGGAAATCTACTCTCTTTAACGCGCTCACCAAGAGTCAGTCGGCTCAAGCTGCCAACTATCCTTTCTGTACTATTGACCCTAATGTGGGGGTGGTAGAAGTCCCCGACGATCGCTTGGCCGCTTTAGCCAACATTGTGCATCCTGGGCGCATCGTGCCGGCCATTGTTGAGTTTGTGGATGTAGCTGGCCTCGTGAAAGGAGCGAGCCAAGGAGAAGGACTCGGGAATCAATTTCTTTCTCACATTCGGGAATGCCATGCCGTAGCTCAAGTAGTTCGCCACTTTAAAGAGAAAGACATCACGCATGTCCACGACACGGTTGATCCCAAGCGCGATCGAGAAATCATTGAATCCGAACTCATTTTGGCTGACCTCCAAACCTTAGAAAAACGAATGCATAAATCGGCGAGTGAAGCCCGCAGTGGAGCTAAAGAAAAAGTGATTTACCACGCCGTATTGGAGCGGGTGAAACCCCTTTTGGAAGCTGGTCAGTGGCTTTCTACCCAAGAATGGTCAGACGAGGAAAAAGAAATGCTCCGTGATTTGCACCTCATCACGATGAAACCTCTCATGTATATAGTAAACGTGAGTGAAAACGATGTGGCCACGATAGATGAAAATACACTTCGAAGTGACCTTGGTTTGCCCGCGGGGACCCCTGTGATCCCCATCTCTGCCAAGGTAGAATCTGAACTCATCGCCTTTAACGAAGAAGAGGCAGCAGCTTTCCTCCAGGAATTAGGACTAAAAGAAACAGGACTTCGTCGTGTGATCCGAGAAGCCTACGACTTGCTGGGCTTGCAAACGTACTTTACAGCAGGAGAAATGGAAGTGAGAGCTTGGACTGTACGCAAAGGGGCCAAGGGGCCAGAAGCCGCGGGAGTCATCCATACAGATTTTGAAAAAGGCTTTATCAAAGCAGAAGTGATCGCCTGTAAAGATTTTATTGCTTGCCAAGGTGAAGCGGGAGCACGTGAAAAAGGCTTGCTCCGAATGGAAGGGAAGGACTACGTTGTGCAAGACGGTGACGTCATGCACTTCCGTTTCAACAACTGATGCGAATCATTCCAAACCTTTTTCTGGAGAACGGGCACGCGGTCTCTCTTTACAAAGGCACCGACAACGACCAAAAAAAAGTCTACCCCAAGGCCGCTAAAACATACGCCGCTCATTTTGCGGAACAAGGGGCAACAGCTCTTTTTGTGGTGGATCTCAACGGTAGCGAACGGGCTCGTTTACCAGAGCTCAAAACAGCTTTTGGAGGGGAGCTTTGGTGGGCAGGACAAGTTAGGGATATACCTACGGTTGATTGGCTTCTAAAAAATGGAGCAAACAAAGTAGTGCTAGGGCAAGGGGCAGAATCTATTTTTGAGGAAGCATTGACCACTTTCGGGAAAGAAAAACTCATGGTGGGCTTGCAAGTTTTCCACTACGACGAGGCACCTACCGATTGTGAAAGATATGTGAAAATGGGTTTCACAGAGCTAGTCGTTAAAGACATGAATGCAGAAGGCACGCTATTCCATCCCAATTTTGATCTCATCGAAAAATGCGTCTACTTTTCTGGAGCAAAAGTCTATGCGTCTGGAGGAATTAGCGAAGAACACCACCTTCAACTATTAAAAGATGCCGGTGCTAGCGGAGCTCTCATTGGGCGAGCTTTTTTTGAGCACCGTCTGGGACTATCGGAATTGAAAGCTCGTTTTGAACTCGAGTAATACTGATCATTCCATCTACTTTTCTGAGGGCAGCGAGCGCTTTTTCATATTCCTTTACATCAAAAATTTCGAGTACAAACTGCATTCGCGCCAAACTGGCATTAGGACGAGGGAGCGATTGAATGGCTATAATATTAATGCCTAAATTGGCAAGTTCGTTACAAAGATCACGGAGAAGGCCCACTCGGTTTTGTGACTCAGTCAAAAGCTCTACGCGGTGAACTTTTTGTACACTTTCCGACTTTAAACGACGAGCATGATTGCGATCATAAACATGTACATCTAAGAGATCCGTTTTATCTCCAATCAGCTCATTTTCACGGAACAAAACAGAGAGAAGGTCAGAAATATCTATATTACCTTTGCCCAATTCATATAAAAGGTCCTCCCATGTCTCTACTTTAAAATGCTCCATAGCAATCACTTTTTGTAGGGGAGAAAGTTCATTAAGATGAGCTAACCCCAAAATTTGTAATTTGTGATCCAAAACTTCCTCTGCATCGTCGAGCACAGTGGTGCGGTCTTGTTCTTTCAGAAATTCTCGAATACGAGTTTTAGCCAAGTGAGTGTGTACATGGTCGAGCCAATCCACTTGAGGCCCTTCAGACTCTTCTGAGGTTACTACATGCACGGTATCGCCACTCGCAAGGTGAGTAGTGAGCGGAGCTGGTTTACCATTGATTTCTGCAGATACGGCGAGCATCCCGAGATCGCTATGAATATGATAAGCCAAATCAATCACATTTGCGCCGAGAGGCAAGTCCACCACATCGCCCTTGGGAGTGAAGACAAAAATTCTATCTTCAAAAATATCGAGTTTAAGATGTTCCAAAAACTTCCTGTTGGAAGAAATATTACGTTGCAAGTCGAGAATTTTTTGCACCCATTTGTATTTTTTCTTTACATCTTTTTTGAGCGTATTTTGTTTTTTATTGCTATAGAAGTAGTGAGCGGCGATTCCGTATTCATTTTCCAAGTGCATTTCTTGGGTACGAATTTGGAATTCTGTCACCGTCCCGTTGAGTCCAAAGACAGTGGTATGAATACTTTGGTAGCCGTTGCTCTTGGGGATAGCAATGTAATCCTTAAGCCGGCCAATTTTCGGTGTGAAATGTTGATGCAAGACCCCCAGGGTTTGATAACAAGTACCCACGTCGTCCACGATAATACGAATGCCTAACAGATCATAAATTTCATGGAAGCTCTTGCCGGTCCGGAGCATTTTTTTATAAATCCCATAAAGATTTTTCTGGCGGCCCTGAATAGACAAAAAGGCAATATGTTTGGATCGCAAAAGACGGGTGGTGGCTTGGATAGTTTTTCTTCGCACACTTTCTCGCTCTTTTTCTGAAGCTTCCACGAGGCGAGTCATTTCCGTGTATTCACGGGGAAGAAGAATGCGGAAGCAAGCATCTTCCAATTGGTTTTTGATTTCCCATATACCCAAAAGGTTGGCGATGGGCACATAAATTTCAAGTGTTTCTCGTGCAATTCGCTCGCGTTTTTCAGGCTTAGGCACAGCATGAATCGTTTGCATATTGTGCAGTCGATCTGCGAGCTTAATTAAAATAATGCGCGGATCTTGCGCACTATGGATAAATAATTTTTTAAGTGACTCAATTTGGCGGGATTCCATATCGTTTCGATAATGCACTTTAGACAGCTTGGTAATCCCATCGACTAAAAAGCGCACCTTCTCTCCGAATCGATCTTCTATTTCTTCGAGGGTGCGCGCAGTGTCCTCAGGAACATCATGGAGGAGACAAGCAATCAAAGTGTCTTCATCCACACGCAGCCCAGTGAGAATCAAAGCCGCACTAAGGGGATGGGTGATGTAAGGGGAACCATCCTTGCGAAGTTGGCCCTCATGCGCGTCGCGTGCAAAAACAAAGGCTTCGTAAAGTCTTTTCTCGTTTAAATCAGGAATATAAGACCGCGCCGTGCCGAGCAAACGTTCAATCATGGGCTTTGACTAAATCAGTTCCTCATTTTATATTAACCAAGTGCCTCGGCGCAAGTTTATATGAAGAAAAAGGTATTAGTGGGAATGTCTGGAGGAGTAGATTCTTCCGTAACCGCCGCCCTGCTCCAAAAGCAGGGCTACGATGTGGTGGGAGTCTATATGAATTTGTGGGCAGATCCCACTGTTTTTGATCTGGAAGACCGTAAAAAATTTCCTCAGAACAAATGTTGCTCTATTGGATCCCTCATGGCGGCCCGCTCAATCTGCCAGCAACTCGGGATTCCTTTTTATTCTATCAATTTTGAAGATGCTTTTAAGGACAATGTGGTGGAGTTCTTTTTGGAAGGCTTCAGACAAGGAGAAACGCCCAATCCGTGTGTGCGGTGCAACAAAACAGTAAAGTTTGGTTTGCTCTTTAAAAAGATGGAAGAGTTGGGTTGTGATTACCTGGCCACTGGTCATTACGCCAAGCTCCTCACAGACAAAGACGGCACTGTACATCTCCATCGTGGTTCTGATGCGGCTAAAGATCAAACTTATTTCCTCTACAACCTCACTCAGGACAAGCTCAAGAAGGTCCTTTTTCCTCTGGGCGATTACGATAAACCAAAGGTTAAAAAAATGGCCACAAAATTTGGCCTGAAGAAGTTAGAAACTCAAAAAGAAAGCCAGGGGGTCTGTTTTTATCCAGAAAAAACTTATTTTGAATTTTTAAAACGCTACCTTAAGCCCGGCACCGATTTCAAACCGGGTAAGATCCAAACGAAAGACGGAGAAGTGGTGGGAGAGCATCAAGGCCTGCCTTTTTACACGATGGGACAGCGTAAAGGGATTGGAATAGGGGGAGGGCCTGCACTTTATGTGAACAAGGTGGACAACCTTAAAAACACTTTGATCGTAGGAAATGAGGACGATCTTTACTCTAAAGAAGTAGAACTAAGAGATATCAATTTTCTTTCTACCCCACCAGATGAAGAGGAGCTCCTACAAGTAAAAGTGCGTAGCCAGGGCCTACTCAGTAACGCATGGCTTAAGCGACGTGGACAAAATTACTTCATTGAGTTCCAAAAACCAGAACGCGCGATCATGGCGGGACAATCTTTGGTGATGTATCGAGGGACTGAGCTTATTGGTGGAGGAATAATGACCTGTTAAAAGAGTAAAATACCCTGCAACTATCAGCTTTTTTGTCAAAGCCACCTACTCCAAAAAAAGCCCTTTTTGTGCTATAATAATCTGATATCTATGCATAAAAACCCTTTCATTCGCCAGCTGGCTCTCCAGGTAGACCGTCATCTTCTTCTCACTGAAGAGGCGGACTACGTGCGGATGGATATTCCCGCTCACGAACACCTTAAATATGCGGTTTTAGCCCTACGAGAGCCTCGGGCTTGGGATGGACTCAAACGTTTTGCCATAGCCAGTTTGGTGATCTATTTGGGGCTATTTAGCCTCACCAACGCTGCCGCTTACAGTAAAATTGCACTCACTAGCGCCCAAACAGCTCTTCAAAACTATGAAGAGAGTCGTCCTGCAGAAACCGCAATAGCTCTTAGTTTGGATCCATGGACTCAAAAAATCCTTTCCACAACAGGCAGCTCTACAGCAACCGTCACCCCCGTTAAAGATGATCTGGCAGCCCTTTTGTCCGTTCCAGCCAGTACCAACGATCGTATTGTGATTCCAAGCTTAAAAATCAATGCGCCGGTAGTGGAACCTAGCTTGGGGCTAGAAGCCCTCAAAGCACAAGATTTCACGACTTTAGAAGAGCAAATTCATGAAACTCTCCTCCAGGGAGTAGTTCATTACCCTGGTACAGCGGAACCTGGTCAAAAGGGGAATGCCTTTCTCACTGGTCACAGCTCAAATGTTTTCTGGGAAATGAGCGACTACAATACCGTTTTTGCACTCCTTCCCAAGATAGAAGTAGGGGCAGACCTCTATGTGACCCACGACTTGACTGAATACCACTACCGCGTGATCGACAAAAAAGAAGTTCAACCCACGGATGTGAGTGCTTTAGAACAAGGAAGCGACTACAAACTCACCTTGGTCACGTGTACCCCAGTAGGAACAGCTTTCCGTCGATTGGTCGTAACGGCAGAACTCGTTAAGGATTAGGCGTTTGGCCAGCATCCGTTTGATTGAGCTGCTTGAGCAGATCTTCCTCAGAAGCGGCTTCTTTTGCCTGATCTTCTGCTTCTGCCTTTTGCAAAGCCGCACGATCTTGCTTGTGTTGGAAGGAATTCCATTCTTCCAAGTGTTTTTGGTTGAGCTTAGCGAGTTGATCTTGATATTGATCGTCCAGCTTAGACAGTTGCGCCGCTTCTTCTTGCAAAATACCCTTGAGACGATTCACTTGTTCCGCCGTCATAATGGGTAAAATCTGGAACCAATAATTGCGTTCATCGTCGGACATGGATTCCGTTTTCTTGATGAGTTCCACCAAATCCGGGTACTTGTCCAAAACCCCTTGCGGGATGATGTATTGCTTTCCTGTAGCGCTAGTGGTGGTCACTGGCTGAGCAGCAGTGGGACTAGAACCGGCGGGCGTGGTGGGCGTAGTAGGATCCATAGCAATGATATTATAACAATTATTTTAGGTTTTTAAAACCGGTCTTATACGGACTCAGGTTCATAAAGTGAAATAGTGTAAGGCAATCCATATTCTTTATTAGTAGCAGTACGGACTTCTTCGGCACTAGGAAGTACGTAAACCGTGTCATCCTCTTTTTTCCACGAATTGCTAGCAACGTCAAAATGAATCACATCTTCGCCAGAATTAAACTTAAAGGATCGATAACCTTCTGGAGTCTTGAGTTGAGCCACTTGTTCTTCTGTTAAAATGGGGCTGGGTTGGTCTGACCGATCTAGTAAAGCTTGATTGACTGCCAGCAAATGTGGGACAAAAGCTTTCAAGAGTGCATCAGGACTGAGCTGGCCACTGACATCCACGAAGTCTTTGCTATCCCTAGGTCCAAAGACCATCTTCCCATCATCTAAGACCACAGGTGCATAACGAGAAAAGTGAACCGAAACATCACTTTCGTAATCCGTTAACGTGGGAGGAATCTCATTCGCGTCATTTTCCACAAAAGCAGCCAGTAAGGCTTTATTAACCTCTACATTTTTATTAGCTGCAATTTGTGTCGTTAAAAATTCACTGTAAGTTTGAGTTCCTTTGAGTGCATCAGCCAAATCTGCTTCAAGACCAAGGCTTTGAAGCAATGCCGTATTTTCAAGATCTTTTTGAGCATCTTGTAAAACAGCCGGTGTAAAGAGCTTCTCCGCTCCGGGAGCCGCAGCTAATCGAGCTACAACAGTATCGCTAGGCCATTCGCCAGTTTCTTTAAATTTATCCCACTCCATTTTTTCACCAATGGTGAGGGTCTGAGCTGCATCAGAGACAGCTACCAGTTGATCGGGGTCCAAGTGCTTCAGCATGAGTTTGACCCAGACCAAACTGTTGGGATCTAGGAGGCTCTCGGATGAAACACGGCCCGCAGCGAGTTCTCTGGACATACCTTCCAGGACTTGTCCATAAAAATCCTGAACAGTAATGCCATGTTCTACACCTCCCGGTGTTTTAATCACTCCTTCGGTAATAGCAGAACTAAGGCCCCCTCTGTAGGAGCTTTTTTCTTGAGCTTCGGGAGCAGAGCGTGGGGCTTCCTTGGCAGCTCCATCATTCGCCTTAAGAGCTGCTAAAAATTTCTTATTCGACTCTACGGAGTGTCCTTGAGAAATCTCCAACTCAAGTAAGGAAGAGAAAGGGGCATCCTGCTCAAGGAGACTTTTCCATGCAGGAGGAAAATGTTCTGACTTGCTCATATACTCAGAAAATACAGGGCTCTTAAAGCTAGTCTCCATGGTGTCGTAGATCCCTTCTGCAAGTTTTTTCAAAGAAGCATCGGATAGTTGTCCCGTTTTGTCGAGTTCATCCAGCATAGTTGCTTTTTCTTTTGGTTCTAAGAAAGCAGAAGTTGAAATAACATCTCTCAAAACTTCTGATGGTAGCTGACTGAGTGTTTTATAGAGCGTCTGGCCGTACTCCGGTGACAGAATAGGCTCCATTAAGCGTGGCATCAGCTCTTTAAACACTTCCGAAATCTTACTCGTACTATTAAAATCATGTTCATCAATGACTTCTAGGAAAAGAGCATCCATGTTTTTGAAAACTTCTTCGCCCTCTAAACTAATCAATGGACGATCTGGTCTTTTATCGGTCGTTTCAGCTGGTCTGCTCGATTGACTCGGAGTGGAGTTCAACAAAGCATAGCCCTTCTTAGAGACCGCCTCTAAGAATACGGAATCTTCGTTAGCACCAGCTTTAATGAGGTCATTTAAAAGTTGGATGACCTTTACATGCTCCGGATTTTGAGGATCGATTGAATACTGATCACGAATTTGCTTAATGCTTGCTTTACCATTCTTTTCATCCACGATTCTAGAAAGTGGTTCATAAGTAGCCATCCACTTGTCCTTACCAAAGTACTGAGCAAAAACATCCTGAGTCACTTTGTCTGGACCTAAGAATTCTTTATCAGGTTCTACCCACTCCAATTTGAATTTGGATTGGGGTGGTGTGTCCGATGTTTTCCCATCGGGAGTGATTTTGAGTCCCACCACTTTGAGTAAAATGGCTTGTTGATTAGCATCAAATTTTTCCGCCCACGAATGATTGCCTTCTCCAGCCAATGCCAGGGAGAGCTTGATCACAAAAATTTTAGAAGAAGTAGTAAATTTCTCCCAGCTGCTATTCGGGGGATTACCAACAATACTGGTGAGCATGCTGTAAGAAAACTTGTCCGCTCGTTCTGCCAAAGAACCGGAGCCGCTCGTTTCTGGTTTGGCATCTGTTTTTACTTCTTTTCCGGCTCCTTTTTTGTCTTGCTCCTTTGATTTATCTCCAGACTTTCCATCGCTTGGCTCTTGATCTGTGGTTTTTTCACCATTTAGCTCTGCCTCTAAGCGCTCTAATTCAACCTGTTCTTCACCGCGCGATCGAGCTTCCTCCGCTTTATACTTTGCTACCGTTTCCATGGCGTGATCACGCTTCTCTTTAGCTTCCAATTTTTGCAAAGCCTCCTGAGCTTCAGCACGAGCTTCTTGGGCAGCTTGTTTTTGCTCAGTAGTCACCTTTGGATCCTGACTATCAATGATGGCGCTTTGTTTTCTAATCTCCGCAGTATATTCATCCTTAGTTTTTTGTCGTGCTTCGCCCTTTTCCATTTTGGCTTTGGGAACCGGCGCTTCTTCAAAAGGGGCCTTAGCTTTAGCATCTTCAAAACCTTTGATGAGCTCATCCATTTGAGTCATCATAGAGTAAAGCTTTGCCGTTTCTTTGTAGCGCTGTAGACCGTTGGCTTCATCATAATGCATTTGAAGTGCATCTCGGTCCGTCTGAAGCTTCACCAATTTGGCTTGAATCTCGGCACGAGTGTCACCCTCCTTTACTTTGTATTCACGCAAGTCCTTGGCTGCTTGGTCTAAAGCAGATTCAGGAGTATCCGGTTTTTGTTTTTGTATTTCTGGAGCCATTTTAGATGACGAAAATATCACCGTGTTCTTCTAGGCGTTTTTTAGTTTGAAAAAGAGAATCCACGAGGTTTTTAATCTGGTAAGTGGGTTCTCTGGAAATCTGCATGAGATTATAGATTTCTCGAACTTTAGTGAGTAAAAGCACTGCATTTTGATCCGCTAAACCTCGAGCTTCTGGGGTCAACGCTTCGTAAACAGAGGTGTTGAGGAGGGAACTGGGGGCATAAAGATTAATGCTTTTGTCCTCCACTTTCGCCAGGAGCATGTTCAAAAATTGCTCTTCTTCACCCGTAAAAGCCTGAGCTTTAAGAGGTTGATTGAGGAGCACTTGAGTCGCCGGATCAATCGCGGCGTTATCCGTAGCGGGATCGAAGAGAGGATTGACGTCTGCCATACGTTTATTAAATCTATAAATTATATCAGAAATACACTAAAATGAAAAGGATGAATCCATCGGAAGCTCAGCAACGCATAGACCAACTGAAAAAGGAAATTCTTCAGAGAAATTACGAATATTTTGTTTTAGATCAATCACAGGTCTCTGAAGCAGTGAGGGATTCACTCAAAAAAGAGCTAATTGCTTTAGAAACGCAGTTCCCTGAGTTTATTACCCCTGATTCCCCCACACAACGAGTAGGAAGTGTGCTTTCTGGGCGCTTTGCAAAGGTCAAACACAAGAGCAGAAAATGGAGCTTGGCAGACGTCTTTTCTATGGAAGAGCTAAAAGATTGGGAAGAACGAGTAGAAAAGGCAGTTGGGAAAACGGAAATCATTTCAGAATTAAAGTTAGATGGACTCAATATCACCCTGTGGTACGAGAAAGGACATCTGGCCAAGGCTCTTACTCGTGGAGATGGGACTGAAGGGGAGGACGTGACCCACACGGTTCGGACCATTCAAAATCTTCCTTTGCAGCTTTTTGCCCCCATTGATTTAGAAGTTTCTGGAGAGGTGCTTTTGTCTAAAAAGAGTTTTGAAAAAATGCATGAGGAAGGTTTTGCTAATGCGCGCAATGCCGCTGCTGGAACGGTGCGCCAGCTCGATCCTGCTGTGGCCGCCGGGCGGCAACTCACCATGTACTGCTATTCGCTGGGTGAAACGAGTGCTCAGATCCCGTCCACGCAGTCGGGAATTTTAGAATGGTTCCAAAAACTAGGTCTGCCCGTCTTCAATAAATTTGCACTTCACGACAGCGCAGAGGCGAGCATCCATTACTTAGAAAAGTGGCAAAAAGAAAGAGAGAAGCTCCCCTTTGAAATCGACGGTGTAGTCTTTAAAGTCAACGATCTGTCCAAACAAAGTGAGCTCGGTTTTACCGCCAAAGCGCCTCGCTATGCGGTGGCTTATAAATTTCCTGCAGTACAAACCACCACGGTAGTAGAAAACATCACCATTCAAATTGGTAGGACGGGCGCTGCCACGCCGGTAGCCGAACTTAGACCCGTGCTCGTGGCGGGTTCTACGGTGTCTCGCGCCACCCTGCACAATGAGGATGAAATTGCTCGCAAGGACATCCGCATTGGGGATACTGTCATCATCCAAAAAGCAGGGGATGTGATCCCTGAAGTCGTAGAAGTTTTACCAAACTTGAGGCCGGTTCATTCTAGAGCTTACGACTTCCCAAAAACTTGTCCTGTTTGTGACACAGCTTTAGAAAAGCCAGAAGAAGAAGCCGTGAGACGGTGCCCCAACATTCATTGTCCAGGCCGCCAAAGAGAAGCTTTTATTCATTTTGTGTCTAGACACGCTCTCGACATCGATACACTGGGTGAAAAAGTCATTGATGGGCTCTTAGACTTAGGTTTTGTAAAAGACGTGGCAGACTTCTTTACGCTCAGAAAAGAACAACTCTTAGAATTGCCTCTTTTTAAAGATAAAAAAGCTCAAAATATTTTGGACGCCGTGGAATCACGCAAAACTATAGAAGCAGAGCGCCTCATTTATGGCCTCGGAATTCGCTTTGTGGGGGAACAAGTGGCTAAATTGCTCGCTGAATTTTTGCACACACGTAGCAACACAGAAGCTCCTACACCAAAGACTGTCCTAGACTTGCTCAAAGCTTGCAGTCCTGCAGATTTAGAGAGCATTGAAGGATTTGGGGAACGCATTGCGGGCAGCGTTTATGAATGGATCAGCGAAGAAAGACATCAAAACCTCCTCCAAAAATTAGCGACAGTAGGGGTTAAACTCACGTGGCCAGAAGCTAAAAAAGCAGTAGCAGGTGTAGCCGGAAAAACTTTTGTGATTACAGGAACACTGTCTCGACCTCGTGAAGAAATTAAAGCCGAAATCGAAAAGGCCGGCGGTCATGTAGCAAGTTCTGTGAGCAAATCCACCGATTATCTAGTCGCTGGCGAGGAAGCCGGCAGCAAACTCGAAAAAGCAAAAGAGCTAGGCACCACTATTTTGGGGGAAGCTGAACTGGCAGAGCTTTTAGCAGCTTAAGCTCGCCCAAACCACTTGGAGAAGCTGCTCTTCACGCTGCTCACAGCAGAACTCAATTTTTGAGTCCATGTGCTGGGAGTGGGTTCCACTACAGGAGTCGCTACCGGAGCGGAATCAACCACTTGAGGGGCGCTTTGGAAGAAAGCTTCTTCTTCAGCACTAAACGTGGGTTCTTCCCATTCGGCGACTACCGGGGTAGGTTCCGGAGCCACCGGACGAGCATAAAAGGGCTCCACAACTTCAGTAGGATCATCCTCTTCTAGATTCCCACTTAAATCAACGATCTCTTCTTCCTGCGCTCCCTCTTCTTCCAAAAGGTCTGAAACATCCGGTATCTCTTGTTCTGAAGCTTGAGCTAAATAAACTCCTACTGGATCTGGAGCATCGTAGGCTCCAAAACTTTCCACCGGATCCTCCGTTTGATCCGAAGAGTTTGCAGAGTAAGTAAAAGGAACAGGAGGCTTAGGAGGATTTTGATTGATCTCCTTCACCATGTCCCCACGGTTTGCTTCCATGGATTTATGCATCTGGGCCACTTTTTCTTGGTTGGGCATGATTTTACGATCCTTCATGGCCGTTACTTGTTCGGCTAACTTCTGAGCAACAAGCTCCGCGTCCGCTACGGCTCCAATGTTAGGATCTGTTTCCACACAGTGCAAAAGCTCATCAATGGTTTTTGCTTGGCAGTCTTCTCGTTCTCCGCTCAGAATCACCGCACGATAGCCCCCATCGTTGGGTCCCCAACTGCGCATATGGGCTTCCAAACGACGCAAAGCTTCTGGGGAATCAGACCACGGATTGGCCGCTTTCACTTTCTCCCAGCTACGAGGTCCACCATCATACACATAAAAATCATGGACTAAAGCATTTGTAGTGGCTGCAATTTTCAGATCAGCTTGAGCGGCTCCTTTAAAAGCCTGAGCCACACTAATGTAAACGGGAACAGATGTCATTTCAGCATCGAGCTCGCATACTCTCTCATCTGGTTCTGCAGAACCAAGCTCACAAACTCTCTCATCTATTCCTGTTTTAGACTGGTGCCATCCCATAGTTTCATAGACTGCAAAAGCAGCGGCAGCAGTTAACCCAGCAGCAGTTAACCCAACCGCCAACCTGCTCAAAGGAGGTCGTTTCCCAAGCGTTACAGGTTGGTCTACTGGGCGAGGCAGCGGTCTCACCTCTGTTGGCCCTTCATCGAACTCTTGAAGACTCCTTATATAATCAGAGTCGCAAACCTCGAGCAATTCTATAATGGCCCCGCTTTCCTGAATCCAACGTTCTTCTACTTTGTCCTGCCCTTTTTTAATTTCATAATTCACAAGTGTCAATCTTCTCCTCAAGCTAAGAACGAGGCGATCCGCGAGCCATGGTGGTTTGTTCTTAGCCAACTCTTGGAGCAAAATAAGGCGAGCTTCAAGGTTTTTTTTCAGCTCTCTATCATCATAAGGCTGATGATTGACCATACTTTCCCAAGCGCTATCGATAGCATCGGACAAGATTTTATAACCGGTCCAAATGGTTTCCGATACATCTATTATAGAAACACCTCCATCAGGATTTCTAACAGGTTGGTGGCCATCCAAGAGTCCATGGTCCCTCCTTTGTTCCCAAGCTGCAGCTTCGTCTTCATCCGAGTACCCGAATACAATCGGCGCTTGTTGGTCGTCTTTTCCAGTAACAGGTAAGAAGGGATACTCATCTTCGCTGGGGTCTAGCTCAAAATCAGCAAAGGCGGCCCCATCGTCTTGAGTATCAGGCAAGAAGCCATCAACATCGTGTCCGAATACAATCGGCGCTTGTTGGTCGTCTTTTCCAGTAACAGGTAAGAAGGGATACCCATCTTCGCTTGGGTCTAGCACAAAATCAGGAAAGTCGGCCCCACCGTCTTCATGCTCAGGTACGAGGCCATCTCTGTGGGCTGGTTTTGTAACGGCTTCCACCTCTTCGGTATCATCATCATCATCAAATGGATCAATCTTATCAGGGCGCCCGTTAGGCATAGTGTGTTTCAAAGGGGAACGAATAATGACATTTTAGCGTAAAAAGTCAAATTATGTAAGATTTTTTAGGCTACGCTTCACCTCTGCCACTAAACGGAAAGAACCCACAAAAACCCAAAACTGAGGGACTTTTTCACGTAAGAGATCCCCAAAAATATCCTTAACCTGGGCTCCGCTTAAACTTTGAGGTTTTTCTCCCGCTCTTTCTTCCTGGAGTGGTACCCATACAGTCCTTTGATGAGGGAAGAGTTCGATCAATTCTTGTGGTTTATCTTTAAGGATATGAATGGCAAAAAATGGTTCAGGCAAAAGGTGCTCACGTTGGAATTCTTGCAACTTCAACAGAAAGTAGGAAAGGCTATCAAAAGTATGAGCGCCTTCTAAAAGTAAAGTATGCGCACCAAAAGAAACAAATTCAAAGCGTCCAGGGATCACTAAATTTTTCAACGCTTCTTGAATGACGGAATCAAAAAAGAACCCCAAAAGATCTGCTGCCATCACGGCAAGGCCTACGCTTTCTGGATGATGATGGCCCAACTCGTAAGAGGGAGCCAAAAGAGGAACTATCCCTTCATTTTCCATTTCCAAAAAAACCTCAGGAGCTTGATCCGCTACAGTGAGCAAGGGGACCCCGGGCCGATATATTCCCAGTTTATTGCGGGTGATTTCACTAACAGTTTTGCCCAGAACCTCGGTATGTTCCAGCTCCACATGAGTAAGAATAGTGAGAGCCTTTTTGTCGACAATGTTCGTGGCGTCAAAGCGCCCCCCCCACCCACATTCGAGTATCACAAGTTCACAGGCTTGCTCTTCAAAAAAAGAGAGAGCCGCTAAAGTAAGCACTTCGAATTCGGTCAAAGTTTTGTCCACTGCAATCACTTTTTCCTTTAAACGGTCTAAGTCTTCAGAGCTAATCTCGGCACCATCCACTTGGATACTCTCTTCATCGTGGAGCAGAGCCGGTGAAGTAAACAGGCCTACTTTAGTCCCATTATTTTGAACAATCGTAGCCAAAAGCGTTGCAGTGGTTCCCTTTCCCTTAGAGCCAGCAATATGAACAATAGGGACGCTCAAACCGCCCAACTTCTCAAACGCACTTCTAACATTTTCAATACTATCGATCATGGCTAGGTCAGGGCAGGGGTTCTTCCACTGTTTCCCAACCCAAGGATTCTACCAGAGGCGCTTCCATTTCAAAAAATACTTTTACATCTTTACCCATCACTTGTTGAAGTGCATCCTCTATAGCCACCAAGGCGGCGGGTTCTTGCACTTTGTTAAAGTGAAAGTCTGAACTAAAACAGAATGTTAACTTTTTCCCATCCAACTCCTTGAGATGGCCCGTTTGAAAGGAAGTTCTTAAAGAGGGATTGGCAAGTAGTGCATAAACTTTAGGGAGTTGTTTTTGCACTGCTTCTAGATGGAGGAGCTGTTCCTGAGCTGCTGAGGATGGATTCAAACCTTCCGGCCTTTTGGTGGGAGTAGCCAGGCCAGGAGTAGAAGTCACAGAGCCCACCACAGAGAGTTCCGTTTGAACAGGAGCCTCAATAGGTTGAGTAGCTCGAATCACAGCGATCTCTAGAGGCAAAGTAGCAATACTGGCTCGTTTGAGTTTGACCCAAGCTTCATCAAAAAGCTCTATCCAAGCCAATAACTTGGGAGTGACGCCATTCTTTTTGGCCGCCACCGACTCATGCAATTTTGTTCGAAGGAGTCCCAGAAAAGAACTGGTGAATTGTTGAAGATCAAAACCCTCTTTATGCACCTCTTCAATGACCTGTAGTCCTTTTTGTGTATCCGCTGTGCCCAAAGCCACATACAGGGCTTCACAGGACTGATCGTTGCTCAGACCTAAACGTTCTCGCACCAGCTCAACCGTGAGTCGCTCATTAGAAAGTTGCTCAAAAAGGGAGATCGCATCTCGCATTCCCCCATCTGCGCTTTTAGCCAAAAGCTCTACTGCAGCGCGGTCCACTTCACGACCTTCTTTCTGGGCAATGCTCAAAAGGTGCTCCACAATGTCGGCATCCGAAATACGTTTAAAATCGTAACGCTGGCAGCGAGATAAGATGGTTTCTGGTACCTTATGAATTTCAGTAGTAGCCAAAATGAAGTAAACATGTGTTGGAGGCTCTTCGAGGCTCTTTAAAAGAGCGTTGAAGGCTTCCTTAGTGAGCATGTGCACTTCATCAATAATATAAACCTTAGAGCGAGCACGTGTAGGAGCGTAACGGATCTTTTCTCTCAAATCTCGAATTTCATCAATTCCACGGTTAGATGCTGCATCAATTTCTACCAAATCCACCAATTCTCCTCGAGAAATAAGCTGACACACTTCACACTCATTGCAGGGTTCTCCACTGGTGAGCCGCTGTTCGCACAAAATGGCCTTAGCAATCAAACGAGCAGTAGAAGTTTTACCTGTTCCACGAGGCCCAGAAAATAAATAAGCGTGAACCAAGCGGTCTTGCTTCAGGGCTTGGAGTAGGGTGCTACGGATGGGCGCTTGCCCGACGAGGTCTTCAAAACGCTGTGGTCGGTATTTGCGATAAAGTGCGGTCATGCAGAGACTATACCATGCTCAATCACCGATTTCATGGCTTTTTCAAAGGCTTTTGTGGAGTATCGCTCCGCGTGCTTTGCAATGGTTGTAGCTTTATAGCCTTTTTCATGAATAAGGAGCTGAGTGAGTCCGGCTTCCATACTTTCTAAAGTAAGCTCATCAAAAAATTCGCCAGTCACTCCTTCGAGCAGTGTTTCGGTGAGTCCACCCTTACGGAGCCCTAAAACAGGCTTTCCACAGGCCATAGCCTCCACTGGAGCGATACCAAAGTCATCTTCTCCAGGGAAAATAAAGGCTCGGCAATTTTCTAAGTATTCTTTTACCACTTCATCAGATTTAAAGCCCAAAAAGTCCACATTTTCTGCGGCCAATCGCTTGAGCCTTCGTTCATCGGGACCAGTTCCAATAATCACCAGTCTTTTACCCAGTTTGTTAAAAAGTTCCACTGCCAAGTCGATCCGTTTATAGCGCGTGAGCTGAGAAACGATCAAAAAATAGCCCTCATTCTTGGGATGGGGTTCAAAACGTTCAATATCAACAGGCGGATGAATCACTTGCGCCTCTTGTCGATAGTACTTTTGAATACGATTTCGTACAGTTTTGGAATTGGCCAATGGCAGATCTACCCGTTGAGCTGCCAAAAAATCCCATTCTCGGACCTTATGTAACATCTTGCTCACGAGTAGTTCACCAAAGAGACCGAGTTGTTGCTCTTTTACATACTCGTGGGTGTAATCCCAGGCATAGCGCATGGGGGAGTGATAGTAGCAAATGTGTTTGGTTTCCAAATTAGTGACTACGCCGTGAGCATAAGCGCTGGAACTAGACACCACCACGTCATAACCACTCAAATCGAACTCCTCTATGGCCCCAGGCATAAAAGGAAACAAAAACTTGTGCATCCCTGGCAAAAAACGCGGAAATTTTTGCAATGAAGAAGTTCTCACGCGCTCACGAGGGAAAACCTTCCCTACTTTTTTCTCGTCGTAGAGGAGAGTATACACAGGAGCATCCGGATACATATCCATGAGCACTTTAAGCACACGCTCTGCCCCCCCGAGTCGGAGCAAAAAGTCATGAACAAAGGCAATTTTGGGAGCTTTCATCTCGTTTATTCAAACACAAGACCCTCTTATTTTGAAGCAAAAACCCTCCGAAGGCTTTGTGCTGCTTTTTTCCAAGAAAAATCTTTTAGCCGTTTAGCGCCCGCCCGAGTCAATTTTTGTCTTAGCTGGCCATCCTCTAAAAGGCGCACCATGGCCTTAGCCAAGGCAACCGAATCTTCCACGCCCACATACAAAGCAGCTTCTCCGGCTACTTCTTTAAGAGCGGGAATGTCAGAGCAAATCACAGGGCACTGGGCCTCAAAAGCACTGAGGATAGGGAAGCCGAAGCCTTCTTCCAGTGACGGAAAGAGGAAGGCAGTAGCCCCTTTGTACAAAGACAAAAGTTCCCCTTCACTCACATAGCCTCGCAGTTCCACGCGCAGTTTTTCTTGCTCTACCCGACGTTTAAGCCCAGCAAAGGCATTTGCCGGGGCTCCAGCCAAGATGACTCGTGCTTCAGGATACTGTGCTTGCATATTTTTCCACGCATCTAAAATAAGTCCTAAATTCTTCTTCTCTTCCAAACGCCCCACATAAAAAAAATAAGGGTTTTTTCCCGGAGCACGATTTCTAACTCGCGCCTCAAAATGCAACGGTCCGTGGGGGATCACCTCCACACGGCGTGCCCCAAAAAACTTTTGAACATCCACTTTCACAGCCATGGTAGGAACAAAAATCTTTTCACATTTTTTTACGGCGCGACGCGTACTCCATCGCAAGTAAAAACGCTGCTTCCATCCGTACGCCTCCGGGATTTTCATAAAAGCCACGTCATGCACCGTCACAAAAGATCTCTTTGGCGCAAAAAAAGGCAGTACGTGAGAAGGGACAAATAAAAGATCCGGTTTGTGCCACAGCATTTCCCAAGAAAGACGCACGAGGGACCAAAATCGAGGAAACCACAACACGCGCTGCAGCCGTGCAGGGAAATTGGCTATTCGTGCAGGGGTATATAAACGGGTCTCAAATTCCTTAAGCTCTGGCAAAAGTGCTCGAATGATTTCCGTGCTATAACGCTCCACCCCTGTGGGGTGGGGACGGGTGCTTCGTGACGCATCAATGCCAAGGAGGAGTGGGCGCTTCATTCCGGTCAGCTAGGGTTAGAGCTACGATATTCTGAGCCCCAGCCTCTCTCAGCGCCTGTGCACAAGCCAAGAGAGTAGAGCCGGTGGTCACTATATCATCCACCAGAACCATTTGACTACCAGGAGGGAAATGCCCACACCACTTTTCTTGCACTTTAAAAGCTGCTTTTAAATTTTCCAGTCGCCCTTCTCGGCTCCGCACTTCCACTTGGCTCTGAGTTTCTTTCACTCTACTAAGCAGCGGCACCACGGGGGCTCCTAAGGTCCGTCCTACACCTTGGGCCAAGAGCCCCGCCTGATTGTATCCCCGGTCGAGCTCTCTCCGCGGATGGAGAGGAACAGGCACCAAAATCACTCGTGAGGGGTCTAGCAAAAGTTTTAAAGCCTCGCGCAAAGACGGGATTAAAAAGCGGACGATATCGGCTTGATGAGCGTATTTGAGTGGATGGACTAAACGGCCCAAGAGGCCTCTCTCTTCGTAGTAAAGAGCGGAAGCGACTTTTATATCCTCCACCCACCGTACGTGTGGATAAAAATGAAGCTGGTCTTTACAGCGACTACAAAGTGCTTCTCCCAAATATCCACAGGAAACACAAGGGATGGGGAAGAAAAAGCTCAGCCACTTTTTTAAAAGGAAAAACATGAATACAGCGTAACAAAAAACTTCTGACAAAAAGCTGACTTGTTTGAAAAGGAAAAGCTTCTTCCTATAATTAATACTTAATTAAAAAAAGATGCCTTTTCTGATCGGTGAAGATCCACAAAAAGCTATGGAAGTCCTCTTCTCAAGAGGGGTAGATGAGGCTTGCCAAACTTTAGGGGTGCCATTGGCAGTTAACGAAAGAAAATGGGTAGCACGCTTGCTGGGACGAGACCTTCTCCATAGAGAACTGGATGTAGAGCTAGAAGAAGTTTTGGGAAAAGTGACAGAAGCGATGAAAATAAATAGACCTGAAGAAAAGGGCAGGCTTTTAGCAATAGCAGGAAGAACGGCTCTACTCTTGGGTGCGGGTGTAGGAGCTAAAGGGGGCCCTGTTCGGGATGGAACAAGAATAGCAGAGAACGTTTTTGCCCACTCCGCTGCAGCAGACCCT
Source organism: uncultured Candidatus Peribacteria bacterium (assembly GCA_964516995.1). Taxonomy (GTDB): domain Bacteria; phylum Patescibacteriota; class Gracilibacteria; order UBA1369; family 2-02-FULL-48-14. The sequence continues at coordinate 131,251 of CAZFAV010000002.1, read as the reverse complement.
ACCATCGATTTAGAATACGCTTTGGACGAGGAAGCAATTTCACCCGAGCAAAGACATTGGGCAGTGACCAGGGCTAAGTTAGGCTTAGTAACCCCTTGGTTGGTACAAGTTTCGAATAAAGTAGAACCTATTTCTGCCGTCCTAGAAGAAGCAGGAGGGCAGCTCTTTTTCGGAAGCCGAAAACGCTATAATTAATTTCCTCGCCCCCATCCAGGACCCCGTGCTACACTAGGCCTAACTATGAACGATCATTCACCATATCCTAAAAAATCTCCTGATAAGGGGAGGGGCCCACGATCCAATTCCGGGGGTTCCAAAAGGCCTCGCGGACGTTTCCGCCGCCGTGATGTGCACGAAAAATCTTGTGGGGTCATTGTCTATCGTCGATCAGAAACTGGCCTCACTTTTCTCCTCTTGCATTACCCGGGTGGTCACTGGGATTTTCCTAAGGGTCACGTAGAAAAAAAAGACGCTTCAGAAACCGCTACGGCCCTGCGTGAACTCACCGAAGAGACGGGCATCACTCAAATCGAGTTCAATCCTGGGTACAAACATTCCATGTACTACGAATTCAATCGAGGAGCTCGAGAGAGAGTAAAGAAAGTCGTAGTTTATTTTTTGGCAGAAACCAGCGAAGAAGCGGTCCAGATTTCATTTGAGCACCAGAACTTTGTCTGGCTTCCCTACGAAGAAGCACTCGATCGCTTGACCTACGAAAACGCCAAAGATTTATTGCGAAAAGCCCAACCGTATTTGACCCATGAACTTTGAAGACGCTTTTGCTCAGTTAAACGAAGAACAAAAGGCCGCTGTTTCTCACATCGAGGGGCCGCTGATGGTGCTTGCAGGTCCGGGCACAGGGAAGACTCAAATCTTGGCCCTTCGTATCGCAAAAATTTTAAAAGAGACTCAAGTCGAGCCTTATAATATTTTGTGTCTGACTTTCACAGAATCGGGAGTGGCTGCAATGAGACGAAGACTTCTGGAATTCATTGGACCAGCTGCTTATTCGGTAAGGGTCTGCACCTTCCATGCTTTTTGTAATGACATCATTAAAGAATACCCTGAGAAATTTCTTTTTGCCCGAGAACTAGAACCCCTCACTGAAATTGAGCGCATTCAACTTTTCAGAGCCCTCTTGGATGAACTACCCGATGGCAGCCCTCTCAAACCTTTTGCGGATCCTTATTTTTATCAAAGGGACCTCATCAAAACTGTCCAAGATTTAAAACGCGAGAACTTGTCTCCTGAAGCTTTAGATGACGTCCTGCGCGGCATAGAAACAGTTCTAAAAACACATCGTGACGAGCTCGAAGAATTTGTAGCGATTCATGGAGGCAGTCTTAAAGCAGAGGATCTCTTTGCAATGAAGGGAAAATTAGAAGGGACTTTTTTAGCCTCAGCCTTTTTGGATCTCGATTTAGAGGACAAAAAAGCACGAACTCAAGCCAAGAACAAACTTAAGGCCGCTTACGAAGAAGCCAATGCTCAGCTGCCCAAACAAAAAGCAATGGTTGAATTTTTTAGTGCTTATCAAAAAACTTTAAAGCAAAGAGGCCGCTACGACTACGAGGACATGATCCTTTTCACTTTGAATCAACTCAAACACGATGCTGAGCTTCTGGCTCGTTTGCAGGAGCAATATCAATACATTTTAGTGGATGAGTACCAAGACACCAACGGTGCTCAAAACGAAGTGGTGAAGCTGCTGGGTTCTTACTATGAAAATCCAAATATTTTTGTGGTGGGGGACGACAAGCAATCTATCTATCGCTTCCAAGGAGCTTCGCTAGAAAACATGCTGGAATTTTACCGTACTTATAAAGCCAGCATTGAACTCGTTACTTTACAAAAAAACTACCGTAGTCAGCAGACTATCCTAGATGCAGCCACTAGCCTGATTGGTCACAACGAACAGGGCCTCGAAAATCTCATCCCAGAGTTAAAGCAAAAACTCACCGCCACTACCCCACACACACCGCAAAAAGTCCGTGTAGCGGAACTTCCAAACTCAGGGGAGGAGCGCTATTTCTTAGCCGAGCAAATCCAAAATCTTTTGGATCAAGGAGCCGATCCTTCAGGAATTGCGATCTTTTTCCGCAACAACCGCGACAGCGAGGCCCTGGTCGAACTTTTCTTAAGACTCAAAATTCCTTTCCATCTTTACTCAGGCAAGAATGTACTCGAAGATAAAGAAATTCAAAAAATAATCCTACTTTTAGAGTGGCTGTCCGACACCACCCAAGATCGGAACCTCTTTTTTGTCCTAAATTTGGATTTCTTAGAATTGGATTCTTTAGAAATTCTCAAACTCACTCGACAAGCCGCTGAACAAAGAATAGGGCTCTGGGAGGCCTTAGAAAAGGGCTCTTCCTCCCTCCAAAATTTCCGAAAAAAAATTGGGGATTGGATTTCTGCGAGCATCAATAAAACCTTTATAGAATTTTTTGAAGGGTTACTCAATGATTCAGGTTTCCTCACTCATATTCTCAAAAAACCCGATCACCTCGAAAGTCTGCATCGATTGAATACATTTTTTGATCAAGTAAAACAATGGAACAGATCTAACCCTAGTCTTCATCTTAAAGAATTCATCGATTATTTGAAGCTTCTCCAGGAGAATCAAATCACACTCCCTGAGTCAGAACTCTCTACCCAAAAAAAAGCAGTGGCACTCATGACTGCGCACCGTTCTAAAGGCTTGGAATTTGAGCATGTTTTTGTGATGCAATGTACCGATAAGCATTGGGGCAATAATCCATCTCGAGCAAAAATAAAACTCCCATCTGGCCTGCTCAAAACCTTAGACACGCTGAATAAGGAAAGGAACGAAGATGAGCGCCGTTTATTTTATGTGGCCCTCACTCGAGCTAAAAAATCGGTTACTCTCACTTACTCAAAAACCAATGAGAATGGCAGAGAAGAAGTGCCTTCACTTTTCTTAGCTGAATTGGATTCAACGACTCTCCAAAAAATCGACTCTTCAGTCCTCGTTTCTACTGCCGAAGAACGCCTAGAGGCCAATTTTTATCCTTTGCTAAAACCTGTTTCGCAGGAAGAAGAGAGTTTTGTCAAAAGTCTGGTGCTGAACTACACCCTGAGTGTAACTCACCTCAACAATTACCTCACTTGTCCTCGTTTATTTTATTATGAAAACCTTTTGCGCGTGCCGCGGGCTAAAACTAGAAACGAAGCTTTTGGAACTGCGATTCATGAATCACTCAAAGATCTTTTGCTAGATCTACAAAAAAGTACCACTTTAGATCCCAAACGCTGTGAGGACCTCCTCCTCGATAGTTTTGAACGACATTTAAAGAGGGAAATTCTGGTTGACCGTGATCATCGTGGCATACTTCATTTTGGCCAAGAAACACTTCAAAATTATTTTGGTCACTATAAAGATCAACTGAGTACAAATGTACTGTTGGAATACAATTTTGCTCCCCACCACGTCCACGTGGATGAAGTCCCCATCACTGGAAAACTCGATAAAATCCAAATTCTAGAATCAGCTGGAGAAAGCTCTAAGCTCCCCATCCATGTAGTGGATTATAAAACAGGAAATCCAGATACTAAATCAGCAGAACTGGGGCCGGATGGTAGTTATCGCCGACAAATTATTTTCTATCAATTGCTCTGCGATTATTCCACAAATTTCCCTTACCAAATGGTATCGGGGGAAATCGATTTTATTCAAATGAGCAAAAAAGAAAACGATTTTGTGAAGCGCCGTTTTCAAGTCACCGAGGAAGAGAAGCAAAACCTCAAAGCCACCATAAAGGATGTTTACGCAGACATCCAGAATCTCAAATTTTTACAGCCCGATGAGTGGACTACCTGTGGAGAATGCGACTACTGTCTACTCTTCTCCTAAGTGGATGAAATTTGCCTTAAAATTCCCTTGCTTACCTGGGAATCCACCAGGTTTTCCCAAAATATAAATCTTGTCACCTTCCTTAATCACTCGATCGCTATTTTTATCCAGCACCGATTGAGGGACATCCACGGTTTTCTTTGTGCCATTAGGCAGGAGAATAGTCACTTCTACGGTCTCTGAGTCCACATTCTCTACACTCGTCACTTCGCCAGAAGAACTATATTGATAATCGCTAGAAGGCGTAACCACAGGATTGAATAAAACCGAACTAGCCTCCACACTCATTTGTCCACTGTTAGTAGCACCTACGGCAATTCCACCCACAAAAGAACCACAGGCCACTACCACAAAGAGCCCAGCCATCACCGTAGAAAGTTTGCGAGCCCTCACCCCACGCATCATCAAGTGACGAATACTGTAAACCAAGCCAGTAAAGAAAATCAGAGCAGAAAGTATAGGAACTTGTTCCATCAAAGCCCTCAGCCCGTCGACAGTGAATAAAATGGAAGGATCTTCAGCGACCACCTCCATATACGAGTTCAAGTTGGAATTGAGGAGATTTAAAACCATCGCTGTAAAACCGTAGATCACCGCGGTTACTCCTAAGGAAAGTCGCAAGGCAGCCCAGAAGATCTGGCGACGTTCGAGCTTGGCGGCTCGTTGTTCCACAGCCTCCAGGATACGAGCTGACAATCCACGAGGGACAGTCTGATCAGAGGGAAGGCCGTGCAGCAGTCGGTCTATGCGATCTGGTTTCATAAAGTGGTTAAATAAGATTTCAAAGTTTTTTTTGCACGATTGAGATGCACTTTTACGGTATTGAGAGGAATCTTCAAGATATCAGCGATTTCTTCATAAGACAGATCTTGAGTATATCTCAGTTCTACCACCACTTGATACTTTTTAGGTAAACGCTGGACCGCATTTTGCACGATCACTCCAGTTTCTTCTTTCAGCGCCTCATCACGCGGGCTAAGGCCACGACTTTCTACCCGTTCTACAAAGGAATCAGCCTCTTCTTCACTCTCCAAGTCCGAAAAGTTGAAGGTCTTTTTTTTCTTGGCTAGATTTCTACAGAGATTCACACAAATCGTCATCAGCCACGGCTTTAAAATGATTTCTCTTTGTGTATTTTTGAGCAGCCATTCATAGGCCCTCACAAAGGTATCTTGAGTCACATCCTGGGCGTCCTCACTGTCGTGAGTGAATTTATAGGCCAGGCGGTAGACAGGTGCATGGTATTTTTCAACGATCGAAGCAAAGGCCGCTGAGTCACCGGAGAGGAGAAATTCCTGAAGAAGTAGGGAGTCGGAATCACGCATGACTACAGCCATTAAACAAGTGGGTAAATAAAAAGTTTCATTTTTTGAGGGAAGGTTTATTTGATGAAACTTTTATGCACTTAATATGTTCTATCTCTTGTTCATATATTTTTACAACCCCACTTATGAAGAATCTACTCTCAAAATCCCTCCTCGCAACCCTACTTTTAGTTGTTCTTGTACCAGTAACATCGGCCAAGGACCTTAAGGAAAATCCACTTTTAAGTGACACTCAAAAACTAGAAGAAATCGCAGCTGCTTTTGGAATCACGGTTGAGACGCTCACAGATGAGCTGGAGTCCGGAAAAAACGTGAAGCAAATCGCTATCGAATACGAAGTCAGTAAAGACATCGCCAGTGAGTACATCAAACACCATCCACGATTAAACACTGATCAACTAGAGAAGATTGCAGATGAGCTGAGCATCACCGTGGATGAAGTAAAAGCAGCCCTTAAGTCTAAGACCCTCAAAGATCTCTTTGAAGCCCAGGGTTTGGACATCAAAGTCTTCATGAAGAGCATCGGTGCCCCTGGCATCAAGCACAAGAAATAAGCTATACTCCCAGGCATGGGAGAGCAAAATCTTAACGCCATACTCGAACTCAGCCGTCGTTTGATTGAGTTCCAAACAACGGTCAATCGTTTGGATGAAAGAGAAGCCATTATAGAGTTTTGCCGGCAAAAGATTACTCCTCAAGCTAAAGTCACTGTCCAACGTTTCAAAAAAAATCCTCTGCTTCTCGCCTCACTCAAAGGGCAGGGGCCGAGGATTTGTTTTTATTCCCATTTAGACGTAGTAGGCGGCCTGGCAAGAGAGTTCCGTCCTAAAGTGAAGAAAGGGCGACTGTATGGCCGGGGTAGTGGAGATATGAAGGGTGCTGCCGCAGTGATGATTCAGCTTTTTAATGACTTAGCAGAGCAGCCTACAAGACCCAACTTAGATTTACTGCTCACTACCGATGAAGAGGTGGGAGGCACCGATGGCGCAGGTGCAATTCTTAAGAAAAAATACCACTGCGATGTGGCCATTATTCCAGACAATGGCACTGGCCTGACGGATCTCATTTTAGAACAGAAAGGAATGTTAGAACTAAGACTCTGGCGCAAAGGCAAACCAGCACACGGAGCGCGTCCTCACACAGGAATAAACGCTTTAGAACTATTGTGGAAGGATTATGAGCGTATTAAGAAAATTTTTGCTCCTGACCGAAAAAAAACGTGGGGTACCACCCTCAATTTAGGGCAGCTTTTTGGTGGCATGGCCAACAATCAAGTGCCTAGCCATGCTGAGATGTTTTTGGACATTCGTTACTCCACACCCAGGCAACATCAAAAAATTCTCCACAAAATTGGCGAGATTTCTAAGCATGTACAGATCCTTTTGGATGTCCCTCCCTTTATGCAAGATAAAGAGAATGAGTTCACCAAACGCTATAAAAAATGCGTAGAAAACCAACTGGGTAAAAAAGTAAATTTTTCACGTGAGGCAGGGGCTTCCGATGCACGTTTTTTCTCTCACTATGGCATTTCTTCTATTGTTACAGGCATTGCTAAAAAGAACATCCATGCCGAAAACGAATGGTGCAGTGTGAGCGAGTTAGAAAGTTTCTACGAGATTTTAAAAGAGTTCGTTGGAGCTACTGATCGGCTAAGAACTCTATAACCACAAAGGAGAGCCAAAATATGAATAAAACGGCCGCTTCTTTTTTTGAAATTTCTCGCCCTGTCTTCATGAAGAAAAACAGGAGAAGGGACGCCATCGCCATAAACGTTCCCGTGATGTAAATCATTTGCAACGGAAATGTGAATGGAGAAATCAGCGCCAGGACACCCACAACAATGGTGGCATCTGCAAGCACCGTTCCCAGTAGATCTCCAATAGCCAATGAGTCATCTTTATTGCGTACGCACTCCATGGAGAAAAGCAATTCAGGCATAGTGGTGCCAAGACCCACCACTAGCATCCCAATTAAGATAGGGTTGATACCCATTAAATGGGCCATAGAAACCGCTGAGGTCACTGTAAAATGAGCACCGATGAGCAAGAGACCCATGCCAAAAAGTAATTTTAAAACGTGCTTGTATCGTCCAATGCCATTGTGAAAGGGCAAAGTACCGTCCGTACCATTTTTAATCTCCATCAAATTAAAAAAGATACCCACTGCAATTAAAATCCCTCCTTCTATTCGAGAGTAATGCCCGTTTAATCCCAAAAAGAGAGGGAGAAGGAGTAAAAAAGGATACAAATAATTTCTTTTTAATATTTTATTTTCCACTCTTAAGCTCCGCTTCGCGACTATTACCAATATCGTGAACAGTAAGGTGAGATCAGCAATGTTGGACCCAAATAGGGTGCCGAGCCCAAAAGAAGGTGTGCCCTCTATCGCTGCATTAATGGAGATCAATGTCTCAGGCAAAATGGAGATGATAGCCACAATAATGAAGCCGACCACGAACTTGGATAAATGTAAGCTTTTTGCCAAGAGGGCAGCATGTTTGGTGCTTAAATGTGCCCCTTGGATCACCATGGTCATGGACGCTATGAAAATGAGAATATCTTGGATCATCCCTAACTTTATAAAGCGTATTTTAGTTTTGATATCTCAAAATTGTACCACAAATCTGCCTAAATTAACAGATCAATAGGGTGTTCCTAATGGGATGATTCTTGGATTCACTTCAACCCAACACCGAGGAAGCACTCCCAAAGTCGATCACGAATTAAACATTGGTAAGCATGTGGATCAATGTTTGTTGTTTGTCCTCCCCAGTCAACCACCAATGGAGAGCCGCCTCCATGAGGAAAACGCACATTCCTAGGATTTACATTGTTCAGTTGCCAACCACGGGGGATGGACCTTTCCCCAATGCGTTCATAGAGCAAGACAGCTTGTTCAGTAGCTGCCCATTTCTGATCGTCCGTAAGAGTGCCAGTAAAAGTATCAATGAGATCTTCTCCATCAATGTAATCTTCAATGATCACTCGATAGTCACCGTCAGTAAATTCTTGATTCCTTCGGGTGGTCCTCACGCGAGAGTAGCTTCCAAAAAAAACAGGTGCAAACGGAATAAAATCAGGCTCTTGTCTGGGGCCGATCTCACGTTCAAACCGCTCTGCAACGTTCCGTTTATGAAACTTCAAAATGAGACGAATAGTCCTAGATCCATCCGAAAGAGTGAGTTTAAAAGTTCGTTTAAAACGCCTTCCTGGATTGAAAAGCTCCAGGTGCCAACTTTTGATAGTAGAGAGGCCATGTAACGCCTCAATCTTCTTCAACACCTCTTCTTTGCCGAGGAGGGTTTCTACAGGTTCCAATGGCAATTCCGTAAATTCAGTCTGTAGTGTATCGGTCACTCGCATCAGAACACTTTAAAGCAGATACTAAAACACAAAATTGCTTGTAAGTCAATCTGGTGGGCCAAAAGGGATGATTCTAGAACTTATGAGAAGTGCTTACCCCAGCACTTTACCAACTTGACCCTTCACAGCAGCACGAGGGTCCTCCTCTGGGTGCATGCTATCAAACCCAACACTGTTCATAAGATTGGTTCCCACTTCTCGAATAAGGAGAAGGTCAAGCCAGTTCGCTAGGATTTGCTGCATACCTCGCTCTACAACTTGGTTTCGAGCAGCATCATCTGCATAGGTTTTATTTGCTTCATATCCCTCAATACTTTGTTTAATAGCTGCCAAAGATCCATCAAATCCAAACGCCTTTAAAATTTTCCCCATAAGTTCACTTTTTTCTTTGAGCAAGCGATCAGCCATCTGACCACTGATGTCCGCTGTGTAATCATGCGAAGAAAAAAGTCCAAATCCCCATTCATTGTAAAATAAATGGCCCAATTCTGGATTCTCTCGCAAAACAACAGCAATTTGACCAACGGGGGTGTCAGGGATATCAACACCCGCTGATGTTCTCTTAGAAGTCTGAAGTATTCCTTGAGCTTTCATAGCATCACCCACTTTCCTAAAAATATCTTCGGCATCGCCAAGTTTCCAACCGTCTTTCATTCGGGGGATAAGACCTTGGACGAGTTCTCGTACTCCTGGATACTTTAAGGTGGGCGAGCTAGATGCAGATTCTACAGACATGGGAAGGGTGAGTTGAATCTACTTGTATTATACAATAAATACCAAAAAAAAGCAATGGTGGGCGATAATGGACTCGAACCATCGACCTCCACAATGTCAATGTGGCGCTCTAACCAGCTGAGCTAATCGCCCGTAAGCCCGGCCATTCTACTGAACGATGGGAGTTCCAGCAAGTACGCCGTCAGGCACCTTTGATGTACTAGATTCCAATAGGTCCAAAACTTCTTCAAAATCTAAATCAGAATCCTGCATGAGAAGGCGTGCTACAGCTGCGCTTACAATCGCTGTGGCCTGAGAGGTTCCACTCTTGTACCCGTACTCATTGTGAGGAAGGGCCGATTTAATGTGATAACCATATGCCGCCACATCCACCCAAGTGCCATAGTTAGAACTAGGAAGTTTGTGGCCCGTAGCATCCGTGCTCGCGACCGCAATGGTTTGCGCGTAGTGACCAGGATAGAAACCAGTATCTGCACCGTTATTTCCCGCAGCAGCCACCACCACCACTCCATCTGCGTAGGCCTGGCCCACTAAATTTTCTAAGGCATAAGAAGGAGAAGGGACACCAAAACTAGAATTGATCACATCCACCCCTTCATCCAAAGCCTTAGAATAAGCCTCCAAAACATTGGAAAGCTTTCCTCCATTCGCACCGACAATTTTATAAGGAACGATTTCTACACCCGGGGCATAAGTCGCAATGATTCCCGCAATGTGAGTGCCATGCCCCACGTCGTCGTACATAGAGTCATCTTCGTCTACCGTATTCCATCCTGTATCTATGGTGCTTTGGGCAAAAACGGGATGTTCGGCATCTACTCCACTATCGATCACGGCTACTTTTATAGGGCTGGTAGTTACTCCAAGAAGGTCTGAGGACAACTCCACACTGGCTTCATCAGGAACGACTCCATCTAAATTCCAATCGTAGGCAGGGCTTTCTAGTTGTAACAATTGGTCGCTCTCAACGTTTTCAAATTCAGGAACGGCAGAATAAGCCTCAGTTGCTGCTGCCAAAGCTTCTGGGCTCAAAGGGCTGGTAGGTTGGAGTAGCAGTATAGACTCCCCACCATCCAAAGTGGCCACCAGACCCATGGCATTTTCATCAGCTTGCTCAAAAGGGAGAAGGGCATCCGCTTGGTAGAGCTGTGACATCACGGGGGTGTTGTTTTTGCCCGAAAGATCTTCTATCGCCATCCCATAACTGTGATTGAGCAGGCTGATTTGCTCCAAAGAATCATTAGAAAAAGAGGAAAAAGCAGGGTGCATTTCTGCATCGATAGTAGCCAAGGTAAGTGCCACTGCCACCGCTAACGTTACGGGCGCATAGGCAAGCCATTTTCGGTTCATAGGGGCGGGAATTAACCTGTTGTTCACAGAATCCCATAAAAAAAGAAAAAAGACTAGACAAGTTTCTTAAAATTGTATATAATGAACACTTGTTTGACACTTAGTCAAATAAGAATCATCACTTGAATTACGGTTGGAGAGGGCTCTTCATGGCGTGGAGGGGGCCCTCTTTTGTTTCCACTGAATTTATGGTAAAATAGAGACGCAATGGACGATCAAAACAATCAAAATCAAGGCGGGTACATGGGAGGTTTCTCCTTTGGAGGAGCTTCTTCTGGTGGTACGCAACCCACCCCACCACCTGCTCAACAGCAAGACATGGGACAAGCTCCTGCGCCTGCTTATCAGCAGCCCACTCAAGGCTACGCTCAACCTGCCCCAGCCTACCCTCAACAACCCGCTTACCCTCAGCAGCAAGCCTACGGTCAACCGATGGCTCAGCCCATGCCTCAACAACCCATGGCAGCTTATCCTCAACAAGGAGCGCCCATGGGTGCAGCCCCTATGGGTGGGGGAATGATGGGAGATGATTTAGGAGGGGGCGCGGCTCAGCCACCTTTTGATCCAAACTATCGTTTTGGAGATCGAATGAAGGATTTCACTACAACGATCAAGTGTCCAGCTCACAGTTTAAAGTTCAACGAAGATCATTTCATCAATTTGCTCGCAGGCTCTATTTCTCTGAGCAAGGATGAGAAGAAGAAAATCGTAGAGTCCATCCCAAAACTGAGACAAGAACAAGTGGATGAACTCATTCGTATTTTTGAGGAAGAACGAGCCAAGTTCATAGAACTTTCTCCTAAACACGGAGCTCAACTCAAAAAGTTAGAAGACCAACATGCCGCTGATTGGCGAGATCTCGAAATGGAACAAAAAGCCAACGCTGCCAAGCAAGACGAAGCCAACAAGGCAGATGAAATTAGAAAGCAGCTAGGGATTTAGTACGCCCTCGCAAACAGCACCCACTGTTCAGTGTCTTTGCCCGTGAGCACACACTTGGAACCCTTAGGTGCGGGCTCTTCAATCATCACACGAATAGTGGCTTTCGTTTTTTCTTGCATCTTCTTTTCATCCTCTTCGCTGCCCGCCCAAGGTGCTTTAACAAAGCCACCTTTTTCATCCAAAATCTTTACGAGTTCATCCATGGAGCTGGCTTCGGAAATGTGATCTTGCAAATGAATCTTTGCTCGCTCAAGCATGTTTGTTTGAATCTCCTCCAAAAGAACCGGAATGTGGTTGGACACTTCTGCGAGGGCCATGGGCTCTTTAGCGCCAGTGTCACGACGAGCCACCACCACTTCACCTTTAGCAAAGTCTCGAGGTCCAATCTCAATGCGGACGGGTACACCCTTCACTTCCCATTCATTGAATTTAAATCCAGGGGTCACGGTGTCTCGCGCATCCAAATGTACGCGTACTTTTTGAGCCTCTAAACTTTCTGCTAAAGGGAGCAGGGCAGAGAGCATTTCTTCACGCTCACTTTCTGTTTTGTAAATGGGGATCAGAACCACCTGCTGAGGCGCCACGCGAGGAGGAAGCACCAGGCCTTTTTCATCTCCGTGGCACACAATCAAGGTTCCAATAATGCGAGTAGACAATCCCCAAGAGGTTTGCCAGGCATACTGCATTTCTCCTTTCTCATCTTGGAAGCGAATATTAAAAGTCTTTGCGAAAGTCTGTCCAAGCAAATGGGATGTTCCTGCTTGTATGACTTTCCCATCTTTAGCCAAAGCTTCGGTAGTCCGGGTGTAGTCAGCTCCGGCAAAAGTTTCTTTGAGTGATTTCTTGCCGGTGACCACAGGGAGCGCCAAAAAGTCTTGGTCAAAATCTTGATACATTTTTAGAGCACGAGAAACTTCAGCTTCGGCTTCTTCTTTAGTGGCGTGCACGGTGTGTCCTTCTTGCCACAAGAATTCAGTGGTTCTCAAAAAAGGACGGGTACGCATCTCCCAACGCACTACATTAGCCCACTGGTTGGTGAGGAGAGGTAAGTCGCGATAACTGTGTATCCAATCTGCAAAAGAATCGTACATGATCGTTTCCGAAGTGGGACGAACGATCAAGGGTTCTCCAAGTTCCTTCCCGCCTCCGTGAGTCACCACTGCACATTCTGGAGCAAAGCCTTCCAAATGGTCTTTTTCTTTGGTGAGCAAGCTCTGGGGAATAAAGAGAGGGAAGTACATGTTCTGTACCCCAGCTTCTTTAATCCGCCGGTCTAACTCCCTTTGAATATTCTCCCAGATAGCATAACCGTAGGGCCGTATGATCATACAACCCTTCACTTTGCTGTGCTGAGCGAGATCCGCTAGGTCTACAACGTCCTGATACCATTGAGGGAAATCCTTTTCTTGAGATGCGATTTTAGCCATGGCTGCAGTCTACTCAATCTTTTCCCCTTCTGACAAGGACTTAATCTTAATATTGTCTGGAAGGCTTGGGATGGTGGGGGACCACACGGGCCACACACTCACACTCACACTATTCACTTCGGGCAGATTTTGGATGTAGTCCTCCGCTTCTTGGATTGTTTTCCCAGCAATGTGCTCTTTAATTTTTTTTGAAAGTTCGGCTCCTCCCTCCAAATCGGGATCGATTTGATACTCTTCCACACCCTGAATTTGAGCGGTCACTTTATATGTATTACTAGCCACTTCTACATTCAAAACTTCCAGACTAATAGAATCTTGATCGATGGAAATCAACTGCTTCCCGGGGGTTTGAACGGAAACAATTTCTGTTTTTAAAATAGAGTAAAGCCCTTCACTGTCATACGCCACACCACTCAGAGTTAAACTTCCTTTCACCTCAAAACTTTCTTTCTCTTGGCCCACTAAGTCATAAGGGAGCACCGCACTCACTGTACCAAATTGCAGCGTCTCAGAATCCTCCAAAAGTTTAAGGGTAGCACCAACCGTATTGCCTTCTTGTAGCACTACTTTACGTAAATCCGCCAAGGCCTCTTCTTTCAATTTTTCCTCCAGCTCTATTTGAGCGGCTTGCAGATCTTCTTCTGTTACATGCATCACAACATCGGAAGTTCCACCCGTCATAGCGACGCTGCTCTGCCCATATAAAGTAGATCGGCTATCTTCTTTGAGGCCGGGTAAGAAGAATGTAGTGGGTTCAATGTTTCCCCTCACTCCTACAGGACTGCCATTGGCATCCAGGGGGTCAGCCACCACAGGCACATCCACAGTAGCTGGTGAAGATTCACTGCCCGCGGGTACGGTAACGTCACTTTGAATGCGGAACACAATACCGTCTTGGGTTTGAAAACGTGTAGTGGCGATCAACGTTCTTTCGGTACCGCTTTTATTCACGATGGTGATGGTTCCAGAAGCATTGCTTCCTTTGTTTTCCGCTCCACTTGCGGAGTGAGTAATAGTCACATCTACCTCTGTGTCTACTGGATAAGCTTTAAGGCTTCGCTCATCATCAGGCTGTGGAGTAAAAATCACATTCACGGTTTTGGTCACCACATCGGAAGAAGGCTCAATCGCTACGGTGGCGCCAGGCAAAGCGACATAAATGATGATGAAGAAAATCACTGCACTGGCCAAAAGAAAAGTGACTACCCAACGTTTTTTCCCAGGAGAAAGTTGAATACTTTGTCTTTCCAAACGGTTCTTTTTTAAATCAGACATGTATTTGCGGAGGGAGAAGCCTTTGTCTTTATTTTTTAAATGGCGGACCACATCAAAAATTGAGGATTTTTTTTTAGGTAGCCGAGAAGGCAACTCGTCCTCCACTTCGTTTTGAGTAGCCGCAATCGGCTTGAGAAGCGCAGATTCGGGGTCACGGTCTTCTTTATTGCTGGGGGTATCTGAGTCTACGTTCCACTCATCAAAAACCTTAATTTGAGCTTGAAGAGCGAGTTTCATCCCATTCACATCGTTGGTAATAATAGCCAATGTTTTTTCTACTTCCTCCAATTTTTGCTTGAGAATTTTCAAATTCACCACGCTTTGGAGAAGCACTGCGCGACGAGGCACAACCAAGTATATTTCTTTATAGGGCAGCGGAGAAATACGTTCAAAAACACTGGTGATCTCCTCATCAATCTGCACGAAGATCATCTTCTTTTTGGAAACCTTTTTTATGGAGTCGCTCATGGGGCGCGGAGAGCTTTAGCGTGAGTATTAAACTTGCATCAGTCGGACTACCTTTTGGAGCATCTTAGTGAGGATTTTTTCTTCCGTCAGAATTTCCATTCCGATGCTAGCAAGAGCAATCGGAGGGATGTCTTGTGGGGATTCTAAGAGTCCAGTTTGGTCTTTAACGTGAGAGATGGTTTTGGGCAGCAAATACTTGATTTGCGGCTTACGTGGGAAATTCAGCTTCTTATGCCATTCCGAACCTTCTAGGCCATCTTTGAGCAAAGGCAAAAGAGATCCACCTCCACAAAGATAGACGGTCGGAGGCAGGGAATCAATATCCTTCACTTCTTGAAGAGAGAAATAAATTCCAGAAAGCCAGATATCGGTGTCACTTTGCAGCGCTTTAGCCACAATGCTGTGAGATTGGTGCTCAAGCTGCCCTGAGGAAAAAGCAATCTTTACCTCCTCCGCTTCTTCGTGCGAAATATTGAGGGCTTGAGCCAAACGTTTAGTAAAAGCGCGACCACCCAAGTTAAACATTTTAGTTGCTACAACACTCCCGTCTTGCACAATGGTTAGATCTGTAGTGCTGCCTCCAATATCCACAAAAATTCCACTGTAGCCCTGAAGCTCGGTTCCTCCCAAAAGACGACCTACCGAGTAAGGTTCCGCCATAATAGCGAGCAGTTCTTTATCAAGCTCTGCTGAAATGGTTTGCAAAGCGCCAAAGTGCACCACGGGGGAGAAGGCATTAAACACACTCATAGTCACCTCTCGGCCTTGGAAACCGATGGGATTGGAGACTTTATAGCCATCAATACGGGTGTCCACAATAGCCGCATGCACCAGCTTCACATCGATCTCGTTAAAGCCCGTTTCAAAGGCCAAGTCCCCGCGAACTTTTTCAAAAGCCTTCCATTGTACCTTATGCACAATATTCTTAAGTTCTTCCTGGTGAATCTT
Source organism: uncultured Candidatus Peribacteria bacterium (assembly GCA_964516995.1). GTDB lineage: Bacteria > Patescibacteriota > Gracilibacteria > UBA1369 > 2-02-FULL-48-14. The sequence continues at coordinate 115,545 of CAZFAV010000002.1, read as the reverse complement.
AGAACCAGGGTCACGTCGTTTATAAGAAATAGTGGAAGTAGCTCCCTTAATGAGTTCACCCGCCACACCCAGCACCAATTGACTTGGGCTCGCTCCCGCCATTCGTTCCGCTTCTCGCATGGCACTGTGACAGTGCTCAATCACACCGGCAATATCAGTGATAGTTCCGGATTCCATTTCTCCCGGATTTTGCCGCTTCATTCCGCGGCCCAAAATGTGCACCTCCTTGCCCTGTTCCAAGCAGACCAGCGCCTTCACGTTTTCGGTCCCAATATCCAGGACGGTGAACAGGCGTTCTCGCTTAGGAGCAAGCGGATTTTTGAGTCCAAGCATGGCGTCAGTGTAACCAAAAACCCTTAAAAGATGAAATAGAAATGTGAAGAGTACGACTAAAGGGAAGTTGGACCTGGAACCCATAAAGAGAAAGTGGCATAATAAGGGCCCTTCTTTTTTGGATGAACGAACAAAAGCTTAAAATTTCGAAACTCTATTATGGGGTAGACGGTAGCAAGGAGCCCTTCGAGCTTCAGTACTCCTTTTCAGATTTTGAGGACTTGCCCTTTACAGGAGCGATCCGGATCAAAGGCGAACTGATGCGGGTAGAGGAAGGCATTATGTTGCTGATTCAAGAAATAGAGGCGACCCAGAACGGGAACTGTGCTCGTTGCGACAAAAAATTGAAGCAAAAGCTCAAATTCCATCCTTCCGAATGGTTATACTACGAAGAAAAGCCTGACAAAGACGATGCCTCTAATGAGCAACTCTTTTTAGACAAGCATCAGATGGAAATAGACCCTTTTGAGCCCGTACGCCAAGAGCTGCTTTTAAACCTAGACCCTGCTCTGCATTGTTCAGAAAATTGTGCGGTATTTGAAGAGCCCAAAAAAGGAGTAAAAGCCCTTTCCAAACTCAAAGATCTGCTATGACCCTGCAAAAATTCCGCGCCGAACTCAAAGCTTTGGGCTCACCCGAAGGGGCTAAAACCGCTCAATGGTTTTTTAAAACTGGTCCTGGGCAATATGGAGAAGGGGATATCTTTTTAGGCATCAAAGTCCCAGTGCTCAGGACCGCCTGCAAAAAAGCCCTCGATCTTTCTTTTGTAGATCTACAAATTTTATTGGACTCTGCGCTTCATGAAGAGCGTTTGGCCGCTCTGATCATTTTGTGCGCCCAATTCGCAAAAACGAAGGATCCACATTGTGTCGATTTCTATCTTAAAAATACCCACCGAATCAATAACTGGGATTTAGTCGATGCCTCTGCACCGAATATTTTAGGCCTCTACCTTTTAACTCACGATCCAAAAATTCTTTACGAACTAGTGCAGTCCTCCTTACTCTGGGAACGGCGCATTGCAGTGGTCAGCACCTATACTTTTATTCGACAAAATCAGTTTCAACACACACTGGCTTTGGCAGAAATCCTGTCCAAAGACACTCACGACCTCATGCATAAAGCCGTGGGTTGGATGCTGCGTGAAGTAGGAAAGCGAGATCAAAAAGTACTTGAGGATTTTCTGCAAAAAAATGCAGCAAAGCTTCCTCGCACCGCGTTGCGTTATGCCATTGAACGATTCCCAGAACCAGTACGTAAGAAATATTTAACTATAAAAAAATATGAGTAAGCTCAAGAAAAAAATCCTTCTCTACCTAGTAGTTGGATTTTCACTCACGGCTACTTTTCTCACGAGTCCTTTTTTCATACAAAGCGCCGAGCAGTCCAAAATCTTTACGGTGGAAAACATAGAATCTGCTCCCGTAGCCATTGTATTCGGGGCAGGACTAGGCAAGGCGGGAGGACCGAGTGATGTACTCTACGATCGCCTGACCGTAGCTTCTCAGCTGTATAAAGCCGGCAAGGTGGAGAAAATTTTGGTCTCGGGGGACAACAGCTACGAAGACTACAACGAACCAGAAGTAATGTCCCACACTTTAATGGAAGCCTTCGGGATACCGGATGAGGTCATAGCTGAGGACTTTGCGGGCCGCCGGACCTACGACACCTGCATCCGTGCCAAGACTATTTTTGGGGTGGACCAGGCCATCCTCATCACTCAAGATTTTCATCTTCCTCGAGCACTCTACACATGCAACTCGCTCGGAGTGGAAAGCGTGGGAGTTTCCGCTTCACTTCAACCTTATGTCTTTGAAGACTACTTTGCTTTTAGAGAATACCCCGCCACACTAGCCATGTTGGTGGACCTTTATCTGTGGTCACCCTATTTTTTGGCTGGAGAAAGGGAAGATTGGTAGTTTCCCTTGCAATCCTGTTAAAATCCTCTAAAATACGCAGGCTGGCCCAATCGGCCAACCTTAAAGTCTACCGAATATGGCAAAACATGCAGTTCCCAAACAGAAGCAGTCGAAAGGTCGTTCCTCTCGTCGTTACAAGACTTTTGCAGGTAAAACCCGCAAAAAGTTAGCAAACGCTGCTCAACTCATGGATTGCCCTAAGTGTGGTGCTCCCATGAAGATGCACAATGTCTGCAAGGCTTGCGGTTTCTACCGTGGAAAAGACTTGATGGGCAAAGTGAAGAAAGTGGAAGCCAAGGTCACAAAGATCAAGGCAGAGTAAGGTTCGCTCTTTTAAAACGCTTTTTCTCATGGCCTCTAAACGCCATATTCTCCGCAGCATAGTGGTTCAAGCCCTGTTTGCGTGGGAATTCCGTGGAGGAGATCCTGAGACGATTTTGTCATACAACCTGGTGAACGGCCCTGCTCAAGTAGACGATCAGCCTTTTGCTGTGAACTTACTTCAAAAAATCATTAACCATCGGGACGAAATTCAAAAGACCATCGAGAAATACGCACCCGAATGGCCCTGGGAGAAAATTGCACCCGTGGACCGCGCCATTTTGGAGCTTTCTGTAGCCGAATTGCTCTACGATAAAGAAATCCCAGCCCTGGTAGCCATCAACGAAGGGATCGAGCTTGCCAAAGAATATGGTACCGAAAGCTCTTCAAAATTTGTGAATGGAGTATTAAGCTCTCTATACGATGACCGTAAAAATTAAACAACTCAAGGAGCTTCAGGATAAAATCGATGTCCACTTTACGGACGACAACCTGTTGACCCTGGCTTTCATTCATAAGTCATACGTGAATGAGCACGAGAATGAGGAAGGCCACAACGAGCGTTTGGAGTTTTTAGGCGATGCGGTTTTAGAGCTCGCTGTCACGCACTATTTATATAAAAATTACCCAGATCAGCCCGAAGGACAACTCACCAACTGGCGTAGTGCTTTGGTGAAAGGAAAAAATTTAGCGCGAGTTTCCCGACTCCTCGGTCTGGGACAATACTTATTGCTCTCTCGTGGTGAGGAGCTCTCCGGAGGTCGTGAAAAGGATTACATTTTGGCCAACACCATGGAATCAGTGATCGGAGCCATCTATTTGGACAAGGGTTTTGAAATGGCCAACCAATTTATCCTCAAGAACATTGTGATTTTACTCCAAGAAATCATTGATCAAGGCCTCAATGTGGACGCAAAATCCCGCGTGCAGGAGCTCGCTCAGGAAAAAATGAGCATCACTCCCACCTACGAACTTCTCTCCGAATCAGGACCCGACCACGATAAAGTCTTCGAAATGGGCATCTATTTTGGTGCAGAGCTCGCGGGCAAGGGCACCGGTTCTTCTAAACAAGAAGCCGAGCAAGCTGCTGCACACAATGCTTTGCAGGGGAAAGGATGGAATTGACTAAAACACTCACAGTGCTAAGATTCAACCTTAGTCTTAATTCAATTTATGGTAAATTCTATCGAAAAGGCAGATCAAGTAGTCCCTCAAGTGAAAAATAGAAATGGACAAGCGTTTGCTTCTGAGAGAAAGGCAAGAAATAGTAGATTACGGGCTGCTCTTGAAGCAGGTGTCTCTCCAGATGAAGCCGATCTTAAAGCAGACAAAACTGGGTATGTAGAAAGCTGGAAAGCCAGCAACGCTCATGTGAAAGCTAGTGGATGGACTCAAGCGGATAGTGATAGATTGATTGCAAAAGCTCGAAAGGAAGAAAAGGAAGGTCCTGCAAAACCAGCATCTACAGGGTATTCGCCCACATATCGTCCTAGCTATCAAACACCAACCACTGGAGGAAGTTCAAGTGGATACGGAGCTGGCACGTACTACGATCCCTACGCTGGCAGTGACTATGGCTGGACCAGTCGCTAATAATAGTACGAACTAAATTAAGCCATCTTCGGCACCAAGAGTTCAGTTCGTTGAGAGCCGACTTTTAGTGTGCCAATAGGAAATTCTAAGTACTTTGCAAAATAGAGCCCCTCTTTTACGCCCTTGAGCTCCAGAGGCTCGTGCTTCATCGCTTTTTCCATTTGTTCCTTACTCAGTTCCACCACATTCTTTTTAGCAAGGCCAGTAAAGAACACGGCACCTTCGTGACTCGGCTTCATCTCCTCGCTTTCATAAGTTTTGAGCGCCGGCAGAGCGAGTGAAAATCCAGGAGGAGGAGGAAGCTTCAAAAGATCCGCTGCCACCAAAAACAAATGATGCTCAAAAGGCACCCACTCAAATTCCTTCACGCCAATACCAAAATGATCTTTTAAATAAGCATCATAAATTTTACGCTCCTCTTTTTTGAGCACTCGCAACTCACCGCGATCTTTAACTGCTAAATTCTGAGAAGCAGTTTTAGTGAGCGCCACACAGAAAAACCCTTTGGTCTTGGTCTTATGCGGCCAAAAACGCACTCCTTTGAGTCCAGCCAGTTGCACAGGTACTTTGATTTTGCGTTTCTTCAATTCTTTTAAAGCATTCTCGTCCACAGACGCTTCAGGTGTCTTGGCCAAAAAATCTTCCAGTACACCGTCGTTCTCCACAGCATTGAGTGCGCAAGTGGAGTAGAGCAATCGCCCTCCGGGCTTTAGCATGAGAAAAGCCTGGCGAAGTAGGCCAAATTGAAGTCCAGAAAAGTGCTTCAAAGCTTTCTTATTCCAGTAATTCGGTTGTCCTTCGTTGGTCACAAAAAGTCCCTCTCCACTACAGGAAGGGTCCAGCAAAATCCGATCAAAAGTCTCTGGATAAAAATCCGCCATTTTACTGGCGTTCAAGCGGCTCACATAAGCATTGGCAATGCCGAGCCGACTCAAGTTGGAGCGCAGCGCTTTGAGCCGATGCGTGTCCATGTCATTGGCCACCAGCACCCCAGTGTTTTGCATGCGCTGAGCCATGTGTGTACTTTTACCTCCGGGAGCCGCGGTGAGATCTAAAACAAATTCACCCGGTTGGGGATTGAGCATTTCCACCGCAAACATAGACGCGGCATCTTGCGGATAAGTAAAGCCCGCATGGTAGGGAAGTTTGAGCGCCCATTCTTGTCCCGCCCCCGTCAGCTCCAAGCCATCCGAGCTGTAGGGACTTTCTTTTACAGTATAGCCTTGGCTTTTAAACCATTTCGTTAAATCTTTTTTTGAAATTTTCAAAGTGTTCACTCGAATACTTCTAGGACCCGCCATTTTCTTTTCAATTGAATCAAAAAATTGTTCAGCGTCTTTTATACCGATGAGTCCACTAAAGTAATCTTGAAATGGCGCTTTCATTTGTGTCATAACAAGAGCAGTCTAGTCGAACTTACTTCCTTTTAAAAGACACCATGCAAATTTTCTTCACAGCTTTCCTCACGGTTTTTCTCGCCGAATTGGGGGACAAAACTCAATTGGCCACTTTACTCTTTGCCTCTAACAAAGATCACAGCAAATGGATGGTCTTCTTTGGCGCAGCACTTGCTTTGATCCTTACGAGTGCCATAGCAGTTTTGCTCGGAGCCACCATCACGGAATTTGTAAGCGAAAAAACGCTCAAAATCATTGGAGGTCTTGGTTTTATTGCGGTGGGAATTTGGACTTTAGCGGCTAAGTAGGGCACTCTTCAATGTTTCCAGTGACAGGGTCACACACTTCACCCGTGCTGGTCCCAAATCTTCAATCCCCAGCCATTCAAATAAATCTTTTTTACATAAAAGCCTGAGCTGCTTTAGAGATTTCCCCTTCACTTCTTCCGTAAGCACACTCGCTGCCGCTGTACTGATGGCGCATCCGTCACCCTCCCACGAAGCGTCCTCCACCTTGCCTCGGGCGATTTTCAAGTAGAGACGCACATGATCTCCGCAGGTAGTGTTCACCCCACTTCCCGTGAGCGTAGGATTTTTGAGCTCGCCCCGATTGAGCGGGTTCTTGGCGAGGTCCACAATTTGTTCTCCGTAGAGGTCCATATTAGAGTGAAAAAATCTTCGCCACTTTTTTGAGTCCTTTTGCGAGCGCTTCTATGTCTTTGCTGGTGTTGTAGAGCCCAAAACTCACGCGCACGGTAGACACTAAACAGAGCGCCTGCATCAGCGGCATGGCACAGTGGTGGCCAGCTCGTACACAAATGCCTTCTTCCCCCAAAATAGCGGCCACATCGTGAGGATGCACACCCTTTACGTTGAAGGAAATGCTGCCGCGGTGCTGGTCAAAACCCTTGGGTCCGTAAACCGTGACAAAGGGCAGCTCATTGAGTTTTTTAAACATGTATTCTTGCAGTTCACGATCGTGCTTCATCAGGGTGTTTTTGCCCACATTCATCATGAATTCCATCGCTGCACCCATCCCAATCACTTGTGCCACCGAAGGCGTACCCGCTTCAAACTTCCAGGGCACATCGTTCCAAGTAGAAAATTCTTGAGTTACTTCGCGGATCATGTCTCCACCCCCCAGCCAAGGATCCATCGCTTCTAAGAGTCCGCGCTTCGCGTAGAGTACTCCTGCGCCGGTTGGGCCATAAATTTTGTGCGAAGAAAAAGCTAAAAAATCCACATCAAGCTTACGCACATCCACACTCATGTGAGCCACCAATTGCGCCGCATCAACACACACTCGCGCGCCCACTTTTTGTGCCAGGCGCACTACCACAGGCAGATCAATCAAAGTCCCCAGCGTATTAGAAAGTCCCGTGATGCTCACCATTTTTGTTTTCTTGGTGATGATCTTCTCCAGGGCTTGGTAATCCAAATTTCCAGTGCTCAAAATCGGACAAAACTTAAGTACAGCGCCTGTTTCTCGCGCCACCATTTGCCACGGTACCAGGTTGGAATGATGCTCCAAAACACTCAGCACCACTTCATCGCCTTTCTTTAAAAACTTCTTTCCCCAACAAGAAGCCACCAAGTTGAGACCTTCTGTAGTGCCACGCGTAAAAATAATTTCACCTTCCTTTCCCACGTGGAGAAACTTTTTTGCAATTTCACGCACATGCTCATAACGCTGAGTCGCTTCTTCCGCTAGGGGATAGAGGCCGCGGTGCACATTGGCGTTTCCATTCAAATAATAATCCTGCTCTGCATCGAGCGAAGCTTTCGCGCGCTGGGTGGTGGAAGCACTGTCCAAGTAAACCAGTTTAGGCTGATTCTTAAAGATCGGGAACTGAGCACGTAGATTCATAATTTTTTCAGGATAGCCGCATAATAATCCTCACGCACTTCTACGGGAAGTTCATCGAGGGCGTCTTTAAAAAATCCTTCCACCAAAAGTTCCATGGCCGAGGCTTCTGTGAGCCCACGTGAGAGCAAATAAAAAAGTTTTTCGTTGTCTACTTTTTCGAGCGTTGCGGCGTGGGAAGCCTGCACGTCATCGTGTTCCACTTCCAGTGCTGGAACCGCTTCAATTTTGGCTCCCGAAGAAAGCAAAAGAGAATGCTCATTCAAGCTGCCTTCAGCGCCTTGAGAACCCGGCAACATTTTGATCAGTCCGTAAAATTGACTCACAGCGTTGTCTTTAACAGCACCTTTAGCCACCAAATGAGAGTGAGTTTGTCTCCCTTCGTGCAGATGTTCAATTCGCAGTTTTTGCTCCTGTTTTTTTGAACCAAAATACAGCACTTTGGAATTCACCTGGCTGTGGTCTCCTTGGAGTTCCACGACCACGTGAGTGCTGGAAGCTGCGTCGTCTAAAACGGGCAAGAAATAATCCAAAGAGGCGTGAGCTTGAAGCACAAAACGCACTTGCTCATCGGGCGCGCCCACATGACGGAGCGAGTGCCCTTCTTTGATAACGATTTCTTTTAAAGGTGACATAGTTAGGCGATAGCGCGCTCCATTTCCATTTCAATAAGGCGATTCATTTCTACGGCATATTCTAGAGGCAGTTGCTTCACAATGGGCTCAATGAATCCATTCACAATCATGGCGAGTGCCGCATCTTCCGACAGACCTCGAGCTTGTAAATAAAAGAGCTGTTCTTCGCTGATTTTCCCTACGCTCGCTTCGTGACCAATAGACACATCATCCTCCTGAATTTTCATCACAGGGAAGGTGTCGTTCTTGGACTTGGCGTCCAAAATGAGCCCATCACAGCGCACTTGAGACTTAGCTCCAGTAGCCCCCTTGGCCACTTGGAGCAAGCCGCGATACACATTCACCCCGCCATTTTTAGAAATGCTTTTAGACAGCACTGTGGAAGAGGTGTCTGGAGCCATGTGGATGACCTTAGAACCCGTGTCTTGAATTTGTCCGGCATTGGCAAAGGCCACACCCAAATGATCGGCACGAGCCCCGCGTCCTTTTAGGATAGAACAAGGATAGAGCATGGTTCGTCCACTTCCCAGATTTCCTCCCACCCATTCCATCACTGCACCTTCTTCTACAATCGCACGTTTGGTGTTGAGGTTGTAGGTGTCTTGGGACCAATTCTCTACGCTGGAGTAACGGAACTTGGCATTTGGCTTCACAAAAATTTCTACACAACCTGCGTGCAGCGAAGTGCTGCCATACTTGGGTGCACTGCAACCTTCAATGTAATGTCCTTCAGCTCCGTTCTCCACAATAATCAGCGTGTGCTCAAATTGTCCCATGCTTTTGGCGTTCATCCGGAAATAAGCCTGTAGTGGCGCCGTCACCTTAACTCCCTCCGGAATATATAAAAAGGTCCCGCCACTCCACACGGCCCCGTGCAAGGCGGCAAACTTGTGATCGTGCAGCGGCACACAGGTCATGAAATATTTTTTCACCAGCTCTGGATATTTTTGCAGCGCAATGTCCATGTCCTCAAAAATCACACCCTTAGACTCCCACTCTTCTTTGAGCTTATGATAAGCATTCAGGGAGTCGTATTGAGCACCCGTTCCTGCTAAAACTTTTCGCTCCGCTTCTGGAATACCCAAGCGTTCAAAAGTTCGTTTGATGTCTTCAGGCACATCCTCCCACTTGGTGGCATAGCCGCCCAGTTCTTTGGGCGCTGCGTAATAAATCAATGAATCAAAATCAATGTCGCTCAGATCCACACCAAACTTTGGAAGAGGCAGCTTCAAAAAAGTCGCCAAACTTTTGAGACGATGCTTCAGCATCCATTCGGGTTCTTTTTTATCCTTAGAAATCCGTCGAATCAATGCCTCAGAAAGTCCTCGCTGCGCTTTTTTGGCATAGTCCTGTTGATTGGCTCCATCAAAAACACTGCGATCCAAATCATTGATATAGTCCAGCGCTCCACTCATAAAACTTTCAGGGATGAAGGGATTTGTCGTCGCACATAATCGTAGCCGTGCTTTTCCAGTTTTTTGGCCAGCTCTTTCCCGCCACTCATCACAATGCGTCCATCGATCATGATGTGTACAAAGTCGGGCTTCAGATACTTGAGCATGCGCTCATAGTGTGTGATCATCACAATACTTTGCTCAGATTCGCGCACAGCCTTGATCGCCTTGCAAATAGCCTGAAGGGCATCGATGTCTAGTCCGCTATCCGTTTCATCAAGCACCGCGAGCTTGGGTTCCAAGAGCGCCATTTGCAGCACTTCGAGCTTCTTCTTTTCTCCTCCAGAAAAACCTTCATTCACATTACGATTCAAAAAGCCGAGGGGAAGTTGCACTTTCTCCATGAGTGTTTGCACGGTTTTTTTAAATGTATAGAGAGGCACTGGCTTAAAGCTTTTTTTACGAGCAGACATCACATTGTTGTAAGCCGCCCTCAAAAAAGCCACGGTGTTTACGCCAGGGATTTCTTTAGGGTACTGAAAGGCTAAAAAAAGCCCCGCAGCGGCTCGTTGTTCCACCGGGAGAGCCAAGAGGTCCTTACTTCCCAACTTCACACTTCCTGAAGTCACTTGATAGCGAGGATGCCCCATGAGCGTTGTGGCGAGAGTACTTTTCCCGCTTCCATTGGGCCCCATAATCGCATGCACCTCACCCGTACCGATTTGCAGGTCCAAACCGTGTAAAATCTCTTTTTCTTCCACCCGAACTTTCAGGTTTTTAATCGTTAGTAGGGCCATAGTTTTTTAGGTACGTCTAGTGTACTGGTGGGTAGGCTAAGAATCAATACCGCTTTCACTTGAATTTATTAAAAATGCATGCTTGAATAAAGACTAATTTATATTATATATATGGTAAATAATTTTAAAGAACTTTCAACAAGGACTTCACGAGGGCCAGAAAGAGTGAACTTCATTCAAAACCCTGCCCAAAAACTAGTGGAAGCCCTCAGGGGAAGAGGGGCTAAAACGCCCGAAGATATTGAACGTTTATTGAAGGAAGGTGTAACAGAACGGGTGTTACCCTTACTCAAGGAATTGTGGCAGATCGAAGAAAGTGATTTGAGAGCGATTGAAAGCTTAGAGTCACAATTGAACGCAGAGCTGGGTAAAATCTTTCAAGGAGAAAAAGACCCTATAGAGGAGGGCTACGAAGAAAATCATGGAAATTTATCTGATGCACGCTACGATTCTCTATAAGAATTGCTAAACCAAAACTTTCTCACTACACTAGCCCTGCCCAACAGGGCTTTTGGGTGGGTCCGTAGCTCAGTGGTTAGAGCAGGAGGCTCATAACTTCTTGGTCGCTGGTTCAATCCCAGCCGGACCCACCAACTATTAAAATTTTTAATAGTCGGAAAGTGTAAAAGTGCGAAAAGTTTGCTAAACGTACCCAGACCCTGGCTTATTTTTAGCAAAATCATTTCTTATCCTTAAATCTACAGAACGTTTTTCATTCTCTGACACGGGGCGGTCTGGCCTATACACCAGAATTCGTAAATCGATTTTTTCCAATGGAAGTCCAGCCTGTGTCGAAATACTTAGTAAAAATTCATCGTGAATACTCTTACGTCTTTTTAGAATTACTGTGTCAGTCGAATCTATAGTAGTTCCTTGAGCATGCAACATAATTACTGCTTTCTTTGTTCCGCGTATCTCCATTTCTTCTTTTAGCTGGCGTACACTATAGACATCTAATTGAAGTGCATGACCCATACCAACAAAAGGTATTCCTGCAGAGTAGAGTTTTTGCAGAATAGTGTTTGAAACATAGGTTTTACCCACATCTCTAGTATCTCCTTCGGCGGCCCCTCCAACGGATACTACAACAATGTCCTGTCTCTTAAGTAGTTCATGAATTCTTCTCACGGCTTCATTAACACCCGCTTCAAAGGAGTATTCATTTTCTTCTAACTCTTCTCTTCGGTCTAACATTCTTTTAGTTTAGATTTCAGTAAATTATACAGGAAAAGCTTATCTAGAGCCAGATGTGGGCAATTTTAAGCGAACAATCACCAAAAATAAGTCGAGGGACTTGTGTGACCAACTATTAAAATTTTTAATAGTCGTAAAAGTTCAGAAAATGTTAAAAGTTTGCTAGCCCAATCTAGTGTTGGGGCAGTTTTTATGGTAGAATTAAGAGATGTAATTCAATCAAGTGGGTGAAAAACTTGTAAATAACAGTCCTGAGCAGCTAATTGAAACGCATAAAGCAGCAGTAGAAGAGATAACGAGAAATGTTTATCTCGACTGGGCTGGCCCAACAAGGACAAAGCCAAATATTGAAGATTACACTGGAGAAATTCAAGGGGTTAAATATCGAAGTCGACACCCATTCAAAGGTGGAAAGCAGCAACCAGTAGTGATCGTAACATTAACCTTTCCTGAAGGTGAAGAATTTGATGTAGTTCTAAAGCGAGACGAGGATGGTACTTTTCAAAAACAACAAAGTGCACAAGTATTACAAGAAATTTTTCCAAAGATTTTTTTGGAAACGGAACGGGTTGCCGCTATTGAATTTATTGATGGGCTGGAATACGACCCTTTTCAGGAATTGATCAAAGATCCAGATGTATTTCAACGATTCCTAGTGGATGCTTTTGAAGCTTATGATAAAGTCAGTAATAGTGAATTTGAGTTTCAAGACATAGATTTCACTGGAGGTCATAATTTCATCTATGACAAGAAACTCAAGAAATTTAGAGCCTTCGATATTCATTCTCTACACGAATCGAAGAGTACTTATGAAGAAAAACTTATGCTTTTTTTAGAAAGTAAACTGAAAACCACCCAAATCACGAGCGAGAATATTCGACTCTATATGTTTTTCATCCAAAAATTCTCTGTAAATTATCCAGCTAGAAAATTGCAGTTCAACGGAAAAGGCAAAGTGACTTTGAAACAAGGTGATGAGGGATATGAAGAGCTGTGGAAAGCTTTTGAAAAAAACTGTGGGTGGTTTATTGCCAATAAAATCCCCATCACTTTAGAAAAAGAAGGGACTTTTGTGATTAATCAGGCAATTCTAGCTGCAGCCATTAAGGGAGACGAAGCAGCTTTTTTAGCTGCGTACAAAGCTAACGATGAGCACGTTTACAGTTTGGCTGCATAATCTGTAAACGTATAACCAGTAAAAAAGTAGTCGAGGAACTAGTGTGACCATACTATTAAAATTTTTAATAGTCGGAAAAGTATGAAAAGTTTGCTAAATTCTTTGCGATGATTAAAAAAGATCTCAAAGAATTCGATCGAATATACTGGCCGCCAAAAGGGGAAGCAAAAGAGGAATTCAATGGCTACTTCGATTTGAGAACGCTTGATTTCGAAGGAAAGCTTAGACAGTCGGATTGCATGGATGGGGATTTCGAACACAGAGTTTTCAGAGACTGTCTGATTTTTGGTGGAGATTTTGCATCAGGATGTTTCAATTTTTGCGAGTTCGAAGATTGTGTGTTTTTTGATTGTGCATTTGTAGGTGTTAACTTTGACGGCTGCATCTTCAAAAATACGCACTTCCTAAATTGTCAGATGGATTTTTCTATGGGCAGCAGAGACAAATGCGATGCGAACGGGTTTAGTATCAGCAATATGTCACCTGAAGAGGATGCAGTACGTGTAGCCAAACTCACTTTAGGATGGCCAATCGAATAACCACCAAAAAATAAGTCGAGGAACTAGTGTGACCAACTATTAAAATTTTTAATAGTTCAAAAAGTATAAAAAGTCGGAAAAGTTTGCTAGATTGCTGGGGATGAACAAAAAGCAATTTGAACTTAACAGTCCAGAAGTCCAAAAAGTGGGAACATTTTTAGCGAATGGTCAGACCGTTTTGATCACTTGTTGTACTGAAGATCAATCAAAAAGCGGCATCATGACATTGAGTTGGTTTACGCCTACCTCAAAAAATCCTTTTTTGGTGAGCATTTCGGTAGGACATGGAAGGAAGGACGACCCAAGCTCTGCTTACCGAGTTTGTCGTAGCTATATCGATCAAACAAAAGAATTTGGAATCAATGTACCTCTGCTCCAGCAAAAGGAGATTGTTTTGAAAATAGGTTCCACTCACAGCGACGAGGTAGATAAGTTTACAGAAACGGGTATGACTAAAATGCCATCAAAAATCATAAAAGCCCCTTTGATTGAAGAGTGTTGTATCAACGTAGAATGCAAAGTAATTGACCAGTTTGAAACAGGCGACCACACCGTCTTCATAGGTGAACCCATAGCAATATCTGTGAACGAAGACTTTTTTGCCGAGGGTAAGATAGCCGAAAAATATCGTGATAAAGCTCAGCTTATACACGCTGCTGATGTTATTGGAGATCGATATTGAACCTCATAACCACTAAAAAATAAGTCGAGGAACTAGTGTGACCATAAAAAGTTCAAAAAGTATGCAAAGTATAAAAACTTAGAAAAGTTTGCTAACTTACTTTTCAAGAACTGCCGAGTAAGAACCACTCTTGCTGCTTTTCAAATAAATCACTTTCCAGTCCGTCTTCGCAGCGAGTTCTTTTAGTTTTTCGGGGTCAAGATGAATCCACTTGAAGTAAGTTCCAATGGCTTTCTTGTATTCCACTCTTATTTTTACTTCACCCACGTACTTCTTCTTTTTTAGATTCGTCTGTTGATACGCCTTATGCTTTGGATTATCCGTCTTTGTGACATCAATGCTGGTGAGCAGCACGCGGCCTTTTTTATTAACGAGAGCAGAAAGCTTTTTAAGTAACTTTTCGGCTCCTTTCAAGTTACCACCAATTCCGATGTTGTTTCCAAATAGTAAAATAGTATCGTAGCCAGTAGTTTTTCGAATTTTGAAAATATCCTTTACATCAGCTTCAAGTCCTCGTTCCTTGCAAACGCGAACCGCAAGAGGGGAAAAGTCTATCCCGTAAATTTCAAAACCCTTCTTCCCAAAATAGAAGAGTGCTCGTCCCGCTCCAGAGCCAACATCCAAAATCTTTCCATGAGCGAATTTAGCCAAAGCTTTTTCGTTGGGCATAAGCTCTGTTCGAAAGTAATCGTCAGTCGGTGTCTCGTCTAAATAACCATCATCTCGTCTGATGAAATGAGGCGTTTTATGGTCGCCCTTCCAGTATCCATATAAGGCTTGTCCAAAAGTGTCTCTCATAAGTTTATTTTCTAAAGTACTCTACACGAATCACCACCAAAAAATAAGTCGAGGGACTTGTGTGACCACAAAAAGTTCAAAAAGTATAAAAAGTTGGAAAAGTTTGCTAAATTAATCTTATGAATTTTGATAAATCTTGGTTTCAAATCTCCTACAAAAGTCCAAAGATAGATATCGACGACAATACTGATGTACGTTTTCCAATTGAACTTCCTAAAAAGTTTATCGAAAAACTAACTAAACCAGGGGATATAGTTTTTGATCCGTTCGCTGGCTATGGAACTACTCTCTTTGCTGCTCAAGACTTGGGACGTATTGGTGTAGGTATTGAGTATGAGAAAAACCGTAGTGACTTTATTGCGGAGAAATTAAAAGAACCCTCGAAAATCATTCATGGAGATTCTAGAAAGCTAGCTGAGTTGGATTTGCCGCAGTTTGACCTTTGTTTTACGTCACCTCCTTACATGCGTTCTTTTGATGAAGAAAATCCCCTCACGAACTACCATGAAACGGGAGGCTACGAAAATTACTTAAAAGGGATGAAGAGCATCTTTGAGAACATTAAAAAACATATGAAACCAGGTGCTTATGTCTTAGTGGAGGCAGAAAATACCTTTGAGCCAGGCTTTCCAATGACCCCGCTTGCTTGGGACTTAGGAAAAGTGTTGTCAGAAATCTTTTTACTGGAGCGAGAATTGATTTGCTGCTTTGAAGAAGGGGACTTGAGCACAAGTAAAGTTAACCACAGTACAATTCTGGTATTAAAAAGTTAAAGACTTAATCGAATAACCACCAAAAAATAAGTCGAGGGACTTGTGTGACCATAAATAGTTCAAAAAGTACAAAAACTAGAAAAAGTTTGCTATATTCTTTGTGATGATTAAAAAAGATCTCAAAGAATTCGACCGAGTTTATTGGGTTAAAGAAGGAAATCCAATTGAAATATTCACAGGGGACTTCGACTTAAGAAGTCTAGGTGGTGATGGACAATTTAGGCAGTCCGACTGTATGGATGGTGACTATCATGACAGAGTTTTTAGAAACTGCTTCATAAGAGGAGGTGACTTTGCTTCGGGCTGTTTCAATTTTTGCGAGTTCGAAGATTGTGTGTTTTTTGATTGTGCATTTGTAGGTGTTAACTTTGACGGCTGCATCTTCAAAAATACGCACTTCCTAAATTGTCAGATGGATTTTTCTATGGGCAGCAGAGACAAATGCGATGCGAACGGGTTTAGTATCAGCAATATGTCACCTGAAGAGGATGCAGTACGTGTAGCCAAACTCACTTTAGGATGGCCAATCGAATAACCACCAAAAAATAAGTCGAGGAACTAGTGTGACCAACTATTAAAATTTTTAATAGTTCAAAAAGTATAAAAAGTCGGAAAAGTTTGCTACAGTGAATCTGTTTTTTCTATTAACGAGATTCAGTTTTTGTATTAAAAATGGTCGAAATAATAGCCTATAGGGATAAACGTAAAGATGAAACCATTCAATTCATTATCTCAATACTAGAAGGTGAATTTGGCTATACGGGCTTTGAACGGCCAGATCTTTACAATATTGAAAAGACCTATCAACAAGACAAAAAATCGAATTTCTGGTTTGCAATTTTAGATGATAAAGTGATTGGTACAATCGCAGTTAAGGATTATGGAAACAATCGCGGTTTCATAAAAAGGCTCTACGTAGATAAAAGAATGAGAAGCAAGGGGATTGGGAAACAACTTATGAAAACATTGTTGGAGTTTGCGCGAGATTCTGGATTTGAAGTACTTTATACCTCAACCGTAGAAGAGTTCATGTCAGCCAGAAATTTTTATAAAAAGATTGGCTTTATCGAAATTGGAAGACTTCCAAAAGATATAAATAGCCCAGGTGATAATATTTTTTTAGAACTTAAGTTGTAAAGCTCCAGAAGCATTTTATTCAAAGCAATTCCACTCGCACAACCACCAAAAAATAAGTCGAGGAACTAGTGTGACCATAAAAAGTTCAAAATATTGCCGCCTAGGGTGGGGAACGTTCAAATGACGACTTTTGACGTGGTTGCAAATCAATATTCTTCTGTATTCATTTGATCTCTGTGTAAGGCAATAGATTCAAAAGTTTCTATAACCCATTTTCTTTGGGCCATTTGATGAATAAGTGCCTCCAGTAAATCTCTCTGCTCACCATCGAGCATTGTAAGGACTTCGGCAAGACCTTTGGCACGGGTAGTCTCTATTGCTACTAACTGACGATATATTTCTGAATACAATGGATCTTTGGTGCCAGAAACCTCAAATATTCTGATTAAGTTTTCTTCATTAATGACTCCATCTTCGGTGAGTATTCGAGATTGATCGTCACTCGCCGCAGAGTCGATAAATGTAAGTGTCGCGAGCAGTTGAACAGCAAATTCTTTAGCTTGTTCTTCGACACTCAAACCCTGCTCCAAGATTTGGAACACTTGCTCACGGGCTCTACTCCTAACAAAGTGAGTGAGGGCAGCCCTCGCATGCCCCTCTATCTTTCGAAGCCTCTCTAGGAGTATCTCTTGATCTTCTTAACTAACACTATCAATAAATTTTTTAATACTAACAAAATCCTATCCCTCTTACTTTGAGGAGACCTTCTTAAAGCCTGTAGTAGTATTTCAACCACTTGATTTTCATGATCTACGATATCTGTCTTTGTCTGAGGTGTGCCCTCCATATCCTAATGTTATGGACTAAGTTTACAGCATCTAAACCATAATCTGACAAAGGCTCATACAAGCCATAATTTTCAACGTAAAACTATCCATAAAATTAAAAATATGTTATAATTAAGGTAGGTAAAACTTTTTGATATTATGTTAGACGAAGAACTCGCTACTGGTCCTCGTACAGAAATTAAAAAACTCTCCTCCAATTTTGTTGAAGAAGCTGGGATTCGTTGCTTCGAAACACATGAATTTGTGGACTGGCTAACAGCCATTCAAGCGGTTTTGGCAGAATCAGGAATTAAGGTAGAACTCAAAGTTATCCAAGACCTCTTCGGTTCCCTGCCAGACTCCGCCGACGATGAGATTTTTGAGCTGACTCTCAAAGCCTACCTTCTGGAAAAAAATATATAAATCCAGGAAATGTAGAAGGAGAAGATTGGCAATACCTATTTCAGACTGCAGGAGAGGTGGCTTGGATAGACGAAGGGGCTTTACCTGCACTCCTAGCAGACCCTGCTCTGCAAAACCAACTGAGTCGCACGCAAGAAAAACTGAAAGATCAGTTAGCTGGCTAACGCGAGCATCACATTCACTCACAACGATAGGCGAAAACTGATCCTATGGTATAATTGGGAATCATTTTACTTATGGGAGAAAAACTAACAGTCGTGGTTCTTGATGACGAAGAAGACATTATAGGCTTTATGGAGCCTTTCTTAAGAAGCGTCGCACCGGATGCAAAGCTCGTTCTACTTCTAGAAGGAACACAAAGCACGGAGGAGGTAGTGGGTCTCATTCGAACGGCGTGCAATACAGTCTTGGAAGAAGGTGGTAAGGCACTTTTACTGCTGGATCATAACTTAATTAGGGTGAATTCTGTCGAGGTAGTGGACGGCATTCAAGCGGAAGTGAAAGTGTTAATCATGTCTGGGTACGGACCAGGCATTTTACGAGATTATCCTCCTGGCAGAGTAGGCGTTCTGCCTAAACCTTTTTCTAGAAAAACTTTAGTTGAGGTCATGGATACTGCTTTTAGTTCCGCGGATCAGGCCCCTAAGGAGGCTGTCCCCAGTCCTTCTCCTCGACTTTTTGAGAACTGGGACAGAGCCATAAAAGCTTTAGAAACACTCAGAGATCCAGAAGAAAGAGCAAAGAATGGAGAAGAAATCATCCTAGGGGTCAGTCTTTTCTGCGATCAGATTTTGTCTGGTCAAGGAGATCAGACAATCGAACGCATAAGAGTCCATGCGGTGCGAGGCCTGCTCACAGCCATTTTAGGGAACATTCATGTCGGTCGAGATATTGAGCAAACCTTAAATCGTACCCTAGTCTACTTAAGGCAAGAAAAGATCGAAGTAAAAACACTCGCTGAATTAATGGATCTTTATCATGAATTTTCAGATGTAAGTGTGCACTATGAACCAGTAGATTTGTCGATCCAGGGGTTAAATACCGGCGCACTCAGTCTGTTCCTCTCCAATATCGTCGCTAATGCCAATGCTCATCCTGCTATTCATGATCTCTACATTAGAGTTGAAGAAGGAAAAAACGGGATGACTTTCTACATTGATGATGATGGCCCCCCTTTACCTGAAGGTTTCTTTGAGGCGAATGGGGAAGCAAGACCTACGGTCACCGGGAACGGAGCTCGAGATATGCTGAGAATTGCAGAAAAAGAGGGGTGGAGTATCCGTGCGGGAAGTGAGGGAGAAAGCAAAATGGTTTTAACCATCCCAGGCTCTCGCGAAGAAGGGTTTTCTTTGAGAAGGCTTATAGGTAAGCTCTGGTCTACTCGCCCAAAGCAGTGAGTCAAGTGAATTTACGATCAGTGTAAAAAATGGTATAATAGCCAAGTATTTAACTCTCATCAAAAATGACAGATCAAATGCACGGTGTGGAATGGGGTAACCCCTTGGATGCATTCGATAGAATTGCACCACGACAATCTACTGTTATTGGGCTTTTGCAACAGTTGGGAATGGAAGCCTTTAATGAACATGGCATGCCCGTCATTGAAGTTCATAATTTAGGAAAAGAAGCGGAGCTGAAAGCTTTGCTTCAAGAGTTTCAAGCTGATCGAGCGCCCATTTTTACTTTAGAAAAAGTGACCTCAGGAGGTAAGCTCATTTTGAGGTTAAGCAACCCTCTCTATGTGAAAATGAAAGGGGGAGAGAAATTGACCTCTAAAGCCGGAGAAGTAGAATCAATCGATCCAGACGAAATTGCAGTAAATAATGCTCTGCAAGCTTTAGCAGAGTTCCTTCAAGGAAAATTGGGCGCTGTATCTGATGTAGTAGGTGGTGTTCAGAATGAAATCGACCATCTGCCCAACTAGTGAGATCTACAAAGCTACTGCACCTCGGCTGACTTGAAATGCGAAGGGAAATGTCTATACTCATCCCGCAAACTTCACGTGGGCCCATAGCTCAGTTGGCTAGAGCGCTTCCATGGCATGGAAGAGGCCGTCGGTTCAAGTCCGATTGGGTCCACCATTGATGAGATAGATACGTAAAAGCCCGAGTGGCATAGAGTAGACAAGACAGCCAAGAGCTGTCTAAATGCTTGCAATGAATACTGACCTAATCCAAAAAGCCAGCGCCATCCTAAAAAAAGGAGGCCTAGTGGTTTTTCCCACTGAAACCGTTTACGGTTTGGGAGCCAATGCTTTTGATGAAGCAGCCGCTCAAAAAATTTACCAAATTAAAGGAAGACCCAGCACTAACCCGCTTATTGTTCATATTGCCGAAATTGCGCAGTTAAAAGAACTGGTGCAAAAGGTGGAGCCTATGGAAGAGCTGCTCATCGCCGCCTTTTGGCCAGGTCCACTCACCTTGGTCTTCCAGAAGTCAGAAAAAGTACCCACCACTACGACCGGCGGCTTAGATACCGTGGCAGTACGGATGCCCGCTCATCCCATGGCATTGGAACTCATTAAAGCGTGTGGTTTCCCTTTAGCTGCGCCTTCCGCCAATCCCTCTGGAAAACCCAGCGCTACGCACCATGAGCATGTTAAAGCTTATTTTGGAGAATCTGTATTCCGCATGGAGGCAGGAGAAACACAGCACGGCTTAGAATCCACCGTTCTTCAGGTTAAAAATGGAGTGCCACACATTTACCGCTTGGGCTCCATTACACCAGAAGACATCGAAAGAGTAACAGGAGTTAAACCTGTTTTGGAAACACGATCTCCGCATTCACCGGGGACTCATTTTAAGCATTATGCTCCTGAGACCCCGCTCCATATTTTGCCCAAATCACTTTGGAAATCGCGTATTCTCCAAGCCCTGCAAAACGACAAAAAAGTAGGGGTGCTAGCCACTACAGAGAATGCAAAAGCTCTAGAAGGCTGGGAGCTAAAAATCTATCCTTTAGGTTCGGAATCTAACCCAATGGAACTGGGCTCTCGTATTTACAGTGGTCTCATTTCACTGGATCAACAAAAGTTGAATATAATTTTTGTTCAAGAGCTTCCTAAAGTGGGTTTGGGATTGGCTATTATGGATCGTTTAGAGCGTGCAGCTTCCCGCTAAACTTGCAAACAGATCAGGTTCATTTTAAAATCATAGTCCAAGATGAAAAATGATCTCAAAAATAAGGCTCTCTTTCTCCTAATAGTCCTCATTGCTTTTGTGGATGGAATGCTCGTGATGCAACACTTGCAAGCAGATACACCTTTGAGCACCGCTCAACAGGTTAAAATACTGCAGGATACCCTTACTTCTAAGCTCCCTCCAGAATCCGCTGTACAAGCTCCACCCACTGAGCCCAAAGTAAAATCCGTTCCCTTCACCACTCAAGCCCCTCTCGGCTACTGGACAAGCAAACCTTGGGCTGATTTTGCAGAAGAAGCCTGTGTTTACATGGCATATAAGTGGGGAAGTGGTGCAGAAATGCCAAGTGTGGCCGAAACCGCCACCAATCTTAAAGCGATTGGGGATTGGGAAACCCAGCACCTGGGCAGCGCAGCTCTCACAGATATCCCACAAACTTTGCAAATCTTGAACCAAGCCTTGGGTTACTCCAAAGCTACTTTAAGTGAAGACGTATCCGAAGCTAACCTTAAAAAGCTCCTGGATGACGATAAAATCCTCATCATCCCAGTAAATGGACAAATTCTCGATAACCGTTATTACGGGGACCCAGCGCCGCAGTACCACATGATTGTGCTATACGACTACAACTCCGAAGGCATCTTGGCCAATGACCCTGGCACCTCTCGTGGCGCCGCAACTCTTTATCCGGTACAAAAAATCCTGGAGAGTCTCCAGGATTTAAAAGGTGAAAAGAGGATGATTGTGGTGAGCCGTTAAGCCTTCTTCTTAGCGGGAGCCTTAGCCTTCTTTGGAGCAGCTGCATCTGTCTTCTTTTTGGTGCTTTCGGCATTGGCTACCGTGCGAGCCAGCAAAGACTTGCGACGATCTGCCGTGTTACGAGCGAGAACGTGCTTTTTAGCAGCGGTATCAATGAGTTTGTAAGCCTGAGGAAGAAGCTTCTCAGCTGCTGTCTTGTCTCCGGTCTTAGCGGTGTCCATCACTTCTCGAATTCCCTTACGAAGGGCAGTACGCACATTGTAATTGCGAGCTTGTCGTACGAGAGATTGTTGAGCGCGTTTCTTGGCAGACTTGATGATGGGCATCCTTGTGATTTAAAAAATTGCCCGTAAAATATAGGGGCTGTACCTGATCTTGTCAAAGGAAAATGGCAAAACCTCTTATCTTGGCCTCCGGAAGTCCTCGTCGCAAGGAAATCCTAGAGATGCTACAATTCCCATTCTCGGTAGAAGTTCCTAGTGCTTTTGTGGAATTAACAGGAAAAAAACAGCCTGACCCCACCATTTTGGTACTCCTAAATGCCGAAGGGAAAGCTCGAGAAGTGGCGCAAAAGCATCCAGAGAGTCTTATTTTGGGGGTGGACACCGTTGTCTACTTAGATGGGCAAATCTTAGAAAAACCCAGGGATCAAGAGGACGCCAAGCGCATGCTCGCTTTATTGCAAGGCCAGAAACATGAGGTTTTTACCGGCCATTACCTGTTTGATCCAGAAAAAAATCGAGGACTTTCCGCTCTCGATCAAAGTACAGTCGAGTTTTTACCCATGAGTGAGGAGGAAATCGAAACGTACATCGCCACAGGCGAGCCCCTGGACAAAGCGGGAGCCTACGCTATTCAAGGCCTAGGGGCACAGTTCATCAAACGCCTGGAAGGGGATTTTTTTGGAGTCATGGGGCTTTCTGTAGCCAAATTAACTCGTTTGCTTCAAGGAATGGATTGACCCTATTTTTCTCCTGAAGTACAGTAGGGCCATCCTAACCCAACGCCATGGGAAACAAAGCTGGTAAAATCGCTCTCGGACTGGGGCTACTCACTGGAGCAGTCACAGGTCTTCTCTTCGCACCTGAAGAAGGAAAGAAAATTCGTCAAAAACTCGCTAAAGGAGACACTCAAGGTCTTCTTAAGGATCTCGAATCCGTCGGAGGCGAAATCAAAGACATGGTGGTAGATTTGGGCAAGATGCCCCCAGTAAAAGAAGCACTAGAAAAAGCAAAGGACAAGGCTGCCGACGTGGCCAACATGAAGCGAGATGAACTCGATAAATTACTTCGAAAAGCTTCCACCAAGGCGGATCAATTTAAAAAGAAGCTCAGCGCTTACGTCAAAGAGCAAAAAGCGATGCTACAAGAGCATGTAGGTGAGGCGATGCCCAAAGCCAAGAGCTCCAAAAAGAAGTCTACTTCTAAAAAAAGCTCCGCTAAAAAAGCAGCTCCAAAACCTATGAAGAAAAGCAGTAAGAAAAAGAAGAAGTAGATTGCTTCTCATTTCTTTTTCAGTAGGATCATTTTTTCTGATCTTTTAAGCTGCTTCAACTCCCACTCTCTTTTGAGCGCTGCACTCCAGCTCTCACATTCTTCGCTATACACCAATTCGACAGGGCGCCGTGCACGGGTGTATCGCGCTCCATTCCGTCCTTCATTGTGCTCCCTCACACGTCGCTCTAAATCCTTGGTGGAGCCAATATAAAAAGTCCCATCCTTACAGCGCAGCATATAAACACATGAGCTCATACTAAGAGCGCAAATTCTTCATCATCTGCACTCGTTTTTCAATGAGTGCGGCAGTGCCCACATCCTTTCGGTGAAACACGGGCCCACTCACCATCAACGCACCTGATTCGGCAAGTTTTTCAGCTTCTTCAAGCGTTGCCCCAAATCCCACCATAGCCACTGCGCGTGAGCCCAATAAATAGAGCCCATCTTCACGTGAATCCACCGAGGCATAATAAACTTTTACTCCAGTGGGCAACTCACCCACGGTAATGTGTTCCCCCTTCACAGGAGAAGTAGGGTAGCCTTTGGGGCACACATACTTCACCACTGTGGCGAGCGGCTCAAACTCCACTGGAACTTGGTCCAAGCAGCCTTCAATGATCGCTTCACACACCGCTACAAAATCACTTTTTAAAAGCGACAGAACATTCATAGCCTCCGGGTCTCCAAAACGGGCATTGTATTCTATGAGCCGCACCCCATCACGCGTAGCCATAAATCCTCCATAAAGAATTCCCTTAAATTCCACACCACATTCTTTCTGCAGGGCCGCAGCCATTTGCACAGTGATTTGATGCGCCGCTGCCAAGTCCGCCGCCTCTAAAAAGGGGAGAGAACCATTGGCATCGCTGTAGGTGCCCATGCCGCCTGTATTGGGGCCAGTATCACCTTCAAAAGCACGCTTATGATCTTGCACTGCGGGCATATCTACGACGTGTTGACCATCTACAAAACTCATGAGGGAAAATTCTACTCCCACAAACTTTTCTTCCACCACTACTCGTCCAAATTGAGTGATGGAGGCACGAGCAAAGTCCACCCCTTCTTCTATGGTTTTGAGATGTTCGCCCGAAACTTGAACTCCCTTACCCCCCAGCAGTCCATCTGCCTTCACTACATACTCTCCCAGTTCTTCCATCCATTCGCGCAGGCCAACTTCTTGAGTGAAAACTTTGTATTTGGGGTTTCCTGGGATTTTATATTTTTCTACTAAGTCTCGCGTAAAAGATTTTGAGCTCTCTACTCGAGCAACGGTTTTTAAAGGGGCTACACTCTTGATCCCCAGTTCGAGCAGGGCATCGGCTGCGCCAGCCCCAATAGGGTCATCAGGGCCAATAAAAGCAAAGTCTGGTTTAAACTCACGAGCAAAAGCACAAAGTCCTTCAAAATCCATCACCTTCCCCACCCGGTATTCATCCGCTAGCTCACGAATTCCAGGGTTCACAGCCCCACCATAAACTCCAAGTTCAATTTCTTGTGGACTACGTTTTAATGTCTCAGCAATCACGTGCTCACGTGCTCCGTTGCCAATCAAAAGAACTCTCTTCATCCTTTAAAGTAAGGGAACTTGATTTTCCACTTCCAGTTGAGCGCATTGGCGACTTTCTTCCGCAGCGCGCAGCACTTCCTCGGTCACGTCAGGAGTAGGGTATTTGCCATCAAAACAAGCCATACAGAAATCCTTAATGTCGGGATTACCTTCTCGGACAGACTCTTTTAAATCCTCCAAATCTTGGTAGAAAACGGCATCTGCACCAATAGCACGTGCCACTTCATCAGCGGTGAGTTCATTGGCGATAAATTCTTTACGACTGGGCATGTCTACGCCATAGACACATGGATTGTGAAGGGGAGCCGCACAAGAAGCAAAATAGACTTTTTCTGCTCCCATGTCGCGCACCATTTCCACTATTTTTCTAGAGGTATTTCCTCGCACAATAGAATCATCCACCAACAGTACTTTCTTCCCCTCAATCTCCAAGCGTATGGGATTAAGTTTGCGACGGATAGAGCTCTGCCTCAAATGTTGGCCCGGCATAATAAAGGTTCTACCCACATAACGATTTTTCACCAAACCTTCGCGGTATTTTACACCGAGTTCTGTAGCCAATGGAGCGGCAGAGTGTCGAGAAGTAGAAGGAACAGGCATCACCACGTCTATTTCTAAACCAGAGGCTTTAATTTTCTTCGCTAGTTTTTCACCCATACGTAGACGCGTTTTGTAGACCGAAATGTCATCGATCAAGCTGTCTGGACGGGCAAAATAAACGTATTCAAAAATACAAGGATTATAAGTGGCTTGCTCAGCACAGATCTTACTGTGCACTTGACCCTTCAAATCTACAAAAATGACTTCACCGGGCTTAACGTCTCGCACCACATCAAACCCAAGCACATCTAGTGCTACGCTTTCCGAGGCAAAGCAAGTGTCTGGGTAAAAATCGTCATCTCTTCGTCCCATAATTAATGGTCGGATAGCATGAGGATCTCTAAACGCTAGGAGTCCATAACCTGCAATGAGTGCAATACAAGCATATGCGCCCTTCACCCGAGAGAAAACGCCCTCCATTGCTTTAAACAAAACATCTGGCGTTAAATCGCGGACTCCAAGTATTTCAATTTCATGAGCCAAAACATTAAGCAGGACTTCGGAATCAGACTGTGTATTCAGGTGACGGTGATCTTTTTCAATCACTGCTTTTCGGAGCTCTGGGGTATTGGTGAGGTTTCCGTTATGAATCAGAGCAATTCCAAAAGGAGCATTCACATAAAAAGGTTGAGCTTCAGCACTATCGTAAGTACCTGCAGTGGGGTAGCGGACATGGGCCATGCCAGTAACACCCTTCAGTCTTTGTAAATCAGCTTCGCGGAAAACATCGCTCGCTAGTCCATCGCCCTTCTTCATGTGGATTTGGCTCCCATCAAAAGTCACCATACCCGCAGCATCCTGCCCACGATGCTGGAGCATCATGAGACCATCATAGAGCTCTGCAGCGACGGGAGTGTTCGAGTGTATGCCGACGATTCCGCACATAGAGAGTGAATAGGATTACAAATTAGCCTGTTTCTTAGCTGCTGTCACGGTGTTCGAAAGGAGAGTAGCTACCGTCATAGGCCCCACACCTCCAGGTACAGGAGTAATGGCGGCAGCTTTATCTTTTAGGCCTTCAAAATCGGCATCTCCCACCAGTTTTCCATTTTCGAGTCGATTCATCCCCACATCCACTACAATTACCCCTTCTTTGACCATATCAGCCGTTAAAAAGTTCGCTTTGCCTACGGCCACCACAATCACATCCGCATCTTTAGTATATTTGAGTAAATTTTTTGTTCGAGAGTGGCAGCAAGTCACGGTCGCATCTCTGTTAATGAGCATCATGGCCATTGGTTTTCCAACGATGTTACTGCGGCCGATCACCACGCAGTCGAGCCCTCCCACATCAATCTTATAATAATCCAAAATCTTGGTAATTCCTTTAGGCGTGCAAGGAGACATGTCTTCAAACTCCTTGCTCAAAAACATCTTCCCCACATTATAAGCCTGGAAACCATCCACATCTTTGTAAGGATTGATGGCCTTGATCACCCTGGCTGGATCGATGCCTTTGGGGAGGGGGAGCTGCACAATCATTCCTGTAACTGTGGGATCTTGATTGAGTTCTTCAATTTTCTTCAAGAGTTCTACTTGAGTAATAGTGTCAGGCAAACTCACTCGCTCAGAAAGCATGCCCACCTTAGCGCAAGCTTCTTCTTTTTTACCCACATAAACAGCGCTGGCAGGGTTGTTTCCCACCACCACGACTACCAATTTAGGTATCCTTCCGTTTATTTTCAGCTTTTCTACCTCTTCTTTAACCTGAGAGAGCAGAAAGTCCGAAACGACGCGTCCATCCAGTAAGGTGGCCATGTACGGAAGATAGAGATTCTATTCTAACAGGTTTGAGTGCAGATTCAAGGTCTAGTGAGAGCCGACTGCACTACCTCCCAAATCAATGCTTCTGTTTCTCCCTTCGTTTCTTGAACATGAACCACCGTCCAACCATAGCGCTTCGCCAAATCTTGGTGCACCC
The DNA here is from genome assembly GCA_964516995.1 of uncultured Candidatus Peribacteria bacterium. Classification (GTDB taxonomy): domain Bacteria; phylum Patescibacteriota; class Gracilibacteria; order UBA1369; family 2-02-FULL-48-14. Next base: position 88,320 of record CAZFAV010000002.1, on the reverse strand, counting down.
CTCGCGCTCGCTGCATCAATTCCTCATTGTCTTCATGCAAATGACCCTCTTCTTTAGCAGAAAGATGTCTCTCTCCATCTAATAAAATGGCTAAATTCTCCTTCAGCAAGTAGCGATTCAAACTTTCGAGCCAATCGGTATCTGCTCCCTTAATGGTCCCCCAGGCAATTCCTGTGCCTGTATAATCCTCGGCCACTACGATTTTACCCTCCGCCAGCCACTCCTTAAGGGTAGGTTCAAACTGGTAGCGGTTTAAAGTAAACCAGGTTTGCAGCTCCTCTTCGGAGACACCCTGTCCCTTTCCACTCCTCAAAAAGGCATTTAAAAACCCACCGGTAGGCTCAATTTCATAGACAGGAAATTTAACATAAATGGCATCGTGCCCTGTCTCTTTAAGTCGTTCCACTAAACGCAGCGCATGAGTACTCTTCCCAATATTGTTGATTCCGTAAAGCGTGATCAGCATGACTAGTATTTTACAGTAAACAGCACGCCTGGCTACTAAATACCGGACTAAGTCACCATCAGCCCGTGCTCCCAAATCCACCTCGGCTTTCCTCACGAATGCTGTCCACTTCTGACCATTCAAACTTGTCTACTCGAACAAACACTCCTTGAGCAATTTTTTCTCCTCGCTCTATCGTCACTGGCGCACTGGAAAAGTTATAAACCTGAATTTTGACCTCGTCGCTCGGTCCACAATAATCATGATCAATAATCCCAAAGCCATGCGGGGGAGTGAGACCCTTCTTTTTAGGCGTACTGCTGCGTGAAGCCACGGCCAGCATGTAGCCCTTGGGCACCTCCACGATCACATTTCCGGGGATGAGTTCAATCTGACCAGGCTGAATAGTCACGTCTTCTCGGGCCAATAAGTCAAAGCCCACACTGCCTTCTGTAGCATAAACAGGGAGAGGGAGTTTTTTATCGATGCGCTGGATTCGGACGTCCATAAGCATATTCAAGCACAGAATCTAGAGCGCAACCAGCTCTTGATAAACTAAAGATTAATGGTATAGTATAAGTACTTATGAGTTTATTTTCTCGTCGAACAGGTGGAATGGGTACTTTGGTCGCTGGTGTAGTCCTTGGCTACGCTTTGAGCCGTTTAGAAGAGGGGACGGACTCACCCGCCCCTGCAGATCATAAAGAACAAATAGACCCAGAAATTGAAGGGGTAAGGGCAGAGCTACGAAAAAGAACAGATGAAGATTTAGACGAGAAGCCACAACGTGAAAGAGAACAAACTACAAAACAAGCTACTGAAAAAAAATTTCATGATTTAGCCGAAGAGCTCAAGTCTGTTTTGCAGGATAAAAGTCACCGTTGGGATTTGCAAAAGGCACACACGGAAGAGGGCGTGAGTACCACTCGTCTTGTCTACACCAACAGGAATGAATTAGGTGGGTTAAGGGTCTCTCCAGCAGAAGGGTCTGCTCCTTATACAGTTTTGGTGGAATATCTAGTCTACTCTAAGAAGTCGAATGGTTTAATCCCCAACGGTCAGACTCAGCTCGTGACCGCATATTCTATAGACGATTTAGACGTCGCTTTAGATGCGTTGGCCGCCCAATCTGAGCCACCCACCTGGGAAGAAGGAGCAAACGATTATTAAAAGCCCCCATTTCTGAGGGCTTTTGAGGGAAGTACTGTTGAGCGCTTAGGGCGCGTTTTTTATTTAACAGCAGCCAAAGTGCCGTTCACGTCCATCTTGATAGCAGGACTCATGCTAGAGCAGAGTGTCATGCTGTTAATGAAAGTTCCTTTTACCGTAGCAGGCTTCTTTTCATTCACTGCACGGAGGTAAGCAGCCACGTTTTCGCTGAGTTTTTGAGTATCGAAGGAGACTTTACCCACAATGTTGTGGAGATTTCCCTGTTTATCGTTGCGGAATTCCACCTGACCCTTGATCAAGTTGGCCACAGTTTCACCCACATTGGGGGTCACGGTTCCAGATTTAGGGTTAGGCATGAGGCCCGCTTGACCGAGTTGACGAGCAATTTTAGCCATTCCCTTCATCATATCGGGAGTAGCAATCGCCACATCAAAGTCGAGCCAACCTTTTTCCACCTTTTCAATGAGTTCGTCTGCTCCAGCTTCCATCGCTCCGGCTTCCTTAGCTTCTTTTACCTTGTCTTCAGCCACAAAGGCCACCACGCGTACCTTTTTACCAGTACCATGGGGGAGACTCACAGTAGAACGGAGTTGTTGGTCCGCAGCAGCAGGGTCAATTCCCAGGTTAAGGTGAATTTCTACAGAGGAATCAAACTTGGTAGAAGAGGTCTCCTTAACGAGAGCCACGGCTTCTTCCAACGAATAAAACTTGCCGGCCTCGATCTTAGCGAGAGCAGCCTTGTACTTTTTTCCGTGAGACATAATAAAGGGGTTATGGGGTCCTAACGGCTTTAACGGCCTTCCCCGAAATGAATTACCATTCGACTTTCACTCCCATAGAGCGGGCAGTACCAGCCATGATCTTCATAGCGGCGTCGATATCGTTGGCATTGAGGTCCTCCATCTTGATTTCGGCTACTTCTTTGAGTTGTGCCTTGTTGATCGTTCCAACCTTATCCTTATGAGGCACAGCGCTTCCTTTTTCGAGTCCGATAGCCTTCTTAATAAGAATAGCTGCCGGTGGCTTCTTCATGATGAAAGAGAAGCTGCGGTCTTCCAGGATCGTAATGATCACAGGAACCACCGTATCACCCATAGGACGGGTGGCCTCGTTGAACTTGCTGCAGAAGTCCTGGAGGTTCACTCCGTGTGGACCAAGAGCGGTTCCCACGGGAGGTGCTGGGTTAGCCTTTCCTGCAGGAATCTGAAGTTTGACGATGGCTTGTACTTTCTTAGGAGCCATAACAGTTTTAAAGCTCGCTGATTCTACTGAACAGTTTTTAAGATGTCAAACACATTTTTCATCTTGTCGTGGTAGCTTTGAGCATATTCAAAGCCATAGAGACGCGCTCCAATTCGAATCAGAAGGTGAACAGTCTTCACTTTAGCCTTATGATTAAAATAAAAAGAAGCATCACCATAATTGTTCACCTCGTTCACCGTGCCCATCTCAGTGAGGGTTTTAGCTTCATCTCTCAGATTTAAGTAACCTTGGAAGCCCCCCGTATCTGTAGGATAAGCCACTTCATAAATGGTCCCCACATAAGTTGAGCCATCAAAAAGGTTCCATTGGTAGACGTTGGCCACTTGTTGATCGGTAAAGCCTAGGAACTGGAAGAGCAGTCCAGAAAAACTTGCTTCCTTAAGAGTAGGCCCTTCAAATCCTGCCTGCTTAAACAGTTCAGAAGAAAGAAGAGAGGGGAGGCCGCTTTCGCTTTGAAGTTCTACAGGTGTATCAGAAGTATCTGTGACCGTTTCCCCACTGATATCTGTGTCGGAAGGGCTAATAGTCATATCAACCAGGTCGTCATCAGTATTAACGGGGTCTTCTACAGGGGTCGTTCCCACAGTCTCAGTGTTTCGGTTCAAATAATCATGAAAAAGCAGATCGGTGATGGTGAGCACCACAACCAGAGACAAAATAATTGAGAACACCGTGAATTTCTGCATAGCAGGCCGCAGCGTAGCGGAGGCTAGTAAATAGATGGCGGAGCCAAACTTCTTTTTACTATTTCTTTTTCACCTGGTCAAAATCCAGTTCCACAGGAGTTTCACGTCCGAAGATGGTGATCATCACTTTCACTTTACCCTTTTCTTCGTCGATCTCATTTACCACTCCTTCATAACCTGCAAACGGTCCATCCAAAATGATGACCAAATCGCTAACGGAGAGAGTGATCTTGAACTTAGGAGCATTATCGTCTTCTAAGTAACGAGAGATCACGCCAAATTCTTCTGCAGAAACGGGTACTGGAATAGTTCCGGAGCCCACAAATCCAGTCACATTGGGAGTATTACGAACCACATACCAAGATTCATCATCCACCATCATATCTACGAGTACATAACCTGGGAAAAGACGTTTCTTCTCTGTTTTGGGCTTCCCTTTTTTAACTACAATTTGGGTTTCTTTAGGCACAATCACATCAAAAATCTTGTCCTGCATGTTCATGGACTCGATACGTTGCATCAGGGCTTCCCTCACAGCGTCTTCATAACCCGAGTAGGTGTGGATCACATACCAGTGACGACCTGTGTTTTTTGCCTGTTTTGCCATGGTTATTGTTGAGAGTTAGTGTCAGTGGAATCGGTAGAGTCCGCTGGAGTAGTAGTCACATCAATATCTTGAGGGAGAATAGTCCCCGTAGAGCTTTCGGTAGGGGTCTCAGGTAAGGCTTTGAGTAAAGCCTGATAACCTTGACTGAGGCCCAAGTCGAGAAGCCCCAAATAGAGCCCAACAACCAGAGAAACTCCAACCACTATTCCCGTGAGGAGAGCAGCTTGTTCTTTGGTAGGCCAGGTCACTTTCCCAAATTCTTCTAAGGCACTTCGGAAGTAGGCAATGACGGGGTTTTGAGAAGATTTCATGTGAGGGTTTAAGACGAGCTATGTCGAAAAAGCCTTGGGGCTTTTGTGCAAGAGGAGTTTAAACGAGAATTCTAGGGGAAGCAAGGGCTTTCTTAAAATGGAGTTTCATGCTATAATAAACAGATTAAAAACGTATGGCGCACACAAAAACAAAATTTACCGGATTTGGACTTCTTCTGGCGATCGCCCTCGGTTGTGGACTTTTTGCAGCCGTTCATCCGGCTTTAGCGGCATCATACATGCCTTTGCCCAGCACCGAAAATCTTAATGTGCCCACACCTGAAGGGGAAACAGCTATTCAGAAACTAGGGGACTTTTTAGGGCCCATCGCTCGAAATTTGCGTATCATTCTAGGAGGAATTGCCGTACTGCTTATTGTAGTTTCCGGCTTCACCTTGGTAATTGCAGGAGATAATGAAGAAACCTATAAAACTCAGAGAAGGTCAGTACTCTACGGAGTGATTGGCCTCATGATGATCAGTATAGCCGGGCCCATCGCAGAAGTTTTTGACTATCGGGAAGGTAACTTTCTCGACGACCCAGATGCTTTTGTAGGACGTGCCGCCCTCTTTACCGATGTCACCCAACTGGTAGTGACCTTTATCAAATACTTCTTGGGTAGTTTGGCCACACTAATGTTTATACGTTCTGGAGCCCTCCTGGTAGCAGAAGGATCTAGCGAAGAAGTGGTGACTCGAGAAAAAAAGAACTTGGTTTTAGGAGCAGCAGGAATGTTCCTCATCTTTGTTTCTGATATGGTCATTCGTAATATTTTTTACAGCGCACAATACAATACGGACACAAGCTCTACCGTTGTTTCGATCAATCAAAACCAATTTGTCACTCAGCTTGTGGCCTTCACAAACCTCATGGTGAGCTTTGTCGGACCCATCATGATGATCGGTATTGTAGCGGGAGGTCTACTTTATGTGGCTTCCTTTGGAAACGAAGAACGCACCGCTCTCGCAAAAAAAATCATTTTCAACAGCGTGGTCGGAGTGGTGATCATTTACGGAGCCTTTGCTCTCGTTAGTACTATGATTTCTGGAGTCTTCTAAATATGAAAAAAATTCTCTTCAGTCTGGCTCTTCTCCTCCAATGTTTCCACTTTCCAGTAGCATTGGCTACAAGTTTTGATTTTAGTGAAACTTTGCAAAATTTTCAGGAGAATGTCACCGAAGAAAGTGTAAACGTGGATTCTACGGGAAGCGGAGTGACCATCAACCCTTTTACCGATGAAGGGGCGGAAGGAGCCGAAGTGATTTTAAGTGCCATCCATCGATTTTTAGACTTTTTTAAGCTCCTCGTCACTCCTATCGCGATTCTCTTTATGACGATTATGGGAGCCAAGATGGTGAGCGCAGGCCGCGACAATGAAGAAATCACCACCCAAGCTAAAAATGCGGTGACCTACACGCTCTATGGCCTGATGTTCATTTTTGTATCGGATTCTCTGATCAATGTCTTCTTTGGTTACAATGGTGAGGTTTTCCGCAACGGAACCAGTGGAGTGACCGAATATGCCGCACGATCATCTCAATTCATCACTGGAATTTACACTTTTGCAGAAACTCTTATTGGGACAGTTGCTGTTTTCGTCCTGATCACAGCGGGCATGCGCTACGTAGCCGGCTCCTACGATGACGATCAAATCGCTAAGGCCAAGAAGCAAATTCAGTGGGCCTTGGTTGGACTCTTTGTCATTGGCATATCGGAATTTGTTGTCAAAGACATACTCTTCCAGGACCAGGGATCTCGTTTAGGGGTAAAAGAAGCCAAGCAACTCTTGGCCAATCTTACGAACTTCATTGTAGGGACCATGGGGACTATTTCTTTTGTCTCCTTGCTCTATGCGGGTTACCTCTACGTAGGGGGTGCTCAAAACGAAGACAATGTGGCCAAGGCTAAAAAGATCATCATGTGGTCTTTGGCAGGCATAGTGATTGCCCTCGCTGCCTTCTCTATCACTAATACTATAGTAAACCTTGATAGCTCCCGCTAAATCCTTCTATAATATGCACAACGCGCCCCTCATGCACTTACGTCGCCTCATCGCCACCCTCTCCACTCTTATAGTATTGGGGCTCATGAGCTTTGCTCCTATGGCTTCCGCCTTGGATGTGACTTTTGACCTATCTACGAGCGACTCGGATGCTTCTCAAGGAGATGTCGAAAGTAGTGATTGCGCGAGTTATGACGAAGGTTTCGCCGCAGCCGTAGGTTGTGACACTTCCAGTCAGGTGACTGATTTTACGGACTACAATGGAAGTTTAGAAGGGCCGGATGCTTCTGGCTACGATTCCAAGCTTACAGAGAATACAAATGCAAGAGACTTTATTCAGTCTATTGTTAATTTTGCACTTTCCTTTTTGGGACTCATTGCCATCGTGATCGTGATTTACGGAGGTGTGCTTTACGTGACTAGCCGTGGAGATGAAGAAGCTACCTCAAAAGCAAAAAAAGCCATCAGTTACGCAGCCATCGGTATCGTCATCATCATGGGTTCCTACGCCTTCATCAACACTATCTTGCAAGCAGGGGGTGGAGGAGATACCAACTTGGGGAATGGAACCGCCACCAATGGGACTACTGTCACCGAAGCAGGGGCTGCCTTTGATGTGGACGGAACTCTAAATGAAATCGAAGACATCACTGCAGACTATCACGACGTCTACGACACTTATGTGACCAACAGTGAAGAAATCGCAGCCCTTCGCGCCATGGAAATGCCGCTGATTGTGGATGTGAGCACGAGCGACTATACAATTTCTGGAGGGCTCGAATTCTTGGGGGAATGGATTTCTGGTACAGATACTACATACAGCGACGATTATACTCTTATTAGTGAAAGCCAAATCGACGACTACTTGAGCAAGCTCAAGACTGGAATTCAAAATATTGAAGCCGAAAGTGATCCTTACAGTGAAACCTACGAACGGGCTCAAGCTCTTTACGACTACTTGCGCAGTGGAACCACTCAAACCAGCATCATCAAATGGCTGGCGAATGTAGTAGTCCCCATCGCAAAAGCAAGTGAACTCAGTCAGGCCGAAATTGCAGCGTCTTACGCAGAAGGCAGTTACACCAGTGAGTCTTGTGCAGAAAAAGCGGACGACAGCAGTAGTGAAGGGGAATATCGAAGTGTAGGTCTAGGGGTTACTGTAAGCAACACTTCCGTGAGCGAAATCGACGACAACATTTGTCCCATGCTTCGCGATATTCAAGTGGCGGCCAACAAAGATTACAGCGAAGGTGTTGCCGCACTGGAACTTCGTTTAGAAAATCTGGGAGCTTTGTTCGATTCTGAAGACGCCGGGTTTAGTAGCAACTCCAGTCTTTCTTCCATACGTAATGGCTCCAGCGGAGTCTACGACATCGCTCTTAAAAACTTACAAGCCGCAGAAAGCACAATCACCTCTAGCACTGTGCGCAACATCAACACCGCCATGGCCGACTTCCACGCGGCGGTCCAGAATTTGGAATTTGTTAAAGTCAATTTAACTGCCAGCTCCATAGAAGGGAATGCACCCATTATTGTGCGCTTCAACGCACTGGGCACCGAAGATCCCAGCGGTCAAACCGTACAAGAAGACAACATTCAATGGGATTTAGATGGGGACGGCAGTTTTGACACTCAAAGTCTCAATGGGCTCAGTGGAGCAGAACCTACTGGAAGTTCCGTGAGCGCTACATACAGCGAAGCCGGTACCTACCGTGTGCGTGTACGTGTACTCAGTGCCAGCGAAGACATAGCAGCAGGAATTTCTACTGTAACCGTAGTGGTCAATCCTCCACGTTCCAAAATTGTTTTGGAAGCGACCGTGGGCACCGACAGCTCTACAATAGCGGACTTCCGTGAGATACCTTTCGTCAATGCAAGTAGCTACAAAGTGACCATGGCAGAAGCCAATGCGGGCATCGAATTTGATGCTTCGCAAACAACAGATGGAAATGATAACACTGATGGGATCGTGCTTTATTCATGGGATTTTGGGGACACCTACACGTGTTCGGGAGGAAAATCCGAAGGGTGTGGTGCCGTAGTCACTCACGCCTATGGAGAAGCCGGTGCCTATACCGTTTCGTTGAGTGTCACAGACTCTACAGGCATTGAAGATCGTAAATATTTCACTCTTTATGTAGCTTCTCCTGCTGCACGCATTTCTTACTCTCCGGAGACTGCTCCCGTAGGGACCACCTTCACTTTTGATAGCAGCACTTCTTCTGTCGACGTGGGACAAATTGTTAGTCGACAGTGGAGCGCTACTCTCAACGGACGCTCTGTGGCTTTGGATAAATCCACGGGCACCAGTATTGAGCAGGTCTTCACCACACCGGGAATTTACACGATTTCACTTACCGTGGCAGACAACAGCAACAAAACAGATACTGCCAGTGTAGACATCCTAGTGGAGTCCACGGCGCCTGTGGCCGCATATACCTATACCATTCCTAGCAGTACGGAACCCGCCACCGTCATTTTTGATGCCGAAGACAGTTATGATCCGGATGAAGGGGACAATATTTCTTATGAATGGGATTTTGACGGTGACGAAGGTAAAGATTATAAAGTTTTAGAAAGCAGTAGTACCGGTGACAAGGTCACCGTGCAGTATTTAAAGAAAGGTGATTACGAGGTCAGCCTTACCGTTTACGATAGCCAAACGGGAGATCTCCGTAAGAGCGACACAGCCATAGCTACAATTCCTATTGATTCAGTCTTGGATGTAAAGTTAGAGACTCAAGGCGAAGACGCCAAGCACTTAGGGGAAGACGGGACGGTGGAAGTGGAATTTAAAGCCACTAGCCAAAACGCTACTTCTTTCCAAATCGATTATGGAGATGGGAACAGTGATTTCAGCGACAGCCTCGCTAACAATCAAAGCATTTTCACTCACACCTACGAATCCGCTGGGATCTTTGAAGTCACTTTGACAGCCTTAGATGATGAAAACGATAAGAATGAAACTACTCGTCGTGTTTACATTGGGGCCGGAGATGCTCCCATTGCCGTGCTCAATGTGAGTGCGGATGAAGAAGATATCGGTTCAGGCTCTACCTACACCGGAAACGTAAACACGATTTTCACTTTTGACGCCGGTGCTTCTATCAACACGGACGGCAGCAACGATGGCCTCAACTACAGTTGGAATTTTGGTGATGGCACAACAGCTACTCAGTCCAGCGTCACCCATTCTTTCCGCGAGCACGCTACTTACAGCGTTACACTTACAGTGAAAGATAAAAAAGATCCCACACTGAGCTCAGAATCTTCAGTGAGTATTGTGATCGAAAGTATGCCTCCAGAAATCCATGGCATCACTACTCAAGTCGACGGGGACAGCTTTACAACACCTCTCAAAGTGAATGTGACCGTAGATGCGAGTGATGAAGATTCTAAAATCACCAATTACAAAGCGTGGTATTACGACCTCAATGATACCGCGACTGAACTGGGTACGGTGGTCTCTCAAAGCAATAGTTTTACAATCACGGTGAACACTCGTGGCGAAGAAGGAGAAACCAAAGAATATGGTTTTGCTGCAGAGGTCTACAGTGGAACAGACACAGTAGCGAGCTTCGACGAACTGGATCCTTCGGAAGTGCCTACACTCACTGTTACTAATGGTCCCAATGACAATCCTGTTTCTGGATTCACTGTCGACAAAACCTCCGTTTACGTAGGTGAAGATGTACATTTTTCCAGCACTTCATATGATCCCGACGGCAGCATCACCAAATACTGGTGGGACGTGGAAGGGGACGGCTTCTACAATAATGAGGCCCAAGAAAGTGGTTCCTATACTTATCAATTCACTCAAGTTCACCCGGATGGAGTGGAAGTTAAATTGCAAGTGGAAGATGATGCCGGAGCCACCTCCGAGTCCGATCCTATTACTATTTATGTAGATTCTGTTTCGGATGCACCTGATGCAGCTTTCCTCACCAATATCGATGGAACACTAGTAGTGTTTAAAGATAACTCGATCATCGATACCGAAAATGGGGCAAGTCTGATGGGAATCTATTGGGACTTCGATACCAGTGTAGACAGCAATGGGAACGGAGTAGTCGATGACGATATTGACTCCACCGAAGAAAGTCCAAGTCACGATTATGGGGCTTTGGGAAGCTACTCGGCAAAAATGACGGTGGTGGATAGCACGGGTCAAAGCGATAGTGTGGAACAAGACATCACCATTGCCGACACCGTAGCTCCCACCGCTGCCTTTACTTACAGTGTGAAGGAGAAAACAGTCAGCTTCCAAAATAATTCCACAGTGGACACCGCTCACAACGTGGATGTTCGAGCTTATAGTTGGGACTTGGATCTCAATGCCGATACCGACGGGGACTCCGATCCAGAAAACGATAAAGATTCCACGCTTAAAAATCCCACTATTGAGTACGACGATTACGGGAGCTACGACGTTAAAATGACCATTGAAGACAGCTACGGAAAACTCGATACCGTAACCCAGACAATAGAGGTCCCAAATCCTATCCAGCCTGTAACGGCTTTGCTTTCGAGCGTGCCACAAGCCAACAGCCTCAGCCAAATTTTGCTTGATAAAGACGGCTCTTCCGTGACCTTCTACTTCAGCGCCAGTGGGGGCAGTGACTCTTACAGTTACACTTTAGATAAAAATATTTTTTACGACACCGATGGTGATGGAGTGCGTGACAACGATAGTGATTACTCAGCTAGCAGCTCAGGATCTTGGAAGACCGCTTTCTACAAATCCTACGGCCAAATCGTGACTAAACTCACCGTAGTGGACAACGAAACGGGAGAAAAAGATGTAGCTACACTCCAAGTTGTCTTTGAAGGTTCTTTAGGAGGTGCTAATCTCTTAAATGCTACGCCTTCACAAATGTTACTCCTCATCGGAAGTGCCCTCCTCACCGCCATTCTTGGTGTGAGCATGGTCTTCCGTCATAAACCACTTCCTTAGTATGGACATGCCCTCCACGCCCAATCCGGCACCCCAGCAAAACCCAGCCTCGGTTCCTACAACGAACCCTGCAGTTTCAACGTCGATACCAGCTCCCGCCGCAACGGTTACCAGCCCTGCGCCTGCTCCAGTTCCTGTAAAACCCCTTACTCCTGAAGAAAAAGCAGCCAAGCGTAAAGCCATGTTTAAACGACTCGGAGTAGTAGCCGCCATTGCCTATGCGGTGATTCTTTTAGGGATTTTTGCTTGGGCACTCTTAGTGGGTCAAAGTGAAGTCAGCACTTTTGAATATTTGCCCATCACTCAAGCCGCATGGGGAACTTTCCTGATGAAGCTTTTCAATATCATGGTGGGAATTTTGGTAACCGGCGCTTTCTTTACTGCTCTCTTCGGCTTTATCAAATCTTTACTCACCAAAAAAGAAGATGCTGAAAAGAAAAAGAAAGCTTCTAAAGTAGCGCTCTGGTCTGGGGTGAGCTTCTTTATCCTTACCATCGCTTGGTTGGCAGGAATTTGGTTCTTAGGGCCCAAGTTGGTGGCAGAGGTCAATTACGGTTCACCGATCAAGACCACTCCAGAAAATCCTCTCAATCTAACGACGCCAGTGGAAGTTACTTTTGATGCCAGCGAGATTCCAGTAGACGAAAAAACCTATAAGATCCTTTCTTACAGCTGGGATTTTGGAGACGGAGAAACCAGCAATGGAATGACCACGACTCACACCTATACACACAAAGCCGAAGGGGATGGAGTCTACACGGTCACACTCACGGTGAAGTACATGGACCTCAAGAGTGGAGAACAGTTCGAGGATCAGTACAACACTCAAGTAGGCATCGCTAACGAGACCACAGCCGCTGCCTTTACCGTAACACCCGACAGTGGAGAAACTCCTTTAGAAGTTCACTTTGATGCCACCAGTTCCTACGATCCAGATGGAGAAATTGTGGCTTACGAATGGGATATGAATGATGATGGAAAATTCGATGATGCCAGCGGAGAAGAAGTGGATTACACCTTCACTCAGGAAGGAGATTATGACGTCACGCTTCGTGTCTCCGACAATAGTGGCGCCTACAACACTGCCACTAAGACCATTAAGGCAGGAAGTATTGGAGGACTGCGTGCCGTGATCACCTCTAGTGCTGGAGAAAACGGAACCTACACAGTGGGTGATGAATATGAGTTTAATGGACAACTTTCTCAAATTGACGGAGGAAAAATTGTGAAATACACCTGGAACTTTGGCGATGGAAGCAAGTCCGTTCAAAGTCGCACGGTGAAGCATGCTTTTGAAGAAGCAGGAACCTATTCAGTGACTCTTTCTGTAGCAGATGCCGATGGTAATACCGATGAAGCTTTGCTCGATGTAACAGTGACCGAAGAAGGCAGCGCTCCCGTAGCCAAGGTCTCTACTACTCCAGCCATGACGAGTGGCACAGTCAGTGGCCCAGTTCCCCTGCAAGTCGTTTTTGACGGAGGAGTGAGTACTGATGCCGATGATGACATCGTGGAATACGAATGGGACTTTGACAACGATGGTTCAGTAGACGATACAGGAAATACCGCTTCTTACACTTATCAAGAAGTGGGAAGTTTTACTGCTCTGCTCACAGTCACAGACTCTGTAGGGAATCAGGATGAACTCAGTATTCCAGTGACGGTAACGGAACAAGGAATTTTAGCCAATTTAGTGGTGGATCAAACCAACGGAGAAGTACCTCTAACGGTACGCTTTGATGCTTCTGGGTCTACGTATAAAGAAGGATCTATAGTTTCTTACACCTACAATTTTGGAGACGGCAGCGCTCCTTACACCACTGGCTCCAGTGTGACTTACAAATACAACGATGTGGGCAACTACACGGCTAGTGTAACGGTGACAGGCTCCGATGGAAAAACCGCGACATCTAGTGTACAAATTGTAGTTCGACCGGTAGCACTTACCGCATGTTTCACAGTAAATACTTCTACTGGTAGTGCTCCACTTTTCATAAGTGTAGACCCCTCTTGTTCGACGGGAACCATCGAAACGTATGCTTGGGATTTTGGAGACGGAGTGATCAGTTACGATCATAAACCCGAACTTCACACCTACGAGACTCCTGGGTCCTACACTATTAAGTTGGAGGTCACCAGTCCAGAAGGCATTGTGAGCGACTTCGAAAACACCATTACTGTGAAGTAATTGGTCTCTTTTGGTCGCTTAACTATTTTCGGTTGGGACGAGTGAGCTGTTCTGCTTTCAAGTATTTTTGATACGCAGCTGGAACCAATTTCATAAATGGAACCTTTTTCTTTTTAGATTCCTTCACTAGCTCCGCTACTTCATGGTAACCCAACACCGGCGCTAAAGCAGTAGCTACGGCAACACTGTTTTCGAGCACCGTTTTCATTTGGTCCTCATTGGCTGCAATTCCGTCTAAACATTCTCGTTTGAGCATCTCCATCCCTCGCGCCAAAATATCCATACCGTGAAGCAAATCCCACATAATGAGGGGAGTGTACCAGTTGAGTTCCAGCTGGCCTTGTTGTGCAGAAAGCGCAATCGCGGTGTCAAAGCCTATGACTTGAACGCAGATCATACTCATGCATTCCAAAACCGACGGATTCACTTTGCCAGGCATAATAGAGGACCCAGGTTCTACTTCTGGTAGTTGAATTTCTTGGAGGGGACCCGCCATCAAACGAAGATCGTTACAAACTCGTAAAAGCTCTGTAGAAAGACCACGGAGGGCGGCTGAAACTGTGAGGAAGCAGGCCATGCTGTGATTGTTCTCAAAAGGATCCAGAGGCCGCAGTGGAAGCCCCATGCGCTCGCTCAAATGCTCGCGCATCAGCTCAGCAAAACGGGGATGAGTATTGATTCCGCTGCCCGTTGCTGTGGCCCCAATTCCTGTATCCGCCAAGTCCATAGCCGAAGTACCGAGACGCTCCAAAGCGCGTTTTAAACTTTCTGCATAAGCTTTAAATTCTTGTCCCAAGGTAACAGGCACTGCGTCTTGCAAATGGGTCCGACCCACTTTTATATGAGCACCAAAATCTTTTGCTTTCTTTTCTAAACTGGCCACCATGGCTTCACCTTCTTGAAAGACAGGCGCGAGTTCCAAAAGCGCCGCCAGACGAATGGCCGTAGGAATCACATCATTCGAGGATTGAGCCATGTTCACATGATTGTTGGGGTGAACAGGTGAATAGACTCCTTTTTTACCCCCCAAAATCTCATTGGCACGGTTGGCCAAAATTTCGTTCAGATTCATGTTGTAAGGTGTGCCCGCGCCCGCTTGATAGACATCTAGATCAAAATCATCATCAAACTGTCCTTCTAAAAATTCTTTTGCAGCCTGCAAGATGGCCTTTGATTCTTTTTTACCCAAATGACCAAGTTCTGCATTCACCTCTGCAGCGGACATCTTCACAAATGCCAATCCCACCTTAAAAGAGAAAGGAGCTCTTAAACTGGAAATCTTAAAATTAGTGTAGGCACGTGCAGTAAAACTTCCTCCATAAGAGTCGAGGGGCACTTCTACAGGTCCAAGAGCATCGATTTCACGGCGGGTCTTTTTCATGATTTTACTTTATCACCTAAAAAGCCACGTGCAACAATATAGGTTTCGTAGCTACGATCCCTACACGCTTCCGGCTTAAAGACGTTCACTTGAGAAAAACGACTTTTTACTCGTTTTAAAACCTTCTGGAACTCACTGCCTTCAAAAATTTTTCCCACAAAAAAACCACCAGGTTTAAGGAGGAGTGTGGATAAATAAAAAGCTTGATCCGTGAGCTCTGCAGAGAGTCCTGTGTCTAAATCTTTAATTCCGCTCGTCTTGGGCGCCAGATCGCTGGTCACGCCATCTACTTTGTTAAAACCTGCGGCCCCAAGCACACCTAGCACTTGTTCCTTCTCAAAAATATCTGCCACTAAAGTTTTAATATTAGGTTCATCAAAGGGGTCAATCACTTGCAAATCCACTCCAAAAACGCGACCTCTTTGGCCCACAATTTCAGCAATCACTTGTAAAAAACTTCCAGGAGCAGCACCCAAATCTACGATGGTTTGTCCAGGTCTCAGTAACTTAAACTTCCCTTGGACCTCTAAGAGCTTAAATGCGCTACGGGCTCTATAGCCTTTCTCCTTGGCTAGTTGGAAATATTTGTCTTGAACTTGGTAAGGCTTGGGCATAACAAGGTTGAGTTTAGCACAGAGGCTTACTCTTCGGCACCCCATCACTCCTAGGGTACTCAGGAGGCAAATCTCCTTTTTGGACAAAGGACAAAATAAAGCGCTCTTCTCCTCCGGGTAGTTCGTAAGCGTGTGCTTCTTCAAAAAACAAGCCGAGGATTTTCTGTGCCTTTTGAGAAGTTTCCAACTCACTTTTGTATTCAGGCCCCTTCCATGCATAAAGGCGTCCGCCCACTCGTAAAAATCCAGATGCATATTCGAGAAGAACAGGAAGGGGGGCTACTGCACGAGCAGTAACTACATCAAATTGTTTTCTATATCCAGCCTTATGAGCGAGAACCTCAAATCGTTCAGCCGCTGTTTTTACATTTTCTAAGCCTAGTGCGTCAGCTACTTCTTGCACAGCTTTTACTTTTTTTTCCCGTGCATCCACTAATCGGAAAGGGATGTTCGGCATCTTCGCAGCCAAGGCCAACCCCGGGAGTCCGCCTCCCGTTCCAATATCCAGAATTTTTTGTCCTGGCCTTATTTCCCAAAAATCAAAAACAGCCAAGGCATCCGGGATATGTTTTTCCGCCAGCTTTAAACGATCCCCAGCCGAAAATAAATTCAGCTGGGCACTTTTCTCTTGTAGTAGTTGAACTAAACGGTCGATCATTGAACAGTCGTTTCGTCTCCAGTAGCTGCATCAGTGGCACTAGACGAATCTACATCCACCACAGCTTCAGTTGTATCTTCCACGCTCACACTGTCTTCAATCAAAATTTCCTTACACACTCCTTCCGCATCAACCTCTGCTCCGTCTTGGGTCACGCAGTCATAGCCACTGGCACATTCAATTCCCGCTTCTCCTCCACACACTTCACCAGCTTGAGCGGGTTCGCTCTTCTCTTCTTCTTGCGTAACTTTCTCTGTCACACAGGTACCACTGCCATCCGCTATTCCTTCGGATCCAGTCATATCACAACTGAGTCCTTCGGCACATTGAATCCCAGCGATTCCACCACACATTTCACCCTCCTCTGCGAGAGGGATCCCAGCCATGGTGAGTTCAATGGTGGCAGAAGCGGTATCCGTAGTAGTGCGATCGTAAGCGGTAACGGTCACTTCACAGCTTGCTCCAGAAGGTTGGCCCTCCATAAGGGTGAGGGGCAACTTATGAACCGTGTTGACTTCCATAGTCTTGCTTTCTACGGGGAGAATGTCGAGTTCCTCCGCTCCTTCGCAAGCCACTCCAGAAATATAAGCCAAGGTAGGAGCGCTCACGACTAAATCCAAAGTACTGCTGGCAGGATCAATCACTTCACCCGGTTCATTGGTGAAAGTAATGGTATAAGGAGAAATTAAAGAACAAGCCCCCAAAAGAAGGACGGGCAAGAGATAAAGAGGATGGCGCATAGGAGAAAATTAAACTGCGCGCATCATAGCAAAGCTAAGCAAATTGAACCACAGAAAGTGCAGCCACCACTGCGGTTTCCATGCGAAGCACCAAATCTCCCAGTTGGAAGAGCGTGGCACCCGCCTCTTTTAAAGCAGTAAGTTCACGTTCGCTGAGCCCACCTTCGGGCCCAATCACCACGTTTATTTCTCGAGATTTTTCTACTTTCGATAAAACCGTATCATAAATCCAAGGATCTCCCACCAGAACCTGACCCGAGGGAAAAGTGTTTACCAGTTCCGACAGCTTTAAAACGGACTTGAGTTCGGGGATAAAAACCCGTTCACATTGCTCTGCAGCTTCTTTAATGATGAGCTTAAGTCGTTCCGGTTTTTTGAGCTCATGAACTTGGCAACGCTCCGTGCTCAGAGGAATGATTTCGCTCACGCCAAGCTCCGTAGCTTTTTCTACAATCCATTCTAAGGTGGCGGGTTTTTTAGGAAGTGCCACAAAAAGTCTTAAAGTTCGTGCAGGGGGGCTAAAGCGTTCTTTACTTTGTATGTTCAAGACGGCCTCTTTTTGATGGATGAGTTCCACGGTCGCCTGAGCTTTGATTCCCTTCCCATCTAAAAGCACCACGGAGTCTCCTGCGCGGAAACGCAGCACGTTTCTCATTTGGTGGAGTAGCTCACGATCTCTGATCGTCAAACGGTCTTGGCTCAAATCTTCCTCTATAAAAAAATGTTGCAATTGTCTCATGGAGTTTATTTAAAGTTCTCACGCTCCTCAGGCGTCATGTAGTCCATATCTAAAAGTTTGAACATTTCTTCTTCTGTTTTACCAGCAAGCTTTTCTTCTCCCTTAAAAATACCGTATTCATTGATTTTCCAACCTCTTCGGAGGGCGATCGTGCGAACATGAATATTGAAGTGTTTTGGGCCGGTAAAGTAAAAGAGCGCAGCACCAAAACTATCTTTGTCTACTACGCGCAGGTCCACTTGTAAATTTCCCTCCAAAACCACGCTGGATTTTGTGTCTCCCTGGCCCAGCACTTGTCTGACTTTAGGGTAGGCAACAAAGTGACGCATGATTTTTTCCGTATTTGTACCGGTCACTAAAATATCTACGTCACCCACGGTGACTTTCCCCCGCCTCAGCGATCCTCCGTATTGAATCTGCTTCACTTCCTTAAAACCTTTCATGTAGGAGATGTACTCCTCGGCCGCTTCCAAAGCTTTAGCATGTGGGATGCGCTCTTTAGAAAGACTTTGATCGCGCAAAGCCTTCACAATGAGCTCCTGACTTTTCTCTCCCATCCCAGGCAAGGTGGCAAGAGCGCCGCTGTCAGCAGCGCTGCGCAGTTGTTCTAAGGAGCTAATGCCGAGTTGATCTCTAAACATTTTTACTTTTTTGGGGCCAATCCCTCGGATCCTCAAAATATCTAGAAGTCCCGCTCCTACCTGTTTGAGGAGTCGATCATGCATTTCGCATTCACCCGTGGTTAGAATTTCTAAAATTTTAGCATGAAGATCTTTCCCGATGCCCGGTAAGCCCTCCAACGAGGTAGGATCTTTTTTATACATATCTTCTAGGTCCGAAAGACCACGTACCACTTCTGCTGCACGTTGGTAAGCCCTCACGCGGAAAACATTTTCACCCAAAATTTCCAGCATGTCACCGATTTCTTCAAAAATCTGAACAATTCGTTCGTTGATCATGGCTTCACTCTACTGTTAGAATGCTCACATGTCTATTGCGATCATTGGAGGAGGAGCAGCAGGGATGATGGCAGCCGCAGCAATCTTAGAAAAGAATCCTCAGGTAGAGGTATTCCTTATCGAAAAGAATGCCACTTTGGGGCAAAAAGTACTCATCTCGGGCGGAGGACGCTGCAATGTGACCACGGGTTTTTCGGACCTCAGACTAATAGCTGATCGTTATCCCAGAGGAGGGAAGTTTCTCCAATCCGCTTTTCATCGTTTTGGCCCCGAGCAAGTGATGAATTTTTTTGAATCTCGAGGGGTTCCTTTAAAAGTGGAAGAGGACCTTCGGGTTTTCCCAGTTTCAGACAACGGAAAAGACATTGTGGGAGTTTTTGAAAAGCTTTTGAAATCTGCCAATCTACTTTTTCGTACAGAGTTAACGCACTTAAAAAAAACGGCTTCGGGCTTTACTTTAAGTTTTAAAAATCACGAACCCATCACGGTAGATAAAGTGATCCTCACTACTGGAGGACAGGCCTATCGCGCAACTGGGTCTACTGGAGACGGCTATCGTTTTGCAGAAAGTGTTGGGCATCACGTCACCACTTTAGCGCCCAGTCTCAATTCTTTCATTACTGAAGAAACGTGGCTTAAAAATTTAGCGGGAGTCAGTCTACAAAAAGCTGGACTTTCAGTGAAAATTCAAAAGAAAATGGAATGGACGGGGCCGATTCTTTTTACACATCGTGGCCTCACAGGCCCAGCCGTCTTTGCTCTTTCTTCGCTCATTGCTTTTGAAGACTACACACGAGAATCTCCCTTAGAACTGACTCTGGATTTCTTACCGGATACTCCGCAAAACCTTTTGGAAGAAGAATTCCACCGCACCGTACAAGAAAATCCAAAAAAAACTTACCGGAATATTTTGGGTTATTTCCTTCCTAAATCTTTGGCGAGCGAGCTATGTGAGCAAGCAGGAATCGACGAAAAGAAGCAAGCTACCCAAGTAGGAAAAAAAGAGCAGCAGAAAATTCTAGAAAAACTGAAGCATTTAAAACTTCACCTCATCGGACGCGCAGCAGGGGATGAATTTGTGACCGCTGGAGGAGTGGACACCGATGAAGTGGATCCACGCAGCATGGAATCCAAACTTTGCCCCGGCTTGTTTTTTGCTGGAGAAATCCTGAATGTGGATGGATTTACGGGAGGCTACAATCTCCAAGCAGCTTGGGCCACAGGTCACCTTGCGGGTGAAAGCGCTGCATGACTATAATAAGGTCGTAACACGTCGCCATGCCCTCCTTTGATAAAGACGAACTCAAACAGCGTCTCACCGCCGAGCAATTTCGTGTGACCCAAGAAAAAGGAACAGAAGCTCCTTTTACAGGGGAATACGACCATGTTTTTACTCCAGGAACTTATGACTGTGTGGTCTGTGGGCACGAACTTTTTATTTCGGACAATAAATACGATTCAGGATGTGGGTGGCCCGCTTTTGACCAAGCTCAAAAAGGAGCAGTAGCTGAACACGCAGACGATTCCCACGGCATGCGTCGTACTGAGGTGACTTGCTCCAACTGTGGAGCCCATTTGGGGCATGTGTTCACCGATGGTCCTCGAGAGACTACCGGCATGCGTTACTGTATCAATTCCGCTTCTCTTCATCTTAAACCCAAAGCCGAATGAGTTTTTTCTTTTATAGTCCAATCGATCCAAAATTACTGGAAGACAGACGGAAGAAAATTAAAAGTTTAAAGGCACGCATGGATGTAGAGCGCAGTTGGTCGGATCGTGTTGCCGATCACATCAATTCTGGTTTTGGCAGCATGAACTTTTTTTCGTTCCACGTAATCTTCTTTACTGGGTGGATTTTACTCAACACCGGTATTCTTCCTGGTATTCCGGCTTTTGACCCCTATCCATTTGGTTTTCTCACCATGGTGGTGTCTTTAGAAGCCATCTTTCTTTCTATCTTTGTGCTCATCAGCCAAAATCGTGCGGCCAAGGTGGCCGATGTGAGGGAAGAAGTAGACCTCCAAGTGAATGTGCGTGCCGAACAGGAAATCACTCAAATTTTATCCATGCTGGATGAAGTTCACTCTAAGCTTGGCATCGCAGACAAGAACAAGCGTAAAGTGAATGGAATGAAAAAGGCCACCAATTTAAAGAAAATTGAAAAAGAAATTCTTCAAGAAATCGAAGAGGATCTTTAAGACGCGATTACCCACGGAGCTCCGAACCTCTCATTAACATTTTGGTAAAATTTAGGCATGACTTCTCCAGCAGGGGCTCTCCCAAGTTCAATGAGGCGGGCAATGAGCTCAATTCGATCTGGGTCCGCTAGTTTTTTAGCCTTCAACTCATCCCTGAAGATCTTTGCTACCAAAGGAGCAGGTTTGCCTTTGGCGTCAAAATAAGCGCGACCTGCTACTTGAGAGAGAGCGGAGCCCACATCGCCCATGGCTACCATCTCTGCCGGTACAATAAGGCCATTTAAATTAGCCCATTCGATGCCGAAACGTTGAACTGTGGCTTTATAACGATGATGATTCCCGATCAATCGTATCACATGTTCACCCACCTCTCCACGGACCAAGTCAACAGAATGGGCTTCATGCCCATCGAGGACGTCTCTCAATGTGACTTCATACCCGTCGATATTATGAATAGCAAAAATAAGCTCTAAGTGTTCCAAATCATTTTTATGCTCTCTTAAAAAAGGAAGATAGGCAGGGTCAATTTGCTCTCCTTCTAGTCCAGGAACATAGGAAGGGAAGTGTCCTTCCTCATCCATATCACGCATGACCTTGGCTAAGTAGCGCAAAGGAATGTTATGAAAGGCAAATTTCTGCTGCTTCATAAGTCCTGTCAGCAAATCCATCAGTTCATCCACTAGGTCTTCTCGTAATGGTTCTCCAGTGTTACGAGGGGCCAAAATGGGCTCAAAGTAAGCCGCTTGCTCAGGACTCAAAACATGCAGTCCGCCAATAGGACGTTTTCGTTTTGGATCCACCAAGTTGGCTCTAAAAATCTTTGGCAGATGATGTTCTCTATTGAAAGGTGCCAATAAAAATAAAGCAGCAATTTCTGCTTTACCCAAATCATGATCTACTGCAGCCAGTTGCATCTCTTCTCTAAAAGTAGACACGGGCAGTGAAGGGTGGGTTCGAGAAGTGACCCATCCAATGGCATCCATCATCCCAAAAGCATCCACACAGTGCTCGGCAGTACTAGGACTTTTTGCTGCCAAGAGTCCAAACCGTAGTTTGTTTTCCGGTGTCATCCTCGACAAAGGATGGGCATGAGGAAAAGGAATAGTTCGCTGAGCATACGCTTCGGCCCAGTCGTTAATAAAGGGAACAACCGCTTGTTCCAAAGCATGTCTTGCAGGGGGACGTGTCCCCAGGATTTGCAAAAAACGTCTTAAAGGAAAATTCTGAAGCAGTGTCCCTATGCGGGCTCTTATTGCTTCAAAATCCCCTGTCCCCAAAACAAGCTCAGCTTCTCTCAAGATACGTTGATCCAGATCTGTAGGATAAAGTTGAGGCCCCCCAGGTTGCTGAGAAACTAAACCGGCACCAAATTCTAAACCATCATTGGCCATGTTTTGCAAAAAATGGAACACAACAGAATAACCAATCCTAAAATAGCCTTAATAAAGCTGTCAAACACTGGTCCCTGCTTTAATCCGTATCCAGAAGCACCGCCCAAACCTCATTTTTCCTTAAAAACCAAGGAGTGAAAGGAGGGTTGTATTCTGTCAAAATCATTTCACCATGATATTTATAGCCTGCTTTCTCTAACTCTGAAGCAAAAAAGGCCATCTTCTCCGCTACCACTGTTTCATTTACAGTCCCATAGTAAGTCAAAACAGCCACCTTCCTTTGAGGCGTGTTGAGCACTCTTACTTGAGAATCTGTGGGCAAGGGCAAATCCTGCATACTGTAAGAGTGAGGCATCACAAAAGAAATGGTATATTCAGTGTCATTGGAAGAATTTTTAACTTGCTCAGTGCTCACCGGCGCAGTCATTGCTATTTCTTGGCCCAAGGTATTTTCTCCAAAAATATAAGCAGCTATTTTTTTGAAACCTTCAACACGGCTATTTTCTAAATCGCCACTCACCGTAGTGCTGGCTAAAATTAAATCTTCGTATTCGCGAACTTCAAAATTTTCATACTGTGCTTTTACAGTATAGCTAGGGCTTTCTATCCCGCGCACAGCCCAGAGCCCATAGAGAACCCAAAGTCCTCCAGCCAAAACCAACGTGAGAAAAAAAATAGCGATAATGCGAGTGCGGGAGATGACCATACTTTTTTTATCTTAAACTAGGCTTGAATGAGGAACAAGGTCCCGAGGCCCAAAAAGCAGAGAAAGCCAAACACGTCTGTAGCTGTAGTCACGAACACTGCACTGGCCACCGCAGGATCAATTTTAAGTGCCTTCAATGTAAAGGGGACCAAAGTTCCAAAGAAACCCGCTATAAAAAGATTGAGTATAATAGAAACTCCCAGCACCAATCCTAACATAACTGGGGCACCAAAAAGCAGTGCAACTCCGGAAGCAATAAAGCCCACTAAAACGCCATTCAGTAGGCCTGCCACTGCTTCTTTAAAGATAATTCCTCTGGCCTTTCCCCAAGGGATCTCTCCTAAAGCCAATCCCCGTATAACCACCGCCAAAGCTTGAGTACCGGCATTTCCTCCCTGGCCGGCTACTATCGGCATATACACCGCTAATATAGAAACTTGTGAGATGGTTTCTTGGAAGCGAGACACTACAAAGGCCGCAAAAAAAGCAGTGGCTAAATTCACTACGAGCCATTTGTAACGCCGATTCACTTTGGTAAATATTGAATCACTCACTTGCTCTTCTTTGCTGAGTCCCGCCAAGCGATAGATGTCTTCAGTCGCTTCAAATTCTGCAACACGCATGAGGTCTTTAAGGTGAATCACACCCAAAACTTTTCCAAATTCATCAACCACGGCCACTACTTCACTTCTTTGTTTTCGTGCCACCACTACTACCTCTTCCTGGTCCACAGCGGGTAGAATGGCAGGCATAGGTTTTATGAGAGCAGGTAGTGGAACTTTGGTAGTGCCCATCATCAAGTCTTGATAAGGCACATAACCCTTGAGTTGACCATCTTTTGCCGCCACGATCACAAGGGGTGTTTGGCGTTGTTTTTCAATGTAGGTGTGAACTTTATCAAAAACGGTTTTTAGATTGAGTTCCTCCTCTACAACTAAAAAGTTGAAGTCCATAAGCCCTCCGGCTGTCTCGGGGTGGAATTTAAGCAGAGCATCCATCCGTCTTTTTTTCTCTGTTCGTAAATAGCCCAAAATGGAATTCCGCTTTTCTTCAGAAACGGACTGCAAAAGATCTACGGCATCGTCATCGTCCATAAAGTGAAGCATGAGCGCAAAATCATGACTGCTCAAAAAGTCTAAAAGTTGATCTCGCGTGTCTTCATTGACATAAAAAATAACATCCGCCTGTCGCTCAGGGGAGAGCAGACCGAAGGTTTTTTTCTTGCCGCGACGCAATGCCGTTAAAGCTTCTCCAATTTCTCCTAAATCCTCGTGTGCCAAAAGGGAGCGCAATTTTTTGTGTTTTTTGTGATGTAAACACTCGTCAATGGTTTGAGTCAAAACAACCGACATGGGAAGAAGGAAAGTGACAAACTTATTTCACCGTTTCGGCAAACAAGTACCAATCTTTACGGAACCCTGTTTTGGCGAGGTGAACCGTGGTGTAGGTAATGAAGAAAGCGGCCAGCACATCAATAGAGTAGTGCAAATGTCCCATCAGCACGATGGCTCCAAAGAACAAAGACAAAAGGAAGAAGAGCCAACGGAGCTTTTTATTATCCCAGAAGATCAAACACATGAGGAAAGGAAAGGCTGTGTGTCCAGAAAAGAACAGGTCGCTTCCCGAAGTAATAAAAGAAAAGAAAGTAGACTGCACATAAAGATGGTCGGGAAAGGGCCCGATGTGAGTGAGACTGACAAAAACACAACGAATCAGCATAAGAAGTGCCACACTTTCCGTTAAAAAAGGGATTCGTTTGGGCTGACTGACACCCAAATAGATCACAAAAATCCAAAATAAAATGGGGCCATAAATAAAGAACCCATCCACATTAAAGACAGGGATATTATTGAGAATAAGGTCAGTTACAGGGTTGCTGGCTTCCACGCGAGCATATTGACCCGCATAAAAATTGGTCACCAAACTCAAGCCTAAAAGAATAAGCACACCGGCTATCGAGAACAAAAAATTTTTTTGTTGGGCAGCCTCCTTGTACGATTGAATCCATTTTTTCATCAGAGATCTTATAGCACAATTTTCCAGGTTCCCCAAGACCACTTGGCCCGTTATAGTGTGGGTGTGAAAAAGTTTTCTTGCCTCATTTGTGCATATAACGAAGCACCTCGCATCACAAAGGTGCTTGAGGTGGCCACAAAACACCCTTGGCTGGATGAAGTGGTCGTAGTAGATGATGGGTCTACCGACGGCACTGCAGAAGTGGTAAAATCTTTTAAAAGAGTAAAGCTTGTAGCAAAGAAGAAAAATGAAGGGAAAACCAAAGCTTTGGAGCAGGGGCTAGCTTTAGCAAAAAACCCATGGATTCTCACTTTAGACGCTGACCTCAGGAATTTAAAAGCCCAAGACCTCACAGCGCTTTTGAAGCCATTACGAGAGGATCAAGCAGAGATGAGCATGAGCATCCGTAAGAACAGCCTTTTAGTGATGAAATGGATGGGCATTGATTTCGTATCAGGAGAAAGAGTTTTTAACAAAAAACTTTTAATAGGTCACGAAAAAGAACTTAAAAAACTCCCACGCTTTGGTTTCGAAGTTTTTCTCAATGGACTCTTTATCCAAAGCAGAGGTCGACTCGCCATTGTGCCCCTCTTAAGGGTAAGTCACGCACGCAAAAGTGAAAAAGTGGGTTGGCTCAAAGGACACTGGGAAGAATTGAAAATGATCCTAGATATTCTAAAAACCGTAGGACTCAAAAAAATTATTTTCCAGAATCGCGCTCTGTTGAAACGGGCACGAGATGTTTAAGAAAAATTTTGGCACTCTTTTGCCAAGAAAACTGGAGTGCTTTTTTACGATGATTTTTGCCCTTTAATTTTAAAGCTGCCTTAGCTGCTTTCTCCAAATCTTTGCTCAAAAATCCCTCTACCCCATGAGTCACTACATCACGAGGGCCCATCACGTCGTGGGCGGCTACAGGCAGGTCACAGGCCAAAGCCTCCACTACCACTAAACCAAAGGTTTCAGTTACTGATGGCAGGACAAAAACATCTGAAATAGAAAGCAAATCAATAAGTTCTTGGCCCTTTTTATACCCCACAAAAATAGCTTCATTTCCGTATTTTTTCTCTAATCGTTTACGAGCTGGTCCATCTCCGATCACCAGTTTGGTTCCTGGTAATTTGGCCTCAAAAAATTCTTCCAAACTTTTTTCTCGGGCAATTCGCCCAAAGTAAACAAAGACCGGACCTTCAAACCGCCTTTCTGCTTTATCATTTCGTTTGAAAAGTTCGGTATCTACACCGAGCGGACACACCACCACATGCTCAAATCCATGACTTTCTAAGTCGGACTTGAGGCTGGGAGTGGCAGCCATCGTTTTTTCGCTCGCGTTGTGGAACCACCGCAAATAGCGGTAACCCACTTCTGACAAAGCTTTGGCTCCCACAGGCGTGTACCAAGGAACATACAAGGGAAAGTGTGTATGAAAAGAGCTCGTAAAAGGAATTTGATGATCCAGGCAGTAACGTCGGGCAGCAAGCCCCAAAGGGCCTTCGTTACTCACATGCACATAGTCCGGTTTTTCTTTTTTGAAAATCCGCGCCATCTCGCGGGCAGGGAAGAGCGCCAAACGAATTTCTGGATAAATGAGCAGGGGGACTGTTTTAAAAAGTCCTGGATGAACAATAGTCACACGGTAACCCTCTTCCTCCAAAATCTTAAAAGTTTTTTGAAGGGCAGAAACCACCCCATTGACTTGAGGCAGCCAAGTATCAGTGACAATAAGGATTTTACCTTTAGTTTTGTTGGAGCTCTTCATAATGAGTCTTTAAATAGCGTTTAAACAAAAAATATCCTCCTAAAAGTACCACTGCCGTACCTAATGAAATCCAAGCGGCATATCCAAAGTAGGTATTGAGCTGGTGGTAAGCTTCTCCAAAATAAAATCCAATTCCTTCGAAGAGGATGATTTTAGGAATAGATCCAGCGATATTTAATAAAATGAATTTCCTATAAGGCATTCGAGCAAAGCCCGCAGTAAATAAAATGACGCTTCCTACGGCTTGAGTTTTAGCTAAAAGGATAATTTTCCAGTCGTGTTTTTTAAAGTAGCTTTCAAAAATATGAACATTGTGCTCGGTAATGCCTAAAAAGCTAAGCCACCGAGGAACTTTTTCTCGCCGGAACACTCGCCCCAAGAAATAATAAATAGTGTCTCCCACAATATCTCCACAAAGCAAAATTCCAAATACAATGAAAGGATCGAGTTTCCCTAAGGACACCAAAAAGCCGGCGAGAGTAGCCACAATAGGTCCTTCTAAAATAGAAACCGGAAAAAGTATGGCATAGCCGTACTGAGTCATCAGTTCCAAAATACCCTGTGCATTAAGGTCCAACATACGCACAATGTATCAAAATATGCTCCTACTTCCCAGGCTTAATGGCGTTGACTAATTGCAAGTCATTCGCAATAATAAAAAAAATTATTTTAATCCATGCCCTCATTCAAAAATAACTTTAGTAAAACGGTCTTAGCTCTTTTTTTAATCTTATCAGCTTGCAGCACTTCTGCTCCATCCGATGAAAAAGTAACTGTAAGTACCTCTTTTTATCCTATACAGTTTTTGGTTGATCAAGTGGCAAACCACCAAGTAAATCTGGAAACTTTGGTGCCCAGTGGCTTTGAACCTCATGACTATGAACTCACACCCCAAGACGTAGGGACGATCTCTACCAGTCAGCTCTTGGTAGTTAATGGGCTGGTGGAACCTTGGTTTGCCAATGTCCAAAACAATTTAGAGGACAGTGAAGTAAAAATCCTCAATCTCACTCAAAGTATCGCACTCTTAAATTCGCCAGATGCTGCAGAAGGACTCAAGGATCCTCATGTGTGGTTGAGCCCCATCTTGATGAGCCAAATGGCTGATCTGGTAAAAGCAAAACTCATTGAAGTTGACCCAACCCATTCCACTGTTTATGAAGCCAACACGCTCACTTTTAAAGAAAAATTAAATCAACTCGATCAGGAATTTAAAGATGGTTTGGCGACCTGTGAACAAAAAAACTTTGTCACTTCTCATGCTGCTTTTGGCTACTTGGCACAACAGTACGGTCTCACGCAAGTTCCTATCTCAGGTTTGTCTCCAGATGAAGAACCCTCTGCATCAGAGCTCAAAGACATGGTTGATTTTGTGAGGGAAAATAAAATCACTACGATTTTCTTTGAGAGTTTAGTAAACCCAGATTTATCTCAAACTATTGCTCATGAAGTGGGAGCAGAAACCAAAGTGCTCAACCCTATTGAAGGACTTACAGATGAACAAGCTGCCGCTGGAGAAGACTACTTTAGTCTTATGCGCAGTAATCTCGCAGAGCTACGCTATGCCTTATCATGTTTTTAAAGTATGAATAAACAGACTGCTATCTTTGCCGGAGGTTGCTTCTGGTGTACCGAAGCTATCTACCAGCAACTCAAAGGGGTGCTTACAGTTATGCCTGGATATTCAGGAGGAACCACCCCTAATCCCAGCTACGAGCAGGTGACCACCGGTCGTACAGGACACGCCGAATGCAGTCGCATTGAATTTGATGCCGATCAAATTTCTTATAGAACTCTACTGACCGTTTTTTTTGGAACCCACGATCCCACCACCTTAAATCAACAGGGGAACGATAGAGGAACACAATACCGTTCTGTCATTTTCTACACCACACCCGAACAAAAAGAGGAGGCTCTAGCCGCCATAGAAGAAACACAAAAAGATCTAGAAGATCCCATCGTCACTCAACTTGAGCCGCTCACTAAATTTTATGAAGCTGAAGACTATCATCAAAATTACTACGCACGTAATCCGGAGCAACTTTACTGTCAGTTTGTCATCAACCCTAAGCTCATCAAACTTAAAGAAAAATTCAGTGCCCTGTTAAAAGAGGCCTAGGGGACAAATGGAAAAACTCAATCTAAATCTGGTGAAGCGCTTTTTTTATGGTGTATGCTAAGCATATGGACAATACTAGGATATTCAAAATGCCTTTTGCCAGTGTCTACCCCGCTTATGTGAAAAAAGTGGAAAAGAAAGGCCGCACCAAGGAGGAATTGAATACTGTTATTTGCTGGCTGACAGGCTACAATCAGAGTCAGCTCCATAAGCAAATAGAGGACTCCGTCGATTTTAAAACTTTTTTTGATGAAGCTCCAGAGCTTAATCCCAACGCCCCAAAAATCACGGGGGTCATTTGTGGTTACCGCATCGAAGAAATGACAGACAAACTGATGCAAAAAATACGCTACATGGACAAGCTAGTAGACGAACTCGCCAAAGGACGAACAATGGAAAAAATCCTAAGGAAGTAATGTCGATTACTCTAAATAGCTAGGTTGTTTCGCTTTTTCTTGAACATAGTTTTCGTAGTCCTCATAATTTTCAAAATACATTTCTGGACATTCATCAATAGAGCAATGCTGTTTTTCTGCTTTGTGAAGTTTGATATTTCTATGCGGACGAATATAAAAAGTATCTCTTTCTTTATGGACCAAATTCCCGTCTACATAATCTAAAATTTGTTGAATTCTGTGGTCTTCACTTTTTAGCTCCCCTCGATCTGAGATATAGGCGTCACCTTTACTGATCAGCCATTTATGGGTGGCCCATTTATCGTCCTTTTTCTGTTTACCCAACACCAACATGCTGTGTTTCCTGCGTCCTACATCTTTAGTATAAAATGCACTAAATTCAGATTTAGGTCTCACCTCAACATGATAATACTGTCCGGTCCCCATCGGGAAAGGAGCTTTTTTGGTCGCAAACATAAATATGGGGGTTAGTCTCATACTTATTAACACTTCGGGGTACAAAAGGTGTCATGACACTTTTAGACGAATGAGTTCTTATGGGGGGTCTAATCGAAGTCATCATGCCTAAGACAAAATTCAGCTAAAAGAGGAAAATCGTGTTAAAATAACATATATGAGTCATGAACTGGACCAATTGAAGGGCGGGGTGCTCATTACTGATGTTAAAGGTAAGATCCTTTATGCAAACAAAATAATCACTTCTAGCAAGGGATTTTCTTTAAAGGAGATGAAAGGGAAGACCCCAGGGGAGTTATGGGGAGGAAATATGGATGAGCATTTCTACAAAGATCTATGGACCACCATCAAGGAAAAAAGAAAATCTTTTCACGGAGAAGTAATAAATACGGACAAAAAGGGGCAGAAAAATCTTGAGCAACTTCATATTGCGCCCATTATGAACCCCGAAGGCACTATTGAATATTTCTTAGAACTCCAGCCAGTAGATCCAAAGATAGCCAAACAATTCCAACACGATTTTGAATCGGTCATACAAAATCAACAAAGACATCCCGAGGATTTGTGGAATTTAATGAGGCACTGGATGGGAACCTCCGATCTTTCTTCTGAGAGCAACACACGCTCTTCACCGGCTGTTTTCTTAGAAAACTTGGTGGAAAATCATGCTCGCTTTAATCTCACAGAAGACTCTAAACTCATTGAACTGGCTAAAGCTGACTCGCGCTATTTCCGAAAAATTTATGAGAAATACCAGGCAAAAATATTCAACTATTTTCTTTACCGTGTAGGGATGAATATCCCAATGGCAGAGGATTTAACTCAAGAAACATTTATTCGTGCCTTTAATGCATTACCTCGCTTCGAGTTCAGAAAAATTCAATATTTGAGTTATCTTCTAATGATTGCTCACAATTTACTGGTCAACTATTATCGAATATCCAAACCTATCTTTATGGAGGATATGAGTGTTTTACCAATCCCTACGGACTCTAGTGCCACAGAGAATGCCGAAATAAGTCTATTATGGGGGGCCATACATCGTTTGCTTCCTGTGGAACAGACCATTTTAACAATGAAATATAGAGATAGTTTATCGGTAAGAGAAATTGCTAAAAAACTAAATAAAACGGAAAATGCAATAAAGCTTCATCTCTCTCGTGCACGGAAAAAATTAAGAGACTATTTTGAGCATTGATTATTTTAGGGATGAAATGAGGGCAAAAATTCTCTAAATTGAAATAAATTTTATTTAAACTTTCATTCAGCATGATCCAGCTCAAAGAAGTCTCATTTAAAAAGCTAATCTTGGCCCTCTCGATCTATTTAACCTCTTTGTTTGCAGCCAATACGCTCGGTTTAAAACTGATGCCGTTTCTTTTTGGCTCTCATTTATCTGTTTCTGTTTTTTCTTTCCCCGTGGTCTTTTTAATGACAGACGTGGTGGGAGAAGTTTACGGAAAAAAAATTGCAAAATTTTTTGTACTGGCAGGTTTTATCAGCACATTTTTATTTATCCTTTACTCCGTTGTTTCTTTAGCCATGCCTTGGTCTGGGGATGCGGAATGGGTCAAAGAGGGATACGGACAAGTGTTTGGTGTTTCCGTCAGGATAGCGATCGCTTCTCTCGCAGCCTTTTTAATTGCTGAATATCAGGATGTATTCGCTTTCTTCTTTTTAAGAGAAAAACTCAAGGTAAAACCATTTTGGTTAAGATCCTTTTTCTCAAATCTTTGGTCGCAATTATTAGATACAGTCATTTTCATGATGATTGCTTTTGTCGGTGTTTATTCCAGCTCCACACTATTCAGTATCATTATTTCGTGGTGGCTTTATAAAGTGGGGATGGGCCTGCTCTATACTCCACTTTCATATTTAGGAATTAGACTCCTGAAGACGAAAGAAATTTAATATCGACCCATGGAAGAAATTTTTTTTAAGTTTAGAAATACGCTCATAAGGATCGTATATAAGAGAGTACTTAAACCTATTTTATTCAAAATAGACCCTGAGTTAGTGCACGATTCATTTGTTTGGATAGGTAGAATGATAGGCTCAAATCCCATTACCAGAGGCGTAGCGCGATTCTTTTTTGATTATTCGCATCCTCTTCTGGAAAGGGAGGTCCTAGGGATACATTTTAAAAATCCGATTGGACTCTCTGCAGGTTTTGATAAAAACGCCGTTCTCACCAAAGTAATACCCTGCGTTGGTTTTGGTTTTATGGAAGTGGGGTCCGTGACTGCCGAGCCCTGCAAGGGAAATCCAAAACCACGATTGTGGCGTCATCCTACTTTACAATCCATACGAGTTTATTACGGATTGATGAACGAAGGTTGCAAAGCGATTGCCAAACGCCTGAATGGAGAACAGTTTACCATCCCAGTGGGTGTCAGTGTGGCCAAAACAAACAACAAAGAGACCTGTGAATTGGAGGTAGGCGTAGAGGATTACGCAAAATCATTTAAAACAATGAGAAGTACGGGAGACTATCTGACCATCAATTTAAGCTGCCCCAATACATTCGGAGGCCAACCGTTCACAGATCCTATGAAGCTTGAAAAACTATTAAAAAAAATAGACAGGATTTCTTGTAAAAAGCCTATTTTCCTCAAGTTATCACCGGATCTTTCTATAGAACATTTAAATAAATTGATAGCTATCGCAAAAAAACATCGAGTCCATGGTTTTGTTTGTACAAACCTCACCAAAAAACACACTCTTGGTGAAGGGGGACTTTCTGGTAAAGCGCTGGCAGACTTATCTCTTGAACAGATAAGGCACATACACAAAAAAACAAAAGGAAGCATGGTGATTATAGCCAGCGGTGGAATCTTTAATGCAGAAGACGCGTGGGAACGTTTAGAGGCGGGGGCTACTCTTCTTCAATTGATTACAGGGATGATTTATGAAGGCCCTCAGCTAGTGAGTGAAATTAACCTAGGTTTAGTAAAAAAAATTAAAGAATCATCTCATTAATTTCGAACCATTTTTTCTTCCCTTTAGCCCCAGAAATCAAACGAATTCTGGATCGAGGAACTTTAAAATACTCTGCAAGCAGTTTGATAATGGCTGCATTGGCCCTGCCATCTACCGGTGGCTCTTTAGTCCAAACCTTGTAATGACCCTCTGAATATTCAACTTTTTCAAATTTTGCATGCGTTTTTGCAGAGACTTCGACCTTCATAAAGTTTTGAATTAATAGGCGAGTCCACTACCTCTTCAAAAATTGGGTTGAGTTACCCTTCAATCTAAGAGTAGCCCATTTGTAAGAAAAAAGAGAAATGAGGAAAGTAAGAAAAGCGACTATTGAGAAAATCAATTCTCCCAAAGCTGCAAAAAAAGGACCATTATGATAGTCAATTCCAGAAATAGGGTCAAAATAACTGCCCTCACTGTTAAAGGGGTATTGAATGATCTTTAACCACTCGTTTCCACATACAACAAAAACATATAGAGAAAACACCAACAAGACCAAAAATAATCCTCTCAGCACCATCCAAAGAATTTTTTTATTCTTCATATAAACCGTGTTTGGGCTGGCCACGCGGCCCTAGTAAGATCTAACCTCTCCTGTTCCCGTGATTGTCGTACATCGCCCTAATAGAAGTAAAGGCATCACCCGTCGCCATAACTACCTGACTAAAAGGACATTGAACAGATGTAAAAGGAATATCTGCACCTCTAATTGCACGATTATAAGTACGGTTTTCAATCGCCTCGTTATGAGCAATTCGTTCTCTGCATTTCCCATCGGGTATTTTTTCATCACAAGATATTGCCCCATCGACAGCTCTTGCTACATACACAAAAGTTGTGGGGTCCAATTGACAAGTCATGCCTTGGTATCCAGGCGAAAGTACGCCACTAGGAAAATTCAGCCTTGATGGCAATTCTTGAAGACCCAGTTTAGGTTCATCCATATAGTAAAATTATAATTAGCAGATGGCCACTCTAACAGATTAATTTAAAAAAGTCAAATGAGGGATTTGAGTCCGTATCAAAAGCGTTTACCATGACTCATTCAAACACAAAATACAGGTACAACATTATTGACTGCTGTCAAAATAAACTTTATTTTGGGAGCAGTTCTAAGAAAATCATGCACCAACTTCTCAACCTTCTCGTGGTAGTCATTATTAACCCCAGCTCGCCGGAGTTGAAGATTTGATGTAACACACCACAACGATCTCTCACTCCCGCGGGCACACCCGCGGGATTTTTTTATCTACATTTTATGCAGAATTACATTTCCATCCGTGAACAGCACTGCCATAACCAAGCCTGCGTTTTTTACAAAAAAACTGGGCATCAGAATATCGCTATTCACGGAAAAATGCCGGAACGTTTACGTTGCACCGTATGTAAAAAAACCTGGGTTGCACACAAAAATCAGCCCCATTTCGGTTTAAAGTCCAGCCCGGAAAAAATAAAAAAAGCGCTGGAGCTTTTGAATGTAGGTCTCTCAGTACGTAGGGTTGCAAGACGGTGCCAAGCCAGTACTTCCAGTATTCAACGCTGGAAACAGAATTTTAAAAACTTTAAAAACGACTAAAATGCTTGGTGGAGGGGAATCACAAAGTTTCAAAGATTTAAAAGAAGCTGCAGGAGCAATGCACAGAAATTTATTTGTGAGTAGGAGAATTCGAGCATCTCACCAACAAGAAAACCGAGCAGTCATCGACCTTGGAACAGACCAAAGAAACAACGTCCTAAATGGAGCCGAAGGTCCTCAAGTTGCTATGGAAGTCTTGCGGACGCATGCGGAATTACTGCGGGAATATCCCTCCTGTTTCGGCACAGATGAAGTACGCAAAACCATTCAAGCATTCATGAAAGCTCGTTTTGATGTGACCTTAAATAGGGATACGCAATTGTGCCTGACCCAAGGAACTACTCAGGCTTTTGATACCATGGCGCAAACCTTTGCAGGGCGCTATGTAGTATTGCCACGTTTTTCAATTTTTACTGTAGCACAAGCAGCAGCAGCCAACGGCGCAGAATGTGTACGTGCTCCTCACTGCGAAAAAACAGGCTTTTTCCATTTAGAAGGGCTGGGACGTTTGCTCAGGGATTTAGGCCCATCGGGCGTTCGATTCATTTACTTGAACAGCCCCTCCAATCCAGAGGGGAAAGTCGCTAAAACTGAATACTTGGAAAGATTGGTGGCACTAGCCACAGAGGCAGAAGCACCAGTTTTACACGACATGGACTGTTGGGGAGGAAACCCAGAAGTCTCAAAGAACATTCTGAGCGTGAAAGGAGCAATGGAATGTAGCGTGAGCGCGATTACTCCATCCAAAGAACTGGGTTTGCCAGGTGTCCGAGTGGGATTCCTTGCCGGAAACGCACAGATTATCACGCGAGTACAACGAAACAATGAATGGCGAGGAGTCATGATCCCCGGGGCTAATCAGGCTGCATTTGCAGCGGCGCTTGGAGGCTGTCCAACCGGAGAATTATGCAATAATTCAGAAAAACGGGCAGCTTTGGAAGCCAGTTTTGAGGGATGGCGTCGTTTGGGCTGGCCAGAAGAAAAAATCTATAAACCTGGGCTGGGATACAAATACTTGGTGGACTTGCCCCCGGCCATACAAGAAGAGTGGGGAGCGGAAGCGGCAGAACTACTGGAATTTGAAATCTTCCGACGAACAGGAGTTAAACTCTCAACCACTCATCCCTTCAATCCAAGGGCAGAAGTGCACTACCTGAGGACAGTAGTGTCACAAGACTCAAAAACGGTAAGAAGAGCCTTTGGGAGGATGGAGGAGGCGGGCATCCATTACAGGATGTCATTAGGAGACGAGACATCCGTCACTTACAAAGCATTAGCTGCCGAAGATACTTTCCTGAAGTAAACAAGGATAGGGGGCACTTCACTGGGGTTCATTCCTGTACAAACCTAGTAAGCCTTCACCACTACTGTAAAGGCCGGTACTGCTAAAGTTTTTATAAGCGGTTTTTACATCGGTGAGTTCGTTCACGGGAAGTTCATCAATAAAAGTGATGTCGGCAATGTCGATTGTCCACGGATAGAAGAAGGGCTCCTCTTGGGTGGGATTCAAACTTTCCATGATGCTTGCCTCGTGTTGTCCTGGGTAGACTACTTTCCCAGGAACATCGGGGATAGCATCGCACATGTTTTCAATATGAATCACATAAGGCGTATCCCACAAAGGAGTCGCAGAAAGTACACCATCTTTTATGGTAGCGGTTCCCTTCAAAGTTCCCGACGTTGTTGACTTCACTTCGCACCAAATGGGATCACACGGTTCGGGCAAGTAATTGTACTGCGTGCAGGACGTTTCATTCGGTTCTACCGTGCCCGAGATGGCATAAGTATCTCCCTCAGTTCGGGTGAACTTCATCTTCACCTGGACCGAACCATCCACTCCATACGCACCCTCCTCCTTTGCTGTATAATGCCAACTCATCAGTCCCCAAAAGGTATCCGGCATACTAGCGCTGCTCCCGGTACAGCCAAAAAGCCCAAGACCCAAAGCTAAGACAGCCAGCAAGGAAAAATGTTTTTTCATAAGAAAAATGAAGTCAGCCGAATACTAACTTTCAAACCGCCCCCAGCACAATACCATGATTTTTGTGAACCGAGTTTTCAAAAAATCAGTTTTTATAAACTCATTGTGAATCTTAACTTTCATTATTTCTGTCCAGACTCCATAGGTTCATGGGATGTGAACATTTTAAAACCCTCTGCAACACTTGCAGAAGCAGCCAACATGAAAAATCCGCCAGCCTCATTGCTTAGGTGCACCTCCTCCACAGCTAAGCGGGTAGTTGATAAATAAGGTGGGATCCATAAACTCTACAACTTTACAGTACTTGATAAATATCAAAAATATTCCTATATTCATCTCTCGATTAATTGCAAAACATGGAGAGAGTCATCAAATCAGGAGGGCAATATCTGGACAGTATTTCAGGTTCGGCGAGTGAAAAAGCGGAACTTGTTACTTACGTGGAGCAATTGAAGAACGGCAGAATCTTGGAGATTGGCCCAGGCGCAGGAACTGCTTTAGCTGAAATTGTCCGTTGCGTGGAAACAGCCTTCAGCCCGGAGGAAAGACCAGAGATTATCGTTTTTGATGTAATCGCCGATGTTTTAGACAGAGTAAAAGAAACGGTTGGAGAAACAGATGTAGCGTTAAAATATGTTGTGGGAGATGGAGCCAAGGATTTACCATTTGAAGACGGTGCAATCAATGCTGTGAATCTTTCTGCTGTCGCGCACGAATGCTTTAGCTATGGTGGTGGGTTCTCAGGTATCCATCGCCTTGCCAAAGAATGTGGAAGAGTAATGGCCCCTCGAGGCATATTGACCTATCGCGACCCTGATGGGATCGAGCTCCATTCAATGGAGGAAGCTCGCTTGACTCAACCTTTAGCTAGAAGATTTTTAGCCTATTTCCTGCCGAAATTTTTAGATCGTACTCACACTCATTTAAAAGACAAAGTGGATTTGGGGTACAGTGAAACATTAGAGCTTCAGTTGAATGAACAACCATCGTCAATTGAGGAACTTATTAATTTAAGTCCAAAGGCTTTAGAGGACGGAGAATTAACTTTAAAGGCAAAGGCAGGATTGATTCACGAAATACAAAGGCATTTGGTCCTTTTTGCTAAAGACGTAGGGGGAATGAAAATGGAAAAAGAGGAGGATGAAAAAACTTCTGTCGATCCACTAAACCGAACTGAAGCTTTCACAATCAATAATCCAGAGGCTATAGCTGAGATTGCTGCTTTTTTAGAAGCCGAAGGGGTCTCTTACACGGAGCAGTCAGGAAGATTTCAACTCACAATCTCTGCCCTCAATTTGCACCACACAAAAATAGGTGAAATCGCAGCTCAACATGAAGACCATCTGACGCTAAGCTCTGAAACAATCCAAATCTTGAATTGGGGCTCAAGAGAAGGTGAAGAAAATTATTTTTATGGATCCTGTGAAGAGGTGATCGCACGTTTTGCACATTTCTCTCTTATAAAAGATGGAAACGGTGAGATGGGCTATTCTTGTCTATGTCCAATTTCGACAGACCATATTCGAACTGTAGAAAGAGGCAAACATTCCAAGTTTTTAAAGGCGCAATTAAAACGAACTTCCGAAGATGCACTAAGCGACAGGAAAAGACACATTCACTTCGCGAAGCTTCCCCTGGAACAAGCATTCCCCGTTTTATTAAATTACTACCGAGAGACTCACCACCCTGCGTTGCTAGAGACTCTTCAAGCCCTCATGTTCATAATGAGAGAGTTTACAGGGACTCAGGCGGATTTCGAGGATTTAATGGGGCAACCGTGGCAAGGTGTTCAGGGCTGTGTAGATTTATGCTCTACCCTCACCTCAAGAGAAGAAGTAAGTCACGGAGTAGTGGCTGTACGAAGCATACTCTCTTCCCCCCATTTAGGTCTCATTGGAGGGATCGCCTCAGGAAAAACAACCATAGGAAAAATTTTGAATCAACATGGGTACACAGTGATTTCCTTTTCGGATTTTATTCGAGATGAATTAGTCTCGCGCGGAGTCGATAATCCAACACGGGATGATTACTTCGAAATGGCCAATGCCATGAGAAGAACCCACTCTCGTGATATCCTAGCAAGGTTGGCTATACAAAAAGTTGTGGGAGAAGGCATCGATAGGTTTGTTTTTGATGGGATGAGAAATCCCGATGAAATAGACTTCCTTAAAAGATTTATAAGAGATTTCATTTTGATTGGGGTCGAAACAGCGACGGAGGAACGTATTAGACGTGTACAAGTTCGTTTGAGGGATATCGACCCAACAGATAGAGCTAAGATATTGGGAGATATCGATCGTGAGTTTTTTGATCCTAGCCCCGATGGGTGTCGTTTGAGTCAAGTTATGAGTTTGTCAGATGTGTTCGTAAACGGTAGCCTAACGCCCGAGGAAAATAATATATTTATTGAAAGGTTAAAGTTACCTTATCCCTCGACTATTTAGTCCATCATTATGCCATTATATTTTACAGAGCCCGGTCTTAGAGAGTTCCACAAGAAAGAGAGAGAACTATCAGGTTTAGTAAGAAGCTCTGGCACTGAAGTTGGAGATGCTGCAGGTATGAATTGCGATTGGCATGACAATGCCGCTTTTGACGAGGCTAAGAGAACACTTGAACTGAATTCAAGAAGGTTACAGGAGATTCGTAACGCTTTAGGTCAAGCCGTGATAGTGACTCTCAATGAGCAGGCAAATGCTGTTCGAATAGGCAGTACCGTAAAAGTGATTACAATAGATAAAGCAGGGACCGAAGAAGAAAAAGAGTTTACAATTGGAGCCTATGCCGAAACAGATACAAAGTTAGGACTAATCGCTTACGATAGCCCTATGGCCACTGCCCTAATCGGTCAAGAAACAGGTGGAACTCTTGAAGGAGTGAGGGTGGGGAGTAAGGTCTTAGATATCACAATCAATGAAATTTTGCCGCCTTCGGCGAGGTATACAAGTTTAATAAGTCAATTCTACGGACTTGCTGAATAAGACGGTCGTCGCCTAGACGGACAGCTTTACTTGAAAGGAGGAGAAGTATGGCTGGAGGATTTGAAGGCCTAGGAAGTAGCACCACATACCAATCGCTAAAATCTCCTAATGCCCGTGCTCCTCAGGGTAATGGGTCTAGTACCATTCGGCAGTTTTGAAAACTTCCCACAGGGAAGACACAAGACAAATCTAGCCTAGGGTTCGCTTCCCCTTGTCCCTACGAAAGTGGATCATAGCCTCAGATCATGCACGTGATGGCTGGGGCGGTAGGATTCGAACCCACGAATGGCGGGACCAAAACCCGCTGCCTTACCACTTGGCGACGCCCCAACACTATCCGCAAAGGCGGGCACTTAAAAAGTGCGGTGCCAATCTAATCAAAGGAGGGCTTAAAGTCAATTGGAGCTTTCTAGAGTGACTACTGATTCAAGGCAGAACCGAAGTTCTTGATCTGTGCTTCCAAGGCTTTTTGAACCTGTTGCATATACTCAGCCGGCAAATCGCTCACATCAAGTTCACTCAAAGGGAGATACTTGAGCGGATCTACGCGCACGCCATCCTGCCAGACTTCAAAGTGAAGGTGGGGCCCAGTAGTGCGTTCACCGCTTCCCACAGAATGAGGATCACCACCGGTATAACCAATGAGCTGGCCACGTGTCACATAATCTCCAATAGCCACTGCCGGGGAAGAGATATGCCCATAGACCGTAATCACCCCCATGCGGTGGGCGATCATAATATAAGCATAACGTGTGGAGTTGGGATCAAAGACCACATTCTGTACCACTCCATCGGCTGGGGCATGAATTTCACTGCCTTGTTTTTGACGGATGTCGACGGCGTAATGATCCACTCCAAACTGTGCTTGGTAACCTCCATCATGGAAGAAGGCACTCACTCCCAGACTTGGAGAAACAGGCCAATCCAGTTGCAGGAATTGAGAAGCTTCTTCCGTGCTATAAGTAGCTGCCATGTCCGCTTGGATTTGTTCCACGGTGGCCTTTTGATCTTCAGAGAGCAGACCTCCTTGTTCAACTAAGTTCTGCTCAATCATATCGATATTGTTCTGGTAGATGCGGATCTGGCTTTCCAAATCTCCTTGTGTGCTGTCTGTAGTGGCCAGCATCGCTTCCAAAATGCTTTTTTCTCCTACAGTTTCATCCAAAAGATTTTGTTGATGCTCTCGTTCCTTCTCTAAATTCTCAAGTTCCGTAGTGACTTTGATGTCCACTTCATCGAGCTCTCCTTGTTTAATACGGATTTCATCCCACTTGTTGGCGAGCTCTGTAGAAAGTTCATCCGCCTTTTCCATTTCAGCCTGGTTTTGTGCTTCCACCAGCTTCATATAAGTGAGCTGTTGCAACGTCTGAGAAACCGTGTTGGGACTGGCCAAGACCTTAACGGGATTCACTCCGTCTTCATCGTAATAAACTCCACGCTTCACGTAGAGCAGGGTGGTCAAGCTGGCGACCACTTTCTTTTGGTCTTCGAGCTGAGCAGCCAAGCCTTCCGCATCCTTTTCGAGCTTCTCCAGTTCCATCTTTTTAGATTCTTTCTGTGACTTCACGTTGAGTCCTTGGCGAGTGGTGTCCGCAATCTGGGCGTCCAAGTTGGTCAAAACGGCCGTGATGTTGGTAATGGCCTCGGTCGCTTCTTCCAGATTCTTTTCCGCCACATCCACATTGTCTTTGAGCAGCGTGTAACGGTACTGAATTTGAGCGAGTTTCTCCTTAAGTTGTAGCAAAATACTGTTCTGCTCCACCACTTGGTTCATGACATCACTGGAAGCTCCTCCACTCTGCGCCAAAGCACTTCCCATAGAGGAGAAAAGGAGCGAAGCGGCCATCAAGCTAACCGCAATTTTTTTAAGACTTGAAATCATCTCTTAATTATACCATAAAAAACGCCACTTTCCCAGAGTAGAGCTGCTAACCTCAAACAAATAAAAGGCTTTTCTCATGGGTTTAGTCAGGTATTATGATACAAAACCCTAAAAAAGCAAGTTTCTCTCTGTTAATTCCCTAATAATCCTCCCATTCGCCGCGGGGAAAGCATAATTTTTAAGCTCCTCGAGTTTGACCCACTTTCCTTCGCTGGCGGCCTTTAGTCGCAGCCGGCCCCTCCCGTAATCGGCCAAAAAACAGTGCAAGTCCACCAGGTGGGAGGTGTAAGCGTACTTGAGTCTCAAAAAAGGGCGTACATTTTCCACGCTCACCCCCAGTTCTTCCTGAATTTCTCGAGAAAAAGCTTCTTCCACCGTCTCACCAGACTCCACTTTCCCTCCTGGAAATTCCCAAAGCCCAGCCATCAGGCCCTTGTTGGGGCGTTTTTGAATGAAGACTTTCCCTTCTTTACTAATGATCCCAATGGCCACCGAAAGAGCCGTCTTACGCCGAGCGGCTTTTTTGGGCAATTGTTCTTGAATTCCCAGATCATAAGCCGCACACTCTTTTTGAAGAGGGCAGGAGGAGCAGCGAGGAGACTTAGGAGTGCATAAGAGGGCTCCAAACTCCATCAGCGCCTGGTTAAAGGAACGAGCCTCTCCTGTAGGGAGCAAATCTGCTGCTTCTTTCCAAAAAAATTCGCCAGCCTCACGTGGGTCTTCTGTATAAGCCAAAAGTCGAGAAAGCACACGAATCACATTCCCGTCCACTACAGGATAGTCCTTCTTGTAGGCGATACTCATAATGGCACCGGCGGTGTAACGTCCAACCCCGGGGAGTGAAAGCAACTCTTCGTAAGTCTCATAAAGCCGCCCGCCATTCCTTTCCACCAAAACCTGAGCCGCTTTTTTAAGGTTGAGAGCTCGGCTGTAATAACCGAGACCTTCCCACAGTTTGAGCAAGCGATCCTCGGAAACGCGGGCCAAAGCCTCCACACTAGACAGAGCTTCCATCCAACGCTCAAAATAAGGCAGCACGGTAGTCACTTGAGTCTGCTGCAACATGATTTCCGAAATCCAAACCTGATAGGGCTCGTAGCTCTGCCGCCAGGGGAGTGGCCTTTGGTTCTCAGAAAACCAACGGAGGAGGGACTTCTGGACCGTCTTCTTATTCATGCAGCCCAGCCTAACACAAAAATCCTCTTGCAAAAACCTTAAAACCCCCTTAAAATCCCTCTGCTTTCGAGCAAATTTCATTTTTTAGCGCTCTATGTCACATAAAAAGGCCGGAGGGTCTAGTAGAAACGGACGAGATTCACAGGCAAAACGCCCTGGAGTCAAATATTTTGGAGGAGAAACCGTGAAGACCGGTTGTGTGCTCGTGCGCCAAAAAGGAACCAAGTGGCATCCTGGTGAAAACGTAGGTGTAGGCCGCGATTTCACTCTCTTTGCACTTAAGGATGGAAGTGTGAAATTCACGGAAAAGCGTCGTGCTAAATTCGACGGCAGCCGTAAGTACGACACTCTCGTCCACGTTCTCTAGGCAAATCTCGAGAGCTTCCGTTGCCTTCCCAGGAAGAATCCATTATCCTGAGGAGGATTTTTTAAAACCCACGCCATGAAGAATCAACTCAATCCTTTAGCAGCAGGCCTCACTGCTGGAATTTTTTGGGGACTGTCCATGCTCCTCGGAACTTGGATCGCCATGAAGACCGGAGTAGGTCAAAACTTCTTAGACCTCTTTACGGATGTCTACCCCAATTACAACCTCACCATGTCTGGCGCAGTCTGGGGTTTG
Source organism: uncultured Candidatus Peribacteria bacterium (assembly GCA_964516995.1). Lineage (GTDB taxonomy): Bacteria > Patescibacteriota > Gracilibacteria > UBA1369 > 2-02-FULL-48-14. Next base: position 45,345 of record CAZFAV010000002.1, on the reverse strand, counting down.
CTCTGGGGTTTTATTGATGCCTTCCTTGGGGCCTATGTTCTAGTTTGGCTTTACAACTTTATCGCTAAAAAGCTCGGTAAATAATCCATGTCTTTAGAATCTTTTTTTGGTCTCGACACCGAAAGCTCCGGCAGCGCTGAATCGCGGGAGAAATTTCAGGAGATGATGAGAGAAAGTGCAAAAGCCGCCAAGGCGATTGCCGCTCACCAGGCAGCACAGAAGGCTCAAGAAGATAAATTGGCCAAGATCCTCATGCGTTACATGAAGGATCCTGCCAAGGCTGACATTGTGTTCTTGGTCATCAAGTTGCTGCAAGAAAATGTCCCTGGAGCTTTTATTTTGGGAATCCTCTCCATCGCCGACCCGGACATGGAGAAGGAACTCAAAGCTACTTTTGAAGAAGGAAAGCCCGAGGATTCCAGTTTAGCCACTTTAGCTGGAGAAAGTTTTGTACCTGAAGAGATTAAATTAGAACTCAATGCCTGGGGAGATGCCATTCTTAAAGCAGGCCTCTTACTCCCGGGTAAGACCCTGCAAAACGTGCTCACCCCGGAACTTAAGCTCAAATCGCTCGTACTCGATCTTTTAGAATTCTCATTAGAAGAATTTTTATCTCGTCATGGTATTGAATTCTCTGAAGAGCGCATACGACAAGTCTGCTTACTGAGCATTCAAACCGTGCTCGTGAAACTCCGTGAAGTGACTAAAGAAAAATCCGACATTGATATTATTGAATCGCCCTTAGCTCCGTCGGAAAAACCGATTCCAGAAGAAACTCTTTAACCCTCCGCCATGTCGCCAAGCATAGGACTCATCGGTCTTGGGACCATGGGCAAGGCTCTTGCACGAAACATCGCTTCCAAAGGTTTTAAGGTGAGTGTGTGGAATCGCACGACCGAAAAAACCACAAATTTTATTTTGAACTACGGTTCTGAATTTTTGACCGCTTCAGAAAATTTCGAATCCTTTGTAGAAGGTTTAGAGCGTCCCAGGAAAATCATCTTAATGCTCCCCGATGGCAAACCGACTGAAGAAATTTTAAGCAAGCTGATCCCTGCTCTAGAGGAGGGAGACTGTGTGATGGATGGAGCCAACGCACTTTTTAGAATGACGGAAATTCATCAAAAACAATTGCTGGAAAAAGGGGTCCATTTTTTAGGCACAGGCGTTTCGGGTGGAGAAGAAGGCGCTTTACACGGCCCCAGCCTCATGCCCGGAGGCAGCCACGAAGCCTGGCAAGCCTTTGAGCCTGTACTTCAAGCCATTGCCGCGGAAGATTTGAATGGGAAAGCCTGCGTCGCTTACATGGGCGGTGGAGGAGCGGGGCACTATGTCAAAATGGTGCACAACGGAATTGAATACGCAGAAATGCAGGCTTTGGCCGAAAGTTACGATATGCTCCGCACCATTTACCAACTGAGCGCAGGAGAAATTGCTCAAATTTTTACTCAATGGAAAGAAGGTCCACTGGAATCCTTTTTAATCGACATCGCTGTAGAGGTGCTTAAAAAACAGGAAGAAGGGAAGCCACTTCTAGATTTAATTGTAGATAAAGCAGGACAAAAAGGAACGGGAACGTGGACGAGCCAAGAGGCATTGTCGCTTGGAGTGCCTACCCCTAGCTTAACAGGCTCAGTTTTTGCTCGCAGTCTCTCTGCAGACAAAGAAATTCGCGCTCGACTCGCTCCTCAACTTCAAACGCCCAAAACAGCACCAGCACTCACACTTTCTGAATTCACAGCTCACTTAGGGAAAGCTCTCACAGTCGCTCGACTGAGTCATTTCACTCAAGGTTTCGCTCTTTTACAGGCCGCAGAGTCAGAACATCAGTATGGTCTACCTTTTGCGGAGATCGCACGAGTTTGGCAAGGGGGCTGCATTATCCGCTGCATATTGCTTAAGGACATCCAGGAATACTTTTTAAGAAACGAAACTCATCTCTACGATGCACCCTTTGCACACGAACTCATTTTAGAAAATCTCACGAGTCTGCGCACAGTGGTTACCGCAGCCCTCACACAAGGGGTGCCTCTTTTTGCTCTTTCCAATACTTTGGCTCACCTCGATGCTTACCGTCGAGCTCAGCTCCCTGCCAATTTTATTCAAGGCTTAAGAGACCGCTTTGGTGCTCATGGTTTTGAGCGTTTCGATAAAGAAGGAATCTTTCACTCAGACTGGAAATGAAGAAAAAAACAGGTCCTAGCGCGGACTTTCAAATTGCAGAAAACAATTTCACCTTAGTGATTTTTGGAGCCTCTGGTTCTTTAGCAAAGCTCAAGCTTTTCCCTGCCCTGTATGAGCTCGAAAAAGAAAAAAGAATGCCTAAAGATTACGCTATTGTGGGATACGCGCGCACCGAAATGTCCGATGAAGCTTTTAGGAAGTTTTTTGAAAAGTCCATTCGTGATGCTGACAAGAATGTAGATGAAGCAGCTCTCAAAAAAATTCTCACCCATCTTCATTATTACACGGGCAGCTACGATCAAAAATCTAGTTACGAGGATTTTCTGAAAGCATTAAAAAAGATTGAAAAAGAAAAAAAACGCGTTCGACTGGCATACTTCTCCATTCCTCCCTCTGCTTTCCCAGAAGTATTAAAAAATTTAGCGGAAGTACCTTGGGACACTAGAAAATCACCCCTTCGACTCATTATCGAAAAACCTTTTGGTTACGATTTAGCTTCGGCAAAAAAACTTAAAAAAGCTTTGCAAAAAAACTTCAAACCTCAGCAGGTTTTTCTACTCGATCATTATTTAGGGAAGGAGGCGGTGAGTAATTTGCTTTCTCTACGTTACGCCAACTCCATACTCACTAGCTTAATGACGCGCGACTATGTTTCGAGCATTCAGATCACTGCGATGGAAGACAAAGACATAGAAGGTCGCGCCAACTATTTTGACCACGTGGGTATTTTGAGAGATATGGTCCAATCCCATCTATTGCAGGTTTTGGCCTACCTCACGATGTTCGCTCCCCGCAGCAAAACCAAGGCTGGTATTCAGCGAGAAAAAGCACGCGTACTCAAATCCATTCGACTCGGTTCACACCACAATAGTATCGTTCGTGGTCAATACCAGGGCTACACTGAGCAAAAAGGAATTCCTACAGATTCTCAAACCGAAACCTATGCAGCTTTAAAACTTTACTTAAAGCACCCTCTATGGAAGGGAGTTCCCATCTACATTCGAAGTGGAAAAAGTCTGCACCAGAAGTGGACCGCTGTAGTGATTGAATTTGCACCCCGTCGCGCTCAACGGGATACCCCCGGGCTCCCTCCCAATCGCCTCGTGATTCAGCTCCAGCCTTACGAAAAAATCGAGTTTCATTTGCTCACTAAACTAGGTGGAAAAACATTCGACTTTCACGATCTCACCACCGGCCGCCCTATTTACTGCAGCGGTGATTGCTTGGTTGAGCACGGACGACTTTTACTGGATGCCATCGCAGGCAGGCAAGACTTGTTTTTGGGTTTTGAAGAAATTTTCGCAGCCTGGCGGGTGATCGATCCTTTGCAAAGAACTTGTGACGAAGAACGTTTAAAACACTGCGAACTTCAAGTGTACAAAAAAGGAAGTTTTGGACCTAAGGCCGCTGATGAACTCATTGAGGCCGATGGCTTCCACTGGTTTAATCCCTCACCACAAAAAGAATGAACGAACCTCTCATCCACTCCCAGCTCAGCGATGCTGAATTTTGGGAGCGAGCTTTAAAAGAAACCGTAAGTGCCATAAAAGACGCGCTGTTAAATCACGGCACGGCTCACGTGGGCCTTTCGGGCGGGCGCAGTCCAAAACATCTTTATGAGCTATTGGCTCAAGAAGATTTGCCCTGGGACAAAATGACATGGATCCTTTTAGACGAAAGAATGGTGCCCACAGAGGATCCAGAAAGCAATCTAGGTATGATCCAAAATGCGCTTTTGAACCAAACTCCTGATGCCAAAGTACTTAGCTTTAACACAGCTCTCCCTCAAAGAGACGCTGCCCAAGAGATGGCGAAAGAACTCATTCGTTTGAGTGATGATCGTGAACCTCTTTTTGATCTCTTGATTCTGGGGGCAGGGAAGGACGGTCACGTCGCCTCTCTTTTTGAAGGAGATGAGGCCATCACGGGCAGTGCTTATGCCTCAGCAGCTACTGCACAAGGCTATCCTACAGAAGCTCGGCTCACTCTAGGTCTAATAGCGTTAGAAAACAGTAAAAAGGCACTCCTTTTACTCCAAGGAGAGGAAAAACGTCCTGTTTTAGATACCCTTAAAGGGAAAGGTGATTTGCCACTCACTGCACTTCGCCACCTTATGGAAAGGGTGCCAGTGACCGTTTTGACCGACCTCAAGCCCTAAGCTACAATAGGAGCACTTCAAAACACCTCATGAAAAAACTTTTTGCCTTACTCTCCCTTCCACTTTTACTCACAGCCTGCACCAGCTACACTGTAGCTACGGATGAAGACCTTAAAAATCATCCAGAGCTCAAAGAGGTGATCGATACCTGGCAAACCATGGTAGATGCCGGCGCCGAAGACGATTGTCAAACGGTCCTAGATCATATGCGAAAGAGCCTGGCCCTCACTGATGAAGTGTGTGATGCCGCTTTAGCTTATCTTAAAGAAGCACCTGCCATCGATTGGGATCGCACCGATTGGAATGCTACGGGAGGAAAGGCTAAAATCTACCAAGAAAATGGAGCCTCCGTCACCGGCTTCATCTTAGACGGTCACACCAATGTATGGGGGGCCGACACTCTCTTTTGGGAAGAATAATGATCCCTATGTTCCGCATCAACGGAATTGGCTTTACCTTTTCAGGGGTTTCTCATCCTGATGACAAAGGTCATTGCACAGCCACACAGTGGTTTACTTTTGTTTTTCTGCCAATTTTCCCAGTAGCTCGTTATCTAGTAAAACCCCTAGGCAGAGCACCGTTTAGATTTCAGTTTCAAACTTTAGCCAAAGAAAAACTCGTTTTAAATGAGGTGCTGCAAACTTATCTTTATGGATGGATTCTTTTCCCGCTCCTGCTTTTAGGCCCAGCACTTTTTTTAGGGTTTGCCGCCACGCCAGAAGCAGAAAAAGCCTTCAATCTTCCAGAATGGAGTCAAATGCCACTCATTGTGCTCAGCATACTGTGGCTTGGGGTCAGTGTCTGGAAGCTGCAAGATTGGAACGAAAATCGTTGGTTTAGAAAACCATAATCACACCGAGCGTAACCATCATCACGATAGACGCTTTTTTGACCCAAGTGTCGCCTTTGAGGTACTGAAATCGGGTTCCATAATAGGATCCCAAGAGCGAACCCAAAACCACTACAACCATCCAAGCAAGGGGAGGATGAGTTTGAGAAATCAAATAGACACATTGGAGCAAAAGCACGGGTAGTCCAGAAATCATGGAATAGGCTGTAGCTTGAATAAAGGACATTTTTAGATATTCAGCGGAATACACAATAAAGAAAAAACCCATGCCACCAGTGATGCCATGAACGATTTGTAGTAAGAAAAATACCAGCATGGTCTGTATGATTTCTCGTCGGCTAAACGCTTGAGTACGGATGGGGTGCATTATTTTTTTAGCAAAAAAAGCTTGATAGACTGCTAAAAGAAACAATGTGGCTGCCACTACTTTCTTAAAAAGCTCTTCATTCAAATGGTACTGGGCCAAAAACATCGCCAATGTAACTCCAAAGGAGCCTCCAATGGCCATCCAAGCACACATTTTCCAATCTAAATGGCTGGCTTTTCGATGTAAGTTCCCGGCCATAGAGGCCAAAGCCAAAGTAGCCACCTTGGTAATAGTGATGAGCATCAAGGCGGAGGCTTGAGTAGTGAGGAGCAAAAAGCTCAACAAAAGCAGCGCGGATCCTCCGCCGGCAAAACTCCCAAAAAAAGAAGAAAAGATGGAAAACAGACCACTGAGCGCGACCTCAGTGTTCATGTGAGGAAAGTTTTAAGAGCTTCTTCTATATGTTTCTGCGAAAGACCTGCTTTCTCGTAGAGCTCGTCTGCCGTTCCTGAGAGTTGATAAGCAGAAACTCCCAGGCGTTTGACAGGCACTAGAACGCCACCTTCGAACAAAGCTTCCTGAACAAAACTGCCCAGACCTGTGTCTATATTGTGATCATGAACAGTCACCACACGCCCCGTTTTTTTAGCACTTTCTACGATGGTTTTAGAATCAAAAGGCAAGAAGCTGCTCACGACAATAAGCTCGATGTCTCCGCCCAGAACTTCTATCGCACGGAGAGCATAAGCCACCATAGGCCCGCTCGCGACTACCGTCGCTCGCTTTCCTGTCCTTAGTACATCCGCTTGCCCAGGTATCCACTCGTATTTCCCTCCAAAAAAAGGCAGTCCATCTTCTCCTAAAAGCACCGGAGTTTTAGCTCGTCCCATGCGCACATAAACATTGCCGTGCATCGCCCCTACAGCGCGGATCATGCGATCACATTGGTTGGGGTCCGCGGGCTCAAATACACCTGTATGGAAGAAACCTGCAAAGGAACTGATGTCGTCAATGGCTTGGTGAGTGGGGCCATCTTCCCCCACAGAAAGACCGCAGTGAGTGGCCACCATTTTTACATTGGCTTCATTCACATCGTTTACACGAGCTTGGTCTTTGGCGCGGCTGCTCATAAAGGCTCCAAAGGTACTGCAGAAGGGAACAAAGCCTCGGAGCGAAAGTCCGCCTGCAGTGCTCACCATATGTTGCTCCGCAATTCCGCACTCAATATGGCGCTCAGGGAAGTTTTTCTTTACGCCGTCGGTCTTCACGCTGTCCGCAAGGTCTGCTGTCATAGCGAGCACATGGGGGTTCAACGTGGCCAAATCCAACAGAGCAGCACCATAAGCGCTACGACAATCGGTCATAGTCTCGGCGGCGTATTCTTTAGGCGTGCCCATCTGCACTTCGGCTGACTTCATTTCTTCGCTCACGGTGGGGATCCTGAGCCGAAGGCCTTTTAGGCCAGCCGCCAAAGAGGCCTCTTCTTCTTCAGTCAGCTTCAATTCATCTAATGCCGTTTGGGTAAGGTCTGCTTTAGGAGCCTTTCCGTGCCAATCTGCTTTGTATTCGCGGCCTGTCATTTCCATAAATTCCACCCCTTTCCCCATTACGGTGTGTGCAATAAGCACACTGGGTTTGTCCTTCACCGCTTCAGCAGTTTGAATGGCCTGCCAAAGTGCTTCAAAATCATGGCCATTCACTTCCTGCACATGCCAACCTGCAGCTGCATAGTGCCCAGCCACATTAGTGGGCATGATTTCTGCAAGTGAATCCGAAAGTTGTACTTGATTGTAATCTACAAAAAGCAGCAAGTTGTTCAGTCCATATTTGGAAGCAAAATTCATCATTTCATAGGCCTGCCCTTCCTGGTTTTCACCGTCACCCATCAGTAAAAACACCATTTCCTTACTTCCGCGCAGTTTTTCACCGAGGGCAAATCCACTGGCTACACTCGCGCCCACTCCTAGGGGGCCGGTTCCATAAAACACGCCAGGAACTTTTCGATTCACATGACCTTCGTAAATATCCACAGGTTTTCTAAAAGTCTCAATAACCCTCTGTTTGGGGATCACTCCGAGCTCGGCGAGCACGCTATAAACAGCAGGAGAAATGTGTCCATTGGAAACCACCACGGGCTCATTACTTTCTGCCACACGCATGGTGTAAAGCAGCGATAAGTAATCGATGCAAGAAAGTGAGCCTCCTGGGTGACCCGACTGAGCGTTGGTCACCATCTCCAAAATGCTCCGACGGCACGACTTTGCGAAACTCTTCACAAAGGCGAGCTGGTCGGAAGTGAGGTTCATCACGAGAGAAGTTGTCGGGTGAGTTGTTTACCGAGCTCTACGCCCGGTTGGTCGAACGCATTTATCCTATAGTATTCACCCAAAAACGCAATACTGCCCTCCAGAAACATAAAAATTTGCCCCAGTTCATACTCATTTACTTCAGGAATCGAAAGAGTGACGGTGGGCTTTTTATATTCGGTCAACGCTTGCTCAGTGCCCTTTTTTTCTATGTTCATAAGCTCATGGAACCCTACGCCGGACAAATATTTAAGCCCCGGTATCTCTACCTCGGGAACACAGGGGCCATCAGCCTTTTCTACTTCTATAAAACAGATAAGTTTGTCTTTAGGCCCTTCATTATAAAGTTGGAGCTGGGAGTGCTGGTCTGTCACCCCAAGCGCTCGTATCGGAGTCAGTCCGCGGCCCTCTTTACCAATGCTCTCTGCAAGCAGCTGGCTATACCAATCTGCCAAAGTACAGAGTCTTGAAGAATAGGGCATCATTACGGTCATGTGTACGCCGCGATCCCATTCCAAAAGATACTGCACGGCTGCAAATTGAAACGGAACGTTCAGTTCCATTTCTTTCTTTAAAAAAGCTGCACCCATTTCTTCGGCACCTTTTAACAGCTCCTCAATGTCAATTCCCAAAAGGGCAGCAGGGAAGAGCCCTACCGGTGAAAGCACAGAAAACCGCCCTCCCACATTCTCCGGAATATCTAAAAGAGGAATGCCAAAAGCTTTCCCCAGCCTTCTGAGTTCGCCACTATTTGGATCGGTAATAAATACAAAATTCTCCTTGGAGACTTTTTGTTTAAAGTAGAAGTATTGCGCCATGGTCTCTGGAGTGCTGCCCGACTTAGAAATCACAATAAAAAGAGTCTGGTCCAAGTCCAACAAAGCTTCCACATCAGCTACCGTGTCCAAATTGTCCAAAACAAAGAGCCTCGGGTGGCCGGAATGATTCCAAAAAGGTCCCTTAAGTGCATCTCGCAAGCAAGTCACACCAAGAGCACTTCCTCCAATTCCCAAGACCACGATGTCCTTAAATTTACCCTTCATTTTTTCAGCCAATGATTTCACCGACAAAACCTGAGCCTTCACCTTCGGCAGGGAGAGAAAACCTTGTCCGCGCGCATGAAAATTCTCTAAAAATTCAGGAATGCGATTTTCTTCTTCTTTAAGTCGACTCCAACTGAGTCCATCGGGTCCGAGTTCAATTAAACGGTCAAGCTGAAGTTTCATTTTTTACGTGAGTTCCAATCGGCTAAAAACTTCTCTAAACCGGCGTCCGTGAGTGGATGATGCACCAGTTTCTCAAAAACAGCATAGGGAAGCGTGCAGATGTCCGCACCGAGCATGGCCGCCTCCGTAACATGACGAGGGTGCCGCACGCTGGCCACCAGGATTTCAGTGGGGAAGGCATACTGATCAAAAATAGTCCTAATTTCTTCCACAAGCTCCAGCCCATCCTGCCCATAGTCATCCAGGCGCCCCACGAAAGGACTCACAAAATCCGCTCCTGCCTTGGCTGCCAAAAGAGCCTGATTGGCAGAGAAAATCAAAGTGACATTCACGCGAATCCCTACCTTTTTCAGTAAGCCGATGGCTTTTAGCCCTTCGGCGGTCATAGGGATCTTCACCACTACATTTTTAGCCCATTTCGCATAACGTTTACCTTCGGCCACCATCCCCTCGGCTTCTGTGCTGAAAACTTCCATGCTCACAGGCCCTTTGACCCACTTACAAATAGTCTTTATGTGTTTTTCTATATCTACTTTGCCCTCCTTGGCTAGCAAAGAAGGGTTGGTGGTAATCCCATCTAAAACGCCCCAGGAAGCCAAAGTTTCGATTTCCTTCAATACGGCGGTGTCCAAAAAAAGTTTCATAGCGTAGAAATAAGCTGGACCAAGGGTAGCACTTCTCGCTAAATTTTGCTATAATAATAAGATTAAAAATCTCTCGCGCCTACCCATGCCCGCAAAAAAACTTAACATCGAAAAGGAACTCTTAAAAAATGACTTCAGAGTCACGATTTTTGGATCTGCACGCATCAAGCCCGATGATCCCATTTATAAAGAAGTCTACGATTTAGCCAAGGACATTGGTGCTCATGGCTACGACCTCATTACGGGAGGAGGTCCTGGTCTCATGGAAGCAGCGAGCACCGGACACACCGATGGAGATGTGGAAGGCCGCGCCGACTCTATTGGGCTCAACATCCAGCTGCCCTTTGAACAAAAACCCAATCCTGGCCTAGAACTGCTCGACAACCATGAACTTTTCTCCAGCCGCCTCGATGAATTCATGCTCCTTTCTAACGTAGTGGTGGTGACTCCCGGAGGAATTGGAACCTGTTTGGAGCTTTTCTACACCTGGCAGCTGCTTCAAGTAAAACACGTTTGTCACATGCCTCTCATCTTGGTGGGCAAGCAGTGGCACAAGCTAGTGGAGTGGGTGATCGATTACCCTCTCAAGAGTAAATACATGGATTCCAAAGACCTACACTTTGTGGTTTTAGTCGATCACCATAAAGACGCCATGAAGATCATTGAGCAGGCCAAGAAGCACTTTGACGAGGGCAAAGATTCTAGTTGTCACGATTGGCAACAGTACGGGAAAAAAATGAAGAAATTGGCTGCTTTGATCCACCAAAAACAAACTAAAAAGAAAGCATAGCCCACTGCAAAGCCACTTCGTGAATGATGGGCTCATAATAGTCAGCCATATTACGGCACTCTCTAAAACATTCAGGCAAAACCAGGGCCACAGAGGGAGAAGTGAGGGTGTGAAAACCCTGTTTCTGTATATCAACTCTGTCTGCTCGTTCAAATACAAAGCCGGATACAGCTTCGCCACAAGGTCGAGGGCACAAAAAAACTTTTTTACCGTGGGTCGTTGCGGCTAAGCGTGCATGAAGATCTAAAACCTCCTTTTGTAAGCCCACCCATTTATCCACGTATGGAGCACCTATTAATAAGTAAGGAGCAAGAGCAACATCGGCGGGAACATCTCCATGAAGAAGAACGATAGATCGATTTGCATGATACCTTCGGTCGGCTTGAGGATGCTGGATACGAACAGCAACCATGTTAAGACTGTCCACCAAAGCGCTGGCTCCTATATTGGGGTCAACATAGAGGGTAACATCGGTATAGGAGTGGCTTTCGCTGCTTGACATATTTTTATTGAGGTTTTTAATACTACATTTTAATTTAAGCTTTGCCAAGGCTAAATCAATTCAATTGCCAAACTCATAATCTCCTGTAAACTACCCGAGATTTAATCAACCTATGGAAATCCGCAACATTGCCATCATCGCTCACGTAGATCACGGAAAAACCACACTCGTGGATGCCCTTCTCAAGGCAGGAGGTGCCTTCGATGCCCATGAGCAAGTAGAAGAACGCGTGATGGACTCCAACGATCAAGAAAAAGAACGAGGAATCACTATTTACGCTAAAAACTGTGCCATTTCTTACAAAGGCAACAAGATCAACATTGTGGACACCCCTGGTCACGCGGACTTTGGCTCTGAAGTAGAACGTATTCTCCGTACGGTAGACGCCACGGTCCTCGTGGTGGACGCCTACGAAGGTCCCATGCCTCAGACCAAATTTGTACTTCGCAAATCTTTGGAACTCGGGCTCAAAGTGCTCGTGGTGATCAACAAGATCGACAAACCCACGGCTCGCCCCGATCAAGTGCTCAACGAGATTTTTGATCTTTTTGTGAGCCTCGGTGCTAACGATCAACAGCTTGATTTCCCTTATATGTACGCCATCGCTCGTGAAGGAGTGGCCGTTCGTCATCTCAATGATGAACGTAAGGACATCACGCCGCTCCTGGATTTCATTACCGAACATGTAAAACCCGCTCCCGTAGACACCGAAAAGCCCTTCCGTATGCAACCCGCTACCCTGGGCTACGATAACTTTTTGGGACGTATGGGAATTGGCCGCGTTTATGAAGGTAAAATCAGCGCTGGTAAAATGGCGACCATCATTGCTCACGACGGCACTCGTCGCCAAGCACGCATCACCAAAGTTTTCACCTACAAAGGTCTTCAAAAGGTAGAAGTGCCCGAAGTCACCGCGGGAGACATCGTGTGTCTCGCTGGAATCAGCGACATCGATGTGGGAGAAACCATTGCCACTGAAGCCGATGCAGAAGCATTACCTTCGATCCGTATCGATCCTCCTTCCTTGGCTATTGAGTTCATGGTGAACGATTCACCCTTTGCTGGCCGAGAAGGAAAATTTGTGACCAGCCGTCATATTAAGGAACGTTTGGAACGCGAATTGGAAACCAACGTAGGGCTCAAGATCGAAGGAATCGACAACTCCGACACCATTAAGGTTTACGGACGTGGAGAAATGCAAATCGCCGTACTGATCGAAACCATGCGCCGCGAAGGTTACGAACTTCAAATCTCTCAGCCCGAAGTGCTCATGCACGAAGAAGATGGAGTAAAGGTAGAACCTATTGAATACGCTGTGGTCAATGTGCCCGACGACATGGCCGGGAAAGTGATTGAAATGATGGGGAAGCGCCGCGGAGAAATGAAGAACATGAAGTCAGAAAACGGTAACACTCTTTTGGAATTCGAAGTGCCCACTCGTGGACTCCTCGGCTTCCGTTCTGTCTTTATGATCACCACCAGTGGAGAAGGAACCATGTACCACTCCTTCGACAAATTTGCTCCTTACAAAGGACCTATTGAAAAACGAACGGTGGGCTCCATGATTTCTGGTGAGCCTGGAACCGCCATGGCTTACTCCATCTGGAAGCTTCAGGAGCGTGGTCCTTTCTTCATTATCCCTCAAACAGAAGTTTACGAAGGCATGATCATCGGTGAGCACAACCAAGGAACGGACATCGTGGTGAATGTGACCAAAAACAAGAAGCTCACCAATGTGCGTGCTTCTGGTAGCGACGAAGCGCTGACGCTCACTCCCATCACTCCCATGACCTTGGAACGTGCCATTGAGTACATTAAGGACGACGAACTTGTGGAAATCACTCCCAAGAACATCCGCCTCCGCAAAAAGTACCTCACGGAACAAGACCGCAAGCGTTACGGAAACAAGGATTAATGCTAAGCTTGAATGGGGTGAGTGATGGGGTTCGAACCCACGACCTCCAGGGCCACAACCTGGCGCTCTAACCAACTGAGCTACACCCACCGTAGAAGCTAACCTTTAAAAAGGCGGGCCAATTTTAGGTGTTTCGTCTGGAAAGAGCAATACAAAAGGAATAAACTGCCGGAGATGAACTCCACTAGATCTCGGTACCGTTGGCTAATCTTTCTCAATATTATTGCGGTTTTAGCCACCATTTATCTCACATACGTTCATTTTAAACCTGGGGCTTCTGAGGTCTGTAACTTTAGTGAAAAATGGGACTGCGAAATCGTTAACCAAAGCATTTATTCAGAACTCTGGGGGATTCCCGTTTCTATTTTAGGCTTTCTCAACTACGCCTTTCTTCTGAGTTTTTCTATCCGTGGGCTTTATAAAAAACAAGATAAACTGCTCCCCTGGGTGCTGGGAGCCACAATCCTAGCCACTGCATTTGCGCTCTATCTTACAGGTATAGAAACCTTTGTACTAAAAACTTATTGTATCTTCTGCGTGATTCAGCAAATCATTATTTTATTGGACCTAGGCATTCTCACTTCACTCACACTTCACCGTTCTAAACCATGAAAAAACTCGCTCTTATTTTCCTCGCTGCTCTGAGCCTCACGGGCTGTGGAGACCGCGACACCACCTACGATGCTTTCGCCACCTGTATTGCAGACAGCGGAGCCAAGATGTACGGCGCCTTCTGGTGCCCTCATTGCCAAGATCAAAAAGAAGAGTTTGGAGATTCTAAAGATCTGCTTCCCTATGTAGAATGTGACCCCAACGGTTCTGGCTACGACGCGGCCGCCTGTAAGGCCAACGACATCACTCAATATCCCACCTGGATTTTTGCCGATGGCACCAAAAAAGTGGGGGTTGAAACCTTTGAGGAACTCAGTGAAGCCACCTCTTGCGCTTTGCCCGGAGAGGAAAGCATTATGCGTCAGACGGAGGAATAATCCTAGTAGAACGGAACTCCGATATTAGGAAATAACAAGTCCTTCATGTAGTGGTTCTTCATGAAGGTTTGGAGGGTGGCTTGGTAGCCCGCCACATCGTTGGCCTTCACAAACTTAGGCATGACATCCATGAGGAGCACGTGGTCTGCCCACTTGATCTGTTTATTGTCTTCAATCTTATCGGTAATGTACTGTTCAAAGACTCCGTAGCGGAGCAGCATAGTGAGCTGTTTGAAGGTATTGATCTTTTGGTAGAGCGTAGCTGCGTCTGTGTAGCTAGGATCGTTGAGCACCGCTTCGAATTGTCCCATAATGCCTTTCTCGAACTGTTGAGGCCATTCGCCATCGAGTTTGAGCAGTGCTCCAGGATTAGCGCGTGCAGTAAACCATTCTTGGAATTGTCGACGAGCTTGGTCTCGGTAAGCATCGATTCCCAAATCGGGAGCAGGGGGGAGAGATGTGGGCGTAGCCAAGTAGGCGGTGAAATCTGGTACATTCGAGAGGGCCGCAAAGCCCACACGGAAATGACTATCACTCACGGTTTGTACACTTTCAGTCGAAGAATCGAGTGAAGCGGAGCGCACTCCTCCGAGGGTAGTCCCCACATGGAAGAGGAAGAACTCGGCATAGTCTTTAGCCTGCGTACCCGTAGGCTTAGTGGCGCCCTTATTGATCTTTTTGAACCAGAGGTCCATCACCTGGAGCATGTTGGAAGCTGTGGGTAGTACCCCATAGCTCTTCCAATCCAGATTCTTGGTGATGTAGTCCTTAACGTAAATTGTGGCATCCTTCCATTCGGCACGGTTGGTAGGATCAAGCTCGTTGGTGACCATAAGGTCCATAGAACCACTCGCAGTTTGACCCAAGTGTTGACCCGCTTCGGTAGCCGCAGCAATGTAGACCGTGTTGATGGCTTGGAGCACAGCAGCTCGGCTGGGTGAAGCTCCAAGGGTGCGAACGGCGGCATCCAGTTGAGCCTCGTACTTGGCTTTGAGTTGTCCGTACATGGCTTCTTGATTGGTATCGGTGTACCAAGAAACATCGTCGATAGGAGCCAAAGCGGCATCGATTTGTTTCTTCCCGGTAGCAATGAGCTCGGAGACTTCCTTGGGGTCATCCAATTTGATATCCACAGCAGTGAGTCCCAAAGTAGTCATAGCCGCAGCGCTGGCTGCATCGGGAGCATGAGCTTGCGCCCCATCCACGAGTCCACGAACGGCATCGGCAAAGGTTTGTTCGTACTTAAGTTTGTCGGTGTTGAACGTAGTCACGTTCTTATTGGATTTGTAGAGATTGGTGAGCACATAGTCTCGAGTTTTCACTTGAGCCTGGCGCATCGCCACCACAAAGGCTTGGTTGAAGCGGGTGGTAGTATCGCTGTCTCCTAGGTGCATAATATCCGCCTTAAAGGCAGAGAGCATTGCGGTAAAATTGCCCCAGAGTCCGGGATCCTTGGCGGCAAAATCGTGAGCAATCTTTTCGAGTTGAGCTTGCACCAGAGGGCTGCCCATCATATTGGCACCCTTTACTTCTTCTTCGGCAGCGGCAAACCATTTCGCTTCGAGTTCGGCAGCACCGGCTCCACTAATATTAATGGTGTCGATCGCACTATTCTTGTAAAGCAAAGTTCCCGTCTTACCATCAGAAAAGGCTATCGTGAGTTTGGTTTCTCCAGGAGTGTTGTCATCAATCTCCTGTACCGTAATGCTGGCTCCTAGGAGCAAGTGATCCACATCTCGGTGAACCAAAGCGGGCATCATCACCAGAGTCTCATAAGCCTTTTGGGCCTCAGATACGTTGGAATATTCCTTGGCGCTGCCCGGAACCACTTCTGAGAATTGAATGAAGGGGTGTCGAGCATCGTATTGGAAAGCCACGGGGACTTTCTTGTCTTTTTCGTAATTGGGCAAACCGCCATGGGCGATTCGATCCACTCCCTTGCTGAGTTCCCAATAACCTCCTTTGTTGTAAATGAGGTCATCGGCTGAAATTCCAGCCACTCCACTCGTCAGAGCAAAGAGCTTAGTCTTTGCGTCGAGGGAAGCTTGAGCCAAGAGAGCAGTGATTTGGACTTCTACATTATTTTTGGGATCAATTTCAACGCGCTTGTGGTCATTGAGTTTTTGAACAAAGACATGTTTGCCACCTGTAAATTGGTAGGTATAGGGGTAACCTTCAATCAAATAGTCGCCATTCCCAAGAGCGTGAACGGCACCTTTGAGTGCGTTGTTGTTTTCAATGAGTTCAGCGAGAGGAGCATCTGGGATGCCTTCGATTCCTACTCGTACTTCGGTAGGACCGGTTCCCACGCCGCCCGCTACTCCAGAAGGAGAGGGTTTAGGCGTTACTCCCTTAAGTGCTTCTAGGTCTTGGTGAGGACCAAGGATCCAAAGAGCATTAGACATCTTGACTCGAGGGAAGTGAGAGCGAGCGTAGTCCAAACCAATGTGGAGTTTTTCATCCAAAGTATTCCCAGTGGGAGTACCAGGCTCTTTTATAGCCGCATTGTAACAAAGCGTGCCGTAGAAATGTTCGAGTGCCTTATATAAGGAAGCTCCATCGATACGTTTAGCGGAAGCTGCATCAAGACCAGCGGCTTGCAGCACGCGAGGATCGACTTCTCGTTTTCCGTTGCTGAGGGCCTGGTTAAAGGCTTCATTCACTGCAGGAACTTCTAGGTTGAAGATACGTGCATAATCCATGGCCGACTGTTGGTCAGTTTCTGGGAAACCAGCCGCTACCATAGAAGCTTTTGCTTTTTCTACGATTTCTGGAGCCACCAAGTCACCAGGACTCATACCGAGGCGGTCAAAGAGACCACGGTGACGATCATCCATTTTTTTCCAGAGGAAATCGGTGAGGTAAGTACCGCCCACAATGGCGGCTCCCCATCCGAGCATGCTCTTAACGGTCTTTTTGGTTCCTTCTTCACTATTATAGTAAAGCACGCCAAGACCCACGAGCGCTCCAATAAAGGCAGTAAGGGCCACTGGATCTTTCCCCAGAGCCTTCACGGCAGAGCCCACTTTATTAGTGAGGGTTCCTTCTATAGTAGCTTGTTCCACTCTTTCCTTAGCTTCTTTAGCAGTACGTTGGAAATCATAAGCTTGGCTGAGAAGACCACGCATCTCCTCCAAAGTAGCCAAAATCGCCTTATGATTGGCCGATTCTGGATTGGAAAGCTCTATAATAAGGTAACGCGCGAGCAAAGGATTAGTTACAAAAGCCGCATTGATCGCTCGTTCTTGTTTAGAGAGATCGCTACTGAGCAGATCCACAGGGGAAAGGCCAGCCTCCAAAAGACTTTGAGCCGTGTGGCTCACGCTTTCATTGTCACGACGGAACTGGTCCACTTGCTTGCGTAAATCAACAATATCCATATGAGTTTGAACCACCACTTCTGTTCGGTGTCCGCGGTCGCTCACTCCATCCGTTGCAGCCCGCTCGGTAGTAGGTGAAGCTTCGGTCTTTCTTTTTTTATCAAAAACACTAAAGTCCTCACTGGGATCCTCTGGATGAGTTTGGTCAAAGTAAGCACGTTCTGCTTTGGTGTAGAATCCGTCACGCGTTCCTTTAAACAGTTGGGTGCTAGTGGCATCCACCCAATCATCGGCCAAATTGTCCAAAACGATCTGTTTGGCGTCGATTTGTTCTTGGAGGGCCTTCCAGGTGGGATCGTCTTCAGCGTGAGTGATATCTCGACGGCTGTTGCTCACATCAAGATGCATGGAACGAACCAAAGCCGCTTGTTGAGATTTGAGTTCTTCAATTTCACCAATCAGGTCCCTACCTTGGTCGATAAGGTCCGTTTTGACGTCCATCACATCTCGATACTCGGGATTGCCGGATCCAGGTGCCATACGTGGATTTTTGTTTTTAAATCTAATAATTATAGCAAATAATCTAAAGAATTGCAATACACCTTCACACCAGGTATGCTGACCGCGTTTTTTAACGAACCCGCATGCAAATTGATATACAAAAACTAGAGAAGTCCGAGGTAAAGCTCGTGATCAAATTGAGTGCTGAAGAAATGAAGCAGCATGAACAGCACGCTGCTCAGGAACTTCAAAACCAAGTCAAGATAGACGGTTTCCGTGCAGGACACATCCCATTCGAAGTGCTCAAGGAGCATGTAGGTGAGCAAGCCTTTATGAGCACTGTTCTAGATCATGCCATTGGAGAAGCTTACGAAGCAGCCATTCGAGAAAAGGGACTACGTCCTGTTTCTTATCCCAAGATCAATATTACCGCTCCTGATCCACTAGAGTTTGAAGCGGTAGTGAGTTTGTTCCCAGAAGTGAAATTCAAAAAAGAACCCAGCACACTTAAGGTAAAACGCCAAAAAGTGGAAGTAGAGGAAAAAGAAGTGCACGAAGTAATCGAAAACTTTTTGGAACGTTCCAAAAAGTGGACCGATGTGAGTCGCGAAGCAAAGAAAGACGATCGTGTTGAGATTGATTTTGATGGATTTGATGAAGGGGGAGCTCCTCTGGATGGAACGTCCAGCAAAAATCACCCAGTGGTTTTAGGCTCCAATTCTCTGATCCCCGGCTTTGAAGACGAAGTAGCTGGCATGAAAGTAGGAGAAGAGAAAGATTTCTGGATCACTTTCCCTAAGGATTATCACTCTGCCGCCTTCCAAAACAAGAAAGTAAAATTCCATATCAAGCTCAATCGTGTGGAAGAAGGTCAAAAACAAGAAGCATCTGAAGAATGGGCAAAGGAAGTTTCTGGTGACAAGGAAAAGACTTTGGCAGACATGAAGGAAGATATTAAATCTGAACTTCTCAAGCAGAAAGGCCATCAGGAAGAAAATCGTTTGGAGGAAGCCTTTCTCAAGGTGCTTTTGGAACACGTAGAAACGGAAGTCCCCGAATCTCTCATTGAACGAGAAATTGATTTTATGGTGGAACGCCTCAAAAAAGATGTTGAACGTCAAAAAAGAAGCTGGGAAGACTATCAGAAAGAACTGGAAGCAGAAGGAAAGGACCTTCGCAAAGAACTTCACAAAGCAGCGGCTGAGCAAGCCTTGATTCGCTTGGGCTTAGAGAAATTGATGGAGATGGAAAAGCCAGAAGTGAGCGAAGAAGATATTCAGGAAGAAATTAGTCGTATTTTGGGCAACTATCCTCCTGAATTCCAGGCTATGTTGGAGGCTCGTTATGCCGAAGGCAGCGAGGGGCGAGAGACAGTAAAGGCTGCTGCACGATTTAAAAAGCTCATGCGAGGGCATATAGAAGACTAAAAGAGCCAAAAATTTATTAACTTATAAAAGCCACCTTAACAGGTGGCTTTTATCGTATAAATAAATTGTTCATATAAAAGCTTGAAACGAGTAATAGTATAAATAAATTGTTCAAAATTAAAGGAGCCATTTTAACCTGTAAATAAAGATTTTGCTTGCAATTTGAATTAAAAAATTATACATTTCTGCCTAGTTTGCATAAAATATGTGTACATGCTGAAGCATTTATTCACCTCTAAAGCTCGAGTTAAACTGCTCACCATCTTTCTTCTCCGTCCGGATGAAGAATACTTTGTGCGCGAGCTCACTCGTGAACTGGATGAGCAGATCAATTCCGTGCGACGCGAGCTCGATAATCTTAAAAAACTCGGATTACTCAAGAGCCGCAACAAGAATCGTCACAAGTACTATGCTGTAAATAAACAGTTTGTACTCTTCAATGAGCTCAGAAACATCATCATCAAGGCTAATCCTGCAAACGAGGCCTTGGTAAAGAGCATTTCTAAGATGGGAACGGTAGAATTTCTACTTTTATCAGGAGTTTTCCTTCAAAAAGAATCCGCGGT
The DNA here is from genome assembly GCA_964516995.1 of uncultured Candidatus Peribacteria bacterium. GTDB lineage: Bacteria > Patescibacteriota > Gracilibacteria > UBA1369 > 2-02-FULL-48-14. Next base: position 25,660 of record CAZFAV010000002.1, on the reverse strand, counting down.
AGACCTTTTGGTAGTAGGGGATATTGATAAAAATAACCTGGAAAAGTTTCTAGATACTCTGGAAAGTGCTCAACCCATTAAGTTTAGCGTACTCAAGAGAGAAGACTTCGAATACCGAGTTAAATGTCGGGATCAGTTCATAGTAGATCTGATTCAAGACCCCTCCAATGTGATCGCGGTCAATAATCTCCAAATGGAGCTCTAAAAAACCTCTTGCCAAACAGACACGGCCTCCGTATAGTACGGCAGCCTATCTTTCACCTATGTCACAAGCTTTATTGCAACACGTTTCCGGAGCAGCCGTTAAAGGAGAATTGCCAGATTTACGTCCTGGACATGTGGTTCGTGTGCACCAAAAGATTAAAGAAGGTGAAAAAGAACGCGTTCAGATCTTTGAAGGGCTCGTGATGTCTCTCAATGCCGGCGCTAAGGCCGACAAGACTTTCACTGTTCGCAAAGTGGTAGAAGGGGTAGGTGTAGAAAAAGTTTACCCTCTCTATAGCCCTCTCATTGAAAAGATTGAAATCGTGAAGCAAGGAAAGGTTCGCCGTTCCAAGCTTTACTACATGCGTGACCTCGCTGGTAAGTCTACTCGTCTCCAAGATGAAGAACTCAGCGAAGAAGATAAGAAATTCCTCAAGGGAGCTAAAAAGAAGGTAGAGAAGGTAGAAGCTCCAGTTGTAGAAGAAGCCGTAGTGGCTGAAGAAGCTCCTGTTCAAGATGAACCCGTAGTAGAAGAAGCAACAGCAACTGAAGCAGCAGTAGAGGCAGTAGAAAACGCTCCCGTTGAAGAGAACAAAGAAGAAGGAGCAGCAGAGACTCCTGCAGAAGAAAAATAGATTAAGTAAAGTCAAAATTTTAAAAGGCCCCTTGGGGGTCTTTTTTTGTGCCGCTAGGATATAGAAGTGAAGAATCCATCTACCAAAAATCTTGTTGCGGGAATGGACGAAGCCGGCCGCGGTTCCTGGGCAGGGCCAGTAGTGGCTGCAGCTGTCATTTTACCTGAAAAGCTAAAACTTCCAGGATTAAACGATTCCAAACTTCTGACCTCAAAGAAAAGAGAAGAACTGTATTCCAAGATTATAAAAAACTGTAGTTATGGACTGGGTCATGCCTCTCACGAAGAAGTAGACAAATTCGGCCTGACTCATGCCACTTTTTTGGCTTTTAAAAGAGCCTTAGAAGAGCTTCCTCAAAAGCCTCAAGAGCTTTGGATCGATGGGCGAGATCCTTTCCAATTTGACTTGCCTCACACCTCAGTGATTAAGGGAGATCGAATTTACCGTTGCATAGCCGCTGCTTCCATCCTCGCCAAAGTGACAAGAGATCATCTTATGATAGAATGGTCACGCCATTATCCAGCCTACGGCTTTGACGAGCATAAAGGGTATGGCACCGAGCAGCATCAAGCCGCTCTCAAGGTCCACGGCCCCTCTGCTATTCATCGCAAGTCCTACGCCCCTTTACTTCGTTTGCAATGCGTCCAAGAAGCATTCTTATAATCGGAAATTACGGAGCCGGTAACCTAGGCGACGATGCTATTTTGGCCGGTATACTCACCGATTTAAAAGCCATAGGCTACCAAGGTCACATCACAGTGACTCATGGGGGCCATCCCAGTAGTCCAGAGCTTTATAAGGGACTCCACAAAGTTCCATTTGTCCCTTCCGGGCTAAGAAGCCGTTTTTCAAGCCGTCGCAAACAAGCCACGGAAGCTGTAAAGAATGCGGACCTAGTGATTTTAGGAGGAGGAGGCCTCTTTGTAGACACCGAAAGCCGTAGAGCTCCTTGGATTTGGGCTGCACAGGCTCGAGAATGTGTGAAATGGAACAAACCTTATATCTGCTATGGGCAAAGTGTAGGCCCGCTCAAAAGCTGGATAGGAGAATTTTTAGCCAAAAGAACCTTTAAAAAAGCCAGGGCCATACACGTTCGAGACCAGGATTCTAAAAAACTTCTCGATTCTTGGGGAATAGACTGTAGCTGTGGAACCGACGTAGCCTTTTCTTGGCTCCAACAGGTGCGTAAAAAAGTAGAAAAACAACCAGTGCTTTTAATCGCTCTACGAACTTGGCCAGGAGTGGACGGGGTCACTTGGAGTCGTATTCTTAAACCTGTCCAAGAGTTTGCCAAAAAGAAAAAATGGAAGCCCATTCTCATTTCCATGGACGCATACAACGAAGGAGAGTGGAACGCCCTCCGCAGTACAGGGTTAGAGGTCTTCGAAGCTGTTTCAGCAGAACAAGCCTTTGAAGGTTTCCAAAAATCTCAAATGGCCATCACCATGCGTCTGCACGCGGGTATTTTTGCCTTGGCTACTGGTTTACCCATCTTGGCTCTTTCTTACACCTCAAAAGTGTCTTCTTTATTCGAAAATTTGGATGTGCAAGGGGGAGTGGATGTACTTAAAACGACTCAGTGGACCGAAAAAAATATAAAGAAACACTTAGAAAAGCTTAAGAAGCCTTCACGCTTCAATTCGGAATCACCCATTATGCAAAACCAAGCGTTTTTAGCTCACGCACTTGAGCTGCATTAAGAACATAGCCTTGGCTTTGCAGGTGCTCCACACAGGCTGCCCCTAAGAGATTTCCCGCTTGGGCGCAGGCTTCTAAAGGCAATCTTTTCAAAAATCCCGCCAAAATGCCTGCTCTAAAAGCATCCCCGGCGCCGGTAGGGTTCACTTCGGTAACGAGTGGAGCAGGGAAGACCGTTTCATTCCCATTTTGCATAATTCGGACCCCTTGATCCCCTTGGGTCACAAAGAGAAGAGGAATTTTTTCTTGAAATTGTTCAAGTTTTAAACCTGTTTTTTGTTCAAAAATTTGGGCTTCGTAATGGTTCATCAAAAGGGCTTCAGCTCCCTCTAAAAGTTCTAAAAGCTCCGCTCCAGAAAAAACATGCATCAGTTGACCTGGGTCTACAAATACTCGCAAACCCTTTTGAATCGCCTGAGCGGCAGCTTGGAGCATGCGATCTTTTCGTTCTGGTCCGATCCAAAAGAGATCCCCAGCCTCTGCAGGTGAAGGGAGCTCAAAATCACCAGCTGACTCCAAAGCACCTGGAATGAATTGGGCGACTTGCTTCCCATCCAAATCAGTTCCAATCACAGCATGAGCTGTAGCGGCTTTACCTTCTTCTACAAACTTAAGGTCCATACCCCAACTTTTCATGAGGTTACGATAGGCCACGCCATCTACTCCAAGCACCCCACAAACAGTAGCTGGGGTCCTCAGTAGGCCCAAGGCGTAGGCTACATTACCTGCACAGCCGCCAAAGTGCCGCTCACTTTGGCTGAGTACAAAAGATACGCTTAAATCTTCCAAAAGTTCGGGAGCAAAGATCTCAGAAAAGCGGCCTTGATAGCGGCCCAAGGTGTCAAATGCAATGGATCCTAAGAGGAAAAGCTTCATTTAAAGTGTGCTTGAACGTAATGAGCCACTTCCATCATCCCATCAATGGACTCACCGCAATCCCCCCAAAAACCGTTCAAAACAGTGTGACCCATCACGCCTGCCTTCACATAGTGATCATTGACATCAGAAATTTCGAGTTCTCCTCGGGCAGAAGGTTGAATCTTTCGAATGATGTCAAAAACAGTGGGGTCGTAAAAATAACAACCGGTGACTGCATAAGGGCTGGGAGGAATTTGAGGCTTTTCCAGGATTTCAACAATCCTTTCCCCTTCAAAACGAGGCACTCCATAGCTTTGAGGGTTAGCCACACTCTTTAAAAAGATCCAAGCTTGATCATTCCCATTTTCAAAAGCTTGGGCAGCAGAGCTGAGGTCGTCTTCAAAAACATTGTCTCCGAGCATCACCACAAACTTCTCTTGTCCTACAAAATCTTCGGCCAAAGAAAGGGCTTGAGCAATACCCCCTGCCTCTTCTTGCACTTCATAAAAGAGCTTCACACCAAACTCGGCCCCACCTCCCAACAGTTCCAAAAAGTGTCCTGCATGGCCACGGCCTGAAACGAGCAAGATGGAAGTGACGCCCATTTGCTTGAGCTTTTCGATGGCGTAATAGATCATCGGCTTCTTATAGATGGGAAGCAGATGTTTGTTCGTGACTTTGGTCAGAGGTGCGAGCCTCGAGCCCGTTCCCCCTGCGAGTATGACTCCTTTCATATGCGAGCACGTGAGTGCTATTAGAGAGCGTATCTTGAGAAACTTTATACCATTTTATCGTCTGAATCATCCCTTCTTCAAAGGAAGTCCGTGGGCTCCAGCCCAACTTCATGAGTTTTGAAGAGTCGATGGCATAACGCTGATCGTGGCCTTTACGATCTTCTACAAATTGAATAAGGCTTTCCGGCTTACCCATGAGTTTAAGAACCAGTTTGGCCGTTTCTACGTTCTCCCACTCATTATTGCCACCCACATTATAGATTTCACCGATCTCACCCTTTTCTAAAATCTTCAAAATGGCTTCACAGTGATCTTTTACAAAAAGCCAATCACGTACATTTTTGCCATTTCCATAGAGGGGCAGAGCTTCGTCGCGCTGAGCACGCCCAATAAGCACAGGTATGAGGTTTTCTACACTTTGAAAGGGGCCATAGTTGTTGGAGCAGCGGCTGATCGTTACCGGCACCCCAAAGGTCCTCAAATAGGCCAAAGCGAGAAAGTCAGAGGCAGCTTTTGTGGCCGAATAAGGGCTGCTGGGTTTGACGAGAGTATCTTCTGTAAACAGATCTGTAGAGCCAAATCCCAAATCTCCATAAACTTCGTCGGTAGAAATATGATGAAAACGTTTCACTCCAAAATCGCGAGCAGCATCGAGTAAGGTTTGGGTGCCAAGCACATTAGTGGTCACAAAAAGGGCAGGGTCCTTAATGCTACGGTCCACGTGAGTTTCAGCCGCAAAGTGCACCACAATATCGAATTTTCCTTCTTCAAAAAGTTTTTGCACCAGCTCACGGTCTTCTATGCGACCTTTCACAAACTTTAACCCCTTTGCTTCAGCTTCTGCCAGGTTGGCGCGGCAACCCGAGTAGGTGAGGGCATCGAGGACAGTCAGCTCATCCTCTGGATGGGCCTCCAGATGACTGTAGACATAATTGCTGCCGATGAAACCGGCTCCGCCGGTGATCAGGACTCTCATAGAGTTTTCATTTTCTTTTCTTCCTTCCAGGCTTCCAAAATATCGCCTTCTTGCAAAGTGATTTTACCCTGGTAGCGCACTCCACATTCGTCGCCCTTGCTGAGTTCATCCACGTCTTCATTCACGAGTTTAAGACCCGCTAGATTTCCTTCTCCAATTTGCGCTCCGTCCCTCATCACACGCAGCTTCGCTTTTTTCTGGATCACTCCTTCTGTAATTTTACCTCCCACCACCATTTCACCCTTGCCGGTAAAGAACACCTTCAGAACCTTGAATTTGCCGAGCTCAATGCGTAAAACTTCAGGTTGGAGCATGCCCGTGAGAATTTTCTTGAGATCATCTAAAAGCTCATAAATAACCTTGTAGGTGACCACTTCGATACCGAGACGTTCGGCGAGTTTTTGTACATTGGCTCCCTCGGGGATATTGAATCCAAGAACCATGGTTCCAGGGGTAGCAGCAGCCATCATCACATCAGATTCAGAGATGCTTCCCACTCCACTATGAATCACTTTAATGGCCACATCATCGTTCTTTACTTTGGCGAGTGCCTGTTTGATTGCTTCTAGGGACCCTTGCGTGTCTGCTTTGAGCACCACTTTGAGGAGTTTGAGGGTTCCTTCTTTGATGCGCAGCAAAATCTCTTGCATGCCCATTCCAGCGGACTTGATGAGTTCTTCATGAGCAATGTCATGTACTTGTGAAGCCTTCATACGGGCGACTTTTTCGGTTTCCATCACTTGTAGGATTTGTCCGCTTTCTACGGGAGCGTTGAGTCCCGCCAGCTGAGCTACATCAGAAGGAAAGAGCTCTTTGAGGGGACGTTTTAAATGATCTCGCAAAATCTTTACACGTCCAAAGGTTTGACCCACAATGAAATTGTCTCCAATCTTGAGATGGCCCGTATTCACGAGGATGGTGGCTACCGGACCCAGATTGGTGTCGAGATGAGATTCCACCACGGTCGCGATAGCAGGTCGCTTGGGGTTAGCCTTAAGCTCCAACACTTCTGCCACTAAAAGCACACTCTCGAGCAGTTTATCGATCCCTTCACGCTTTTTAGCAGATATAGGCACCATGATCGTTTGTCCGCCCCATTCTTCAGGTTGTAGACCATGCTCCACCAGTTCTCCCATCACTTTGTTAGGATTCGCACCAGGGCGATCCATCTTGTTGATGGCCACCACAATGGGCACATTGGCCTCTTTGGCGTGATTGATGGCTTCCACCGTTTGAGGCATGACCCCATCGTCAGCAGCCACTACTAGGATAGCTACATCCGTCACGCGGGCTCCGCGAGCTCGCATGGCCGTAAAGGCTTCGTGGCCGGGGGTATCCAAGAAAGTAACCTTTTGTCCCTTATGTTCCACCTGGTAGGCTCCAATGTGTTGGGTGATCCCTCCAGCTTCACCAGCGGCCACGTCCGTGTCCCGAATCGCATCCAAAAGGGTAGTTTTCCCATGATCCACGTGCCCCATCACCACCACCACGGGAGCTCGAGGCTTCAAGTCCTCCGCTTCTTCTTCGCCCAAGAGCTTTTCAAGGTCTCCCTTAAAGAGATCCTCGGCGCTCGCCGCCTTTGCGGCTCGCTTCAAACTCACACCCAAATCTGCAGTAATGATCACCGCGGTGTCGTAGTCAATCACTTGATTGATATTGGCCAAAATTCCGTTTTTCATCAGGGCTCCAATCAGCACGGCGGGGCTCACTCCCGTTTTTTCAGCGAGTTCTTTAACAGTGATGTGCTCTCCAATCTCGTTGTTGCCTTTCTTAAGTTCAATCCGTTCAGGCCTTCTGAACTCCGTTTTTTTTACAATTTTCCCGGCTTTCTGCTTTCGCTGGCTTTTTACAATCTCCTTCTCTTGTTCTTGAGCGATTTTTTCATCATAAACTTCTGCAGCACTTTTTTCCACTTTCCCAAGGACTTCAGAAATGATGAGTTCAGCCAAATCGTCCTCAATAGATTCATCGGCTTCAAAGCCCAATTCTAGGATCTTTTTTTCCATTTCGGCCTCTGTAAAACCGAGTTTGGAAGCGAGTTGGGCTAAAGTGGTTGCCATAAGCCCAGCCAGTTTAGGTTAAAACAGGTTCAAAGGCAAGGTGGAGGGGAGCTTGCAATTGACATTTTATAATAATATTGTAAAATGAAGTTGTATGGATACACCTGAACAAATTTTGGAAGCGCTCTTCAAACCTGGATTGGAGGGATATGAGTCTAAAATGAAAGCTTTGCGAGGAGGAATCTATGCGGCAGTGTGCACAGCGCTGTGTTTAGGGGTAGTAAGCCCCTCAGTTGAATTAAAAAAGTCCGATAAAAAGGTGGACGATCTTTTAGCGATGAATGAAGCATTGCGGGATGAGGCTCAAGCAAAGTTCGCAACCGTCCAAAATAATTTTACTCCTTGTACCCGAGAACAAGATGAAAATCTGAAGATAGCACAGGGATGGGTGGCTAGCCATATTGAAGAGATTACTGATATGGCTCTCCGTAGCTGTGATCGATTTCCCCAGTGCCCTTTGAATTCGGACCAAGATAAGGCAAGTTTTGAGCAGGATTTTTTAGCTGATGTTAAAACAACTAACTTCTTTTGCCCTGAGAACAGCGGACTTCAATCAGAGGACGGTATTGGGCCCCGTATATTGGGCAGTACAAACGCAGATCAAGATAAAACTAGAGTTCCTCAGGTAAGACTTATGCCAGAAATTTTTAAAAAAGCTCAAGCTGATCCTTGTCAGCTACTGGGCGTAGCAGTGCATGAATGGGCTCACACAGCCTTTAATTCGGAACATGATAAAAATACCGAGGCAGTAGACTGGACTTATAACTTGGCCGCTCAAGCGTATCAAAGCTGCAAGGACAATCCTCCTGAAGAGTGGATAGGGGGAAATCTCGCCGGACCTACTTCTCACTAAGCCTCTTCGCTAGTCCTTTCCGCAATCTCGAGCATTTCCACCTGTCCTCCGACCTTTCCGTCGGTGAGTTTGTAGACGTCTTTGTCGATCTTTTTGAATTCGCGGCTGGCCATATTGTAGGTGTTCACCGTGGTTCCAATCTGTTTGCCGAGTTTTTGCATGTATTCGTCGTAAACGCCAACATGTTTGCCCAAAGTTTCAATGTTTTTAAGTACATCTTTTACGGATTCTTCCATTTTTACGGCTTTCATCCCTTGAATCACGGTTTGGAGGTAAGCAAAGAAGGAACTGGGGGAGACGATGATCACCCTCTTTTTAAAGCCATACTCGAGAAGACTTTCCGTATTCACGCCTGCTGTAGCTGCCATCAGGCTGTAATAAACGCCCTCTGCAGGAATAAACATAAAGGCAAAATCAGTGGTTCCTTCTGAAGCACGGATGTATTTGCTGGTTTCATCGATGCGTTTCTTCACATCGCCCTTAAACGCTTTCTCCTGTTCGTCACGGCGCTCTTTGTCCATTTCTTCCATCATGGCATTGTACTTCTCCAGAGAAAACTTAGCATCGATGGGGATCACCAGTTTGTTGTAGAAAATCGCCGCATCCACAATCTCTCCATTGCTCATTTTAAACTGCATTTCGTATTGACCCGGAGCCAGCACATTAGAAAGCAAGGTTTCCAAAAAATATTCCCCTAAAATACCTCTTTGCTTTGGATTTTTAAGGATATTCTCGAGGCTTTTCATCTGTTCTGCAAAGCCCACTACCTGCTTGTTGGTGTTTTCCAGGCTGCCCAGTTTTTTGGTCACATCTTCAATAATAGCCGCACTTTGCTTGAGTTGAGTTTGTACCGTTTCCGTGGTGCTGTTGTGCTGCTGCTTGAGCAGGAGAGTCATCTGGTTGAGCTTGGCTTCCAGCTCCTGACGATTCTTGCCATGTCCCTCAGAAACCTCCTTTCGAAGGTCCGCCATCAGTTGCAGCATTAGCTTTTGGCTATTCTCGTCACTGGGTGTTTTCAGTTCCTCGAACTTCTTATTGATGTAGAAAATGAGACCTCCTACGGCACAAATGGCTAAGACAAAAGCAAAAATAGTGTTTGACATGCTAATGATTATGTTGTATAGTTATATGAATGATCGTTGACAACTCGCGTGAGTGAAAGGGAATTGTTGAGGAGTGCCTCTATCATACATTGCCATACGTGGATGGGTCCCTCCTCAGCAATTTTCTCTCACAGCACAACATAACAAAAAGCCCTCGCTCTCGCGAGGGCTTTTATGGTTTTACCTTATCGTCCATTATGAGAACTCACGCGGATCCCTCCGTAGAAGGTCCTTTCAATGGTTCCCGTAACGCTGCCTAAGCCGCTTCTTCCATCACTTCTTCCTCTTCCTTCTTGGCCTTCTTTTCTTTCTTTTCAGCAGGAGCTTCGCCTTCTGCGAGGAGAGAAAGGCCAATACGCTTTTCTTCCTTGTTGATTTCGATCACACGAGCCTCCACCGCCTGGCCTACTTCGAGAGCCTTAGCAGCATCGTCGGGGTTGCCGGGGATTTCGGAATTGTGGATGAGTCCGGTGATGTCGTCTTCGAGTTGAACGAATGCTCCAAATTGAGCGAGACGAGAAATCTTGGTCTTGAGGGTGCTTCCCACCTTGTATTTCTTTTCAATTTCTTCCCAAGGATCCTTGGTGAGTTGCTTCATGGAGAGGGAAATCTTATCGCCCTCGATGCCAATGATCTTCACTTGAACCTTGTCTCCAAGGCGAGCGAAGTCGTGAGCATCAGAAACGTGTCCCCAAGCGATTTCGGAGATGTGTACGAGACCTTCCAAGCCACCAAAGGCCACAAAGATACCGAACTTCACAATTCCGCTCACCGTTCCTTCCACGGTGTCGCCGGTCTTCAGAGTAGAGAGCGCATCGTAACGTTCTCGTTCAAAGGCAGCACGTTCAGAAAGGATCAGTTTACCGTTTTCCTTATCCACATTGATGATTTTCACGGTGAATTCCTGCCCCACAAGTTCTTGCAGGCGAGCCAAAATCTTGGCGCTGTCAGCCCCGTTCACACGAGGATAGTGCAGAGGAGCGAGTTGAGACACAGGGATGAATCCCTTGATCCCATCCACTTCGAGGAGCAGACCTCCCTTGTTCGCTTCTTTGGGACGAACCTTGAGGGATTGATTGCTTTCGTAAGCTTTGATGAACTTGTCCCAAGTCTTGTCTTGGCTGGCGCGACGGAGAGAGAGAACCACAAGTCCCTCTTCATTTTCAGACTCGAGCACACAGGCAGAAACCTGGTCACCCACGTGAAGTTCTTCAGTGGTGCCGAAGGAATCCTTCATTTCGCGGCCGGTGATCACACCAGTGAGCACTCCTCCGAGGTCCACCATGATGTGTTTCTTAGAAATAGAAAGTACAGAACCCTCTACAATGCTACCCGCTTCGGGGAGCGTAAAAGCAGGGGACTCTTCAAGCAGCTGTTCCATAGGAACCACCACTGCCTTTTTGGTCTTTACAACTTGTTCGTCCATAAATGAACTTGCACGAGGAAGGAATTAAAGAGTAGTAAGCTTCCGGTCCCGTCCTTCCTGTGACTCACACAAGCGGGAGAGCGGATAGCTCGCCTAATTTACGGATTTTTGAGGGAGATGTAAAGGGGAAAACAGCTAAAAATACTCACTGGAATTTAGAAATGACAATTTTACTTCAATTGTTCATGAAGCTTTTTAGAAAGGGACATAGCTTCATCCCAGGTATATCCTACAATTATTCCCATTTCTATGGGGTCAACTATTTCAGCCGATTCATCAAAAATAGAACTTAATTTTGAAAGGTCATCTAAAGGCAAAGAAATTTGTACGTCATCGCCTTTATCTCTGTAGCTTGTAAAAAGATCTCTAATTCTTTGACATTCTTTTTCTGTCAATTTTGTTTTCTCCAAAAGTGTAGTTAACCCAAATGCCATAAGCGGAACATCTATCACACGAACGATGGTTTCGATTTCATCCTGATTTAAAGAAAGAATTTTACTCATGATTTGACTGAATAAAATCAGACGTTTCCATAGGTTTTATGTTTTGCAAAAAAAGTTCGACACTTTTTACATCTTTGCCATTTTCTAATTCAACCAATCCACCACAATTCACTATTTCTTGAGCCAATTTAACGTAGCCGTATTTGTCTTCCAAATATATTTTTCCTTGAGAAGTTAAGTCACATTCTCCGGTAAGAACTTCATTTAAAACAGAGATAACGACCTCCACAGATTGAAAATCTTCATCATCGAAAAAACTTTTTGAATGAGCATAATTTCTAATAGCTAGTTTAGACATTTTTATGTTTTCTTCTTAAAAAAAGTAAAGTAAGAGTTTTCTGGATTTTTTTAGAGCCCTAGTATAGTAATCACATTGTACTCTCTAAGAGTTTTTTGGATCCATTCAACGAATTGACAAGTCAATTCGTTGAGTTTTCTTTTGTTGACCTCTAAGTTCTTAAGAAATTTGCTTTCTGTATCTTTAAAAATAAATCCTATTTTATTTTTAATGAGATTATCATCAGTTAAATCCAATTCTTCAGACAATTCTGTTAAATCTTTTATAATTTTAAGCCAAATAGGTTTTGCTATTTCAGTAAAAGCGTAGTGTGAATAACTCGAATGATGACGTTCAATAATCGTTTCAAAAAAACCAAAAACTTCTTCTTCAAAATATATAGAATTAAGATTTCCACTCTCCCCAGTATAAGGGCCAGGTAAAAGCTCTATATATTGTTCCTTCATCAAAACTTTCAGTTGAGTAGGATCGGTTGTCTTTACGATTTGAATATTCATATCTAGAGCAGATTAATATTAACTGAATTTAGCCACTTAATCTTACACCAAATTTTATTCGGTTTTTAAATTATTAAAATAATCCTTACCTTCTTTTGGCTGAAAAAAGGTACCTTGGTCTTTAAGATTATGTGGGTCATATATTACAACTGCCTGGGTTGAGTTGTCCCAGAAAGCTTTCTTGCCTCCAGCTATATCTTTCATCTCGGATGGATTACTCATCACTTGCTCAATATATCCTGTGAACTCTTCTTGATTTTTAAACATTCCTCCCTGTCCTCCAAATTCTCCGTTCCTTATCACATGTTTATCCCACGCATGACCATTAGCGATTGAGTGAGCAATCGAAGACTTCCCTGAAGCATCTTCTATTGTGTTAATGATTTTACCCTCTACTTTTCCAGTAAATTCTGCAGCTTCGTCTGAGTATTTAGTGATCGCTTCAAATGCATCGTCAGCTTTGGTGGCTCCGGCAGGTAAACCAGGAATCATGGCTGCCGTTGCGTCAAAGACCATGTCTTCTTCAGTCCCTAGGAAGATGTCATAGACTAAATTGGCCGCATCCCATAGGGTATCCCAAAATTTCCCTGTTGGATCCACCAAATTCACCGGATTGTTCCTCGTATAGGCGTAATAATTCAGGGATTGAGGATCGGCCAGTAGGGAAGTCACCCCGGTCTTAGCTTTAGGATCAAAAGTCAGTTGCATAGGATCCTGGCTCACAAACCTTCCAATGGTTGGGTTATACCAACGAGCTTCGAAATAATAGAGGCCAAGCGTGTCATCTAACTCTTTGTCGGTGAAGGAATATGCTGCATCCGTAGTAGTGAGTTGTGTATTCGTAAGCTCAGAACCGTAGGGGTAATAATCGTAGATTTGAGTCACATACCCGCTACTGTTGGTGGTAAGCGCGGTGCTTCCTAAATGATCTGGAATGATGTAACTATAAGTACCTCCTTGAGCAGAAGCTACGCGCTGCTTTCCTGCTAAAATATAATAAGTGGTCACTCCATTTCGGATTTCCTCATAAGGTGAAATATAATAGTTATAGACAGCCGTTCCACTAGAATTGTCGGCCGTTTTATAACGCTGACCAGAAACATCATAATAAAACGTTTCAGGGCCGCTGGAAGAAAGGCGGTTGCGTTTATCCCAGGTATAGCTGTGTGTTCCGTCCGACGTGAGGTTCCCGTTGGCGTCATAAGAGTAGGCTGTGCCCCCTACATTTGTAACAGCATGGGGATTGGTTCCTCCCAGTCCGGTGCCGTCGTAAGTCATGGCCCCAACGTCAGACCTGTAAGTGAGGTTGCCCACTTCGTCATAGCTGAAGGATTCGCTATAGTTGCCCGCTGCATGCCCGGTGGTAGAGGCGGTTAAAAGACGATTGAGCTCATCATAAGTATAAGTAACGGTCTTAGCGGTAGGCACACTAGAGGTGTCTTGGATGCTCGTGATATTCCCATCGGCATCGTAAGAGTAGGCAAGATTTTGAATATTACTAGTGAAAGCCCCTGTTAAAGAAGTGGAATATTTCCCACGGCTTATGCTCTGTGTGAGACGATAGCCTTGGTCAGCCGAAAACGTATTGGCAGTCGTAGTTCCATTGGCATAAGCCATGTAAGAAATTTGACCCACCGGACTGTAGTCAATGTCTGTGATCACATTGATAGCCCCGGTGGCACCGCGGGTGACTTTCTCTAAAGCGCCAGTGGCGTTGTAGCTGTAATTGACGATGAGTGCACTGGCAGGGTAGGTGACCTTAGTAGGACGACTCAAAAGATCGTAAGTGGTCTGAAAAATATAACTGTTGTAAGTAGTGAGCCCAGGTTTAAGGAAATAGCAGGTTTCTTTACTGGAATTACCCAAATAATCGTAATTGTTATAGATCACATATTGATCATTATTATTGGAAGTGATCTTATAAAGTTTCATCTTACCTAGAAATCCCGTGTCGTAGGTATATGTAAAATCACGAGCCGTTGTACTACCATCCCAGTCTTCGTAAATCACACGATCCAGTTGATCGTAAGCCCATGTAAGATTCTGACTTCTGGGGTCCGTTTGACTCGTGAGATTGCCATTTTTATCGTAGCCGTAAGTCCAACTTCCATAGGAAGTTTCAGTACTTGTATGAAGGTCGGTTTCACTGGTTTTTCTGCCTAAGCTGTCGTAGTGGAAATCGCGCACATTGCTTTGTGCATCTGTGCTTTGAAGGAGCTGTCCTAAAGGATCATAAGTGTAAAAGGTGGTATAAGTTTCGCTCCCATTTTGCTCTTCCACTGCAAGAAGTCGCTGAGCTGCATCGTAGGAATAAACTTTAGTGTTTCCATTGGGGTCTATAACCGTCTTATCCCACAAAGAATAAGAGGTGCTAGTAGTACCAGTAGGGGTAGTAACGGTGAGAGGGCGATTAAGAATGTCGTAGCTCATTTCCGTGCTATATGCGGATGTACTCCGTCCGAAAGCACTAGAAGAAGTGGTATAAGGAAAGCTCTGCCGCTCTAGATTCCCAAAGTCGTCATACCAAAAATCTACAGTAGAATAGACAGCATCTTCACCTAACGTGTTGCTTTCCACTAATCGACCAAAACCATCAAAATAATTTACAGCTATGGAGCTTACTGAATTTACCGTCGTCGTGGTGGTGGAAGAAATGGGTACACTACTATCGTTGTAAGAAATGGTAGAAAGAACGGTCAGCGTGCCCGTGTTGGGATCAGGAAGGGATATACTTTTAAGTCGGCCGAAGCCATCATATTCGTTTTGATTGGTAGCTCCATTTTCATCCGTATGGATGGAAATTTGCCCACTAGCGTAATCATAGCTGGTAGAACTACTATAGCCTTTGGCGTTAGTGCTTGTGGCTGGATAAAGATTATAACTGTCGTAGGTAAAACTGGTGGAATAAGCCCGTGGATTTCTAACAGAAGTAATGAGACCATAAGAGTTGTAGGTGTAATCGATGTTTAACCAGATGCTGGAAATGTCGTACCACTCAGAATGACGTGTGAGATTTCCCACGCTTACATTGCCGTAAGTCGAACCATCATAATAGTAACGAGTTTTTTTAAGGGTAGCTCCTGATTCATTTGTGACGAGCACTTGAGAAGGTTTATTTCTTATATCTCCTATGGAGTCAGAAGCATAACTAAAGGTAGTAGTAGTTTTTTCATCGAGTTCGATCACATCGGTAAAACTACCGTCACTGTTACCCTCAACCTCTCCATATTGGATAGTAGAATCCAAATTCCCGTTACTCGTGTTATAACTGTAAGTCACGGCTGAGTCTCGATGTGAGCTGCCACCATCATAGTTCATGGTAAGCGTTTGGGACTTATAGATGTAGGTATTGTCATAGCCTAAATCTGTAGTAGTCCACGTATCGATCGTCTTCTGATACAGTTGTCCTGACACGTCATAAATATCCGTCTCATAGACGTGTCCTAGTTCTGCCAGGGAGTCTTGGAGGTAATGGACCTCAGTGGTGCGCTCGTTTTCTGTTTTAGTGACAACGGCAAAGCCAGCAAAAGATCGATGCATCTGGTCGCCATAATAATAGCTGCCGTCTTCATAACTAAAATTCACTGTGCTTTCATTCCCCAATCCATCGTTGCTGGTAATGGAAGTAACCGTTTGAACTACAAATGGAAGTTGCGGGTTAGACTCACCACTGTCGTCTGCACTGGTACCGTAGGTAATAACAGAGGTGGCACCTTCTGGATTCTGGATGCCCGTGAGTAAGTTAGGAACTTCACCGTCATGAGTATAAAATTCATCTGATGACATCCCGTACCCTGAGCGGACAAAATCCAAAAGTCCGTCTCCATTGATATCGTCGGCTCGCACTCCCGTATCCCCGTTATATCCACTATCAACATAATAAATGGGGAGAGAATAAGAGCTGTCCTGAATCCATGAAGAGCCTGTATTGAGATAAACATCATCATTAAGTGATGAGCCTGTTTTACTTGAATAAACCAAATCAGGAAGGCCGTCGGAATTGATGTCATGAAGCCTTAATCCAGCGTCCACGGTGATTCCGAAAGTATTGGTCCAAGCAAAAGCATAATAGGGATTGTAACCACTACTTCTGGACCAAGTCCCATCTCCTTGATTAAAGTAAACTCCGTTTGGAATGTAGCCTGTTGCGCTGCTGTCGTTTTCTCCTTGATAATTTTTTACAAAATCCAACAAACCATCGTTGTTCATATCTGCAAATTCTACACCTCTATCAGTTGGAAAACTCGAAGAAGAAGTGAGCGATTCAGGTACGTAAGTAATGAAACCCACAGGAATATGATAATCACTGGTGTAAGACCAGCCCGTACCATCTGCATCGTTTAGATAAACATACTGATCCACTGAACCATGATTTTCTGTGGCATGTACTAAATCTGCGAAACCATCTCCATTGATGTCAATGAGGCGCGTTCCTTGGTCTCGAACAAAATAATCTAAGGGTTCCTCAAAAACAAAAGTGACAGGGACTGTGTAAGACGAGTCCTTTACCCAAGAACCATTTTTTTGATTGATATACACACCATTCTCACCGCTGGCACTTCCTTGGTAAGCTTTCACAAAATCTACCCATCCATCTCCATTGATATCACCAAAACGTACGCCCTGATCCTCGCTCATATCGAGGTCGAAAAAATTCAAAGGGATGTCGAACTCAGAGTCATCGACCTCCTCTAAATGAGCATTATCACCTCGGTTTAGAAAAAACGTTTCCAGATACCAAGAACTAGAGTCCTTGCTCCTCATGAAAAAATCTGGAAGAGCATCTCCCGTAATATCCAAGATATTTCCACCACTAGAGTAAGTGCCTGCGCTGCTACCTTGAGAAAAAAACTCCCCTCCTAAGGTGTAATAGCCGGTTTTTTGAGTCCAAGACTTAGAAACTTCGGAATAAGTAAAATAAGTGGCTGGCTTTGTACTCACCGTCCCATCGCTAGAGATGGCAGATTCCGTAATAGCCTCTAAAAGGTCAAAATTTCCGTCGCTAGGGCTGTAGCTAAATTCATATTCACGTACTAAGCTTCCCTCAAACTGAATTTCAATATTCTGCAGACGTTTGTCGGTCTGAACACGAAAACCCGCAGAATAAGCATACTGCTGTCCCGAACGGGTTTCCCAGCCGAAATTTACTTCAAAAGGACCATCACTCGTGCCATAGCCCGTGTAGTTAAGGGCAGAAGGATAAATTTGATTCTCATTCTTGGTGTACTCATAGCGAATAAAATTCCCATTTTTATCCTGTATCTTTTCCAGCATCCACTTGAAGATCTGAGTGCCGTCGGAAGGATTTTCAACACGCGAGTCCGAGGAATATCCAAAAGTATAAGTAGTACCATCTTTAGAGATTGCGCTCCAAGAATTATCAACGGAAGAGTAGAAGTAGGAGTAGAAATCACCACTTTCCAATTTTGTAGCATAAGTTCCATGCATCGAATCGCTCAGAGAAATGGGCACCAATTCCCCGCTCAAACTGGAAGTAAAATAAGTTTCTACATAAAGATTTTCTACGCCATCTTTATTGACTCTTTGAATAGAGGGAATATTTAAGTTCCACCCTAATCCATATAGGCTGTCCAAGCTCTTGTCTTGACTGTTATAAGTTAAAGCTAAGTGAGGCTCTAAATTGGTTCTTCCAGGAGGAGTGAAGAGAGGGTAGGAATAAGTAAAAGCTCCGGTTGAACTGGTGTCTTGCCCGGACAATTCGGATTCAAAGTGAAGGAAACTTGAATTGGGCTGAAAACGTTGAGTGTAAAACAGCTCGCCATTCTGATAGGGAACAGTGGCTAAAGCAGGGGGGGCTGAAAAAAAACAAAGCAAAGAGACCAAAATAAAACCATTAAGGGTTTTTTGAAGATATTTTTTCATAAAAATGGGAAATGAATATCTATATTTGGCACCCCATTTAATTTCTTTGCCAGTCCACCGGTCGATTTTTTAGGTTAAAAACCAGTTGTCAGAACTCCGACAACACTCCTAGCTTAAGGGGAATAAGCCTCTCAATCCCCTTCCACCGGCAACTTAGCCTTACTAGAGCGTTTCTTGACCCCTTTTGGGGAAGTGCTGCGAGCCGTTTTTTTACGAAGGACAACCCCTTCGTTCTCGGTAGTGATATAGATGGTATCTCCCGCTTCAAACTGGCCATCCAGCAGACCTTGAGAAAGAGGATCTTCTAAAAGTTCCTGGATCTTGCGGCGTACGGGACGGGCTCCGTAATCAGGATCCGTGCTCACAGTGGCCAAACGATCCAAACCTTCTGGAGTCATTTCAAGCGTGAGGTGTTTGTCGTTGATGCGTTTTTGCAAATCGCCCACATGGATCTTCACGATGTCTTTAATAATATCGTGGGTGAGGGGTTTGAACACGATCACATTGTCCACGCGGTTTAAAAACTCAGGTTTAAAGTGATCTTTAAGGTCCTTAAGCACTTCGTCTCGCTTGTGGTCAAAACTTTGGAGAGCAGCATCGAGCTCAGAGGAACTCAATTTGAACCCAATGGGAGCAGCCCCCTCTGTAAGTTTGCGAGCCCCGATATTAGAAGTCATCACGATAATCGTATTAGTGAAGTCTACTTTGCGGCCTTTTCCGTCCGTGAGAACTCCATCTTCCAAGATTTGGAGGAGAATATTGAAGACATCCGGATGAGCTTTTTCGATTTCATCAAAGAGAACTACGCTGTAAGGCTTGCGACGGATCTTTTCGGTGAGTTGGCCACCTTCTTCGTAACCCACATAGCCCGCAGTAGTACCCGTGAGGCGGGAAGTGTTGTGACGTTCCATGAATTCACTCATATCGATTTTCACCAGTGCTTCTTCGTCGTGATACACTTCTTGTGCAATGGTCTTTACGAGCTCAGTTTTACCCACTCCCGTAGGACCAAGGAAAATGAAGGAAGCAATGGGACGTTTCCCACTAGAAATACCGGTACGAGAACGGCGGATAGCGGTAGCCACCTTAGTGATGGCTTCGTCTTGCCCCACCACGCGTTCGTGCATGATTTTTTCCAAGTCCTTAAGGCGCTCCACATCTTCTTTAAGGAGTTTGGTTACAGGAACTCCGGTCATACGAGAAATCACGCGTGCTACGTCTTCTCCATCGATGCTTCCACGCATCTCACGAGGAATCTTTACATGCTTCTCCTCCTCAATCTTATCCATGAGGATAAGTTCTTGCTGTCGAAGGTCCGCCGCACGTTCGTAATCTTGTGCCGTCACCGCCCCCTCTTTCTCTTTAATGATTTGTTTGAGCTGACGTTGAAAGTCTTTGATCTTATCATTGTCCTTCTTGGCGCCCATCCCTTTGAGGGCGGCCGCTTCATCCATCACATCAATGGCCTTATCAGGAAGAAAACGGTCATTGATGTAACGCTTAGAAAGTCGAACAGCAGCCGTTACAGCCTCATCGTCAATGATGAGGTTGTGGTGATTTTCAAAACTTTCCTTAAGTCCACGTAAAATGGCGATGGCATCTTCTTCAGAGGGCTCGCTCACAATGACAGGTTGGAAGCGACGTTCTAAAGCAGCATCTTGTTCAATATGTTTGCGGTATTCGGCGGTAGTGGTGGCTCCAATGACTTGGACCTTTCCACGAGACAAAGCAGGTTTAAGAATGTTTGCAGCATCCAAGCTTCCTTCAGCGCTTCCGGCACCAATCACAGTGTGGAGTTCATCAATAAAGAGAATCACATTGGGCTGGCTGGCAGCTTCTTCTAAAATGGTTTTAATACGTTCTTCAAATTCTCCACGGTACTTGGTTCCTGCCACTACGGAAGCCATAGAAAGGCTCAAGATGCGTTTATCGAGCATACTGTCGGGCACTTGTTCCGCCACAATGCGTTGAGCAAGACCCTCTACCACGGCTGTTTTACCCACTCCGGGCTCTCCAATAAGAACAGGGTTGTTTTTGGTCTTGCGGAGGAGGATGGAGATACAGCGTTCAATTTCTTTATCACGGTTGAGTACAGGGTCCAATTTTTTATCACTGGCTTCTTGCACTAAATCATTCGTGAAGTAATCCAGGGCAGGGGTATTAGACTTAGTCTCCTTCTTTTTAGCTTCGTAGCCAGTTTCCTTAGGTTCCTGTCCAGCTAAAACACCTTGGAGCCCATTGAGGAAGAACTCGAGGGGATTGACGCTCTGAGCATTGGGAGGCAGATTTCCTCCATTACTTTGCGCCGACATGGGCGCATTTTTCATTCTCTCAAAAGTTTGGAGCAACTCTTGACGAATGTCCTCAGAAGAAATCTTCATATTCTCCAAAATAACGGTAGCCGCTGTGTTCTCTTGGAGAACGAGAGCGTACAAAAGGTGTTCCGTTCCCACAAAGAGGTGGGAGAATTCGTGAGCACTACGAATGGCATCTTCGATCACTTTCTTGGCAAAACCGGAAAGTCCGCCAGGGTTTTTCCCCGTTCGGGCACCGACTTGAGTGCGGCCCACCGTTTTGAGAACCAAATTCACATTTTCTAGAGTCACTCCGAAATTCTGAAGCACAGTGGCCCCGAGAGAGTTTTTTTGAGAAAGTATCCCAATTAAAAGGTGTTCCGTACCCACATAGCTGGTACCGGTTTTTTTCGCGACTTCTTGAGCCACGAGCAGGGCTTGCTTGGCTTCCTTAGTAAATTTATTGAATTGTTCTGGATTGTTCATAAACGGAGTGGGAATTTATGAGGTCTTTAGATGATAACAGATTGGGAGGGCTTTTTCACGGAATTGCCTTTGCCTTATTCCGCTTTTATGGTCTTTATTGATTCAATCATAGTTCTCATGATCGTTTCGTATTCAGCTGAACCTGTTAAGGTGTAGTAACGGCTTTCTACTTTTTTGGTGATAGAGACACTGTCTCCAGAGCGAACGGTCCCCTCTGTGGTACTGGTGTTAAAGCTGAGTTTTACGACTCCGCTTGCATTCACGTCTTCAATTTCTTTTAGGTCAAAAACATAACCGGTACTCCCTCCTACATAATACCAAGCAGCAGGAATATCCATGCTGAAGGCAAAAGCAGTACTAGAAAGGGAAGTCCATTTGCTCACCGTGACTTGAGAAGCGGTGGGAGCAGAGACGTCGTCTGACGTGGTCGTGGTGCTTTCATCGTCGACTTCACTGTCTTCACTCAGATCTTCCTCCTCTCCATCGGCAGGAATAAAGCGGAAGCTGGCGACCATACTGGTAAAAGTATTGGTGTCGTTGATGCGAGTGGTGTCATCCGCAGCAAGATAGTGAAAATGCAGCTCAAAAAGATCTGAAGCTCGAGGAACAAAGATATAAATATCTCCCGCTGCAGTCTTATAACGGACGCCTACTAAGCGGTCGGTGCCCACATAAGTGAGGTCACCAGTTACACCCACGAGATCAGAAAAATGAGCGGTCACATAGCTGCGAATTTCTGCGGCGCGTTCATCTTGTGTGTGGTCAGAGCTGAGCTTGAGTCCAGCAGGGAGTTTTACAAACTCTACTTGATTGGCCTGAGGTAGGGCTTCCGTTTGAGAAGCAGTGCTGGTGTCGGGTGCTACATCGGTTCCTGTGCTAACCAAGTCCTCGTGAGCTTCGGGCAAAGGGCCGTCAAAGACAGTTCTAGTGGAATCCTCGGTTCGAAGCGTCCAGTTGCTGGGGTGGCTAAGACTAATACCTAGGTCCGCGTTTTTATAGCTTTCAGTAGTCACATCTTCATCTACCTCCACTTCTTCTGTCGCTTCTCCGATCCGTTTGACTTCAAAGAGAGGCTTATCGAGACTTTCGTATGTGGTCACAATCCCGTAAGCTTCTACGCGAGTGCTCAAGTTTTCATCGAGATCGTAACGATCGGAGAACGCGTACAAAATGGTGCCATCGTCTTCCTCGAATAAATGAGTGACCATGTCGTTGACCTTTACAGCACCCAAGGATTTGAATTCTCCATTGTAAGTGTTGTATTCACGAGTGAGTGGGTCTCCAAGGCCATTACCGGAGCCACAGGAAGTCAAAAAAACTGCCAGTCCCAAGAGTGAGACTTTAAGGGCAAAAGAAGAAATTTTCATAGCATCGAGTTAGGAAGCGGGAGGCCGAGATGATGATACACTTTTTCGGTGAGAAGTCTACCGCGCGGAGTGCGTTCTAAAAAGCCCAATTGCAGGAGAAAAGGTTCATAAACATCCTCTACAGTTTCTTCTTCTTCTTGGGTGGCGGCGGAGAGGGTAGAAAGTCCAACAGGTCCACCCTTAAATTTCTCTGCAATGGTGCTGAGCAGTTTGCGATCCGTGGCGTCTAGCCCGAGCCCGTCGATTCCCAAAAGATGTAACGTCTTTTCCACCACCTCACGCGTCACTGTTTCACCATCATTCACATGAGCAAAGTCTCGTGCGCGACGGAGCAAGCGATTAGCCACACGAGGGGTTCGTCGAGCACTTTCGGCCAACCTCTCTGCGGCGCGGTCTTCAATTTCTACGCCTAGAATGCCAGCACTGCGTTTAATGATTTCTTCGATGTCTTTTAGTTCATAAAACTCCAACTTAAGTACATTCCCAAAACGGTCTCGCAGCGGGGAGGAGATGCTAGAAAGTTTAGTCGTGGCTCCAATTAGACTGAATTTGGGCAAACTGATACGCATGCTACGGGCTGAGGGGCCTTTGCCCACCACTAGATCAAGACAAAAGTCTTCCATGGCGCTGTATAAAATTTCTTCCACTGCTGGGCGAAGACGATGGATCTCGTCAATAAAGAGCATGTCGTTGGGTTGCAAGTTGGTGAGGAGTGCCGCTAAATCGCCGGGCCGCTCTATAGCTGGGCCGCTGGTGGTGCGGATTTGCACGCCCATTTCTTTTGCCAAAATAAAGGCCAGAGTGGTTTTCCCTAGCCCTGGGCTGCCGTGTAAAAGCACATGCTCCATCGGTTCATTTCGTTTTTTAGCTGCCGGCAAAAATACACTCAGATTACGCTTTACTTCAGCTTGACCGATATAGTCCTCCAAGCTTTGAGGGCGCAGCACGTTTTCGGTCTGACTTTCATCGCTCATTTTTTGAGCCTGCTGAACACGGGTAGGTTCGTTGGATAGCGAGAGAGTTTCATCAATCATAGCGGGGTTTTACGCTTCCAATCTAACAAAAACTGTCGCATAATGCGAGCCGTCTTTAGACCCTTCACTCCCGCCGCGTGGAAACTCGTTTTGAATTCAAAGACTTCCTCAAAGTCTTTCTGCTCATCATTCTCCTTTACGGAGGTTTTGCGGCTTTATTTGCGCTGGTTCCTGGGGCAGCCTCACTCATTAAAGGTTTGCCTCCCATAGCTTCTTTTTTAATTCAATATGTACTTCAGTTTGTAGTGCTCTTTTTCCCTTTGTGGATCTTTGTAGTGAGCAAATATGAAACCGATTTAAAGGATTTTGGCTTCGCTCGCATCGATTGGAAGGAAGTCCTCAAGACCATTTTCTCTTTGTACGTCACTTATCTGGTTTTGATCGTGGCCATTTCCACCATTTTGACTCAGCTGCATCTAAAGCTGCCGGGCTACGAGCAGCAGGATTCCTACCTGCCCTTATTCGGTGTAGATACTGTGGGTCTTATTGTGGGGTTCCTTTTCGTTTCTACAGTTGCACCTTTTTTAGAAGAACTTTTATTTCGTGGTTTTGTATACCGTGTTTTTGTTAAAACTTGGGTGCCGTGGGTGGGGAGCATCTTCACCGCCATTCTCTTTGCATTGGCCCATCTTCAATTCCAAACCTTTATTCCACTCTTTATTTTGGGACTTTTGCTCAACCAAGCTTATAAGAAAACAGGTTCGGTTTGGACTTGCGTGGCCTTTCACAGCCTCAACAATATCATTGCTTTTAGCGTAGACATCTACTTCCAATCTCATTTATAACTAGCGCATGTCCCGGTAGCTCAGTGGATAGAGCAGCAGCCTTCTAAGCTGTTGGTCGGTGGTTCGATTCCACCCCGGGACACCATTAAAAACTCATGCAAAAAAACTGTAAAAATTGCACCGCTTCATTCGAGGTCACTCCAGAAGATCAAGGCTACTATCAGCGCATTGACGTACCCGATCCCACGTGGTGCCCACCTTGCCGTGAAATGCGGCGAATGGCTTACTGCAACGAAGGCACCCTCTACAACCGTAATTGCGATCTCACTGGCAAGCCCATCGTTAGCGAATTTTCGCCAGCCAATCCACGAAAGGTTTACGCTTCTCAAGCGTGGTGGGGTGACGGCTGGGATGCACTTTCTTATGGAAGAGATTTTGACTTCAATCGGCCCTTCTTTGAGCAATTTCATGAGCTCGACTTGGCCGTACCTCACATCTGTGTAGCCATTGAGCCAGAAGACATCAACTCCGATTACACGCACTACGCAGGGCAGAATAAAAATTGTTACTTCATATTCCACGCGACTTTTGCTGAAGACTGTTACTATGGTTACGGTGTGAAGAAAGCAAAAGACTCCGTGGACGTTCACTATTGCCACGGTTCAGAACTCTGTTACGAATGCGTTGATGTAAAGGACTGTAACAACCTCTCATGGTGTCAAGATTGCACAGGGTGTTCCTCAAGTTCATTCTTAAGAGATTGCGTAGGCTGCATGGATTGTTTTATGTGCGTGGGACTGCGGAATAAAAAATACTGTTTTCTCAACCAACAGTTGAGCGAGGTTGATTATAAAAATCTGATCAAAGATATAAACACCGGCTCGTACCAAGAGGTCCAAAAATATCTTCAGAAATTCGAGGAACTACAGGCTCAACACCCTTTCCGCTATCTGCAAAACGCGATGATCGAAAACAGCTTGGGGGACTATCTCTACAAGTCTAAAAATGCCCACTTTTGCTTCGATTGTAGCGATGTTGAGGATTGCAAGTATCTAAGCCAAGTCCAATTGCACGCCAAGGATTGCTACGACATCTATCAATACGGCATCAACATGGAACTTTGTTACGAGGGTTCAATGGTGGGCACCAACGCCAACAATATTCGTTTCAGCCACCTTGTCCTTGCGCAAGTTTCCAACCTCACTTACTGCAGGGATTGCTATCACAGCAACGAAAACTTTGGCTGTGTTGGACTCAAACGAAACAAGTTCTGCATTTTTAACAAGCAGTATTCAGAAGAAGAATACTATGCTCTAAAAGCCAAAATTGTTGAACACATGAAAAAGACGGGCGAGTACGGCGAATTTTTTCCAATCCAGTACAGTCCTCATGGGTACAACGAAACCAACGCTCAGCTCTATTACCCAATGACCAAAGAACAAGTTCAAGCAAAGGGATGGAATTGGGAGGACAAGCTGCCCGGCACTTACGGGAAAGAAACTCTAACGCAGCTGCCAGATAAAATTGAAGGCGTAAGTGATGACATCGTGAACGCGGTGCTCGCTTGCTCTCAGTGTAAAAAGAACTACAAAATCACTGTACATGAGCTTCAATACTACAAAAAGAAGAAAGTTCCATTACCTCGTGAGTGCTTCAACTGCCGCCGCAGCAAACGGCACGAAATGCGTAATCCTCGAAAGTTCTGGTTTCGTAAGTGCATGAACGCCGGATGCAACAATGAGTTCTATTCAACGATTGCTCCAGAGACAGGAAGAATCGTTTGCTGTGAAAGTTGTTACCTCGCCAGCGTGTACTAAAACTGGCTGCCGCAATTGTCTTTTCGAAGCGCGACTTTCCCGGCACAATAAAAACGAGCTGTTGGTCGTTGAATAAACGCCGACTCAAAAAATCCGGATGGTCGAATATGGCTAAGGAGAGCCAATAATCAAGGTTCCCGAAGGTGAAAAACGGCTTCTAAGCTGTTGGTCGGTGGTTCGATTCCACCCCGGGACACCATCATTTGACT
>CAZFAV010000001.1:133623-299705 GCA_964516995.1 uncultured Candidatus Peribacteria bacterium | reverse complement strand
AAACTGAAATTAAAAAATGAACCGGAGTTGATTGACCGGTCGGGTCTAGTACCCTTTAAAACTAAAGTGAAGTTTGAGTAGGAACATTGGAAGTTGTTTTTTTATTTTTAGCTAAAAGTGCCGCCCCTAGGATAAAACTTGCATAGAGTGGGAGGAGCGGCAATGCACCAAGAGGAACGCTAACCCCTATGGCTACTTGGACTATTGAAAAGGGCCATACAGTCCAACCAAAACGAGAGCGAAGATCTAAAGCACTCAAACCCAAAAGTATTGGTGCAAATACAGTAACAACTAAGAAAGTGAGCCTGAGATTCTCACTAAGATTTAGGTCGGTTTCGCCCCTAAAGATCAAACCAATAACTACCCAAATATTAAGGAAACTCATAAAAGTAAATAAGTTGTTTCTTTGTTGAACTCCAATATTTAAATATCCAAGAAGGATAAAGAGATATGAAACTAAAAAAATCAACAAAGAAGAAAACTCTCCACCACGGCCATTAAATGTTTCAGCAACGTGAAACATAAGCAAGATTGGAGCAAAAGGTATCATTAAGACAGCTACAACAAGACTTATCGTTGATAGAAAGTTGAGTAGTCTAGTCATGAGTAGCGGGTAGTATTGGCTGGCTAATCGGGTCTAGTACCCATTAACTTTTTTAAGTTGCTGTTCTTAAGGAAAAGGATGAAAGTTCTAAGAACGGTAGTTGAACCGTAAGCAAGGGCATAAAGGGTAGGAACCTGGGGATGAATAAAATTCGAATAGATAATGTGATCTACATCTGACCCATAATCATGGTAAACGTATGGGACGGAGAAATAGTGTTCGAGTAAAAGTATAAAAAATACAGCAAGGCCAAGCACGATCAAATCGGAAAACCACGCAGAACGTTTCTCCAAATCGCTCTTTTTTTGAAATCTAGGATAGATGTAAAAGTTGGAGACAAAAGCCAAGCTAAAAATAAAAAACCAGATGACAATACCAAATCCTGTATTAAAAAAAACCTTTGGATTTTCGACACGGCATTCTCTTAAATTCCAATACTCCCCAGTCAGGTCTTCTTGTATGGCAGCTTCTGCAGAACTTTGTTTAATTTTACATAGGTTCTCTTCTTCACTGTAACCATAAATTGGATAGCCCGTAGGCATACCAGCAAAAGCTGAATTCCAAAAACCGAAGGCTAAGAGAAATACCGCAAGAGTGAGAAGAAGTTTTTGTTTGAACCGAATCATAAAATTTATGAATTAATGTGCATACTGGCTGGCTAGTCGGGTCTAGTACCCTTTTGACTATTTCTTGAATTGAATGGAATCTAAAACTTGCTGAACCACTTCTTCATTCACGGCAGCAGTACCGGCGGATACTTCAATCGTCATATAGTGGCCATCGCTGTCTGTTTCGACAATATAATCCTTCGTGTCACAGCCCACTTCCCAACCCAAACTATCCACCTGGTAAGCCTCATTTCCTCCGATAGTCGTTTTTACCAATTCACCTGACCACTTCCCAAGCTGAAGGTCCATTCCTGCATACATCTCGTCTGATGTCACCATCGCATCAAAGTCATTGAAGAATCCTGCATCCCACCATCCACCGGTGTCGATAGAAATGTAAACCATCTCATCGGGGCAAGCAGGCGAGTCCACAGAAAGATTATAGAAATCGGTCCTAAGACCTGTTGCAGGCCCTCCAGTTCCTTGCCGCTCTTCCTTGAGATCCCAAGACGAAGGATACTGTGTGGAGTACAGCGAATTTTCATAAGTTTCCAAATCATCCTGAGCTGGCATTTTTTCGCTCGGAGTTTCTTCAACGGTTTGCGTACAAGCTATTAAAAGGATTGCAGTGGCAATAAGAATATATTCTTTCATACTGATTATTAAGGTTTTGGCTGGCTAGTCGGGTCTAGTACCCTTGGGGCTGTCTCATCCTACCGTTTCTTGCCGTGAGACACAATTGTGGCCTTTCAGGCTAAATGAGACACTTGAGACAGTATAAAAAGGACATTGTTTAGCAGTCACACATTTTTTCTTCCTTCAGCGTGGTATACCCCTCCTTGAAAGTGAGGATGGTGAAGAAGATCCCTGCGAGAGCATCTGCCCACCATAGCTCAAAGAAATAATTGAGTCCTAAACCTATAAAGAGAGCAACGGACATCATGGTACAGATGAAGGTCTGCTGTGAATCCGCAACAAGACTTTTACTGCCCAACTGCTTCCCAACTTTTTGCTTGGAGTGGGCTAGCCACGGCATGATGATCAAGGACAAAATCGCAATCACAATCCCAACAGCACTCGGCTCTGGGCCCTCTTTAAGATAAAGGTCTCTCAAAGACTCAAAGAGTATATAAACACCAAGAAGAAAGAAGCTGTATCCAACGAGTTTTGCCGCCTTCTTCTCGATCCTCTCTTCCTCTTCTTCACTCACTGTCCGCTGGGTAAACCGCCAAATCATGACACTGCCTGAAAGGGATTCAATAAAACTGTCTGCACCAAAGCCTATCAAGGCAATGCTCCCAGTCCCGATGCCGAGGGCAATAGAAACGATACCCTCCACGATGTTATAAATAACGGTAAAGTACGAGAGGAACCGAGCTTTTTTTTGTAAAAGGTGTTTCATATCAACATTTTTTAAGGTTACATCTTTCCTTGTCTCGCTCAAGCTCCAGTGTAGCATGAGGGATTCCATAAGATTGGGAAAGCAGTTTCTTTGCTTCACACTTGATTTCAAACGCACGCACTTCAGAAAGCGTATTCCCAACAATAAGATGACTGGTTAAAACACTTTCTTCCCCGTCCAGTGACCAGACATGGGAGTCGTGCACAGTCAAAACACCCTTAATACCAAGCAGGCTCTTTTCGATCTCTTTGATTTTCAGGTTATCAGGTACTCCTTGCAAGAAAACCTTCACCACGCTTTTGAGGTTCTTTAACACTTTAGAAAGGACAAACAACGTGATCAAAATGGAGAGGATGGGATCAAGAATGTGGGTGTCTTGAATGCTCATCACGATGCTGGTCACGAACACTGCCACCCAGCCCAAAACGTCCTCCATCATATGCCATGTAAGCACTTTTTCGGTGAGAGCTTTGCCAGACCTCAACTTAAGAGCAGCAAGACCATTCAGCGTTATTCCAACAACTGCCAGAATGAACATGCCCTTGGCATCGGTATGTTCGGGTGCGAGTAAACGGGGAACCGCTTCCGAAAGAATGAGCAGCGAGCCGCTGATGAGGACAATGCTGGAAATGAATGCACCAATGAGCGAGAACCGCTTATAGCCATAAGTAAAAGATTCGCTTCGAGGTTTTTTGGACACTCTTTCGAAATACCAAGAGGTACCGAGAGAAACGCTGTCTCCAAAGTCATGCATTGCATCCGAAAGAATGGCCAAACTGTTGGTATATAGCCCTCCAACCAGTTCAATGCAAGTGAACAGAAGATTGATACCAAATGCAATTTTGATGTTTCCTTCCGTACTATGGTGATGTTTTTCCATTTTTGAATGGATTGTAGCAAATCTTATTACGCATTGAAATTGCTTTAGAACCAAAAAGAAACTAGAATAAACAGGTGAAAAAAATGACAAAAAAAATTCTACTATTCCTTCTCATCGGACTCTTTGGTTCATTTTTCTGTATTAAATCCATGGAGGGAATGCACGGCCAGGCTTTGGAGAATCCTATTTCATTTGAACAAGCTTGCTGCGACACAATCCATAGCCCAACCTTATCAAGACTATTGCCAAATAATCTTGCCCCGCAAATTGTTCTCACTTGGATTCCTGTTTATTTGTCCACAGGTTTAATACTTCTCTCAAAAACATTCAGAGAAAAGTTTTCCGACTCTCCTCCATTAGCACTTTCACTGGCTCGTTTTTCAAAAGGCGTAGTTCAAAGGGAGTGAAGTTTTTGACTTCTACTCCTTTTAAATTTAACGCTTTTTATGATGAAAAAAAGTAAAAAACAGCTTTCAAAAATCTTACCGCTGTTAACAGTCCCCGTTTTAGTTGGGATTGGTGTTTTGCTCGGGCAGCAATTGGGAAACGGACAAGTGATTGAAGTTGCCCAAACTACAAATCAAGCTCAAGCGCCCTCGCTTGCACAAGTAGAGAACCCACCGGATGCTGATAATGATCCTTTCATTGGATCGGAAAATGCCCCAATCACAATGATCGAATTTTCAGATTATCAATGCCCTTTTTGTAGGAGCTTTTTTAATGAAACATTGCCTTTAATAAAGGAAAATTATATCGATAAAGGTTTGGTGAAATTTGTTTATCGGGACATGCCACTCACTTCTCTCGGACACACCGATGCACTGCCCGCTGCCAATGCGGCAGAGTGTGCGCGAGAACAGGGTGGAGACGAGGTTTACTTCGCCTACCACGATCTCATTTTTGAAGGAGAAAATGAGCTGGGTTATGGAACGGTCCAAATACCCGAAGAAAGTCTATATTCCTATGCAAAAGATTTGAATTTGGACGAAGGTACTTTTAGAGAATGCCAAGAAGGACAAAAGTACTATGACGAAATTGCAGCAGACACTGCAGCAGGCAGAGCGGCGGGAATGAACGGGACTCCAAGCTTTGTCATCAATGGACAAGTCATGGTGGGGGCCTATCCTTACGAAACTTTTGAGCAAGTACTTAACGATCTTTTAAAATGAAAATGACGAACAAAGAGCTCGTGAAAATCATCCTAATTTCAGCAGCAATCTTCCTTGTACTGGGCGGAGTCACTGCGATTTACGAAAACCCATTTTTCCAACGCATGACTCCTCTGTACTGGTTTGATTATTTATTTTTAAGCCTGGAGTCTGTACTGATGGGTTTATTTTGGGGTATCAATGCTCCCGTCTGTGCAGTGAAGAAAGCCGGTATTGGAGGGGTATTTGGGTTTCTTGGTTTTGCATGTCCCGTTTGCAATAAACTATTGCTGTTTCTTTTTGGTTCAGGAATTTTGCTCACTTATTTCGAACCCATTCGACCCTATGTTGGGATCTTAGGATTGCTGCTTTTAAGTTTTGCAGTCTACAAAAAACTTTCTTTAAAATCACTAACTCAAGCGACATGACCAACTACTCCATAGCCACTTATAGTCTGAGATCCTTTGAGGAAACCATTCAGGTTGTAAAATCCGCCCTGAAGGAAGAGGGCTTTGGCGTTCTAACAGAAATAGATGTCCAAGCAAAAATGAAAGAGAAGCTGGGAAAAGAAATGCGCCCTTACCTCATTCTAGGTACCTGCCATCCATCTTCTGCATATAAAGCCATCGAACTTGAAGAAGAGGTTGGTCTTTTCTTGCCGTGTAACTTTCTTGTCTTTGAAGACGCGAAAGGTGCCGTTCACGTTTCTACCATCCGCCCCTCGTTAACAGTAGGAATCACAGGCAACTCAAACCTAAAACAGCTGGCGATTGAAGTTGAAGTAAAGCTCGCCAGAGTAATTTCTAAAATTTAATCAGCATTTCATGTCATCATTTTTTCAAAAACGGTGGGTCCAGGATACGCTTGTTTACGGAGCGATCGGGATCATCATTCTTCTCATTATTTTTGGCATTGTAAGAAGTTTTCAAAATGTTTCAAATCCGGTTACAGGTACCGAAGTCCATTGGCATGCCCCAATTTCCTATGAAGCATGCGGAGAAACCTTGAGTTTGACCGATTCGGGAAATCACAGCATCATCCATGGTCACGACGATGATCAAGTCCACGTTGAAGGTCTCGTTTTAAGCGAAGAAGACATCACCTTAGCTCAGTTTTTTAAAAACGCAGGGTTGAATATTACGAGTACCAACTTAGAAGAACGTAAAAACGGCGACCTATGTGAAAACACGGGGATCCCTGGCCAGGTGAGTTTTGAAGTGGATGGTCAAAGTTACACAGATCCAAGTCAAATTATCATTCAAGACAAGCAAAATATTCTCGTAAAGTTTGAATAAAATGAAAGGACTACAAAAAATTCATGAAGAACCATTGCAGTGGCTGTATACCATAACTTTAGCAGCGATCATTTTCTATTCTTACTACCTGGTGATGAGGCTTTTGCCGGGAGTTGGCCAAGTTCCAGCTTGCCTTGTCGGTGGCGCACTTACCCTTCAAAATCTTATTTTTTCTGCTCTTCTCAGTTTTTTAACAGCGTTAATAATATCCGGATTATTTCGCCTCTACGTAAAAAGGAAATCCATGATCAAAAACGTAAAGACTGGTTCTGTAATGGGGTTTGGGTTTTTACTCGGGTTCTTTACAGTCTTTTGTACACTTTGCACCATTCCTGTCATATCGATATTTGGTTTCGCAGTCGGCCTTGGTTTTTTTACAACGTACAACCTAATATTTAAAATACTGAGCCTGTTGCTAATGATCCTGGCTCTGACATTACTCAATAAGCAGTTGAATTTTTGTGAAACATGTATACTTGACAGCAACAGACCTAATAGGGTATAGGGGTATTGCCTATTAACCCTTTCCTATGATCAATCAAATCATTAAAAA
Organism: uncultured Candidatus Peribacteria bacterium; assembly: GCA_964516995.1. GTDB lineage: Bacteria > Patescibacteriota > Gracilibacteria > UBA1369 > 2-02-FULL-48-14. The sequence goes on along the minus strand of CAZFAV010000001.1, from coordinate 293,215 downwards.
GAGATCGGTACACCGTGTAAAAATCCTTATAGGCCAGCTTGAGGCCTTACTGAGGAGTGTAGAAAGCGAAGAATATTGTACGGAACTTCTCCATCAGTCTCATTCCATACAGAACTCTCTTAAAAGCTTGGACAAACTTCTGCTCGAAAATCATTTGAATTCACACGTTAAACATCAAATGCAAGATAAAAAACAGCAAGAAAAAGCCATTAAAGAACTTATAGAAGTCTACACCTCTTTCCATCGCTAAACTCAATTGATATGAATCATGAAAAAACCATCATTTACACCTGCCCCATGCATCCCGAGGTCAAACAGGAAAAGCCTGGGATCTGTCCTCAGTGCGGCATGAACCTACTGCCGTCAAAAGTTAAAAGTGAGGTACGAGATGGGGCAAAACACGCCCATCATAATATGGAAGAGGGGTTCAACAAGCATGAAGGACATAACGTAAATATTTTCGCCCGAAAATTTTACATAAGCCTTGTCTTAACCATCCCTGTGGTGATCTACTCGGAACTCCCACAGCGACTATTAAGTTGGACAGCTCCAAGTTTTCCGGGTTCGCAGTATCTAGGCTTTATTTTAGGATCCATTGTTTTCTTCTATGGAGGCTGGGTATTCCTGATCGGTGCCTTTAGAGAACTGCGGGCAAAACTGCCGGGGATGATGACTCTCATCTCCATCGCCATCACCGCGGCCTATCTTTTTAGTGCTTACGCGACTTTTGCCGGATTAGAGCACACTTTATTTTGGGAACTTACGACTTTGATTACCATCATGCTACTCGGGCATTGGATAGAGATGCGAGCCGTACAGGGTGCCCAAGGCGCGCTTAAAGAGCTTTCAAAACTTTTGCCGGACAGTGCGGAAGTGATTCGTGGCGATAAAACGGAGACAATCCCTTTGGAAGAGTTAAGTATCGGAGACCTTGTTCTGGTTCGTCCAGGAGGAAAAATTCCTGCAGACGGAGTGGTCACAGAAGGAAAGTCAGATGTAAACGAATCCATGATCACCGGTGAGTCCAAACCCATTGGCAAAGCGGTGAACAGTGAAGTGATCGCAGGAACCATTAATGGAGATGGCATGTTGAAGGTAAAAGTAATGAAAATGGGAGAAAACACTTTCCTTGCTGGTGTTAAGCGCTTGATTGCCGAGGCGCAGGCATCCAAATCTCGCCTTCAAATGCTCTCTGACCGGGCCGCTTTTTACTTAACACTCATTGCCGTCACGGTTGGGGGAATTACTTTTGTCTCCTGGCTTTTTGCGGATGCCGGGCTTGTCTTTGCCACTGAACGTCTAGTGGCTGTACTCGTGATTGCTTGTCCACATGCTCTTGGTTTGGCCGTGCCACTGGTCGCTTCCATTTCAACCACCATGGCGGCTCGTAATGGTCTCCTGATCAAACAGAGGCTTGCCTTAGAAGCAGCTCGCGAAGTAGATACGATTTTATTCGATAAAACGGGAACCCTCACAAAAGGCGAATACGGCGTAGATAAAATCTGGGCAATCACTGCCAAGAATGAAGACGAAGTTTTGCAACTGGCAGCTGCGGTGGATGCTCATTCCGAGCACTTTATTGCCCGGGCTGTTGTAGAAGAAGCAAAAAAGAAAAATCTAAGCATCCAAGAAGTAAAGGATTTTGGAAGAATCCCAGGAAAAGGTGTGAAAGCCATCCTAGACGGAAAAGAAATCGCAATCGGAAGCGCGAGCCTTTTAGAGGAAAGAGGAGCTTCAATGCCTGAAAATATAAAAAAGGAAATCACTGAAGAGAACAAAAAAGGTAAAACAGTCATATTCTTGCTTAGTGGAAAAGAAGTTTTAGGTGCCCTTGCTTTAGGCGATGTGATTCGCGAAGAATCTCGCGAGGCTATTCAAACCCTTAGAGCAAACGGGCTTAAAGTAGCTATGATTACAGGCGACAACGATGAAGTGGCCAAATGGGTGGCCGAAGAACTTAAGATTGATGAATATTTTGCCAAAGTTCTGCCTGATCAAAAGGCAGCAAAAGTGAAAATATTGCAAGAAAGAGGGGCAAAAGTGGCCATGGTGGGAGATGGAGTGAATGACGCTCCCGCTCTCACTCAAGCGGACCTTGGAATTGCAATTGGTGCAGGAACTAATGTGGCTATTGAATCTGCGGGGATCATTCTGGTTAGAAATGACCCAAGAGATATTGTAAAAGTCATCCGCCTCTCTCGTCTGACCTACAAAAAGATGATTCAAAATCTCTTTTGGGCTACTGGATACAATGCCGTTGCGCTTCCGCTCGGAGCCGGGGTTTTGGCTTCTTACGGAATTCTCATGCAACCTGCGCTGGCCGCCATTTTTATGTCCCTCAGCACGGTCATTGTGGCCATCAACGCCGTCCTTTTAAAACGCTCAAAACTTGATGCGTAAAATTTAATTTATAATTCCTCATTATGAAAAAAATACTTTCACTCCTTCTTGCCACTTCACTCATCTTGAGCGCTTGCCAGTCAAAAACTTTAGAAAACACGCAGGAAGAAAGTTCGCTTTCTGAAAAAGTCTATGTGGCCGTAGAAAATGATAATCAAGTAGCGGTAGTAGATCCTGTATCTGGCGTGGTAACTAAAAGAATTGACCTGTCAGGAATGCCACACAATGTTCAGGTTTCTCCAGATGGAGCAACAGTTTGGGTGACGGTCAACGCAATGGAAGAGGACGAAGCTGAAATGCACTCCAGCGAGGATGCTCTTGGCACGGAAGATCAGCTTGTAGTTATTTCTACACAGACAGATGCAATCATTCAGCAAATAGATTTGGGGGCTGACCTTCACCTTGCTCATGTCGTTTTAAGTCCCGACAGTGCATGGGCTTACACCAATGCGCAAGAAGCAAATAAAGTTTTTGTGGTAGATGCGAAAACCTACAGCTTGAAAAAAACAATTGAGCTTCCAGAAGGTGCTGAACCTCATGGCTTACGACTAGATCCAGAAGGAAACTTCGCTTACATTGCCTTAATGGGTGCCAAAGGCATGGGCATTTTAAACTTAGAAACTGAAGCGTTTGAAATCCTTGATTTTGAAGATGCCGTAGTACAAACCGGAGTGACTCCGGACGGCAAGTATGCCTTTGCTTCCCTGTATTCCACGAAACAATTGGGAATATACAATATAGGAACTAAAGAAACGAATACGGTTCCTCTTCCTGATGCCAAGGGGCCAGTTCAAGTCTATTCTACCCCTGACTCTCGTTATGTGTATGTGGCCGACCAGGGTTATTATTTTGATCAACCTACAAGTGATAAAGTTTACAAGATTGACCTAGAATCTAAAACAGTAGTCGCCACCATTGTTGCAGGTGAAGGCCCTCACGGCGTGGCTCTTTCCTCCGATGGCTCCGAAGCATACATCACGAACATTGTGAGTGGAGACCTCTCTATTATTAATACCGAAACCGATCAAGTAATTAAAACCATAGACATTGGTGAGGCACCAAATGGTGTAAGCGTGTGGGAAAGTGGTATCAGGGAGCCTTCAGTGTCACTGACTCCAGTTGATTCCATTTCCCATTCCCACGGTTTAGCGGTGGATGTCAAAGATTCTAATAAAGTATATGTCGCAACTCATGAGGGGCTACTTCTACTACAAAACGAACAAGATTTGTATCGAATTGGCGAAACCACAAACGATCTTATGGGGTTCACCATTGACGCAATGAACTCCAAAACCTTCTACAGCAGCGGTCATCCTTCTTATGGAGGAAACATTGGTTTTCAAAAAACAGTGGACGGTGGGGAAACTTGGGAAAAAATATCAGATGGAATAAATGGACCAGTTGATTTTCACACCATGACCGTGAGTCCTGTTGATTCAAACATAGTTTATGGATTATTCAGTGGGCAAATACAAAAAAGTACAGATGGCGGGAAATCATGGACGCTATTGAACAATCAGCCGGAAAAAATCATCGCACTAGTAGCAGATGTGGCTGATGTAAAAAGGGCATACGCGACTACTCAGCAAGGGATTTGGATGAGCACGGATGGCGGTGAAAATTGGAGTGTACTATCTAATCAACTCAAGTCCAGCATCGTCATTTCTATGGCACAAAATCCAAAAGATGGGGCTCAAATGCTAAGCTTTTCAGACACCTTAGGTTTGGCCTCAAGTGGTGACGGTGGAAAAACATGGACCTCAGTAGTGGGTACACCCAACGTGGTTCTTTATTTTATTGCCTTTTCAGCAAGTAATCCTCAGATGGTCTATGCCATCGATGAAAACAACCAAGTTTACAAAAGTGAGGATAGTGGACTCACATGGGAGAAAATCTATTAACCTTTTTTAATTCTATGAAAAAGCTACCACTTTTTATTGCCCTTCTCGGTGTTTCCCTGCTCACCGCTTGTCAAACAAGTACAAATAAAACAGAGGATGAAGAAGTCACTGAACTGCCGCTGGCTTCAAGTACATCCCTCGTAGAACTAGCAGATGGAGATACTTACAATCTCGAAGCCTCTTTTGTAGAAAAGGAAATCGACGGTTCCGTTTATAGAATGCTCGCTTACAACGGCTCTATCCCTGGACCAACTCTAAAAGTTCAGCAAGGCTCAACCATCACGGTCAACTTCACCAATAACACGGATATTGAAACCACACTTCACTCACACGGCGTAAGGCTCGATAATGCTTTTGACGGTGTCCCCGATGTGACTCAGCAGCCCATTCAAACCGGAGAAAGCTTCACATACCAAATGCGCTTCGATGATGCTGGCGTATTTTGGTATCACCCGCACTTAAGAGAAGATTACGCTCAAGACATGGGTCTTTATGGAAACTACATTGTTGTATCTGGTCCCGAGGATGAATGGTCTCCAGTCAACAGAGAAGAAACACTCATCGTCGATGACATTCTTGTCGAAGACGGCTCAATCGTTCCTTACTCACTTCAAGAAGTCACTCATACCCTCATGGGTCGCTTTGGCAACACGATGCTGGTCAACGGAAGCACCGACTACAGTTTAGATGTTAACAAAGGAGAAGTTCTTCGCTTTTACATCACCAACACGGCAAACACACGCGTTTTCAATCTGAGTATTCCAGACGCACAGATGAAATTGGTCGGAGCGGACAACGGTCTCTACGAGCGCGACCAGTGGGCTGACGAAGTTTTACTCGGGCCTTCCGAACGCGCGATCGTGGAAGTTTTATTCGCAGAGCCAGGAGAATTTACACTCGTACATAAAACACCTGAGAAAAATTATACCATGGGATCATTCCTGGTTTCCGAGGAAGAAGTGCTTGAGTCTTACGCGTCCGATTTCAATACACTCAAAACCCACCAAAGCACTATCGCGAGCATTGATCCATACCGAACTAGTTTCACAAACGAACCGGATAAATTTTTAACCATTGATTTGGATATGAAGAGTATGGGAGGCATGCACTCCATGCACGGAGGAGGAATGATGGAAGATTCCATGATGAGCATGAGCGATGGTGAACCCATCGAATGGGAAGATACGATGAACATGATGAACAGCACGTCAAATACAGATACATTGGAGTGGCAGTTGATAGATGAGAAGACGGAAAAAGCAAATGAAGCCATTGATGATTGGGATTTCAAACAAGGAGACCTTGTAAAAATCCGCATTACCAATCCGGACGATACAATGCATCCCATGCAGCACCCTATCCACATTCACGGCCAACGCTTCCTGGTTTTATCTACCGATGACGAGCTTTCCAACAACTTAGTTTGGAAAGACACTGTACTAATTCCCGCCGGATCGGCGGTCGAGCTTCTGGTGGAAATGAGCAATCCTGGTGAATGGATGCTCCATTGTCACATCCCTGAACACCTGGAAAGTGGGATGATGGCTGAATTCAACGTTTCTAATCTCTAATAAATCTTTACATATGGAAAATTCATCCTGTTGTGGCGGAAAAAATACTTGCCATCCTTCTGCCACTAAAGATGTGGTTTGCGGTATGGAAATAGAACCGACAGAAAATACACTCCAGTTCGCTTACAAAGGAAAAATTTACTACTTCTGTAGCGCGGAGTGTAAGGATCAATTCGTCGCTGATCCTGAAAAACATCTCAGTACAGTCACTAAATAATCATTTAACCCATAAAATATGAAACCCTCAAAATTAATGCACATTGCCTGCATTCTAGTAGGCTTTGCCGGAGTCATTACATTTGTAGCAACCCTCTTTGGCGGTGCCGATAACCTGGTATTCGGCGTGACAAAGGCAGATGCTTTAGCTTGCGCCGGCATCCTTTTCCTCATCGCCATTTGGGCTCAAATTGCAACCATCCACCACATGATGCTTGAGAAAAAAGGGGAACTCATTTAATCACTAACCTAATAAGTATATGGAATTCTCAAAAAAAACATGGGGAGTAGTGCTGATCGTTGGCGTCGTTGGACTTATATTCCTTTTAAAATCACATACGTCACATGTTTTGTCCGTGCTGCCGTATCTCATTTTACTCGCCTGTCCATTGATACACCTATTCGGACACGGAGGGCATGGTGGGCACAAACATCAATGATAATAACATGACTCAACTTAGCCTTAAAATCAGAGCCATTATGTGGGGAGCCTTGGGCACTTCTCTGCTTCTCACAGTTTTCTTTTCAGTAGTGAGCCTCATCTCTGGTTGGGACTTTGCCCAAGATCAATTTAGCGAGTTTTGGTTTTACATCCTCCCTCTGGCACTTGGGTTTGGAGCACAAGTGGGACTGTATGCTTACTTAAAGATGAGCATTAAAAATCACTGTCCCACTGGCACTGGCAAGGCGGTCGCTGTTTCAGGAACCAGCACCACGCTAGCTATGATTTCCTGCTGTGCCCACTACCTGGCCAACATCATACCCATTTTAGGAATTTCAGGAGCTTTAACCGTCATCCCAGAGTACCAAGAAGAGCTTTTCCTAGTCGGGCTGGCATTCAATGGTTTTGGGCTTATTTACATCAGTAGGCAAATCATAAAATTTAAAAAACAACTATGAAACGCACCTCGACTTTTTATTTAGTTTTTCTCGCTATCACCATTGCTCTGGTGCTGGTTTTCTCCTGGTTCGTTAGAGAAAATGAACAAAATGAAGGGTTGGCTACTATAGAAAGTGAAGAAGGTGGAATCACTGTAAGCATCACTCCTATTTTGCCACTTACAACAGACCGTTGGGACTTTGAAGTCGAGCTGAACACTCACTCCGGCACTCTCCCTGAAGACCTGAAAGATCAGGCCAGTCTGATTGTAAACGATGAGCTGATTTTATCCGCCATTTCCTGGGAAATGTCCGCTAATGAAGCTCATCATAAAGAAGGAATCTTGAGTTTTCAAAAAACCGAGCTTGATGCCGACTCCATTGAACTTGTTCTGGAAGACGTGGGTGGAGTTGAAAAACGCACTTTCACATGGCGACTAAAATAAGAAGCAATAAATTTATTGCCTAACATCAAACTATGATCTCCGACAAACTCAAAAAGATAACTTTTCTTTCACTCCTCCTCATATTTGCTCATGGTATCGAGGAAATCGTCACGGGTTTTTGGAAAGTGGACTCAGTACTGATGACATGGAACGAGCGCCTCGTATCTATTCCCCATGCAGTTTACTGGGCAAGCCATATTCCTTTCTGGCTTTTTCTCATTCCAATGTTTCTGCTCGTTTTGGGAGGTAAGTGGACTTTACGAGTGCTTGCTCTTTTCGGTCTCATCTTTGTCATTGAAATTCACCACATATTCGGCGCTCTTTTCGTGTCTCAAGCCTATTACCCGGGCCTCATAACAGCGATTTTCTATCCTGTTATGGGGTTCTTTTTCTGGAGAGAGCTTATTCATAATTTTCGGAAAACAAAGTGAAAGGAAAAACAATTTAACCCCTTAATATGCTTAAACATAATCTTGGAAAACTCGACCGGATTCTGCGCTTTGCCCTCGCATTCTGGTGGCTAGGCCCCTGGGCTCCCAGCTACCCGACCGAATGGGTCAACTGGATACTATTTATTATAGCCTGGATCGCCTTGGTTGAGAGTTTCACGGCTTGGTGTTGGCTTCACAAAATTTTCAGTATTGATAACAAGGATCAATAATATTTATGGAATATATAGGCCTAACAACACAGGAGATCAACGAGAATCGGCAGCGATATGGCTTCAACGAGCTTCCGGGAAAAAAGCGCTCACTCATTCTGCTTTTCTTAAGGCAGTTCCAAAATATTTTGGTCTATATTCTCGCCGCCGCACTTGTGCTTTCCATCTTGCTGCCTTTTCTTGAACGAAAAAGTCCGACAGTAGAAAACTTTTCAGACGCCCTGGTGATTGTGGCCATTCTGCTGCTCAATGCCATTTTAGGTTTTGTACAAGAATTTAGAGCGGAAAAAGCCCTTTCCGCCCTCAAAGTTCTATCGGCCGCAAATGCTCGAGTTCGTCGGGGTGGAGAAGAGCTCATCATTCCAGCACGTGAACTCGTACCTGGAGACATTGTTATTTTGGAAGCAGGCGATCGGATTCCTGCCGATGGAGAGCTCCTAAAGGTTTCTCATTTCGAAGTTGATGAGTCCAGTCTCACCGGCGAGTCCAAACCGGTCCTAAAGCAACTTGAAATAGTAGATGAAAAACTGCCCTTGGCGGAACAAAAAAACAAAGTCTTCTCGGGAACTTTTGTAACAAAAGGAGATGCGGAAGTCAAAATCACTGCCACTGGTGTTAACACGGAAATCGGGAAAATCGCAAAAATGGTGGCAGAAGTGGAAGTCCCTCCCACACCCCTACAACGAAAAATGGCAAAACTCAGCAAAGTGCTGGGGCTTATCGTTTTAGTATTATGTGTGATCTTAGTGGGAATCGGATTTTTATACGGTCTAACGCTCGAGGAAATGATTCTGCTGGGAGCAAGTCTGGCCGTCTCTGCGGTTCCCGAAAGCCTTCCAGCTGTCATCACCATTTGTTTTGCCATTGGAGTCAGCCGTATGGTCAAAAGAAACGCTTTGGTGCGCAGACTGGATGCGCTCGAAACTTTGGGAAGCGTCAATGTCATCTGTTCGGATAAAACCGGCACCATCACGCGGAATAAAATGACCGTAGTAGAAACTTGGCTGATTCCTGCGGAAGATTCCGAGTCGGCTCAAAAACTCCTCTCGCTCATCGGTGCTTCCAATAATCGCTCTGCTCTTCCCAATGTGGGAGACCCCACCGAGCTTGCGCTGCTGCGTTACGCTCAGGAACACAAAGTTGAACGGCTTGAAATCGATGAAGAAGAAGTACCTTTCACTTCTGAAGGGAAATATATGCAGACCCGTCATGGCACGCAAATTTTTCTAAAAGGAGCGCCTGAAAAAATTCTTGAGCTCACAGGGAATCTAAATTCAAAAGAAGTCCTGGCGGCAAACGAAGAAATGGCCGCTCGTGGCCTGCGTGTTCTAGCGGCAGCGGTTCAGGAACCTAGCGAAGATAAGCCTCATCTTGTGGGGCTCTTTGGCATGGAAGATCCTCCTCGTGAAGGGGTGAAGGACTCCATACGCCTGGCAAAGGAAGCAGGCATTCGAACCATTATGATCACGGGTGATCAGGTCAAAACGGCGAGAGCCATTGCGCATCAAGTGGGCATTGAAGGAGAAGCTTTAGAAGGCAAAGATTTGGACGCTTTATCTACGGAGGAGTTGATTGACCGAGTGCTCAATGTTTCTGTTTTTGCTCGTGTTTCACCTCTGCACAAGCTAGCCATTTTGGACGCGCTGAAACGTCACGGCTGCATCGTTGCCATGACCGGAGACGGAGTGAACGATGCCCCAGCCATCAAAGGAGCGCATGTGGGGCTAGCCATGGGCCGCGATGGAACTCAGGTCGCGCGAGAAGCCGCCAGCATTGTACTTGCTGATGACGACTACTCCACTATCGTCCGAGCGGTTCGCGAAGGGCGTCGCATTTATGATAATATCCGCAAATCAACAGTGCTTTTACTACGCAGCAATTTTGATGAAATTATTTTTATTCCCAGCACGCTTTTGCTAGGACTACCCTTGCCTTTTCACGCGATTCATCTTCTTTGGATCAATCTTGTCACGGACAGTTTGCCCGCTCTGGCGCTTAGTATGGAGCCGGAAGAACCCGATCTCATGAAGCAGCCTCCACGGCCAGTAAAAGAGCAAATCCTCACAGGTTACTGGCGAATATTGATCTTTGCGACAGTTTCTTCCTTCCTTGTTTCTTTGGGCTACTTTTTCTGGAAATTAAGTCAAGGGACTCCATTGCCGCTCGTTCGCACAGGAGTGGTTACTTTGGAAATTGTGGAGGAGCTTTTCATCGCCCTTTCTACTAGAAGCAAAAGGCCCTTATTTACCATTGGTTTTTTCGGTAACCCCTGGCTTTTGGGAGCTATTGCACTGGCTCTTGGAATACAAATTATGGCGCTTTATACACCCCTAGGAACTTTCCTTCATTTTGTTCCTCTCAGTCTTGAAGACTGGGGCATCATTTTGCTCATCGCTACACTTGAATTTATTTTGATCGAAGGCTTTAAATATTTTTCCCTTAAGAAAACTTCTATGAAAATAGTAACTCAATAAATCATGTCTATCATGCTTTGGATCATTCTAGCAGTTTCACACTTCCTCACGTTAATATGGTACTTTCTTATTAAGAGAGACGTTTCAGCATACATGCTGAGCCAAACTAAAGTCCTAGGTTTCGAAAACCAGAAGAAGATTGATACACCTGATTTGCGCTTCTTGTTGAAACTTTACGCTGTCGTCATCCTAGTGATTACCCTGGGATTTACTTTGTTTTTACTCACAATATGAATAAACCTAATGGCCCCCAAGACAATGAGCCTTTGCTCTTAATTCTCCAGGAACACTGGATGGTTTTTCTGCTGCCTTTTTCTTTATATCTAGTGGGTTTGGCACTGGGGATTTTTTTATTTTGGCTAGGAAACAATTTACATGAACTGGCTCATCCGGCTGCTATGGTGGTTATTTTCATTTCCTATGGGGTTGTTCTGGTCGCTCATCATTGGCTTTTTCTTTACCTGATCTCATTCCAGGTTTCAGGCTTAGCAGTAACTCCCAGTCGCGTCATCGACTTCCGATTCTTTCCTTATGTTCGGCATGATATGGCCTATATCAACATCCGTGAAATAAACGAAATTGAAAAACACCAACATGGACTCATTAAAAATCTCCTCCACTACGGGGAGGTCGAATTGAATTTATCTGCCAATCATCGTACGGTTGAATTTAAGTTTGTGCCCTATCCGGGACGTTTAGTCGATTTGGTGAGCCGGCTCTCAAAGGGCAACAATACTCACGGAGAAGCTACTATGATATAGTAACAATCAGTACCAATTTAGATTGACTTAAAGATTTCTCCAACAAATGCCTTCAATTTCAAAGTCAGATTTTCTCAAAGTACTGCAAGACAAATGCGACATCATCCAAAGCTACATGTTGCCGGATGAATTGGATGAAAAACTCATTTTCACCTCAGAGTTTCGGGCGCTTGTTAAAGACTACTTTAATCTTCTGGTGAATTTCTGTTCGGTACCCTTAGCACAGGGGATTCAACTAGAACACAAGATTAAACTATCAACTCCCTCTTGGCATTGGATTGAAAACTTCATTCAGGCAACTGATTCAAAAAAACAAAGTCTTTATCCAGGTCAAAAATCTTTTATCTTTGTAGAAAATGGAAGATGTGAAATATATATTCATCCTGTATCAAGCCTCAAAAACTCAGTCGTTGAAGCAAAAAGAAAAATAAAAGACTTAAATACTCGTGCTTTCCACCTGCTACAGTTAATGGGAACGAACGATTTAAACCATCGAGTTCATACGCCCATAAAATCTGACGATGAGGGGTATATTTTTGTAGACATCAACGAAGCTAAGCTTTTTTACAGAAACAAAGAAATTGTCTCGTTGATGAAAACTAAGCTTCCCATCAAATTACTAAAAAAAGGTTTTGATCACAAGGATGGCATTCCACTCGATGAACTAACAGAGTATAGTCCAGACGAAATCAATGTAGGGATTAGAAATTTGAAATCGAACCTTCAAAATGCAATAAAGAGAAACGGCAGAGTCAGTGAGAGAATTGCAAACAGTTTTATAGTCAAAAAACCTCAAAATAAAATTATCTTCGATAACATCTTTATAAAGAAATAAGGTTATTTACACGAATAAATCTAAATAATTAATCGAATTAATTAGTCTACTTTGCGTAGGGTTAAAACACTTTACCCCTATTGCTATGTCCGCTTTAAAAATCATTTCCGTCCCCATCAGTGAATTGAATGCAGCAACATACAATCCTCGCAAGATTTCAGATGATGCTTTCGAACAAATTAAAGAGAGTATAAGACGTTTTGGACTTCTCGGTCCCGTTATTGTTAACTCAGCACCAAATAGAAAAAATATTATAGTGGGTGGGCATCAGAGAGTGAAGGCTGCAAAAGAGCTAGGTTTTGAAAAAATCCCTGTACTTTATGTGAAAATCCCAAGTGAAGCAAAAGAGAAAGAACTCAACCTGAGGCTTAATAGAAATACTGGAGAATTCGACATGGAACTTCTTAAGGAATTCGATATAGATTTACTCTTAGACGTTGGGTTCGATGATATAGACCTACAGGAAATTTGGGATGACTCACTTGAGATTGAAGACGACGATTTTGATGTCGAAGAGGAGTTGAAAGAAATTAAAGAGCCATTTGTAAAAGAGGGAGACCTATACGCACTTGGAAAGCATCGTTTGGTTTGTGGAGATTCCACAAAGCAAGAAACTCTCCAAACCCTACTTGGATACACGAAAGTCAGTTTCGTGACGATGGACCCCATTTACAATATTGGGCTGGATTACTCAAACGGCATCGGCACGCGTGGCAAATACGGCGGTACAAAGGTGAAAGACAATAAATCTCCAGAGGATTACAAGAATTTTCTAAAAACTTGCATCCAAAATACCGTAGCATTCACCACTCCGAACACGCACTTCTTTTGTTGGAACGACGAACGCCAGATAGGGCTCGTTCAACAAATTTATGAGGAAGTCGGCATCCAAAACAAGCGTGTCTGCCTCTGGCTCAAGAACTCACAGATGAGCACACCTCAAGTCGCATTTTCCAAGGTTTATGAACCTTGTATTTACGGAACCCGAGGTGAGCCCTTCCTTTCAAATTATCACACGGCATTTACCGAGGTAATGAACAAGGAGCTAGGGACGGGAAATCGCCTCCATGGTGACGTCCTAGACCTCTTCTCCATTTGGCTGGAGAAACGCCTTCCTTCTGCCAGTTATTCGCACCCGACGGAGAAACCGCCTTCGCTCTACGAGCGTGCCATCCGGCGTTGCACAAAGCCGGGAGATGTAATCCTAGAGTTGTTCGGCGGAAGTGGCAGTGTTCTAGTCGCTGCCGAACAGCTCAAACGCACCTGCTTCCTAGTGGAGCTCGATCCTTTATTTTGCTCTTTAATCCTCCTCAGACATGAAAACCTTACAGGCCAAAAACCAATCAAACTCAATTAAGCCCGGCGATACTTTCCGCCTTGGTGATCACTTGCTCCTCTGCGGAAATAGTCAGGATAAAGGTCTAATCCACGACCTGCTTCAGGATAAGAAAGTGAAACTCATTCTCACTGACCCGCCTTATGGGGTGTCGTACACAGCACCTGGAGGGAAGCATGACAAAATTGCAAACGACCAACTTCAGTCCAGCGAAGAATATCAAAGCTTTACGGAGCGGTGGCTGGAAATAGTGAAGCCTCACTTGGATAAGAAGAATGCTTACTACATTTTCAACAGCGATCGGATGTTATTCAGTCTCGATGACGCTCTACGGACGCAAGGGTTCAAGTTTTCACAGCTCCTCATTTGGGTGAAGACTGGCGCTGTCATTGGCCGCTTGGATTATTGCCCCCAGCACGAGCTGATTGCCTACGGCTGGCATGGAACTCATCCACCGATACGAGACAAAGACAAAAGCGTGCTCATTGCACCTAAGCCCAAGAAAAATACAATTCACCCGACGATGAAACCCGTAAGCCTTCTACGCCATCTAATTCTAAACAGCACCAACCTTAGGGATATCGTCTACGACCCCTTCGGAGGATCAGGCTCAACTCTCATCGCTTGCGAACAGACAAAGCGGAAATGCATCACGGTCGAACTGATACCGAAATACTGTCAGGCCATTATAGACCGCTTCGAAAAACTCACAGGTATCAAAGCCGTAAAAGTAACCCAACCACTATGAACGAAATCGTCCCCACCAAAACGGAAGAAAATAAATCAAGGCTCGTGGAGCAGCTCAAGAAAACACCCATAGTCCAAATTGCCTGCGAAAAAGAAGGCGTAGGTCGAGCGAGTTACTACCGCTGGCGCAAGGAAGACCCTGAGTTCGCAGACGCTGCCGATGAAGCCATGTGCACAGGTAAAAGCCTCATCAGTGACCTCGCAGAGTCACAGCTCATCAAGGCCATAAGGGACGGCAACATGACCGCCATTATTTACTGGCTAAAAAATCAACACCCTGACTACAGGACTCGGGTGGAACTCTCAGGAAAACTGGAGACCATCGGAAAAAAGCTCACCCCTGAGCAAGAAGAAAACATCGAAAAAGCCCTCAAATTCGCCTCCTTGGACCAAGGAGAGATTAATCAATAACAACCATTTATATGAATGATTTGTCACCAAAAACCATTAACTCCTTGGTTAAAAACCAAGATGCACGGCGTGCTCTTACCAAAGACAGCCACAAAATATTTTTCTCGGTTTATTTTCCCTCGTACATCACTCACGGCTTTGCACCATTTCATCACGAAATGTTTCAACTCAGCGAGGATGAAAAGGTACGAATGCTCGTTGTTATGTCCTTCCGTGGATCTGGAAAATCCACCATCCTCAATACCTCACTGGCGATCTGGTCAATTCTTGGGAAACAGCAGAAGAAGTTTGTCCTGATCCTTTCGGAAACGCAGGAACAAGCACGGACACACTTAAAAAACTTGAAAACAGTATTGGAAGAAAACGAACTCCTGAGGGCAGACCTTGGGCCATTCCAAGAGATCGAAGAACCGTGGAACGCCACCACTCTCATAATCCCAAAATATGGTGCTCGTATTACAGTAGCTTCGTCCGAACAGTCTGTGCGTGGAATGAGAAATAACGAACATCGTCCAGACCTCATCATTGCAGACGATATCGAAAGTACGCCGAGCGTAAAAACTCGTGACGGCAGAAACAAGATCGACGACTGGTTTACGAGCGAAATTTTGCCGATCGGAGATATAGGCACTCGCATCGTGGTGGTTGGAAACCAACTTCATCGGGATTCGCTTTTGATGAGGCTAAAAGCTCGTATAACAGAAGGAGAAATGAGTGGCGTGTACAAACAGTACCCGCTCTTAGATGAGAATGGAGACTGCTTATGGCCACAGAAGTTTAAAACGGAAAAGGACATTGAAGATTTGAGGAAAACCATTGGACGTGAA
This sequence comes from uncultured Candidatus Peribacteria bacterium, assembly GCA_964516995.1. Taxonomy (GTDB): domain Bacteria; phylum Patescibacteriota; class Gracilibacteria; order UBA1369; family 2-02-FULL-48-14. The sequence continues at coordinate 277,750 of CAZFAV010000001.1, read as the reverse complement.
GAGGTATTCCTGCGTGAATATTTATTACAATTGGTTGATAAAAAGGATCAGGTGATCAAGAAAGAATGGATCGCTTTCTATGAGACACTTCCTGAAATTCATGGAGATAAAGAGGAACCCGAGTTTTATTTAGGCCGACAAATCAAGGTTTTAACATGGCCAAAGGAACCAAAGAAAGAGCCATTTGAATACAGAGGAACCATTGTTGGGATAGACCCTGCCATTTCCCTATCAGATGCGGCTGACTCCACGGCAATGGTGGCCTGCCATGTCTTTGGCTACGGAGACAATATGAGGATTTTTATCCTTCCACTTGTCATCAACGAAAAGCTAACGCTGCAAAATATTATTGCCAAGGCAAAGCGCTATAAAGAAATGTTCCCAAGAGAAACGGTTCGATTTGTAGTGGAGGACGTAGCTGCGCAAAATTATTTAATACAATTGATGAAGGCCGAAGGCCTCTTCGTTTCCCCAATGAAGGTTTCGGGTCTGAGCAAGCATGACCGTCTTGTGAACAGCACCTTACATTTTGAAAAAGGCAGAGTGTTATTTCCCAAGAAAGGAGCCGAGCAACTTATCGAGCAAGTTTTAGACTTCGGCACGGAAAAACACGATGACCTTGCGGATGCTCTCACTTCCATGATCGCAGAGATCAGTCGAGTTTATCCTTATTCACGAGGAGATGACGCCCACACTCTTTCTTTGGGAAAGGGCGAGACCATTGTTGGAAATATTTGGATCAAACAGTTTTAGGCAGACTCACGCAGCTCCCCGGGCATAAGCTCGTGGGAGTTGCAGGCTCGTTTAAATAAGATCTGAAACATTGACCCTATAGATCCTTGCAAACTGTTTTATTTCAACAATATCCAATCTCCTTTCCCGACTTTCAACTTTTGAAACGAAGGATTGAGGTTTACCTAAAAGGTTTGCGACCTCTACTTGCGTAAGGCCAGCATCTTTTCTGGCCTTAATAAGGCGTTCGATGATTTCCCGATACTCTTTTGAAGCTATTGTGCTCATAAAGAGTATCCTATTTTAGGATTGATAATAACCCAAAATCGGATAATATGCCTGTAGCTTAACCTTTTAACCCAAGAAAGTATGGCAACCGAACACACTCAGAACCAAAATTGGTTCAAACGTCACAAGATCCTAACAGGAATTGGCGGTGTTTTCTTATTCTTCACCATCGTTTCAGCCTTAGGAAGCCCAAAGGAGGGGCAGAGCACCTCAACAACCGATACGGCAACGACCGCTGAGGTCGTTGAAGAAGTTACGACTGTAACCGCATCTCAGCTCTTTTCTGACTACAAAGGCAATCAAGTAGCCGCAGATGAAAAGTATAAAGGCAAAACCATCGAAGTCAGCGGGACTATTACCTCAATCGGAAAGGATATATTGGATACGATGTATGTTTCCCTCAAAACTGGCGATATAATCGGAACAGTTCAATGTATGCTGGAAGACACGGAACTTGAAAAAGCTGCCAGTCTCACTCAAGGGCAACAAATTACCTTAACAGGTGAAAAGCCCGACTATTTGATGAATGTGATTTTGAGGAACTGTAAAATTCAGTAATTTAGCGAACAAAATTTAGATTAAGAAGGTGGATTTATAGATGGAAGAAACCAAAATGATTGGTTATTCTATCTTTAGACATTATTAATGTTTTATGAGCGGAGGTGTTGTAGCAAGAATTGGTTACGATTATCAGGACGGTTGTGCGGTTTATTTTTTACTAAAGCACTACTTAGAGGAAACTAGCTTCGAAAAAATTTACTCAGAGCAAGATAAATTAGATTTCGAAGTTTGGACTTCAAATAACTTTAATGCTTTTCAGGCGAAAACACGTGCCGATACGAACGCAAAAGAAATTTGGAGTATTTTAGATTTTTTCATCAGAAAGGCTGGGATTAGCGAGGTATCTAGTAAAAGGAAACGATTACTTTTTTTATTTTCCAAAGAACCAGAAAACTCATTACTACTCCTATTTAAAAAACTAAAAAAAGAAAGAGGCGTTGCTAAATATACAAAGACTACAGATAAATTTATAAAAACTGCCATGAACGGACTAATGACTCAAGGTTTAGAGATTGATTATAAGTTTTTGTCAGAATATGACCTAGACTGTTGTCTTGAAGGGTGCCTGAGGAAAGCACTCTATACGAAAATAAAAAAAGGTAAGCATAAGTTGAAAGCAGAAATGGTCTTAAACTTTGGAGCAAGGTTAATCGAAGAAATCAAACGCATATCTCGTATCACAATTGATTCAGATCGGTGTCTTTCTCTGATAGAATTAGAAAGTTTACTAGAAGAATACCTCCTTACAAATGGGGTAACAGAAAATTCTGGTGAGATTAAACCCTTTAGCGTCAAAAGAGGGTTACCTAAAAAAACTTCTATTTCAAAAACACAAAGTATTTCCGAAAATACTCTTATCCCCACTGAAGGTACAGAATTAATCTAAGCAATATGAGCAAAAAAGGATCAAATAACTATACCGGCATAAATGCACAGTCATGGGCTGCCTTATCACTATTTTTACAATCACTAGCTAGAGAAAATTTTAGTTATATAGAACTCGAAGGCGCAAAATGCGAAGATTTTGATTTAGTATTCACGAATGAAAATAGAATAATTTGTGAGTCTAAAGACTGGGGAAAAACTTTCACATTAGGTCATTTGAAAGAAATCTTGAAGAAAATACACAAGAGAGGAACCTTTAATGTAGATGATCAGATAGTTATTATTTGTAGAACTGGTCAGAAAAAGCTCAAGGACTGGCTAGAGCAAGGGGAATACAGAAGAGAGGATTTAGAAAAAAAAGTAATTAAAGCTGGAATTAAGAAAGAGTTAATACCACTTTTCTTCAAAACTAAAATTTGGGAAGTCAGCAAGGAAAAAAATGAAGACATCGTTAATCAACTATTTGGAGAAGTCCTAAATTTCTGGATCCCAAAAGGAAGGTTCATAGAGTTTAGAAATAGTATCTTACTTGAAAAGATATATTTCAAATCAGCCAAGGGCGAGAAATTAACCAAGGTAGAGTTTTTCTCAGAAGTTGATTCTTTACGAAAGAGATTATTTAAAGAGAGCGATTATCTCAATGAAAAAAAGAAAATGCAGGAATGGTTCGAAAAATTGGAAAAAGACATCAAAAGTAAGACTTTATCTTCGTGGGGTGAATCATCAATCGCAGCTTTATCTTCAAGAGTCGACTTACTTCGTTTTGCTTTTGAAAAAATTCGTAATGAAAGTAAGGTAAATCTTAAAAAATGGAATCCGCTCTGGAGGATTAATAACTTTCATTGGTCTTCATTTTGGTTGTTTGAAATTTTTGAAAATAATTTAATGAGTAAAAGCAACAGAGACTATGTAACAAATTTCCTGGTAGAAAGGTCAAAAACCCATGACCGTTTTTTTAGAGATGATTTTTTCGAATCTAATACTCTAAAGATCGTTGAAAAACTTTCGCAATTTAAAGATGTAAAGAAAGAGAATCTCCTAACAATTTTAAGAAACCTTTTAAATCGAAAAGAAGTATGTTCTTTCTATGTCGAAAAAAGGCAAGACATATGGCATTTAGAACAAGTCTCCAATTTACTAGAGACTCTGTACAAGAGTCTGAAACCTGCTAATAAGAAAGAAATTTATAATTTTATTTTAGGAAAATTCAACTTAGTGGACGATGATGGAGACTTTGACCAGCACACACCACGGATAATTTTTAAAATCTTAAAAGATTGGGTTAAAGATAATTTCGATAAAGAATTTTTAAACTTAAAAGATGCCCTTTCAGAGCAATATTCAAATAAATATCAAGAAATTAATAGAAAACTAGAGTTTAAAGGGTGGGAGCATATGGGAGGCACGATGGTTTCTTGGGGAGCCGAATGTCATGTTACAGATAGGCACTTTGTGGAATCTCTCCTGTCCCCAGTACTAAATGAACTTTATAGGCAGAAGCCGAATAAAACATGGGCTTTTATAGTAAAAAATTGTATCTCTGAAACAGGTAAGGTATCCAAAAGTAGGCCGGATTTTTTGAATAGAGCTAGTATAGAAGTTGTCCTCAATAGGTATAAAAACCTAGAGGGTAAGGACTCAACAGATGCCTTTAACATCCTAAAAGAATTCGTCTTATCAAGGAAAGGAATACCACATAAAGCAGATATAATTTACCAATTACTGTTATCAGATGGAGCGATAGAAGATTTTAAAAAATGGAGCTTAACGGCTCTTACATTAGAAAAGTATGATCTTCCAGTAAGCCCGTTTGTCGAAAGAATAGTTAGTGAGTTTGCGAGCAAAGGAAAACAAGATGCTATAGAGCAAATGTTGAAATGGTTGAAAAATCCTAAGTATTTCAACCGATTTTTCGTGAGCATAGAAAAAAGAATTGGCGAACAGATACAAAATAATCCTGAGTTAGCCTTCGAATTATTTGAAAATCTTTTAGGGAATGAGGCATTTACTTCAGATACTTTCGATAGTTTTGATGTATATGATGCCTCAAAATTAATCCCAAAGTTTTTAAATAAAGACTACGAAAGGACGATCCGCATGCTCAATAAATTGGCATCCAAGAATGCCCTAACACGAAATGAGCAAATAATCTTAACCCACGGTCTATTTAATCAACATGATGGTGATAAATCTGATAATCCAGACCAATTAGAAAAAATTTATAACGATTTAATCGTCCCCCTCTTAGAAAATTTAAAAAACGATATTAAGTCAATCTCAAGGAAAATTGATTTTAAAGTTAGCAGAGAGGATTTAGTCCAATTTGCTAACAGACTAGCCATTCACAAAAAAATCCCAAAAGCATTAAGGATTACTAGTGTGTTCATAGATGATCCAGATCCACTTTTACCAAAAGATGACAGAGAAGGTATTAAGTACAACGAGCATCAAAGAATATTAAATGGTGAAGAACCACATACAATATCTACAGTGAGAGGTTGGTGCGCTTGGACATTAATGAATTGTTCAGTTTTAGAAGGAAGACCTTATTTCGAAACGATAATAAATTTGATTGAACGCTTAACTCAAGATCCAAATCTCTACATAACTCACATGTGTTGTTTCCCGCTTTCACAAGCTTGTAAGAATCGTTTAGCAAAAATGCCAGATAAGGAAGAGCTTTTTTTGAATCCAGATTTAGAAAAAGCTTTACTAAGCTCAAAGAAAATTGAGTCCATGGTTATAGGACTACTAGAGAAATTAAGTAAAGAAAGCTCAAATGTACAAAAAGCGATAGTTGATGGAATTGCTGGCGTCTGTGGCAACATCAAGGCAATCAATCAAAGTGAATCTCAAAGAGTTTTGAGTCTGATCAATGCTCTAAGTGATGAAGTGGTTGAAAAATTTGCCCATCTTCTTATTTTCTTTGCCGAATTCAGAAAAAATGGTTTCGAAGATTGGCGTTGGAGTGTGAAAGGATTATACGATGATTTATCTTCAGAGGAGTTTGATGATAGTCCTTTTAAAAAGAAACTTGTAGATATCCTTACCAGTAAGGATCCAAGTCATTTAAGCAGATTTGCTTCAGCCTTTGAATATATGCTTAGAGAAGCCAAGAGAGATACCGATCAAGGTAAAAAGGAGGTAAAGGTGGCTAAATATTATTTAAAAATACTTTCTGAAAGATTTAACCACAACATCTTCCATTTCTTATACATGATCATTAAGGATGAGATGCAAAGAAGAGAAGACTTCCAATTCTGGTATGAGCTTTATATCGATTGCTTGAAAAAAGAAGATGCTTTCTATAAAGAGAATTTCAAGCCAGATGGAAATGAAATGTATTGGTGGCCATCTATGTACAATAGAGACATTTTAAGATTGACTCTGGAGCAAGGAGGCAAGGAAAAATTTATCCGAGCCAGTGCAATTCTTTTCTCTTTTCCAAAAGAAATGGAACTTTATGAAACTGATGAGTTAATCGAGAATTTTTTGAGGTACAAACGAGACAAAAGAATCAAAGTCATAGTTAATAAATTATTCGAGAAAAATGGACCAAAGTACTTTAAATTAAAAAAAGCTATTGATAGCTAGCCTTGCTAGGATCGTTTTGTCATCTATGTGGGTAGGATTTAACCCACATTCCTATGACAACGGATCTTTTAGACCCCTCAACAAAGTATTGCCTGTATGCCAGAAAGTCGTCTGAATCGGACGAAAAACAGATGATGAGCATCGATTCTCAAATCAAAGAGATGCTTTCAATAGCAGAGCGAGATCACCTGAACATTGTAGAGATTAGAGAAGAAAGTAAGAGTGCCAAGGCAACTGGAACAAGACCAGAGTACAACCGCCTTCTTACGGACATAGATGAGGGCAAATTCAACGGCATTTTAACATGGGCACCAGACCGCTTAAGTAGAAATGCAGGAGATTTAGGCACTTTGGTGGACTTAATGGATACAGGAAAACTTTTGGAAATCCGAACGCACGGCCAGAATTTCACCAATAACCCCAATGAGAAATTTCTACTGATGATTCTTTGCAGCCAGGCGAAACTAGAGAACGACAACCGAGGGAAGAATGTAAAGAGAGGTTTAAGGGCAAAATGTGAACTTGGAAAAAGGCCTGGGCTTCCTCCGCTTGGCTACAAGCTCTATAGAGATCCGAATAATTTCTCCGCCGGAAGCAAAATAATCGTAGATCCAGAGAGAGCACCATTCATTAAGAAAATGTTCGAGTACGTGGCTTCAAGAGGGCTCAGCGGAAGACAGGTAAACGAAGAGCTAACGAAAGAAGGCTTTCGAACAAGAAATGGGAAATCTGTAACCCTAAGTATGACCTACAGAGTTTTCAAAGATACCTTCTACTACGGAGAGTTTGAATTCCCCGAGGGTAGCGGAAACTGGTACAAAGGCACACATAAGCCGCTCGTCACTAGACAACAATGGGATTCGGCAAACAGTATGCTGAAAACCTTTGAAAAGTCGAAATGGGGTAGCAAATCCTTCTTCTATGGAAAGTTATTCAAATGTGGAGGCTGCCAGTCTGGAGTTTGTGGAGAAAATCACGTGAACCGATTCGGAACCAATTACGTCTACTACAAATGCACAAAGTACGGTGGAAAAGGGAAATGTGATGAAAAATACATCCGTGAAGAGGATCTAGTCGGGTCGATCGCAAAGCTTGTGGATCAGTTCAAAACGAAGCAGCTGAAAATTCACAGCAAAGTGACACGTGAAGTCCAAAAGTTTAATGAAATGCAAAAGCAAACCATGGGCAGCGAAGCCAAGGAAATTGATACACAAGGCTACATTCAATACATCTTGAGAAACGGAACTCATCTAGAGAAAAGAGAGTTTCTACAGTGCTTAGACGGGCAACTTTACCTTAAAGGAGGAGAAGTATGGCTCGAGGATCTAAAAGCCTAGGAAGTAGCACCACACTCCAACTGCTAGAATCTCCTAATGCCCGTGCTCCTCGGGGCAATAGGTCTAGTACCATTCGGCGATTTCTAAAAACCCCAACAGAGAAGACACAACGCAAAATCAGCCCAGGGTTCGCTTCCCCTTCTCCCTAGGAAAGTGGGTCATAGGCTTTTAAACTGCCCGTAATGGCTGGGGTGGAGGGATTCGAACCCCCGAGTGATGGATTCAGAGTCCATTGCCTTACCACTTGGCGACACCCCATCGGATTTTTGATGGGTCTCCCCACCAAAAGATGCCGGAAGCATACCTAAAAGCTCACGGTGCCACAAGTAGCCCAAACCATCAGGGCCTAGGCACATCAATCATAATCGCGTTCTCCACATCCGAGATCAGTTTTTCAATTTCCCCTTCCACACTCACTATGGTCACATCACACTCTTTAGCCCATTCCATTTCCTTAGTAAAGCTTTCGTGACGATGACGCAGATCCTCTTCGGTAGTAGCAGCCCTCTTTAAAATGCGATGCTGCAAGGTCTCCCAGCCATTCACCGTTAAAAAGATCGAACGAAGGTGAGCTTTAGGGATGAGTTCGCTGATGGAGCGAAGTCCCTGTACGTCCACTTCACGAATGACAATCTTCCCGTCACGCAGCGGATTCAAAATAGCTTCTTTTAAAGTGCCATAATAATTTTCTCCGTGCACTATGGCCCACTCCAAAAATTCTCCACGCCCCATGCGTTCCTGAAAATCCTGCTTGCTCACAAAATGGTAAACCTCTCCATCTTTTTCACCAGGACGAGGCTCTCGAGTGGTGCACGATAAGGGGAAAACATAATCCGGATGCATTTGTCGAAGAGCCTTGAGCACTGTTCCTTTCCCAGAGCCCGAAGGTCCCAAAATGAGAATGAGCTTCCCGGGTGCTTGTCCTAAGTCTTCCACTGTGCTATAATATTAAGATTTTCCTGATTCAGCGCATAAGCGCCACACGAGAATTTACAGGAAAACCGCAGCGAGAGAAAGGGACTTATCCCCGCCTCTGATCAGACTCCTTCCCTCTCTGCTACCGACCTTGTCACAGGTTTTCCGATTGAGATCCCACGCCGATTTCAATCAAAAGTACCCTCGGGTACCAAAAACAAAAACCAAAATGCAGCAGTTGAGGCTCAGCTCTACAGAAAGACTCCTCTCCCTGATCACTTGGATTCACTCCATCTGATCACCCGGAGCAGCAGAAGACTCTCTACAGAGTTGATGGCAAAAGAGCGCTCTCACACCTCTTGCATCGCCCATTATGGCACGCAAAGTGAACACTGAAAGCGCTCTTTTGGTTTATTCTCTAGTAGATTCGAGATCCCAGCCTGAGCTCACACCAGAATCGGTTCCACTATCTGTTTGCACAGAAAAATCAGGCATCACCGGCTCTACCTTCAAAGAAGATCCAGAGCCTTCTTCCGTGGACTCTCCCTCAGTCGAGTCACTTTGAGTGGAATCCTCAGAAGGCACTTCGGTAGTATCATCGGCCATTTCTTCCCTGATGTCTGCTTCATCACTGACAGAAGGCCCATCCCTTCTCGGTTCGGGACGCGCGGTAGACTGGATTTGAAGTAGCCAAATCCCACCCACTAAAATCACTAGCCCTAAACCTATTAATATCAAATTGTTTTTCATAAAAAATTTAAAAGTATACTCTTAAACCACAAAGAGCTAAAAAGGTTTCATCTAAGCCATTACAAGCTTTTCTTCTTTAGTCTACTTCCACCAGCTCGACTTCAAAAATCAAAGTCGCCCCACCAGGGATCACACCGGGGATGCCCGCTGCCCCATAAGCCATAGAGGCAGGGATGGTGAGTTTGCGTTTTCCACCTTCCTTCATGCCGGCTACTCCCTGGTCCCATCCTTCAATCACTTCTCCAGCACCGAGTTCAAACTTAAAAGTTTGGTTCCTCTTATAAGAACTATCAAACTGAGTACCATCTTCCAAAGTTCCTACATAATTCACCTCTACCGTATCCCCTGCTTTCGCTTCATCACCAGTACCCACCACTTCATCTTCAATCAAGAGTTCATCGCTAGTATTTTGAGTAGAGTCGGTCATAGGATCAGTAGTGTTGGAAGTATCGGCGTCGGGCTTAGTGGCACAAGACGTGAGAAGTAAAGCGAGTGTGAGCAGAAGGGCGCGGGTCTTCATGGTTCTAAAAGTGAAAGATTTAAAAAGGAAGATCGTCCAAAGTGACTTCATCTTCCGCAGCAACCGCTTGTCCGGCAGGTTCATCGGACTTCATGGCGCGACTGTTGCTTTGGCGTTCATAACCAGCATCCATCCCTTCCCCACTGGGCGCTCCAGTGCGGTCGAGCAAAATCATATTTTCGGCCACGATTTCAAACTTGTAACGCTTTTGACCATCTTCTCCATCCCAATCGCGGGTTTGCATACGTCCTTCCACATAAATTTTGCGGCCTTTTTTTACGTAAGCTTGAGCAATCTCAGCGAGTTTTCCCCAAACCACAATGTTATGAAATTCCGCCTTCTCTTGGCGTTGACCCGTTTTATCCACCCAACTGGAGTTGGTCGCTATGCTAAAAGAAGCCACCATTTGCCCGCCCCCCGTCTGTCGGACTTCGGGATCACGAGTCACATTCCCAATCACTTGGGCACGGTTGAGAGAAAAAGCCATTGTACGGGGGTTTAGGAAATCTTTGTTACTTTAAGCGTGCGACCCAGCAAGATCAATGAGAAATGACTTCCAAACTGGGCCTTTCATGGTAGGCTAACTCTGCTTTAAGGAGCCAAACGGTGAGCAATACCGAGACGAGCACGAGAAGCACTTTGAGAAACTTCATATGGAAAAACCCCTAAAAAAATACATTTTTCAGACCGGACATGGGAAAGGCTTGGCTAAAGCCGAGATTATGGCGGTTCATGGTGCTGATTGCATTTTGGATGAGGTAGAAGATGGTTTTGTAGTGGAGACCACCCTCAAAGATCCCATCGAGCATCTCAATCGCTTGGGTGGCGTAGTGCGCATCACGGAGATTTTGCAATCTGGATCTGTCAACATGCCTTTGAACTTTGAGGAGTGGGTAGTGAAAGGAGTTCATGCAGGTGTAGAAAAAAAAGAAGGAAAAATTCGCTTTGGAGTAAGTATGCACCCCAAGGCCGAGAAAGTCCTGACAAAGATCTTAAAAAATTCCAAGGATCGTTTGAAGGAGGACTTGGGGAATGTTCGCTTTGTGAACAAAGATTTCCAAAATCTTTCTTCCGTCCAGGCTTGGCATGAGAATCTACTCGCACCCGGCGCTGTGGAACTCCACCTTTTTAAAAGCGAAACCAAATGGTACATGGTCAAAACCATCGCCATTCAAGATTTCGAATCTTATTCTTACCGAGATTACGATCGACCCGCACGCAGCGCCAAAAACGGGATGTTCCCTCCAAAAGTAGCCCAAGAACTCATCAATTTAGCGGTAGAACAGCTCGCTCCCAACTCCAAATTCACCATTTACGATCCCTTCTGTGGGAGTGGCACAGTGCTGCAAGAAGGCTGGCTCATGGGCTTTGCTGTGCAAGGCTCCGATCTTTCTATGCAATGCGTGGCCGATACCAAAGAAAATATGGCCTGGATCAAGGCCGAAGGACAACTGGAAGGCAGCCCTTATGTTTTTGAAAAAGATGCCCTCGACCTCACGGCTAAAGACCTTCCAGCAGGACCTTTTGCCCTCGTTTCCGAAACAACGCTGGGGCCAAACCTCAGCAAGCCCCTGCCAGAGGGCGAACGTCTCCAGGTGCACGCCGAGCTCCAGGCCCTGTACAACGGCTTCTTTGCCAATCTCAAAAAAATCGCCCCCAAGGGCACCGTCATGGTTTTCACCGCCCCGTATCACAGAGAAGGCAATCAGCGTTTCTTCCTAGAAAAACTCCCAGAAATCCTCAAGGATCATTGCACCATCATCCCCCTTTCCACTCATGCTCGCCCCAGCCTCTTCTTTGAACGCAAAGATCAACTGGTGAGCCGAGAAATCTGGAAGGTACGACTGGACTGAATATATTGACTCTGGCACGATTTTATCGAAAATAACAGAGTCACATTTTCATATTCCATGCAAAAAAAAATCCTCCCTTGGTTGCGTTTGGCGGTGGTTCTCACATTAACACATTTTTTTGCAGAGTTTGGCCCGAACATACTTACGATGCTTGCACATGAGAATGACAGTGAACTACTGAGGACGTTCTTTGAGATCGCAACCCTTTTCTGTTTGAGCTTCGCAGTATTCTATACATCTGCCGGGACTGGAGTCCCCTCATTTGTGATAGCCATTTTTTATGGAGTCACCGCACACGAGCTACTCACTCCTATACTCGAAAATGAAGGAATTCTCGGCACCACCGTGGGATTGGGAGCAACCCTCATTCTGTTTAGCGGAGGTCTGGAAACACCCTGGAACAACTTTAAAAAACTGTTTTGGAAGATCTGCTCACTATCTTTTATTGGATTAACATTCACTGCGCTAGCATTCTCTACAGCTCTCCTCCTGCTGGGACAATGGATTCACATGGACATCCCTCTTCCTGTGGCCATCCTGTTAGGTGCAGTTTTGGCATCCACCGATCCTGCCGCCATCATTCCGGTGCTTCGTGATCTCCGATTTCACAATCGTGACACTAAAGATATCGTTTTTTCAGAAAGCGCCATGACCGATGTAACAGGCACTTTACTCACCGTAGCCTTCATTGGGATTTTGAGCACTCAAGCCCATTTCTCAAACGTCGGAGAAGCATACAAACAACTCCTGACCATAGAAACGGCCATGATTTTAGGGAAACAGGTCCTCTTTGGCATTACTATGGGTGTTTTAGGCTACGGACTTCTGGTCATTCTGCATAAATTCAAGGAGCGCCACAACGAGGAATTTGAAGCAGATGCTGCCTTCTTCCTGTTTATTCCAGTCTGTATCTTTACCCTTGCAGTCGCACTCGGTGGCAGTGGCTATTTGGCAGCTTTCATAGCCGGATTGCTCTTTGTACTGACAAAAAAACTCCACCACACCGAACGATTTTTCAATCAAATGATAGAAGGGTTCTTAAAGCCCGCTATCTTCTTACTCCTTGGAGGACTCGTCCATATTCAGGATCTCATCTCCTATGCCCCCCTCGGAATTACAGCTGCGATACTTTTTATGTTCGTCATTCGCCCCTTGAGCGTCTTCATCAGCCTTTCTCCTTTTTTGATTGGCAAAAATCGGATGAAACCACGAGAACTACTCTTCATTTCTTTTGTGCGTGAAACCGGCGCTATCCCTGCGGTTCTGCTCGTCACCATCATCAGCTTGGGATGGGACAACATGGAAGCTCTAGTGCCCGTAGGAATGTGGGTGATTTTAGGGACATTGATTATAGAACCTCCGCTCACACCTCTCGTAGGTAGACTTTTGAAGGTAGCAACCGAATTAAAAGAAGAAAGCTCCATATTTGTAAACCATCCAGATCAACAATTTGTTGTATTGGGTTCCCGTGGTCATTCTTTTGTCAAACGTTTGCCGGAGGTCATTGCATGGACCCTTCGCAACGGCATTGGCCATCTGGTAGTCCTCCACTGTCCGGAAGATAGTTATTCAGAAAAGGGTGAAAAGGAAACCCGTCTCCTGGCAGAACGCGAATTCAAAAAATGGTCAAAGAAATTGGCTAGTGAAGGAAATCAGTCCATAGAATTTGAATTCATCACTCGAAGAGGCCTCCTGCAGGACAACATCACTGCCCTAAAAACCGAGAAAGCCCTCACAGTCGCTTTTGTTGGACGAAAAATGTTGGACTATCGAACCAAGGAAATTCAACGACTCGGAGTGCCACTTTACTTCATGGACTAGCGAATTTCTGTTGATTCAACCCGCCGCCTTCGCTATACTCCCCCTGCATTTTCAGATGCCGCACGTTCCCCTGTAGCTCAGCGGTAGAGCAAGTGACTGTTAATCACTGGGTCATTGGTTCGAATCCAATCGGGGGAGCCATTTTCCAATCAAGCTGCTTTCTTTTCCCAGATTAAAGCCCCTTCAGTATAACCATAACTACCACCCAGTTTGTGCTCTTTGCCGAATTGAACAACTTTTACCTGACCAGCTTCATCACGAAGCCTGGATGACTTGATTAGTTCAGGAAAATCCCCGCCCCTGTTTGTACAAGCACCCAAAATTTGCCCCTCTTTTGAAGGTACAACAACACCATCAAAACCATTCTCATGAGCGAAACGAGCAGCCATTTCATATTGATGCCTATAACACTGTTCCGAACTGACCTGACCCAAAAAACCCTCAAAGGGGTTAGGACCAAACCAAAGGTATTTTTTACCATCTACTGCATCGATTCTTAGAAGCATCGTGAGACCTACACATTTACCCGATTCTTCATCCTTCATCACCATCTCAAAGTAGTTAGGGTTCGCCCACATCTCCTTATCACCGGCAATACAGAGATATGCTCCCATCCTCGCGTTCGCCGTTTCTCTGGTTTTAGTAAAGTAGCTTCGAATCTTACGTTTCTTTGCAGACTTCTCAACCTCTTTGTGACGTGGACCACCCATAGCTGTTTGCTTTGCTTCCACCTCTAAAACTTCATCAAACTTAGCAAGCTCTTGATTGATTTGATTGATATCGTAAGAAAGCAGGTTTTCAAGTTTTGCGTTCACATCAAAAACATACTTCTGACGTAAAGCGAATAGTCTGGGAATAGTGATTTCAAAAAAATACGCTTTGGCCGTTTGACCAACTTGTCTCCAATCTTCAATGACCCCTTGTAGCTCCCTCTCAAAAAGTAACTTCGAATCTTCTCCACTAAACTTGATATTGGTTCCAAAAATACGCTGACACTGTCCAGTCACTACGGCAGCTTTTCTCTCTAAAGGGATCCTTTCGTTATCAAAAGTTTGCTCTAAAGTGGCTGTTTGATTCGCCTTCAACTTCAACTCTTCAGCGCCCGGCAAGGCAGATGCGAATCTTGCCTCAATAACAGTTTTATTCCCACCTTCCCTACTAAGCTCTGCAAAAAGATCATTACGGAGAACATGTTTGACGTTTTCTCCATAAACTGTGGAGAGCTCTCTCCAGAGGGTAAAGTGCTGACTGGCAGTGTCCTTATAACGCTGGGCTTCATCGGCCGTGCGTCGAATGTAAGCTTCCAAATCTTCCTCAAAAGCATATTTATATTCCACAATAAGATCCACAATTTCTGGATCTGGTTTATAACCGGGGTCTTGAGCCCTTTTAATCACTTCCGTCAAAAAGAGCGCCAACATTTTCTCCTTTACGTTCAATCCTTCTAAATCCCCAAAGGTTTCATGAACATTTTTAGTGAATATACCATCCACTTTTTCTGCAAAAGCACCTTGAAGCGCCTTATTGTCAGGACCACGGCTACCAACAAAACTCCTTAGCTTACCTAGTCGCTCTTGGTAAACCGCAAGTTTTGCCTCATCCTCAGCAGCACCCTCTTTCAACTTATAGCCAAGCAGACCAGTCATTTCTACTGGATAGCCTGTCCTATCAAAATGGTATTGTGCGAGATGTCCTAGCTGATCACCACAAGAAAGATTTTTCTCATGATCCGAGTAATTTCCCTTTGGGAAAACTCGTTTAACAGAAAACATATATTCTGACTCCTTTCGCAAAGCATCAGGAGTTGACCCACTGATCATGCCTTTAGATTTTTCAACGCATGCTGACAAATAGTCATGAGCCGCAGCCTCCCCATCTTGCTGAAATTTTTGGATAAAAATAGCAAGAGTTTTTTCCTCTACAACCGAACTTAACTTCACAAAAGTACCGGCAATTTTAAACTTCTCTATATCCGTTCCATAGGCACTTTGAACTTCACAAAGGCTTTTGAAGTTTTCCGGACTCAAATTTTTTACGGTTTCAACAACAGTCTTGTATTTTTCAGGATCATTTTTATAAAGACCTGAAATCTTTTTCAGCTGTTTACAAGTATCATTCAATTTTCCGAAATCATCATCAAAAAGGTCTACTGTTGTCTGAAATATCAGCTCCATAGAAGCATCATTCAGAGTATCCTCAAACTCAAGAAACATACTCAAACAAGTTCTTAAAACTTCTGGATAATGTTGTTTCGTTTTTATAAAGCATAAACTCTTTTCTAAAGTAGCCTGAGACATACGAGCAAATTCATCAGGCAATCCAGACCATTGAAGGAACAATACCAGCTCACAAAAGGACTTGAATTTAGGTAGATCGCCATAAAAAGCTTCGTTTCTGACATAGTTACTGGGGTACTGAAAGCCCATCCTAAAACATTTTTGTTCCAATTCTTTTGCCAAATGCACTGCTTCTTCAAAGTCGTCAACTTTACCCTCTCCACCAACACTAACCGCAATCTGCAAAAGGTGATGCCCATCCATCGAGTGCCTAATCTCACCTAAATCATTCAAGACACGAATCACTTCCCTAAATTTTTTCTTATCAGTTTGATAAACTTTTTCATAATCAGCTCCCGAAAGATTTGAGAGATCCAAACCAGCCAGCTCAAAGAAGAAGTCCTGATCGCCAACAAAAAGTTTGCTCAACTTTGCAAGTTGAAAAGCCCACGGACCATAATACTTATCCCTCCTCAAGGGGGCAGTGCCATCTTCTTTGTTTTCTAAACAGGTATTTAAAAAAAGGTCCAACATCCCACAAGATCCCATGACCTTAAAGCATCCGGCGAACTCCTTATAAGTGGAAAAAGCACTTGTAGGATGGTCAAAGTATTTTAAGAAATCAACCAGCTTGAAAAAGCGCTCTTCGTGATCTGCAAATAAATCAACATTTTCAACTAAGAAATTAACGAGATCTAGCCTCCTCCATCGTCCTTCCCATTCTTTTTTTAGAATAGTCCATTTTCTCACGTCTCTTCCGCAGAAACTAACCAAGGGTTTAATTCGCATACGTGTTGCTAAATCTGACCCCAAATTCTGACCAGACTCAAGCTGGTGAAGTGTACTTTTCATAAACTCTTTTTCATCATGTTTTACAGCACTAATAAGAGCTAGAGGTGCCCTTTCCTCTTCAAAAAACAGTGCATTAATTCTCCTCTGAAAAACACTGCTCATAGCCTCAACCGCATGGACGTCTTCCGGTGTAAGCCCAGAGGCCTCCAACATTTCTCGTGTGCGCGGACTGTAGATGCCCAAATCAATAGGATTTTCATTTTCTGCCATACGTTAAAATTGATCTTATCATTTTACCATAAAATGAGCGGATCTACTAGCTGGCAAAACTAATAGTAGATAACACTTACTACAATGAACATCATGCACATTGTGCACTTCCCCAGAAAAGTGGGTTGGGCTCTTGTTGCACAAAAGTTCGGATAGCGTCAAAGACGGGGAGCCATTTGGTTGACAGTCATAGCATGGTTACGATATAATGAATTCGTAACCAACTAACAAATTCTATGATCACCGCAAGATCAACCATTTCATTTACGGAGGACAACTGGACAAAGATGAAAAAAGAAGAAAATAAGAGTAAATTGGTGAACAAAGCTTTAGAATTTTACTTTGGGTCTAAAAAGTTACTCAAACAGAAAGAAGAAGAGTTCATTCTGGATGAACTTGCTCACTTTGAAAGTACCGGTGAAATGTATTCATTTGAGGAAACATTCAACTAAAACATGGAAATTGTTTTCCTCCGACAAGCGCATCGATTCATTAAAAAAGCAGACAAGCCTCTAAAAGAAAAAATCCGCGAAGAAGTTTTGAAAATAGGTGAAAATCCCAAGATGGGAGAATTACTCTCTGGGAAACTCAAGCACCTCAGATCTCATCATTTCACTTTTATAAGAACTCAGTACAGAGTTGCATACGAAGTAAGAAGCAACATCATTGTCGTAGCGATTGGAACTCGAGAGAATTTTTACAGGGACCTAATAGACTAGTTCTAATTGCCTCCAACTTGTGGAGCCAACATCTTTTCAGGTTACACATACACCAAAAACACCCTACCCTAACTGGAAGGTCGAACTTTTTATTGAGTTTTCCTCATGACCAAAGCTCTATTGATGAAAGGCCGAACAAGTACATTCTGACCCCTGAGTCTTTGGACACTGACATCCAAACCAGCTTCAGTGGCGAGTTTTCGAGCTTCCAACAGTTGGAACCACCACATGTCCATCTTTGGAACGACCGCAACCCCTTTATTGCTGAGCACACGAGCAATTTCACTGAAAAATGCCTCTCTATCTTGGATGTGACGATAGGCAGCCAACATGGTGTAAAGATCAACCGATCCATCAGGGAAGCTATTTAGATCTTCAAAATTTCCATTAACCCAATGAATGCCATCCGCTTTTGTACTGGCAGCGTAATCAAGAGAGGGTTGAGAAACATCTACCCCGTACACTTGGGCAGAAGGAAACTGCTCAGCAAGAGCATTCGTCATGAGTCCAGTACCACAGGCCGTATCAAGAATGACTTGAGGGGACTCACCCTGCTCAAACTGCTGGGCAGTTAGGCGACAAACAGCAGCAGCCACGCTCCGTCTCGCATGAGCAACAACAATGTGTTCGTAGGCTACAGGGTTTTCTCTGTAGAACCTGCCCTCATCGCCTTTCAGCATAGAGACTCCCCACTCACACAACTCTCTAAACGGAATAGCCACGGAATAGCCATTGATACAATATAGAAGGCCGGATTATAACCTGATCTTCTCACTTCCACAATCATCAAGGAGAGCTATACCATCTGTTCACAGATAGTTCTAACTTCCTGCAATATGGGGAGCCATTAGACGTAAAACAAATTTCGTTTAAAATAAAAGCTTGTACCCTGATGCAAAATGCCCAGAGTCATAACAAATATCCGTGAATACCTACTCGAGCACCCCGGTGAGCATGTGGTTTGTGGAGGTACTTTGGATCCAGCAACCTTAGGACACTGCGAAAATATAGGGAATGCAATAGACGTTGGAAAATATACCGAGCACCCAGTAATTCTAAATATACATTCAAGAAACCCAAATAAAAAACCCATTCCCCTTGAAGAAAGACGAGGCCTAGCGCTGTGCGCCATAAGGGATTTTTTCGGTGAAAGTGCAAGAGTTATTCTGTGCGTTGATCCTAAAATTTGTGCAGATCAAACTGCCTGGAATCAGGTAAAGAAGGACTTTGAGGGACGGCTTTTACTTGTAGAGTCCACCAGCCCCGATGATAACAAAGCAAACAAAACAGGACGTTTAATACAAGCTCCACGAGTAACGCCAATCTCTTCAACAATGGTAAGAAAAATGTTGGTGGACGGAGAGATGGAGGCATTAAGATATGCCGTGACCCCATCTGTTTTTAGATACTTATTAGAAAACGGACGCCGACTCTACGATCGAGCTTGAACTAGTAAGGCTCTCGTTGCACAAAATCCGAATGGTGTCCAAAAGTTGTAAAATTGCTTTTCTCCATAAGTCAGGCTAGACTGGCTGAGCAACATTTACCTAAGGGGCAATGAAAAAATCTTCTTTATTAATATTAGGTGTACTTTTGGGAGCTATCCCTACAGCACTTGCTGCTGCCGTATTTTCTGACGTCTCCGAAGACGCTTGGTACGAAACGTCCGTAGTGAGTTTGTTTGACCGCGGAGTGATCGAAGGTTACTCCGACAACACCTATCGTCCAGATAATTCCGTCAATCGTGCCGAGATGGCAGTGATGCTAGACCGAAGTATGAACCTTCTTTTGGCCTACGACTTAGCCCAATCCATGGTGGCTTGGTCCAACGAGCAAAACCCCCCTCAAGAAATCACTATCAATGGGATGAAAATCGTAGGATCTACCGCCAACTCAGGTGGCTACAGTCCAGCCAGCCTCTCTCCGGAACAAAGTGATGCAGATGACGGAAATATTGAAACACTAGCAGAAATGCTTTACGGAAAAAATCTGCACGATCTGGCCCTCTGCCAAGAGTCATTTAGTGGAGGAATCATTGGAATTTCTTACGCCTGTGATTTCCTTGGAGAGATAGAATTAAATGATACGGAATTCGGAACAGAATGACAACAAACTAAATTCCCTCGCCATGAACTTCATCATCACTCTGCTTCAAGTTCTTTTGGGTCTCTGGTGCATCACGGGTGGACTTTACATGAGCACTCATTCCACTGAGTTGATCACCCCTTGGGCTCACAATTTCTTCCCTGGATTTTTCTGGATATTGCTCGGAGCGGTAGAAGTTTTATTCGGTCTAGGCTTAACACTCTCTGCGCTCAAAAAATTTAGGCATTGGACTAAACCGGCTGCCGTTGGCCTGGGCCTCATCTCCCTATTAGGTCTAGGCATTTACACCAGCTATTCCGGCTTCCCTGGCCTACTGTGGGGTCTACTTCCTGCCCTCCTATTCTTCTGGCTAGCCTACGCTCGCTCAAAACACTAGAAGCAGGACCACACTATTCAAACGCCTCCTGCATGCGGATCACAATAGCCGCCACCTCTGCACGAGTAATGTTTTTGCTACCCCCAAAAGTACCGTCATTATAGCCCTCTACAATTCCATGGGTATAAGCGGTATAAACCGCTGGGAAATACCAAGAGCTGGGAGAGACGTCTTTAAAAGGTGATGTGGATCCACTGCTCAATTGCACAGCAAAAACTCTAAAGAGCAAAGTGAGGGCTTCTGCACGATTGACCGCTTTATTGGGAGAAAATAATCCCCCATCATATCCTTCCACATACCCCTTTTGATTAGAAGTAGAGATCACTCCATAAAACCAATCGGAAGTCAGTACGTCTGTAAAAGGTTCCGTAGCTGAATCTTCCACTTCTTGACCACTGGCCAAAAGTGCCATTTTGGTGAGTTCAGCACGAGAAGTAGAATCATTGGGAGCAAACGTGAGGGTAGATTTTCCTTGAACCACTCCTTGGCAGAATAAATCTTCGATATAAGTTTTTCCCCAATGACTAGAAATATCAGTAAAAGGAGGCTCGCAGTCTCCATCCTCTAAAGCTGCAGAAGAAGAAGTGCTACTGGAACTGCTAGAAGATCCACTTGAGGAACTTGAGCTAGACCCTCCACCACCACCGCCTCCTCCGCCACCACTAGATCCGCTAGAGACTGTGGTTGCAACGGCAGTGGTACCCCCCGTATTATCCACAGGAGTGGTACCAGGATCCGTAGGTGTAGCGACCGGATCCGTAGGGGCAGTAACTGGGTCAACAGGAGTTGTAGGATCTGTAGGTGTACTACCAGGATCTGTAGGTGTAGTTGGAATGACTGGATGAGTAGGGCCCGTGGGTTTACTAGGAGTAGTAGTGGCTACCGAAGGAGACCCCAGAATGACATACTGAACTCCATAGGCAGGAATAGTAGTTTTAGAGTTCGTCCCATTTTGGACCTCACTTCCTGTTAAAGTGCCATCCACTTGGGTGTAAGTAAAATCCAACTTCTTTCCTTTAATAGCCCAACTGAGTTCTTTATCCGTAGGGTTGGAGATGAGTAGAGCCGTTTTACCATTACTATTTTGTGCCGCCATCACAAAGAGTTTTCCTTGCTGAGACAAGCTCACATTCACCAACTCAGGATAGTCTTTATACATCGTAGACCAAAGCTTAAATGCATAAGAGAGGGGTTTATAGCTCCCTGCTTGATCACCATGGAAGAGTCCACTGCGACTTTCTTGCTCTCCGATATCTCCACCTCGATAATAGTAAGCGCCATCAAGGTCGGCATATTGCATTTGGATAAAAGCACCCGTCAAGACAGCCGCCGCAATGGGACCATTGTAAGTTTGATCAATCACTTCATCAGACGCTCCTACGAGTACACTTGGGTCAAGTCCGTAGGCATCCACAATTACTTCTGTATTATCGTAATATCCATCGTCTGCCCAAGGCACACTAGAATACCTTCCTTCTCCATGGAGCAGTTCATCATAGGCCTGAGCTACAGACCCCCAACGAGCAGCTTGATTGGAAAAGACATGCCAACCCAGCCAGTCGAGATGAATATTTTTTTCGTAAGCTTGTGTGAGTAAATCCAGAGCCACGCCCCCATCACCATTCAAAACTTCTCCAGAAGCTTGACTGTTGAAACCAGGGCCACCCCACTTGAGTTCAGGATAAGCTGCTTTAAGTTCTACATAAGCCTTCAAATAAAAATCAATAAATTCTTGATCGGTACGATCCCAAAATTTTCCAGGGAACTCCGTCCAAATATCTCCATACTCATAACGTGGACCCTGACCTTGCCAGTACAGATAACGGCCCGTCACCGTCTTTGCAGCCACAATCCAGTTGTCTTCTTGCTTAGTATTTTGAGGTCCATAAAAATCATATCGGCGATCCACGTTGGTAGACTCTCCTCCTAAACGCAGGAAAGGCTCAAAACCCCCGTCAATCCAGCTTTGGAATTGAGCATCACTAATGGTCCAGTCGTAATTGCTGGGATCATTGGGATCACAAGTTTCCCACGATGGGTAATGCAAGCCACCACAGTTGAACATGAGTTCTATGTCCAAACGGTCATCAAAATAATCGTTATTACGTACAGCGGTCACTCCCACATCATGAAAGTGCTCAGTGAGATCTGGATAGGAATAGTGAACAGAAGGATCTGGACCAGCAATCACCCCAAATAAATCTCTAAGCACGGGGTCAGTCTCGTCACTTTCTTCTATAGTAATGATCACATCTGCACCTCCTGAAACAACAGATCCAAAATTTTGTGGGAAAACAGCTTGGTAATAGTCGCTTCCCGTCAGATAGAAATAACCGGTGAAGAGAAAAATAAGGACTAGAGCAGACAGTGTTTTGCGCATGAAGAAAATTAATCTCCTCATTATAGCACATTTTTAAGGTTGAAACCAGATTTTTAAACGTGCAAAAAAAAGAAAGCCGCGCTAAAGTAAGTTCACCTTTAACTTCCACGCTATGAAAGGCTCTAAAGTTCTTTATTGGGTCACCACCCTCTTTATTTTTCTCTTCCAGGGAGTAATGCCTCTTTTCACTTTCAATTCGGAACTCGCAAAAGAAGGAGCTGCTCATCTGGGTTATCCTGAATATTTCACCCCCATGTTGGTTGTATTTACTACGTTGGGAGCTTTGGCGCTGGTCATCCCTCAAGTAAAGGGCGTGATTAAAGAATGGGCTTATGCAGGCTTTTCTTTCCTCTTCATTGCTGCAGCTATTTCTCATGCGGTAGTGGATGGCGTGGGTCCAGAAATGGGACTTGGCCTTATCTGTTTGGGCATTCTCCTACTTTCCTACGTTTCTTATCACAAGCTCAAAGGCAAGAAAGCTTAATTCTCATGCCGAGCGATCAAGCACTGAAACACGATTTTCTAAAAAGCCTAGCAGACGAGTTCGGTCCAGGTTTTTTAGAACTGATCCAGGAACCCGCTGGAACTTTAGTCGGCGAACGTGTCCTTTATAAATACAGGAATAATCAAGCTGCTGAGCGCCGTCCCATGACGGGCCAAGAGTTTCAATCTTTACGATTTCAACTCGAAAACATCGCTGGTGAAGTGGGCGGACGTGTGAGTATAGACCCTCCCGACAACTCAGGACTCCCCCATCCTCGAACGGTAGACATTAAAGAGATGGATCTAGTTTTCGAAAATAGAGCGACGCGTTGGGTACAAGGTGAAGAGCTCCTCCCTACATCAGACTTTAAACTAGAGTGGTTGCTCGGCATCATCCATTGGAGTGACTACAAACAACTGCTCTTTATCGATTTCACTCATCCACAAGTAAAATGCACCTTTACCGCGGACTACGACGATCTTTACGATCAAAACATCGGAAAGAATATGGCAGAACAAATGGAAGCACTCTTAGAGGAAAAAAATAAACTGACCGGTGAACTCAAGGGATCAGCGGGTTTTGCCAAAATTGCTTCTTTTGAAGGAAAATTATTGAGTAAAATCCAAAAAGTTTAAACTCGAAATGAAGACCATCCATGTAAGCGACCTCATGCAATCGGAATATTCTTATGCACTCACTGAACCAATGGGCGAAAATTTTGCATCTGATTTTAAGCCCGAACTCACACCGCAAGAAATGTTAGAGTTGGGAATTTTTGGAGGAAAATATATGACGGATTGTCAAAAAGAATTTCCATCTACCTGGTTTAAAAAAGCAAAACTGTGTCATGAATTTCACGATCCAAAACTGAATTTTTTTGGAACGAATGCCAGTAAACCCTTGAGTTATTGGATACAAAAAGGGTGGATCTACTGGGAAGACCCACGCGGTTGGTTCCAGTGGTACTGTCGATACTACATGGGGCGTCGTTGCGTAGACGATGCACGTCAAATCAAAAGGTGGAAAGCCATTCAAAGGCACATCGCGCAAATCAGAAAACACTGTGACGTAGGAGACTGGTCCTGTAGACCTCGCCAAAGACAAGCCGTACTGCACTGGGCTTACGACAGTAGAAAGATTTAAGCCTTCTTCTTGGATTTAGGCTTAGCTTTTACCGGAGGAAGTTCTTCTTCTTCAAACTCATCTGCTTCCACGGTAGCCATCTCTAGAATTGCCAAGATTTGGTCCAGCTTATCGTTGAGTATTTTAAACTGCTCTGGACTGATCCCCGCCACAGGGGCAGAACTAAAAGGTGCAGGGCGTTCCATACGCTCGCGGTTCATACGTTCCGGTCGCTCTGGAGTTTCCCCGTTCTGCTCGGCCATACAACGGTGGCAGAACACAGGTCGACCAAAAGCTGGTTTGAAGGGAACTTTACAGTCTTTTCCACACTGATCACACTCTGCAGGGTACATCAATTTATCATCTGTTCCTCGGCCTTCCCCCTGATCTTTAAAACAAGCTCGGCAAAACACAGGACGGTTCCCCATGGGCTTAAACGGCACTTCACATTCGTTGCCACATTCTACACAGGTAGCAGAGTAAAGTTGAGAACGTCCGAAGTCTCTTTTAGGTCCGAAGCGTTTACTTCTATCAAATTTCTTTTTGGGGTACATGTGCAAAGTTTAAGAGCAAAGAGATATAAACTAAACTAAAAACTTAGGAATAGCAAGCTACAAACTCAATAATCTTTACTCATGAGCCCCCACGGGGGCTATACAATCTGTAGAAGATCCCGTGCAACTAGACTCATCTGGAGGAGCTCCGCGTTCTGGACAAGTTTCAGAATAAATACAAGCCCGATCCGTGACCGAAGCAAGTTCTCGTTGAAGCTCCGCTTCATCGGCAGTGCCATAAGTGATGAGGATCCTGTCGAGATCATGGAACTCATAATTCTCAAATTGCTCATTCTCCTCTCCGTTCACAAAGAAACGCAACGAATGAGTGGCGTCCTCACAATAGGAAGTGCCCGTATCAAGAATAAAACAATCAGAGGTCCAGTTCATCCCCAATGATTCAAAGAAAGTGCCCAAAGTAATCCCGCTCATGTGCTTATGGATCACCTCCCCATCTCCATCGTGAACATGAGTAAAAGGACTCAGAGGCGCCTCTTCTGTAGACATGTATTTTTCTTGAGAAAAATCATAGGCCTCTCCATTGAGATACACTTTAAAGTCAGCATGCTCATGTACATCCCCTACTAAAGGGGATTCTACAGGCTGTACACAAGCCGTTAAGAAAAGTAAAAAGACTAAAGAACGCTTCACTTTTCTACAAAAGTTAAAGCATGACCTTTATTGGCTGCACGCCCCGTTCGTCCAATACGATGAACATAATCTTCGTAGGTCTGAGGCATATCAAAGTTGATCACATGGCTCACATTGGGGATATCTAAACCACGAGCCGCTACATCCGTAGCCACTAAAATTTGAATACGGTGTTCCTTAAAAGCATCCAGCGCCTTTTGGCGTTGACGTTGTTCTTTATCTCCATGAATACACGCAACCGTAAAGCGTTCTTGAACCAAAAATTGTGTAAGACGATCTGCTCCACGTTTAGTACGAGTGAAGACCAAAACTTTCTGGAAGTGTTCTTTAATCAGCAAGGCTCGGAGAATTTGATACTTATTTTGTCCAGGCAAAACCGTAACAATGTCTTGGTCTACGTTTGCAGAAGTATCTTGTTTTTTCACAGAAACTGTCACGGGATCATGAAGGAAACCGTGAATCAGATCCTTCACTTCGTTGGGCAAAGTAGCTGAGAAAAACAAGGATTGTCGTTGAGCAGGCAAAAGGCCAAGAAGATAACGAATATCCTTAATGAAGCCCATATCCACCATACGGTCGGCTTCATCCAAAATCACACGATGAAAACGAGCCAAATTGATCGCTTTGCGTTCAATCAAATCCTTAAGACGACCTGGCGTTGCAATCACACAAGTAGGATCTACTTTTAAGTGACGTATTTGTTTGCCCAAAGGAAGTCCACCTGTACAAACCACAGACCAAAGTCGCGTTCCTTGAGCAAAGCCCACAAATTCATCCTGAATTTGCGTAGCAATTTCTCGAGTGGGCACCAAAATCAGAATGCGCTCTCGTGGCTCATTGAGGGCCTTATGAATGAGTGGGATCAAAAAGGCAGCGGTTTTCCCAGTTCCTGTATTCGCAATCCCAAGCACATCTCGTCCCTCACTGATGGGCAAAATGGTGGAATCTTGAATGGGCGTAGGCGTCACATAACCTTTCTTGAGAATATTAGCGCGAAGCTGAGGGTGAACGGGAATGTCCTTGTATTCAAAAGAAGGAACAAAGTCATCCTTTTCCACAACACCTGTGGCCTTTCGCACCAAAAGAGCAGGATTGATATAAGGTTGTCCAGCCCGACCTCCACGCCCACCACGAGGTGGACCAGAGCGGCGACGATGAGGAGAACTAGGACGTGAACTAGAACCAGAACGGGAACCAAATTTTTTTCTAAACATAGGAGTAAAGGCCCAAAAGGGTGTTATAACGGTCCACCCTGTATTACCTGAGCTCCTTGAAGCACTGATCGAGTCGACTGTTCCTAAAATAAAAAGGTCTGGAGACACTATACCCTCCTTTCCCGGAAAATACTAGACAAATTTAATTTTTATGACCGAATTATTCAACTTCTCCAAATTTTTCGTCGGTTTTCTGATAGACCAAATTCGAAATTTTTTGGATCAAAAGGGATAAATCATCAAAAGAAGCTGCCCCTTTGGTCATCACGCAAAGGAGGTAAGGATGTTCTGGATAATAAACAATCCCACAATCGTGAAGTTCGTTATTGCTCACTCCATCACCGAGCACCACATTTTCTCCAAATTTTTCCGCTACCGGGATCTGATCAGGGATAGTAGCTGCTATACCATAGGCAAAACGGGCTTGCGTTAACCAAGATAAGAGCTCATCTGAACTGTCGGGGGTCAAGTAGGTTCCATTAAAAAGAACGCGGAAGAAGCGGGCAAAATCCTGAACCGACATAAAGTCAGCATCATTGCCAGGGCCAAAAGGAAAACTGAGACCCAAATCACTATAAACGTCCTGTTTAATATCTTCACTTAAGAGAAGGTCTAAAAGCATCTTGGAATTATTATCCGAGTACTTCAGCATAAAATGCAAAAGCTGAGAAATGGTGTAAGTAGATCCCATCTGTGCGCTCTCCTCAGGCTTAAAATGTTCAACAGCATTAAAATCTGTGCCCCCTTCTTCTACGTAGATTTGATGTTCAAAAAGATCGGACTGATTTTCTCGAATCTTAAAATAAGCAATCGCTAAAGGCACTTTGAGCATGCTGGAAGGCGCATAAACCTCATTTTCATTGACCCCAAGCCATGTTCCCTCAATCAGGTCACGATAATAAACGGAAGCCTGTACATCGGTCTCAGTGATAATATCAGCTACTGCCTCCTGTAACTCCTCATTTCTCGAAGAAGCACTCCCTCCTGAACTACTACAAAGCAAAAGAGGGCTCACATATTGATATTCGCTCGGAAGTCTTACCGAAGTATTACCATTATTCAAAGAAACCGAATCCAACTTGCCCCATTGATAACCTAGGGCCAAGCCCGCCAACACTAAAGCCAGTACCCAAAAGTGCTTTTTCATGCTTAAAATTTATAACACAAAACATGGATCTCTACCACTATTCCCTTCCACCAGATCGAATCGCTCAAAAACCCGCGAGCCCGCGGGACAGTAGTCAGCTGCTCATTTATAATACTCAAACCGATGAAGTGAAGTGGGACACTTTTTTGCATGTAGACCGCTACCTCCCTTCCAAAAGCCTCTTAGTGATGAACGAAACCAAGGTTCTCCCTTGTCGTGTTCACGCGGAGGGAGCAAAGGGCCCAGTGGAACTTTTAGTGATGAGCAATGAATGGAAGCCCACAGACACGGTGCTCTTAGCCAGTGCCAATAAAAAACTCCACCCGGGAGAAATAGTGGAACTGCCTCACGGTCACACCCTCACTGTCTTAGAGTCTAATGAAAAAGTTTTTAAATTCTCTTCTAGCTTCAATTTAAAAAAACTGCCCGAAGTCTTGGCACGCATAGGAGAAATGCCAGTACCTCGATATATTGAAGATTGCCCCCTCACCGAAAAAGAAAAACGTCATAAATATCAAACCATTTTTGCTCATCAGCCTGGGTCGGTAGCAGCGCCCACCGCTTCCCTTCACTTTACTCCACGTGTTTTTAAAAAACTCCAAAATGCTGGTATTCAAAAAACATTCCTCACTTTGCACGTGGGCTTGGGCACGTTTGCTCCTGTTTTGCCAGAACATCTTGCTACAAAAACTCTATATAAGGAATGGTATCAAATCCCTAGTAGCACTTTAGAAAAGATCCATACTCAAAAAAATACCGCTCAACCCATCATCGCCGTAGGGACCACCGCTACCCGAAGCTTAGAAAGCTTCGCTCGGAGTGGCGCACTCACCGGCACCACCGATCTTTTTATTATGCCCCCCTATCCCTTCCAAATTTTAGACGGACTCATGACGAACTTCCATGTCCCGGGGTCCTCCCTCATGATGCTGGTAGAAGCTTTCTTACAGCATAAAAAAGCCAAAAGACACTTGGTGGATCTCTACTCACTTGCCCTTCAGCACGATTTTAGATTTTATTCCTTTGGAGACGCGATGCTCATCCTGTAAAATAAGTGAGCCATGAATAGTGCCTATAAAACTCTCGGTCTCACTTTAAGTGGAGGTGGGATAAAAGGTCTCGCCCACGTTGGCTTTTACAAAACGCTCTACGAAAACAAAATCCCTATTCATTCTATAGCAGGGTGCAGCATTGGTGCCTTAGTAGGAGCAAGTATCGCACAAGGCAAAACCCCTGATGAAATTTTTTCCGTTATCTCTAGTTTTATCGAATCGGAAAGAAGTTTTTTCCGTGTACGTAATTTTAGTTTAGAGAAAGGATCACTTCTCCGAGCAGGAGAAGAGATGGAAATGGTAGAAAAGCTGATTCCCGCTTCCCTTACTTTTGAACAACTCCAAATCCCCCTCATCGTCAACGCTGTAGATTTAGAGAAGGGAGAACTCGTAGTATTCAAAAGTGGTAACGTACTCAAAGCTGTAGAGGCCTCAATGAGCATTCCAGGCCTCTTCCCTCCCATTTTTTGCGAAGGACGCTTATTAGTAGATGGTGGCGTGCTCAACAGCATTCCTGTAGACCTTTGTCGCAGTCTGGGCTCCGACATTCAGGTAGCAGTAGATCTAAAATCTTTTTATACGGAACAAAATATTTCTGGACTCATCTATCATTTTTATATTCAAAAAGGAATTGAGAAAACGGACAAATTAGAACTTCCAAAAAAACTTCTGCAAGAGGCTCTACTCAAAGTAAGTTTCCCTTTTGCGGTCTTACTCCGTTCTATATGCATTGCCGAAGAAGCATTTAGGAAAAGAATCCTCACCGAATTTAAACCCGATCTTCTCGTCCATCCGGATGTGACCAACTACAGCCTACTGGATACTGAAAAGTATTTAGAAATTCATGCCAAGGGTGTAGAAGCAGGGCTCGCCGCCTTGCCTCAAATTAAACAACTGCTTACTCAAACTCCATGAGCGCTCTCAGTCTTTGGGTTTCTTTTTTCGCTGGACTGGTTTCCTTTCTTTCGCCCTGCGTTCTTCCACTCATACCCGGCTATTTATCATTTCTAGCGGGAAGCAGCTTAAAAGAAGCAAAAGAGCATCGCTTTAGTATCTTTGTCATCAGTATTTTTTTTGTTTTAGGATTCTCAGTAGTGTTTGCGAGCCTCGGTGTGATTCTCAACTCTGTGCTTCCGCAAAGCGCTTCAGAAATTCAAACATGGTTTTCTCGAATCGGTGGGGTACTCATTATTTTCTTTGGACTTCTTCTCACTGGTCTGATTCGTTTTGATTTTTTACAAAGAGAATATAAATTTGCACCCCGTTTTCAACTGGCTTCGCGTAAACTCACTGCCTTCACTTTTGGTGCTGCCTTCGCTGCCGGCTGGACTCCTTGTGTGGGACCTGTGCTGGGCACCATACTGACTTTAGCCGCCACCCAACCGGGCTCAGCCTTCACTCTTCTACTTTTTTATTCGCTAGGACTCGGTATCCCTTTCCTATTAGTAGGACTCTTTGCCAACGAAGCCGCAGGATTTATTCGACGGTGGACCTCCACCATCCATTGGGTCAACGTAATCTTTGGCTTTCTCCTGATTATCCTAGGAATATTTGTCTTTACCGAAAATTTAGCGCTACTAGGTAATTTTTCTCTACTCAATAAACTCCTCATTCCATGAGTCGTGGCCTCCGTTATTTATTTCTAGCACTCACACTCGCAGCCATCGCGGGAGCCATTCTTTATTTAGAAAGTTTAAAAGCACCGACCACTCCAATTGCTGGGGACGGAACTTTAGAATGGACCAACCCCACTGCTTTCCTCAATACCGAACCTTTCTCTCTCAAAGATCAAACGGGGGAAAAAGTAGTACTAGTAGATTTTTGGACCTACAGCTGCATCAACTGTCAACGCACACTTCCCTATCTCAATGCATGGTGGGAATCTTATAAGGACAAAGGACTCATGATTGTAGGAGTACACACTCCAGAATTTGAATTTGAAAAAGAGCAAAGCAATGTAGAAGCAGCCATTCAACAATTCGGGATCAATTACCCTGTGATCATGGACAATGATAGAGGCACTTGGAATGCTTTTGGAAATCGCTATTGGCCTCATCAATACCTCATTGGACTAGATGGGAATATCATCTACGACCACATTGGAGAAGGTGATGAAGAAGAAATTGAAAGTGAAATTCAAAAAGCGCTAGGCCTCACCGATACAACCATGAGCTCTGCGCAAAATGTAATCGATATTGATTTCAATAAAGTGAATAGCCCAGAAACATACTTTGGGAGTGACCGTGCCACTCGTCTCAGTTTTGTAACTACACAGCCCACCAGCTTAGAGCCTAATCAAGCTTATGCTCTAGGCATTTGGGAACAGACGAGCGAAGCACTCACCAGCAACGAAGAAGCGAGCCTTCTTTTTCAATACGATGCTAAAAACGTTTATATGGTGGCTAGCGCCGAAAAACCAGTAGAAGTAGAAATATGGCTCGATGAAGAATTAATAAAAACGATAACAGTAGAAGCAGATATGCTTTACTCATTAGTAGAAGGTTCTGAATACGGCACACACACTTTAAAAATCATTCCAAAAGGATTAGGATTGAAACTCTTTACCTTTACTTTTGGATGAAAAAACTGACCTCTCTCCTATTAGCGTTCTCCCTACTGACCGCCTGTGGAACTCCTAAAGTAGACCTCAAAGAAGAAATGGGAAACCAACCTGAGATCAATGTTTCTTGGGAGGGTGAGGAAAAAGCAGCTTCTGTGTTGGGTGATTTTTGCAATGGGGCATTCTGCATGGACAACGCCGAGCCCGATTGGGCAACCCTCACATACACTCCTTTTATAAATGGGACTCCTTATGAAATCAGCGTGAACAGCACCAAGACCATTAAAGAGCTTAGTGTCTCTCTTAAAAATGAGACAGGACACACCGTGCAAAACAATATCCCAAAAACAGACAACGGAGATCATACTTTTACCGTCACAGAATCTTTCTTGCACACTGGAAAACTTTCGCTCTCCGTAAAAGTCACTTTTGAAGAAGGAGGTTATGGCCAAACTTTCTTTCCATTAGATATCAAATAAAAAGTCCGCGCATAGCGCGGACTTTTTAAACGACGACATTAAAGTCGCTTAGCGTTTTTTCTTCGCCGTTTTCTTTACTGTCTTTTTAGCAGCCTTCTTAACTGGCTTCTTTGCTACTTTCTTAGAAGCTTTTTTAGCAGGCTTCTTCACTGCTTTTTTCTTTTTAACTGGCATGGCGCGTGGAGTTAAAGAATTAAAAAGAAACTACAAAAATTTTCCTCCACTTTCAAAATGATTACAAGAGATATTTTTTCACTACTATTCAAGTCGAAATTTTGTCTATAGAATACAGCAAATTTAACTTCTCTCATGTCATACCCAACAATAAAACTCAAAAAAAATCGCGATGGAAATGTAGTTTTTCAACATCCGTGGATTTTTTCTGGCGCAATAGAATACATTCCACCAAGCGCCACACACGGAAGTTTAGTGCGTATAGAAAATGAACAAGGTCAATGTTTGGGAGTAGGAACTTTTTCTCAAAGTTCTAGCATTACCGTCCGTATCTTAGATTTCAATGAAACAGTGATCGATGAAAAATGGTGGGAAGAAAAAATTGAAAATGCAAAAGAGCAACGTGAACTATTAGGTTATGGTCAAAAAACGGAAACAACAGGTTATAGATTGCTTTTTGCTGAGGCAGATGGAGTGCCAGGCTTAGTGGTAGATGTCTACGAAAAAGTTTTAGTTTTACAAATTTCAACCGCTGCAATGGAAATGATGAAACCGCAAATTCTCGCAGCACTCAAAAAAATCATAAAACCCAAAGCAATAGTCGAACGAAGCGATCTTTTTGTACGTCGCGAAGAAGATTTAGAAGAATTTACCGGCATTTTGGAAGGAAAAATTTCTGAACCGATAGAATTTTTAGAAAATGGACTTCGTTTTACTGCAGATACTTTGAGCGGACAAAAAACAGGATTCTTCACTGATCAAAAAAATCTACGCAGCGCATTAGAAAAATTTTCTGAAGGTAGAAATGTATTGGATACTTTTTCTTATTCCGGCGCTGCTGGAAATTACGCACTGCGTGGTGGTGCCAGCTCCGTCACTTTCTTGGATGCATCACAGGATGCGCTTGAACTTTGTAAAGCACATGTAGCACTCAATTTTCCAAAAAAGAAGACCCACATAGAAACGTTGAGTGAAGATGCTTTTCAATTTTTAGCAAAGTCAGAAAATAAACCGTGGGACATGATTCTGCTCGATCCTCCAGCTCTCATCAAAACCAAAAAAGATGAAGAAGCTGGTAAAAAGGCTTATCACTTTTTAAATCGTGCAGCTTTGCGCGCTTTACCCAACAAGGGTATTTTAGTGACGTCGAGTTGTTCGCACTTTTTGTCGGAAGAAGATTTCATTTTTATGCTTCGACGTGCGGCTGTACAAGCCGGAGTCAAACTCCACATCCTCGATAGTATCCGCCAGAGTCCAGATCATCCCGACTCTCTCACCTTCCCCGAAGCCCGCTATCTCAAGAGCTTCATCGCCCTTGTACGTAAACCCTCGTTATGAAAAACCCTAAATTCATTTTGAATCTCGTACTCGTACTTCTTTCATTATTCTTCATATGGCTCGATATTCCACAACCCGAAGGAAGTGGCCCCAGCCCTTACGAAAGAATGCTCGAGGGGACAGTGACTCAAGCTCAGAATGAAACCACTACTGCAGAAAATGGCGAAGAAGAAGTAGAGCAAACTTTAAATATTCAACTCAATGAAATTCAAAATGAACCGAGCCAAAACATTGCGGTGAAAAATAGCGATACTGTTAGCCTGGATGCGCAACTCTATAGAGAAGGGGACGCGGTCGTAGTGCAAGAAAGCACCGACCCCAGCAGTGGAGAAAAAAACTATACCATGTCAGATTTTGTGCGCCGCCCTTCCCTGTACTGGCTCTTTGGCCTTTTCATTCTTGTCGTACTCTTGATCAGTCAAAAACAAGGCCTGGAATCTCTTATTGGTATGGCCTTCTCTTTCCTAGTTCTCTTTAAGTGGGTGCTTCCTCTCCTGTTAGCAGGTTATGACCCAGTTCTGACCGCCATTAGCGGCTCTTTCTTTATTATACCTATAACCTTTTATCTTTCTCACGGAATCAACAAAAAAACCAATCTGGCCATCGGGGGGACCATCCTCACCTTATTGTTTACCGGCCTCCTAGCCAAATTCTTTGTAGGAGCCAGCCATCTTTCCGGCCTCACCGACGATGCTGCTCTGTATCTCAAATCCTACACTGGATCTCATCTTCACTTTCAGGGTTTACTCCTCGCCGGAATCATGATCAGTATGCTGGGCGTACTGGATGACATCACCATTTCTCAAGCTTCCGTAGCTCATCAACTGAAAGAAGCCAAACCCAACATGAGGTTTGTGGAACTCTATTCTCGAACCATGGAAGTGGGGAAAGACCACATCGCTTCTATGGTCAATACTTTGATCCTCATTTATGCCGGCGCCTCACTCCCCTTGCTCATGCTCTTTTTGAGCAATGCTCACTCCTTTAGTGAAGTGATCAACTATGAATTTGTAGCAGGAGAAGCGGTTCAAACCCTGGTGGGCAGTATCGGCTTGATCTTAGCCGTCCCCCTCACTACCATACTAGCTAGCCTTGGCAACACAGCTACAAAAAGCCCCAGAACCAAATGACTTGCTTTTCATCAAAAGTATATTATAATTAATTTCCAATCCATTTTTTAACCTATAAAAAATGAAACGTCTTCTCTCCCTCCTCAGTCTCATGGTGCTAGGATTCACCCTATTCCCCATGAGCATCACTTCTGCTTATTACAGCACATACTCTGGTGCTGATAATTCTAATGATTATGCAGATGCTGTTGTACAAAATGCCAGCGGAATCTTGACTGAAAAAACCACCGCTGCCTCCAACTCCAGCAGCAACGATGTGACGCTTTACAAAAATAGCGGAAGTGAAGTGGTGGTGGGTTACAGCTACCCTTTTGATGGAATCTCCGCAGAAGTCTATAACTCTGGGACCGGAGGATCTTACACGGTAAAGTATTGGGATGGATCCAGCTGGAACAGTTTAGAAAGTGGGAGCACCATCTCCAACTCTACTGATGGAACCTTCCAAGTAGAATGGGATCGCCCCTCTTCTTGGGCCAAAAACAATGTTTCTCTCGATACCGATGAAGACGGAAACAGTGGTCAAACCACCGGTTACTACTACTTCGTAAAACTCGTGGTGACCAGCGGCTACAACAGCAGCCCCACCTTTTCTCAAATCGGGGTGCTCAACTACAACCTCCAAATCAACGTTAACGATGAGTTCGGGGACAATATCGATAATTACACTTC
This sequence comes from uncultured Candidatus Peribacteria bacterium, assembly GCA_964516995.1. Classification (GTDB taxonomy): domain Bacteria; phylum Patescibacteriota; class Gracilibacteria; order UBA1369; family 2-02-FULL-48-14. The sequence continues at coordinate 243,001 of CAZFAV010000001.1, read as the reverse complement.
TAGCTACACATTCTCTGCCAGTAGTGCAGATCCCAAAGTCTACATTAGTAAGAATGATGGAAACGGAACCGAATACTACGGATTCTACTCCCCTTCTAGCGGAGCCAGCTACAGCTACACAGCTACAGTGGGAGGATATGTACAGAAAACAGGCAGCATAACTCTCGATAAAGATGAAAGCACTTTAAATTTGGGCCTCGAATACAGCCACCAAGTCTACGGGCGTGATGCCAGCTCCGGAAGTACCATCTCTTTGAGCTCTGCCTATGCAGGAACCGACAACACCACCTGTACCATCCATAACGGCGTGGCCAACTGTCCTGTCCCTGTTTCCGAAGATGGCGGCACTGCAACGGTTTCAGCCAGCGGTTACACCACCACCACCGCTTCCATCCCCAACCGAACTTCAGAAAGTACGGCTCAACAAGTGACTTACGTGAGCATGAACAAAACCGGAACGAGTGGGAATGATGACGTAGACCTCACCGTAAACGATCTCTATTTCAACAACGATGCCATCTGGGCTGAAATCGCCAACGAAGGAGACGAAGATGTTTCTAGCAGCGATACGGTATATGTTTCTGTATATGTAGATGGCACGCGTGAATACTACGGTACTATTAGCTACGCTTACTTCGATGACAACGAAAGTAATGATTTTGCTTTCTTGAGTGGAGACTTTGATGATAACGAATACTACGAAATAGAAGTTTGCATTGATTCTACCGATACCATCAACGAAGACGATGAAAGCAACAACTGTCGCACAGAAACTCTAAAAATGAGCGGCTCCAGTAATGACGATGGAGCAGACCTCACTGTGGATGATTTGTATTTTAGTGGAGATTATCTTTATGCCAAAGTGAGCAACGAAGGGAATGAAGATGTAGACAAAGATCATGCCATCTCTATAGCCGTTTACTCCGATGGAGACCGCGAATATTTGAGCAGCTACTCCTACACCTACTTTGAAGAAGGTGAAGAAAATACCATCTCCTTCCTCAATGATAATGTTTGGGATGACGATGAGACCTATGAAATTGAAGTTTGTATCGACTATGACAATGATGTAGATGAAGATGACGAAAGTGATAACTGCCGCACAGAAGATCTTAAATTTGGTTCTTCTAGCAGTGGTGGAAACGAACCCGATCTAGATGTAACGGATATCTATTTGGACAGCAATGATGATCTCAAATTCACAGTAGAAAATCGCGGCGACGAAGATGTAAACAACGGTGAAGAAGTCACCATCAAGGTTTATGTAGATGGTCATTCTCAATACTCCAAGTACGTGACTCAAAGTTCCAGCAGCACCAACTTCTTGGATGAAGGTGAAGAAGACACTTACAATGCCGGTGATATCTTAGAAGATGAAGGCAGCACGTACGAAGTGGAAGTGTGTGTGGATACCGATGACGAAGTAGATGAAAGCAACGAAAACAACAACTGTATGACAGTAGATGAGGATTCTATCGACACCAACAACGATGACAATGATTCTTGTGGAGACTTCCGTGATCTCGACGGCGGCTGGTACGAAGAATACGTTTGTGACCTCTACGAACGTGATGTAGTGAGTGGACGCAGCGATTACTACTTCTACCCCAACTCTACGACCACTCGTGCGGAATTCCTGAAGATGGTACTGCTCGATGCGGAGCTTGATCCTTACTCTGTTTCTTCCGTGCACTACAGCGATGTTTCCTCTAGCAGCTGGTACTACCCCTATGTGACCTACGCTACCGCAGAAGGCTATGTGGATGGTTACAGCAATGGAAGCTTCAAACCAAACCAAGCCATCACTCGTGCAGAAGCTCTCGTGATCCTCATGCGTGTGGCCGATCAAAACGATTTCAGCTTCGATGAAAACGACATCGACTTCTGGGATGTGAATGTACACGATTGGTTTGCATATGCCGTAGTGATCGCAGACGAAGATAATCTCGTAGATGGTTACAGCAACGGAAGTTTTGGCCCCAACAATTCCATCACTCGCGGTGAAGCCGCTAAGATTTTGGATCTTGCCTACGACGAATACTTCAACTGATAGCCTCATTCAAAAGCCCGCTCCACATGGAGCGGGCTTTTTTTAAACTTCAATTCAGCGTAAACTCCAGGCACCTAAATACACCTATGACCCTCTTTGAACAAACAATCCCACTTTATAAACGAATGCTGGCGAACTTAGACGCCATTTTAGTAAAAGCTGGAGCCTGGGCCGCCGAGAAAAAAATGAGTGATGAAACCATACTCAAAGCTCGCCTCGTCCTGGACATGTTCCCTCTAGTAAAACAGGTGCAAGTGGCCTGTGACAACGCAAAAAACACCGCCTTTCGCCTCTCTGGGAAAGAAGTCATCAAATTCGAAGACAAGGAAACCTCTCTAGAAGAACTCCGTGGACGTATTCATAAAACTTTAGAGCTGCTGAACGAATTCACCGAAGCAGATTTTGCGGATGCCACTGAAAGAAAAATCGTCATGCCCTACCATGACAACAAAGTCATGCCGGGAGAAGTCTACGTTTTAGAATACGCACTCCCCAACTTCTTTTTCCATCTCACCACAGCTTACGACATCCTACGCCATTACGGTTTAGACATCGGTAAAAAAGACTACCTGGGTCCACTCAGCCTGCAAGACCCTCAATAAGCTAGATCTTAATCTTATCCTTTGGCCGTATACGAGAGATGTAAATCTCTTGAGTACAAGGCTTTTGCGCAGCGTAATAAGCCCTACGCTCAGCTTCAGGCATCTGAACCACTTTCAAGCACTCAGGAGTACAAGTTCCCTGCCATTTTTCTGCACAAACAGGACACTGCAAAAAAAGTAAATTGCAAGCTGCATTGGCACAATTGGTGTAACCGTCCCAAGGTTGACCGCACTGGTCGCAGTTGGAAAGCACATCTTCTGTGATGCGCTCACTGATCCGTTCATCAAACACATAATTGCTGCCTTTGAACTTGGATTCTAAACCCTTGGCCTCCACTTGATGTTTATAAGAAATAATGCCTCCAAGAAGCTGGTTCACATCCTTAAAACCATGATGTTTTAGGTAGGCACTGGCCTTTTCACAACGGATTCCACCCGTACAATACAGAAGCACTTTTTTGTCTTCCTGACCTTTAAGGGCATCCAAAGCCATGGGGAGTTCCTCCTTAAAAGTATTGCTGTCCGGGCAAATGGCCCCTTCAAAGTGTCCAATCTTACTCTCATAGAAATTGCGCATGTCCACCACCACCGTATTCGCGTTCTCCATGGCCTGGTTGAACTCTTCAGCAGAAAGATGGTTTCCCACTTGAGAAAGGTCATAACTGTCTTCTGCCAAACCGTCTGCCACAATCTGTTTTTTAACCTTAATCGTGAGTTTGTAGAAGGACTCACCCTGTTCAATTCCAATCTTAAAGGGCATGCCTTTAAACTCTTCGTGTCCTTCTAAATTGGCCTTAAAGGCATCAAAATAAGGCTCCGGCACACTGATTTGAGCATTGATTCCTTCTCGAGCCAAGTAAATGCGTCCGAAGACGCCGAGTGCATCCCATTCTCGGTAGAGCTGATCCCTAAAATCCACCGGGTGCTGAATCTTCACATACCTGTAAAAGGAGACCGTTACGCGTTTAAAATCCTCCAGCTCCAAAGCCCGGAGACAATCGGCTTTATTGAGCACATTCCGTAAACGAGGTTTTTTGAGCTTAGGCATAAGAAAACAAAAGCTAAGCCATTTTATTCGATGGCCTCATACCTGTAAAGTCTCAAGCTTTTCCAGGGAGAGAGGGCTCTGGCACAGTAGAAGGGTCCCCGCCTTCTCTCTTAATACGCTTCAAACCAGGATCGTAAGGGCCTACGATCGCTAGATCACGCCCCCTATCTTTTGCCATAAAAACACGAGCATCCGCATTAGAAATAAGCCTATGCACATCCTCCAAAGATTCTAAAGGGCCGACCACTCCACCTTGAGAAACAGTAAAGGGTTTCTTTAATACGTCCCTAGAAGCCTCCTTGACTGTATTACGAATACGTTCCGCAATCGCTCTTAAATCTTCTTCACGATCCATATCTGGGAAGATAATCATCAACTCTTCTCCTCCGTAGCGCACCACCGCATCTACATCACGAACCATTTCCGAAAGTATTTCCGCCAAATAAGCCAACGCTTCATCTCCCCCATTATGAGTCCATTTGTCATTGAAATCATGGAATTTATCAATATCCAAAAAACTAAGACCTCCTTTTCTCCCCGGACGCATCACACCCTCCAAAAAAACTTCCATCCCTCTTCGATTAAGGAGTTGTGTTAGAGGATCCATTTGGCTCTCTTTTTTATAGAAGAGAGCTTCTTCCGCTAAAGTCAGCAGTTCAGCCAAAAGCCTCAATTGAAATGCTCCAATCAGCTCTTCGATAAGATCCGGCCGTTGTTCCTCTACACTTGTTTGGACTGAAGGCCAAAATCGGCGCAATACGTCTACTTGAGATCCAGGAAGGGGCGTTTGCAGGTTCAATCTCTTTAGGATGCTCCCCATAAGTTGGGCCGGAAGGTATAGACTATCTAAAAACCCAGTCACCGCGGGCACAAAAGGTCGCGGTCTTAAGCCTCGTGCTCTAAGGGCATCATGGACCGCTACAGAAAGGACTTTCCTTAAGGCATCTATTTCATCAACAGGAGCTTTTTCCTGCCGGCGACGAGCTTCCCTAGGTGCAGATAAAACTTTCTCGGCTAAACCCGTTAAAAATAGATCATCTTTGCTTAATCCCTCGAGTTTTCTACCGCCATCCGCCATACTGGAGTAGTATTAAAAAGTAGACCATTAGGAGGGGAATTATAACATAATCCATGAATAAATCAAGAGCCTCGTTCAAATCTGTTTTTCTAGCCATTTTAGCCCTTTCACTGCTCGGTTTTGGTGGAGTTTTGGCTTACGATCAATGGCAAAGCAGCGCTTTAGAAGGGCCTGATGCCCCCAACCCTATATCTCTTGGTGAGTTGGACCAAAACGAAGCCCGTCTTGCAGATGCATCAGATTTTACAGAAACTTCCCTCCCCAATGAACTCAACATCGACCTCCCTTTCTATACCCAAGCACCTACCGGCAACTGGGACTACCCTTGGCAAGACGCCTGCGAGGAAGCCAGCATAGCCTTAGTGGCCAATGTTTATTTAAACAAAAACTGGACTCGCGATGAGTTTAATCAGCAATTGCTCGATTTGGTGGATTGGCAGGGAAAAAACGGAATGGATTATCACGACACCACCATCACCGAAACGGCAGAGTTGATGAAGGCCAATTATGGACTCGAAAGCACTGTACACGAGAATCCCAGCTTTAAAGACATTCAAAAAATCCTCGCCCAAGGTCACCTGATTGTGGCCCCGTTCGCAGGAAAAGAACTGGGCAACCCCAACTTCACTAATGGCGGCCCTGTGTATCACATGGTAGTGATCAAAGGATACAATGCCAGCAAAGAACAGGTGGTAACTCACGATGTGGGCACACGGAACGGAGCAGATTACGTTTATAGCTGGTCCGTGATTGAGCATGCCCTCCACGATTGGGATCCAGACAACATTGACGAAGGAGCTAAGCTGATCTTAGAAGTCCTTCCCCCCTCCTTATGATTGGAAAACTGCTCCAGCGTGAGATTGCCTGGTCCACCTTCATCCAAATTTTAGGGAAAGGGCTACAAATGATCCTGGGCATTTTTGCGGTGAAGCTCCTGACCAAAGCCTTGGGACCAGAAAACTACGGCATCAATGGGAAACTCACTGAATTTTCTTTGTTCTTTTCCACTGCAGCAAATCTCGGAATTTTTGGAAACATCGTTCGTAAAATGGCGGACCAACCGCACGATTCTCAATTTTTTTGGAATGCCTTATTACTTCGACTATGGACTGCCCTTTTCTTTTTTGGGATGGGCCTTCTTTACCTTTTTCTCCAAATCCAAGATACGCTCTTCTTCATTGGGACTCTGCTCTTTATGAGTAGCCTCCTCTTAGACGGCGTGAGTTCTGTTTGTGACGGCGCCTTACAAGCGCAATACAAAATGGGTCGAGCTACTGTGGCTCTAGTGGCTGGACGTGCCATAAACCTGTTGATCATCGTCTTTTTCTATCAAGCAGGACAAGATCAAACCGCGTGGTACTTATTAGCTCCGCTTTTAGCAGCCCTTACCACGGCAGGGCTCAGTCTAAGTTTTGTAAGAGGTGGGATGAAGATTGTGGACCGCTGGAACAGCCCTATTCAAAAAGATCTCCTGTGGACCTCCCTTCCTTTTGGAATCATCAATCTGATCAATAATATTTATTACCGTTTTTTGCCCAGCGCTCTCATTGTAGGAGTACTGAGCGACAGCGACTTCTCTACTTATTCGCTAAGCCTGCATCTCAGCGGAACCGTGAGCCTCTTCTCAACTTTTTTGATGTTCTCTGTTCTTCCTGCTCTTAAACATGCCCTCAAGGAAGGCCACCTTCACACGGCTCAAGCACTTTATAAAAAAGCCCGTAAAGGACTTTTTATTTTAGCCATTTTAGTAGTCTTAGTGGGAAGCGCCATAGGTCCTTGGGTTCTCACTATGGCGAGCAGCCATGATTTTTTAGACCCGCAACTCTGGTACATTCTCCCTCTCTTGCTACTCCTAGCGGGCGTTTCTTACTTATATGATCTCACCTTTATTACACTTTTTGCGTTAAACAAAGAACGATGGTGGCTCAAACGAGAACTGCTCGCTCTGCTCATCGGTCTGAGCATTGGAGCCCTCAGCTTACTCAGCCTTCCTACTGCCGCCAAAGTGGTGCTCATCATCAGTTCAGCCATCGCCGCCGAAGCGGCGATGGCCTTTATGGGTTTCCAAAAACTACACAAAGAATTAAGAGCCTAAAGTTACACTAAAGCTATCGTAAGCCGTTCCACTAGAAATCACATAAGAACGGTACCAATCCCAATCGCTAAAAATGTAGAACCCAGCGAGGTCAGACCACATGCTGAGCTGAGAAGAAAGAGTAGCATGAGTGGTTTCAGCATCGGGGCTCGATACACTGGTGTAATCAGAAATTGCTGTACAGCTCGCCGTGCTAGGATCAAAAGCATAGGTACGACCTCCGCAAGAAAGGACTTCTACGCTACCCAAGTAGTCGTCTTCATCCCATTGGATTGCAAAAGCACCTTTGTCTGCTGAGTTGAAATATGTTTCTAGATACTGCGTATCCCCCGTAGATAAATCAAAACTGTAAGGCGTACCGTAGGTGTAAGCGAGAGTCGCGTCCCAAGAAGAACCATCCCCAGATCCAATCAAAGTCCCATAACCCACTACAGAAATAGTGAGAGCAGGAGTAGAAGTGGAGAGAGTGGCATCGCTTCCCTCGGTCACTTCGTAAGCATCAGTGAACAAATCTCCATCAGTATCGTTGCTGCAAGGATCTGTACCCTCCGTATATTCCTGAGAAGCAGTAAGAAGATCGCTATCATCATCAGTGGTGGCATCACTCACTGCAGCATCCATACAGCTATAAGAGGATTCCCACGTGTCGGGCAGACCATCAGAATCACTATCCACAATCAATGGATAATCCGTAGCATCTAAAGGATCATTACCCGCATCTACTTCCACTCCGTCACTATAACCATCGCCATCCGTATCAGAAACATTGGGGGTAGTACCCAAAAGGTATTCCTGAGCATTGTCGAGACCGTCGCCATCTAAATCGTCGCTGCTGTCGTCACTCGTCGGATTGAGGCCATAGGCCACTTCGTAGTCGTCGGGCAAACCATCGGAATCTGTATCAGAATCAGCAGGAGAAGTGCCCAAGCCGTATTCTTCAAAATTAGTCAGCCAATCCGAGTCTAAATCTGAACTCGCATCATTTAGTAAAGGATCGAGACCATAGCTATCCTCGAAACCATCTGGCATCCCATCACCATCGGTATCACTCTCATTGGGCAATGTTCCCAAAGAGTATTCCTGAGAATCAGTGAGACCATCAGAATCACTATCCGTGCTCGCACTGCTCACCGTCGCATTGAGGCCATAAGTAAGTTCCCAGCTGTCGGGAAGTCCATCTCCATCCGTATCAGAGGAACAAGGGTTGGTTCCATAACTGTATTCCTGCGTAGCAGTATAGCCATCACCATCATCATCCGTAGCTGCATCATTCACAGTGGCATCCATACAGCTGTAGGAAGCTTCCCAATCATCATCGAGGCCATCCATATCTCCATCCGGGGGAAAATCGCTAGCATCCAAAGGATCAGTTCCTGCTGTATTCTCTGCTCCGTCGCCAAACCCATCGCCATCGGTATCATCGTCCACAGGAGACGTACCCATAGAATATTCTTGGGAATTCGTGAGTCCATCGACATCTTCATCGGAACTTGCATCGTTGTTACTGAGGTCTAATCCATAAGAGGCTTCATAATCATCTGGCATGCCGTCGGAATCGGTGTCGGAGTCACAAGGATCCGATAAGAGAGTGTATTCTTCTAAGTTACTGAGTCCATCACCATCAGGATCACTGCTCGCATCGCTCACTGTTTCATTCACACAACTATAAGTCGCTTCCCAGCTGTCGTCCATACCGTCACCATCGTCATCAATAATACTGGGATAGTCGGTACTATCTAAAGGATCAGTGCTGTAGTTCACCTCTACACCATCTTCATAACCGTCCCCATCGCTATCATCATCGTCTGGTGAAGTTCCGAGCGTGTACTCTTCTAAGTTGCTGAGTCCATCTCGATCGTAATCCGAGTTTCCGTCACTACGAATGGGATTGAGAGAGTGATCCTCTTCCCAAGCATCATCCATACCGTCACCATCCGTGTCCTCATCTACAGGAGACGTTCCCAAATCAAATTCTTCATAGTTGGTGAGCCCGTCAGAATCACTGTCGTTGGCTGCATCATCACTCAAAGGATCCAAACCATAAGTAATTTCAAATCCGTCTTCCATTCCATCACCATCACTGTCTGTATTATTAGGATCAGTACCAGCAGTCACTTCCGCTCCGTCTTCGGCATCATCGTTGTCCATGTCGGCATCCGAAGGATCGTAGCCGGCGGCATACTCTTCTGCATTGGTCAGTCCATCTCCGTCTAAGTCTTCTCCGGCATCGCTGGCATCACTAGGATCAAGTCCGTAGTGCGTTTCCCAAGCATCATCCATGCCATCACGATCGTTATCATCAGCGTGGTCAGCTGCATCCAAAGGATCGGTGTGGTAGGTAAGGATTTCTTCTCCATCGCTGTAGGTGTCACCGTCGGTATCGCTGACATTCGGCTCAGTAAGATATTCGTAAATTTCCTCCGTATCCGTAAGGCCATCGCCATCATAATCAGTACTAGAATCAGAAAGTCCCCACGCGGATTCTTGGAAGCGGCAAAGTCCATCTCCATCAGCATCGTTGAGTGCTCCCAGACCCGTTGGCATAAGCTCAAAGGCACCACGGTCTGAAGTCACACAAACGGGACGAGTGTGGCGATCAAAATCACGATTCACTCCATAGCTGTTGTCGGCACTGTTTACAGCGCGAGAAGTATTTATAAGGTGAAAATCGCCCGCCCCAGGGTTCACCAAAATATTGGTTTCTTCATAGGCTGTGCTTTCAAATCCAAGAGTCCTCAAGGCGTCCACATTGAGCGCACCCGTAGGAGTGTTTACAACAGTAGCTCCCTTTGCGTGATCATAAAGGTTGTAGTTCAAGGTTCCAATGTCTGCAGTATCTTGAACATTCAAAGTATAAGCTCCGATCCCAGCAAAAACGTTGTTAGCCAAAGTGATGGTATTGCCTGCTGGGAGATTTGCGTTGAGGGTAACTGCAGTTGTGTTTCCATAAAAGGTGTTGTGCACCAAGCTAAAGCCTGTGCTACCGGTATTGAGATATACCGGTTTAGTCATGCTAGAAAAAAGATTGTTGGTCATGAGGGGAGTTACCGTGGCATTGTCCAGGTAGAGACCATAAACCCCACCATAAATACCGTTCCCATTAAAGCTCGTGTTGAGCAAAGAAGTTTGAACCAATTTAATTCCATTCTCAAAGGCATTAAAGGAATTTCTATCTACGGTTCCAAAAGTAGAAGCGTAGAGATAGGCTCCTTTCCCGCCTGCTTTAGCAGTGTCGTGGTTGAGCACATTCCCCGTGAAAGTATAAATGTAAGAATAGTACTGATCGACTCCATCGGATACCGTTGAGAAGGTATTATTTTTTACGGTGTAAACCTGATAAGATGCCATCCCAAGCCCGACTTTGCTCCCAGTAATAGCATTGTTTTGGATGACAGAGTCACGAGTGACAATAGAAGCCCCTGGATCATTAGAAGCTCCTTCACTGTTCCACGTGCTAAAAGTCCCTTTTACAGCCTCCAACAAAATCCCATAAGAGCTGGCTCCGATCGTATTTTTTTCAATCGTCGTAAAGTAACTTTGCACGAGCCAAATCCCAGTACCCACCGTAGTAAACGTGTTACTTCCAGTCGTAATCAAAAAACTAGTGTTGTCGGCATAAATTCCATAATTCAAATTGCTAAAGCTGTTGGTGAGCGCTTCCGTAACATTCGTTTTAGAAACTTTAAGCCCATAATCACCAGTCCCCTGAGGGAGAGTCACCACGTTATTCGTGAAGTGCGAAATACTCATGGAGCTAAATCCAAACCCAATGGACTCATTGGTAGCGCTACCGTCAGTCAACGTAATGGTGTTCTTGTCTACGTAGTTGATATTGGTAGTGCCAGTTCCGGTAGCAGTAAATCCTTTCCCATATCCACTTACTGTATTGTTTTGAATATTTCCCGTCGTGTTGGTGAGTGTGGCTGCCGTGTTACTCACAGAACCAGGCCCGGTCAAAGTGTTGCTCATAATAATGGCACCTCCAGCATCTGCCATATAGAGAGCATTCCCTCCAGTACTGGTAAGTTTATTTCCAACAAAGTCTATTCCTCCAGAGGTTTGAGAAGTCACATACACATGGTAGCCAGACTTAGAAGCTGATCCCGAAAAAGTATTTGTCCAAATGCTCACACGACCACTATTACTGTGATCATAAATGTAAGCCGATTGAAATGTGTTGTTTTCAATATTCACCACATTGTTTCCTGTAATCTCTACAAAAGAAGTAGCTGTACTAAAAGTATTATTCTTTACAGTGACATTCTTAGCTGTTCCATTCATTTTTACCCCTCCGGATCCACTAAAAGTGAAGTTCTCTACACGGATATAGTTACTTCCCTTCACCGTAAACACGGCGCTAGTGGCAGCACCTAAAGTTTGCGGCCGAAGGTAAACATTATTGGCAGAACCCGTGTTATCCAAAGTTTGATTGGTGTTTCCTTTAAAATAAATCGTGATTTCCGTCCCAGAATAATTGGCATTTCGATCAGCCAAAGCGGCAGAGATAGTGGCATAAGCATCTGCAGAGCTATTACCCCAACATCCAGCACGATCTACTCCAGCACTGGAATCCACATACACAAAGTTGGTACGGCAAATCGCAGCATCCGCTTGAGGAACTGCGGAAAAGAATCCACAAGCTAAACCAAGCATTGCGCCAAGAAGTAGGGAGCTTCTCAAACGGCGAAAACTGAACATGTAAAGAGTGTTAAGAATAGCTAAGAGCTTTATATTATGAAATCCTTTGAAATCTGTCAAACACGCCAGATGCCCATGAGCAAGAGCAAAAAACAAGCCACAAACGAAAAAGGTTTCATTTCTAGAGAAAATCTGCTAAAAAGGGTGCACGTCGGGGTGTAGCGCAGTTGGCTAGCGCGCTTGCATGGGGTGCAAGAGGCCGTGGGTTCAAGTCCCGCCACTCCGACCATTTTTCGAAGTGAGGTAAAAACCAAACGAAGAAAAATGGAAGGTAAGCCTACAAATACCCTTTCAACACCGCCGCCGATTTTTTAAGCTGCCTCTTCTCTAATAGACTGAGGGGAACCTCCACTACACCGCTCACTCCAGTACTGTCCAGAATGCAAGGCACACTGAGAGCCACGTCCTTAAGACCGTATTCCCCTCGAAGCGGGACACTCAAAGGAAGCACCACTTTGGAATGTTGGAAAATATGCACCATCAGCTCACGAATAACAGTAGCAATGGAGTAGCAAGTGTAACCCATGTCATGGATAATTCGATAAGCTGCATTCCGAGTTTCTTTATAGGCTTCATTCGCCATACTCTTAGAAAATCCTGGAACTTTCATTAGGGGCATGCCCGCTACATTGGCACTGCTCCACACCGGGAAGGAACTATCGCCATGTTCCCCCAAAATAAAAGCTTCTACACTTTTTGGACTCAAACACAGTTGCTCAGAAAGATGAAACCGAAGCCGCGCGGTATCTAAAGTCGTGCCCGAACCAAACACCCTGCCCCATGGAAATTTGGATAATCGTGCGGCTTCCATAGTCAGCACATCCACTGGATTACTAACAATGAGCAAAATAGCCTTGGGGGCTACTTTGGCAAGCGCCGGAATGAGTTCCTTAAAAATTGCCCGGTTCTTTTTAATGAGGTCGAGTCGCGTTTCTCCTTCTTGCTGCCTGGCTCCTGCCGTCACCACAATGAGCTGAGAATTTTTACAAGCTTTCACATCATCGGTCCCCACTATTTTGGTTGCGTTCAAAAACGCCATCGAGTGTTCCATGTCGAGCATGAGTCCTTCGGCTTTCTCTTTATGGTGGTCCATAATCACCAATTCACTCGGTGTTCCATCCATAAGCATGGCATAGGCAGCAGTAGCGCCCACATTCCCCGCACCAATAACAGAAACTTTAAACTGAGTTTGGAAGGCTGGCAGACTGCAAGCGTTTTTCATAAAAAGAAAGGTTAAAGAACTCCGTCGCGACGGAAGAAAGAAAGTTTAAAGAGTTCACAAGCAATAAAGTAAAGTCCCACAACACCCAAACACCAAAGCAGGAGTGGTTGAGGCAAAGGCACCAGTTGGAACCAGCCCGCTAAGCTAGGAATGTACATAAAAGCAAACAAGAGTCCGATGATCACTATGCTAAGGCCCAAAAGAAACTGTCCAGGCCTACTTTTCCAAAAGGGTTTATACGTGCGAAGCGAGAAAGTAATGATCATTTCAGACAGGGCAGACTCCAAAAACCAAGCGCTACGGAAAAGTTCAGGTCCTGTTTTAAAGTAATAAATGAGACTAAAAATAAGCAACAGATCAAAGGCTGTACTGAGGAGACCAAACGAAGTCATAAAACTACGGATCACTTTAACATTGAGTTTACTGGGTCGACGCTGCACTTCTTCATCCACATTATCTGTAGAAATCGCAAGCATCGGCGTATCTGTGACTAAGTTGTTGAGCAAAATCTGAGACGGCAAGAGCGGCACAAATTTAAGAAACATTGAGGACAAAGCCACCGTAAACATGTTTCCATAATTCGCGCTCACCGTGTTTAAAATGTACTTACGAATATTCGCAAAAATTTTTCTACCAAGCACCACTCCGTCCACCACTACTTGCAGGTTCTTCTGGAGCAAAATAATGTCCGCTGCATCTTTAGCAATGTCGGTAGCCGTATTCACCGAAATCCCCACATCCGCCACTTTGAGGGCCGGAGCATCGTTTATTCCATCACCCATAAAAGCAATGGTGGCCTTCTCCCCCCTATTGAGAGCTTTTACAATTTTATACTTATGCTCAGGAGCAATACGAGAAAAAACATTGTACTTATTCACTACTTCTACAAATCGTGCGTGAGTGAACTTATCCAAATCATCACCAGTATAAATTTTTCCTCCCACGATGGTGAGTCCCACCTGTTTGCAAACCGCACGTGTAACCAAAGGGTCGTCCCCACTCAAAACTTTTACGGCCACTCCCAATCTCTCCAGTTGATCAATGGAAGTCTTGGCACTCTCCCGGGGGGGATCTAGAAATGTTAAAAAGCCCACCAGCGTCAGTCCCCGCTCATCTGACTGGGTAGAAGTCGTGCCTTTAAACTCTTTAATCGCAATCGCAATAGTATTAAATCCTGCCTCGCGGTGCCCTTCGATCAAAGTTCGGAAACCTTTAGGGACTTTAGAAATTTTTTCCAAGGATTCCACGGCTCCCTTTACGATGAGCCACTTTTTTTTATTAGGTCCCTGCACCACCACACTCATTCGACGTCGCTGAAAATCAAACTCGTTTCTATCCACGAGTTTATAAGACTTCGCCCTTTTTGCAGCCCCTGCACGATCTTTACTGGCCAAAATGGCTCGATCAATCATGTTGTCTTCATCGCTGCACAAAAGTCCATACACCAGCATGAGCGGATCCTCCTTCCCGGTCGCATCAAAAAAATTCTGGAGCTGCAAATGACCCTCGGTAAGAGTCCCTGTTTTGTCCGTACACAAAATATCCATATTACCCAAGTCCTCAATCGCTGTGAGTTTTTTCACTACCACTTTTGCCTTAGCCAAAACTTCTGCCCCTCTAGAAAGACTAATGGTAATGATAATAGGAAGTTGCTCCGGAGTAATGCCCACAGCGAGCGCTAAAGCAAACAAAAAAGACTCTAACCAACCATGATCAAGCACCGCGTTCACCAAAAAAATGAAGGTCGTCATGAGCAAAATCACTTTGAGCAAAAACCGGCTGAAGTCTGAAACGCTCTTATCAAAATCCGATTTTTCTTCAGGCTCTTTTAAATAGGAAGAAATTTTTCCAAAAAAAGTTTCTTTACCTGTAGACACCACCACACCCATTCCTTCTCCACTCGAAACCGCCGTTCCCATAAAAGCCATGTTCAGCAGTTGCTGCGGTAAATGGTGATCATCCGCCACTAACTCGGTCGTCTTTACCACCGGTAAAGATTCTCCCGTGAGAGGAGCCTCATCTACCGTGAGCCCATCCACTTTCACGAGGCGCAAATCCGCCGGAATCAAATCTCCAATATTTAAAAAGACCACATCCCCCGGCACCAAAAACTTGGAGTCTAGCTCTAGATGCTTTCCATTCCTGAGCACCTTAGCTTTAGGTGAAATGAGTTGCCTTAAACTTTGTACCGTTTTTTCAGCCTTAAATTCCTGCCAAAAACCCAGCAGTGCATTGATGAAAACAATGGCCAGAATAATATAAGTATCTGTGTGATCTCCTAGTACAAAAGAAATTCCGCTCGCCACCACTAAAACTGCAATGAGCGGGCTGAGAAACTGCGCTATAAAAATGCCGAAAGCACTTCGCCCCTTTTGCTGCTCGATTTGATTGAGTCCAAATTGTTTTTGTCGCTTTAAAACCTCTTCATGTGAGAGTCCACGCGCAGGCGCGTTCATGGGAGCAGCCCAAGGATGCATGGCAAGGAATTATGGCGTGAACCTTGCAGGTTCATCCAAAATCTACACCTTGGCTTTTCGCGAGCAAAGTTTTTCGTTAGACTCCGCGCATCGGGGTGTAGCGCAGTTGGCTAGCGCGCGGCGTTCGGGACGCCGAGGTCGTGGGTTCAAGTCCCGCCACTCCGACCACGTTTCTTCTCCCTCCACCACTCAAACACAGGAGGCAAAAGTGAAAGGAAAATGATGAGCAAAATCATCATTTCTAAATTTTCTTTGACCCAAGGAATTTTCCCAAATAAGGACCCAGCCAAAGTAAAGAAGCTCACCCATACAAAACCTCCAATCACATTAAAACTGAGAAAAATTTTTGGATCCATCTTCCCCATTCCCGCCACAAAAGGAGCAATGGTGCGGATCACAGGGATAAAGCGAGCTAAAATGATGGTTTTTTTACCGTAGCGCGCATAAAAATCACGGGTCTTTTCTAGATGCTCAGGCTTGAGCCAACGAGAGCCCTCCATCCGGCGGCCGAAACGTCGCCCCAAACTGTAATTCACACTGTCCCCCAAAACACTGGCCACAAAAAAGACCAGCCAAAGTAGCCAAGGGTTGAGTACCCCTCCACCCGCCAAAGCTGCAGACACAAAAATCAGACTGTCTCCCGGCAAAAAGGGCATAAAAACCAAGCCCGTTTCACAAAAAACCACTACAAAAAGAATAACATAACTCAAAGTGCCATATTCCTGGACCAGCGGTGCAAGATAGGAATCGAGATGTAAAAAGAAGAAAATGGATTCAGGCATGACCAAACCACCTTATTAGAAAAAAGCTGTTTTGTGAATAAATTTCATCAATATGCTTGCCTCCTAGCCCATTTCCCCGCATAGTTGCTCTCACAAACCTTATGGCAACCGCACCTAAAACCCGTTTCGAACAATTCCAAGAACTCTTCCCAAGCGAAAAAGCTTTCCGTTGGAAACAAGCAGAAGAAAATTTTTTTAAGCCGGGAAAAAAAGGATGGGATGACGTGAGCAACCTCCCCAAAGAAATGAGGGCCACTCTCTCTCAAAAAGTACCTTGGTTTTCTTACACCGATTCTCAAGTGATGGCTGCTTCTCGGGGCGACACCTACAAAGCCCTTCTCACTTTAGCCGACGGACTCAAAGTAGAAACAGTGCTCATGGAAAACCACCGAGATCAATGGACCATTTGTGTCTCATCTCAAGTGGGCTGCGCCATGGCCTGTGTTTTCTGTGCCACCGGGAAAATGGGCCTCACTCGCTCATTGAGTGCCGACGAAATTACCGATCAATTCCGCTTTTGGTCCGACTTCCTCTTACAGCATCCAAAACTACCTCAACGCATTTCCAACGTAGTCTTCATGGGTATGGGCGAACCTCTCGCCAACTACGAGAATGTAAAGAAAACCATCCACACTTGGCTCACTTACACCGACATGGGCCCCACTCACATCACCGTTTCTACTGTGGGCGTGCTTCCTGTACTCGAAAAAATTCTCACCGATCCCGATTGGCCCGACGCCCGCATCGCTATTTCTCTCCACAGTGCCGACCCCATCACTCGTAAAGAAATTGTCCCCAGCTCTTTTGATCAATTCATGCCCAAACTCCGCGAGTGGATACAGAATTACCAAAAAGTGCACGGCAATCGCCGGCATCACCTCACGTTTGAATACGTGATGCTCCGCAACGTAAACGACACCGATCACCATGCAGAAGTTTTGGCCAAACTGGTCACCGATTTAGGACAACTCAAAGTCAACCTCATCCCCTACAACTTTACAGACATTGGTCTCGAGCGAAGTCTTGATTCTCAAATCAACCGTTTCAAGCGAATTTTAGAAGACTCTGAGGTAGAAGTGATGGTGCGCAAAACCATGGGCGATGACATCGCGGCAGCCTGCGGACAACTCATTGTGCTTGGCGGTAAGAAGCAGTAGAATCCACGCATCTTTCTTTATTCATGGCAGCAAAAAAATTCACACTTTCTCGTTACTTTCCAAAGGGGACAGAATATTTCTACGGTTATCCCGCCGAAGAAGATTCCCACTTTTTTAATGGAGTCCCCCCAGAAATCGAAGAACTTGTAGCCGCTCGTCCCCTCGTGTGCGCTGGTCCCAATGTAAAAACGATTTGTTTTGAAGCCACTTTGGCGCCTTTTGTGTGGGACTTCATGCACGAAATCGGTTCCCTCAAAGTAAAAAAGAGCGACCTCATTGTCTTGCCCAAAGAAATCACCAACAAAGTACGCGGAGCAGAACGAAATCGACTGATGAGAGAAGCGCTCATCAGCGTGAGCACGCCCGGAAAACTCGTGATGGCTCAACCTTTTTTAGAAACTCGTCTCAAACAAAAATTCTGCATTCCACCTCACCGCAGTATCTGGCTCAACGATAAACGTAACCTAGGCTCTTACATTCCTTGGGAATACAACGCTCGCACCTACGATGAATTCTTAGACGGTCGCTGCTTTGCAGATTGCGTGGATCAAATTCCTTTGCCCTGCGTAGTGAAGGTTTCCTCCTCTTCCTCGGGAGACGGCGTCCGTGTGTGCACCACCAAAAAAGCCTTAGACCAAGCTAAAAAAGACTTCGCTCACCTCGACGGAATCATCATCGTTACCGAGCTCATCAATACAGTCCGCAACTTGGGCGTGCAGTTTGGAATTCCTTACGACAGTAAAGAACCCGGCGAAATCATCATGTGGCACGAACAACTCACCGATGAAAAAGGCAGCTTTGTAGGAGGTATCATCGAACTGAACTCCGACAAAACTTTCTTCAAAACTTTAGACAAAGTGATGCTCGAAAAAATCCTCCCCGAAGTTCGCCGTAAGGGTTGGTTCGGAATCGGAGGCTTTGACGTGCTCATGAATAAAGAAGAGCAGTGCTATTTTGTGGACCCCAACTTCCGCATGACAGGCATGACTGTTTACGATCTTCTCACCCGGAATGGAGAAATCACTAAGTCTTCGCTCAGCTTTATGGGTACTTTCGAAGGAAGTCAAAAAGAGTTCGAAAAAACCATGCGAGACCTCGCTACCGTTGGCAGTAAGGATCAAAAACTTCACCTAGTGAATCTCACTGAGCACGACGGCGTCTTCCGATTTAATGCGGCTCTACTCTTCGACTCTCGCAAAGACATCCCTAAACTGGCCAAGGAAGTGCTCAAAAAGAAAGTCCAGTCCAGCGTGCTCGAGAAAGCAGCTAAGGCCTAATTGACAAAAATAAGAAAGTGGCTTAATTTAATGCCTTTTAACTTCTTTCTATGTCTTTAGACTCAGCTAATCGTGAGGTCCTTAAAGGTCTTGAGCCCCAACCCGTATGGGATCGCTTCAGACGACTTGCAGAAATTCCACGTGATTCTAATGAAGAAGATGAAGCCCGTGCACATGTCATTGCTTGGGCCCGAGAAAGAGGGTATTCATTTCAAATAGATGGGGTAGGAAATCTTTTGGTGCGCGTACCGGGTCGTCGCGAAGGAGATACCCTCCTCTTACAAGCACACCTCGACATGGTCTGCGTGCCTAAAAAAGGCGGCCAGAACAGCCCCGCTGATTTTGGAGTGGAGCTCGAACTCGGTGAAGACGGCTGGCTGCACTCCAAAGGGAACAAAACCAGCGTAGGTGCCGACAACGGAGTGGGAGTAGCCACCATGATGGCCCTCGTAGATGACAAGGACGTAAATTATCCTCCCTTGGAGCTCTTATTCACCGTAGACGAAGAAAATGGTTTGTCTGGAGTGGGCGGACTGGATATAGGTATGATTACTGCTGAGCGAGTGATCAATATGGACAGCGAAGATGGACCAAATCTCACCGGAATCGCCTCTGCAGCAGGAAGGGGGATGAAGGCCGTTAGAGATGCTGAATACTCTCCTATAGTAAAGCCCGGAGTACACCGCTTAGTAGTAGTAAAAGCCGATGGCTTTCAAGGAGGCCACTCTGGTCTAGCCATCAATAATGGTTTAGGGAACCCCATTAAAGTTTTAGCCCAAACACTACGACATGGAGGAGTAGGACCTGAAGGGTTTGACCTTCTTAAACTTGAAGGAGGAAGTGGAGCCTTTGGAAATGTCATCCCCACTGGTGCAGAGCTGCATCTTGCCGTTGAAAATACTGCATTTGAGCGTGTGACTCAAAGTCTAGGA
Source organism: uncultured Candidatus Peribacteria bacterium (assembly GCA_964516995.1). Taxonomy (GTDB): domain Bacteria; phylum Patescibacteriota; class Gracilibacteria; order UBA1369; family 2-02-FULL-48-14. Next base: position 223,583 of record CAZFAV010000001.1, on the reverse strand, counting down.
CGAGGAGCCCAAGCAGCTCTACAAGGCATCAATAATCCTGGAACAGTAACCGTAGAAGGCGGTAGCGCCTCTTTAGATCCCGCTGCCAAAGTTCTCGGGGATAGAGTGAAAAGTGCATTAGTAGGCGCGCTTCAAGAGCTCCCTGATGGAGTCCTGACTCGAAGAAAAATCCCCGAAGGAGCACCTGATGTGAGCTCCAATCTGGGTTGGGTAAGAACAGGTGACGGTGTGGAAGTAGTGGCTTGTCTGAGAGGACACACGGTTACCGATTTAGATGCTCAATTTGGTGCTTCTAAAGGAATCTTTAGTAGTCGTGGATTCAAATTGGTAGATGGAAATGGAAAAGAAGCAGACCTCTTTGGCTATGGAGGTTGGGAAATAAACCCTGATTCTGCTCTTCTCGCCCATGGAGAAGCGGTCATGCGAGGACTTGGAATGGAACCCAAGCGTTGGGCTTACCACTGTGGACTGGAAGTCGGTGAACTCGTCATGACCATGGAGACTGCTGGTCGCAAGATGGACGCCATTGCTTCAGGACCCCACATCAGAGACGTTCACAGCACTAATGAACGCATCCAAGTGAGCTCCGTTGAAGATTGGTACCGTTACCTCAAAGAATTTTTAAGAACGGTCTAAATTTATTCAAAAATCTTTATGTCTACTCAACCCTTTGAACTAGAACATTTCACGTCAGCTACTACGGCTCAAGCTGAACTGCGTGGGATAAAAGATCAACCTGATCGCTTGGCTCGTCTTCATTTAGTAAAAGGATCCGTGGGAGACTTAGGCAGCCTTCCTCTTTTACGAGAACATTTAGGAGCTTTCTTACCTGATCCAGAAGTGATTCAAGCAATAGTAGGAAACGCGGTGAGATCCTTAGTTTCTATTAAAAAAATGGGGCTAGATGGCCAAGGAAAACTACCCAAAGAAGTATTGTCTGGCAAGAATCCCCCTTTAGAAGATTTAGGGCAATTTATTGAAGGATGCAAAAAATTGCAAACCTCAGGTTCTGTACTCCCCGATTTAGCTGGACGAGGCAACCTAGGCACGTGGGAGCATCGCCCGGTACTTTTAGAGTTGAATACGAGCTACAGCGGTACTATTGGTTCTGAGATACCAGTGAATAGAGAGGGCGTGCCCGTTTGGGACGAATCTTTAAGAGTTCTCGCTCATGCTGAGGAGCAGTTTTTGGGAAGAAGTCCTTCTAACGATCCTTTTTACGCAGCACTGAGAGATCCATCCCGACAAAAAGAAGTGGCTAGGCTTTGGGCCAAATATAAAGAAAGGCTGGACGAAGAAAAAATGTGTTAAATCCTTATAAAAACAGGCCCTCATCGGCCTGTTTTTTATTGCATAAAACCCCTATTGACAAAACTTTTCTCGCTCGTTACTATGTTTTAGCATATTAAAACATATGGACACAGCGGCACCTGTAAAAACCATCATTCGTATCGATACCTATCCTGGTATCGACGATCCTGTGTACCAAAAGCGCCGCCAAGAAATTGAAGAAAAAGCTCGTGATTACCAAGAAGGCAGTCCCCTCCCCGAGCTCGATTACACCGAAGAAGAGAATAAAACCTGGGCCACCATCACCCAAAAAATGGACACCCTGCACAAAGGACGCGCTTGCGAGGGTTATCTCCGTGGAAAAGACATACTCAATTGGCCTCGCACTCGCCTTCCTCAACTCAGTGAACTCGATGCTCGAATGAAGGCAGCGGACGGTTTCCGCATTTCTCCGGTAGAAGGCTGGATCGATTCGTGGAGCTACTTCACCCATCTCAGCAAAAAAAGAATGTTCTGCAGCCAATACATCCGCCACGCGTCTCAGCCCGAATACACTCCTGAACCTGATATTGTGCACGAAGTAGTGGGCCACCTTCCACTTCTTTCCTACAACAACGAATTCACAGAGTTCAATATTTTAATAGGTTTGGCTGGCAGCAAAGCCACCCCCGAAGAAATTAAAAAACTCGAACGCCTCTACTGGTTTACTGGTGAGTTTGGTCTGATCCGCGAAAACGGTGAACTCCGCATTTATGGTGCTAGCCCCTGTGGTTCTGTGGGCGAAATTCAAAACTGTCTCACCGACAAAGTAGAACATGCGGACTTTTTACTCGATGAAGTGCTCGACACCGAATTCGACATTTATGGATTCCAAAAGAAGCTCTTTGTGATCAAGTCTTACAAGGACCTACTCAAACAAGCCGAACCTTTTTTGAGGGCGATCATCCAACGATAAGATCTCTCTTGTAAGGGGCTTTTTGCGTTCAAGAGTATTGACAAAAAAACAAAAAATAGTAGCATTAACACCTAACTTTTAAACCTTTATGACAGAGTACATCAGTAGCTTAGAGCACCCCGTAGAAGGACGCGACTTCACGCCCGATTTCCACCGCGAAACCCAGGACCGAACTGCAGCAATGGACGGCCGCATGCGAGCGGCTCTAATGGCTTTAGATGTAGATCCCAATGGGGACGACCCTAGAAAAGTGGCCACTACTGTTTTGAACGGTTTCACCGAAGAAAACCGCGTTGAAATGATTGGCTTGTCTGCAGCACTTTGGCATACAGAACTGCAGATGGAGGAAGGCGATAACAACGATCCTATGAACGATGAATTAGGAGTATTGAGTCCTAAAGAAATAGCGATACAAGTAACGGCAAAGTTGGCACGACTGCTCAAGAGTGATCCACGTGAAGGAATGCGTTGGCTACGAGAGCATCCCAAAACAGATCCCATCCCCTACATGGTACATATGGATTCATCATTTCATGGAAAAGCCACCGGAGGGATCAGCAATAGTTTGGTGGTTCAAAATAACTTGCGGCTTGTGGGAGAAAATATGGAGGTAGGCTGTGGTCCCGGCAATATCGCCGCACATCTTCTAGAAAGAGGCATCATCCCTGAAGGAGTCATCCATTTGGTGGACTCCAACCCCAATTGGTTGGGCTACGCTAGCGCTTTATTGAGGAAAATAGATGGCAAGCGCACAGTGAAATTTCATCCCACCGGAGCCGCAGAGGTGCACGTGGAAGATGAGTCTATAGGAACCCTTTGGACAGCGCTCACTCTGCAATGGTTCGATAAAAATGAAGGAGAGCCTCTAAAAACCATCCAACGAATGAAGCAAATATTGGCCAGAGATGGAACTGTATTTTTCGTCGGAGAAGAACCAGTAAACGCAACGGCCAATACCCCTATAGGATTACACGGCAAACTAGACATTGGCTTCAGCCACGGAGCGTTTACTTACGAAGCGGTTTGTAGAATGTTTGAGGAGAATGGTTTTGTACCCGAAAGAAAAGGTTCTATGGCTTCCATGGCCATGCCCACTCCTGATCCTGCTTTCCTAGAAAGCCTCAGCCCAGATATGCGCAAAAAAGCCGAGCTGATGCTGGCCTACAGTGACCACACCATGGTCGGGACCGCCTGGAGAAAAGCTTAAACCAACTCCTTCAACTTCGCCTTCAGTCCGCTGAGCTCCATGAGCTTCTCGGTACTGAGGGCAATATAGTTGGGGTTCCGCTTATCCTCTGGGTAAAGCACCTTATAAATCTCCACGACTAAAGGGTTCATCATCTCTTTAAAGGTGAAAGATTTAGATACGGCTACAAAATCCTCCAAACTAGTGTCTCCTTGTAAGATCAAATCCAAGGCGTTGGCCGGAATAAAGTTTCCCTCTTGAGTGCGAAGGTAGGCCAACGTGAGCCCATCGTTGAGCTCTTTGGTCTGCACGGGAACCGCCGCTTCGGCTTCTGCTTCTTCGCCCAGTTCTCGAAGCATGTTCATCCAAGCCTCCTTGGTGTGAGTGAGGTCCGAAACCTGGGAGAATCCTCCCAAACACTTAAATCCGTAGTAAAAAGCCACGATCAAGTAACAGAGCAGCATGGCGGGGAAAATTTTCTCCTCCTTTAGAGCTTGAGCCACTCCCTCTGGGGTGAAATCAAAAACCCATTGATCATTATCAGAAGTGAGCTTTCCATCTTTTAAGCGAAGACGGGAACGATGATTCTTCTCATCAAGACCCCAAAACAGATAAGTTCCCCAATCTTTTTCCACAGAAAAGCCTCCAGGAATTCCCTCGAAATGTTTTAAAATAGCCTCTTGGAAACGCGTCTCAAAGAGCATCCGATAAATCAAAGATTGCGGATTTTTAAGGTGAACTTCCACGAGCAAACGGGTGATCAAGGTTTCTATATCCAAGTAAATCAGCCGAGGCACCGGCTTTTTACTGGTTGGGAACAGCGCCGGCCAAAGCTCGTAATTAATACGAGTCGCTTGTTCACAGAAATTTTTAGAACTCAACACGAGTTCAGAGGCAAAATATCGATCCAAAATGGCATTCACCCTCCCCGCCTTCTCTTCTGAAACCTGGCCAGACTTCACTCGGTCTTTGAGCACTTGCCGAGCTCGGACCACATCTTCTGCGCCATAGGCTCGCATGTGATAAGCTGCCCCCATTTTCTCCTTATCCGTCATCAGGGAAAGTCGTATCAAACTGTCGGAACGGTCTTCATTTCCATAAAATAAGACTCCACGAGGATAAGACACATTATTGAGAGAAACCGTGGCAAAAGAAAAAGCTATCAAATATTTATAGTCTTTTTCAGGAGAAGAGCCATGGTGAAGCCCCATCATAATATTGGAATTCACAAAGAAAGTACTCACCACAGGCCCATGGTGATCTGAGGTAGACACCAAAGGGAGCCTCTTCAGCTGCTCTCTCACTTCCTTAGCCACTTTTGCTCCTAAACGTTCCGTCAAAATCTCCTCTGCAACCTGTAAAAGCTCATCCTTACGAGCATCCAAAACTGGGGTTGGATTCACATCATAAAAGTCTAAGGCGTAGTCAAAAAGACTTTTGTCTCCTTTTTTGTGCATGATTTCTCCCAGTACAGGCCTCAAATCCCAAATAGACTGCCAAATGGGGTCTAAGACCGTGTTTTGAGTAGAAGTAGGGGGAGGCTCGGCGTCAGTGCTAAGAGTCTGATCTTGCATAAGTTTAGGGAATTATACCGAAAAAAAGCCCCGATGCAAGCGCCATGCTTGACGAAAATGGGGAATAGTTTATAATAGCTCTCCTGACTCTAGTTCATGCTTTCTTCTCTTAAAGACCGCCCTTCAGTCGCGGCAGGACACGTGACGATAGACCATTCCGTAGGAGGCGCGCGCCCTCACCTTAAAGAAGTACGTTATGTCCTCTTGAGTCCCCATGATCCTACCGAAAAAGACCCCCTTGGCCTCACTGCCCTACCCGAAGAAGTAAAGGAGCAGCTGAATCACGACTCAGATCTTTTAAGAGCTTATTTAAATTCAGAAAGAGATGCCGGAATCAATGAATTGCGGCAAGAAATCCTCCGCCGCTGCAATGGAGGACTCAGCTTGAGCGTGGAGTTCAATCGTGGGATTTGTAATGCTGGCCGCGACACGGGAGAAAAAGCCCTCCCTAACATCTGGGATCCCGAGAAACGAGCTCTAGTAAGGCCCCTCCTCCTGGACGCCCATCAGCAAATTTTGGAAGACATCAATCGGATCGTGGACGGTGTCCGCCGTGGAACTCGCATTTTATTCCTACACAGCATGGACCCCTGGAGCTTTAAGACGGGCGTTCGGCCCCCTTTAACTCCAGAAACTTTAAGCCAATATGTAGCCGCTCAAGGCCTTACTCCCGAGCACAAAAGCCACCGGCGAGAAGATTTGATTACGGGGAAAAGAGGTGGAGCCATACATGCCGACTCTCATCTCTATGGTGCCTTGCAAAGAGAATTCACTCGACATCGTATCCCTTGGGCCATCAACCAGCCCTACGATACCGAAGAGGGCCATCCAGACTGGACCTTTATGCATCTTTATCCAGGAAGGGTAAGCGTAGTGGATCTCACTAAAACTCGCCTCTGCGAAGGTGCCTTCGTAACTTTTGACCCTCGCAACCCAAAAGTAGACCCCGAGCGTGTGGCCTTTATGGCAGACCTCCACCGTTTTGCCATAGAAGCAGCCACTCAAAACTAAACCACTCCTTGCTTAAAAGCCGCGTAACGAATTCGGCGCCCTTCTTTTAAGTAGCGCTGTTCATACGCCGTCTGTACTTCTTGCAAAAGCGGCTCCACCACTCCTTCCCCATACACGTCTTCCACCACACGGTCTTCTTTAAAACCCGCCCCTTTCAAAACCACTCGAGAATACTCAAACAAAGCTTCGTTGTCTGTTTTAAGATGCAAAAAACCTCCAGGCTTCAGGATCTTTTTGTAAAGTTCTAGAAAACGAGGCGAAGTGAGGCGTCTCTTTTCATTGCCTTCTGTAGGATGAGGATCTGGGAAAGTGATCCAAATTTCATCCACTTCTTGAGGAGCAAAATAATCGAGTAAATCCTCAATGCGAATGCGCAAAAAACGGGCATTCTGAAGTCCAAGATCTAAAGCCAACTTCCCCCCATGCCACATGCGAGAGCCTTTAATGTCCACACCCACTACCGTAAAGTCAGGGAAGCGTTGAGCAAGTCCTACAGTATATGTACCCCGCCCACATGCCAGTTCTAAAATCACTCGCTTCCCCCAAGTACCTGCTGTTTTTAAAGGTTCTTGGGAAAGGGTGGGCTCGAGTACATGAGACCATTCCTTCATTTCCGCAAAATGTTTAAGCTTTTTTCTTGTCATCAGGACCCGTATACTGCCACCAATGAAAAAATACAACCTTCTCATCCTTTTTCTCGTCGTTTTTCTCGATCTCGTGGGAGTGGGCATTTTGATTCCCGTCCTTGCTCCACTCATGAAGGATCCCACGAGTCTCATTGCCCCCATGGAATGGACCGAGCAAACCCGTAATATTGCCTTAGGGCTCCTCATAGCGGCCTACCCCATCGCTCAATTTTTTGGCGCTCCCATTTTAGGCACTCTCTCCGATCGATTCGGACGCAAGAAACTTCTCCAAGCCTCCCTTTTTGGAACGATGCTGGGCTATATTCTTTTTGCCTACGCTCTCTTGAGTCACCAACTGTGGCTCCTCTACTTGAGTCGCGCACTGGATGGTTTTACCGGAGGAAATATCGGTGTAGCCAGCTCGGCGATAGCAGATATGAGTACACCTCAAAACCGTGCTAAAAACTTTGGCCTCATTGGAATGGCCTTTGGATTTGGTTTTATCATCGGTCCCTTCCTCGGCGGAGTTCTTTCCAACTCGGAGCTGGTTTCTTGGTTCAACCCTACCATTCCATTTTGGTTTGCTGCTGGCCTGTCCTTACTCAATCTATTCCTCCTCACATTATTGTTTGAAGAAACCTTAAAAGAAAAAGTAGCGCGCGCCGTTCATCCTCTCATTGGCTTCACGCATTTACGCAAAGCCTGGAAACTAGAAAATCTTCGCACCATCTTCCTCGTGATCTTTTTGCACAGTCTAGGCTTCTGCTTTTTCACTCAATTCTTCCCAGTTTTCCTCGTAGACAAGTTCCACACCAGCGAAGCGCAAATAGGAACCATCTTTGGTTACGTTGGAATTTGGATCGCCTTTGCACAAGGATTTTTCACTCGCCTCATTTCTAAACGAGCCAGCCCACAAAAAGTCCTGCCCTATGCACTACTTGCGCTGAGTGGCACGCTCTTTGTCATCACTTTGCCCACCAACCTCAACGCACTTTATTTCATCCAACCCTTCATGGCCATTGCAGAAGGACTCTGCTTCCCCAACGAAACCGCCGTACTCTCCAATCTTTGCGGCCCCACCGAACAAGGCGAAGCACTCGGCATCACCCAATCTCTGCGCGCTTTAGGGCAAGCTGTACCCCCCCTTCTCGCCGGTTTTCTAGTGAATATCGACCAAAATTTACCCACATGGACAGCGAGTGGACTAATTCTCTTGGCAGCCATAATCTTTGTGATATTCTTCCGTTCGAAACCGCTTAAAAATTAACCCTAAAAACTATGGACCGAAGTGCCATCATCGATGAACTCAGTGAGAAGCTGGAGAGCTCAGAAGAGCGCCTCGGCGAATTGAAAGATAAAGTGGATAACATGGGCGAAGACGAAAACGATGTACTCTCCGAAGATCTCGACAATCTATTCCGCGAAGCGGAGGACATCCGCATCAGCCTCGAAGAGATGCCTCAGTCTGACGATGAAAATTTTGAAAACCTCATGGGCACTGTAGAAACCCAACTCGAAGAACTGGAAGAAGGGATTAAGGAAATCGAAGGCAACATCAAGGAAGACGAAGATGACGAGGAAGAAGAGTAAGAATTGTCTTTCTCTCTTATAAGGAGTAAAACAAGGCTGACGTTTTTAACTTCACGCCTATGTCGCTCACACTCCTTGCCCTTTTCGGCCTTGCCCCTTGTTTAAAAATGGTGCTGGACCCTTCGGGTATGGCTCGTCTTCTTAAAGAATGGGAAAAGTCGCCTGCTCTGCAATGGGTGAGTGCCATGGGGCCACTGGGTTTAGCCTTACTGATTTTTAGCACCAGCGAAGTGCATTTTGGATGGAACTGGGACAGTGTCCTTTCTTGGCTAGGGGCAATCATCGCTCTCAAGGGCATCGGACATCTTTCTCCAAAGGTCGTAGAATGGAAAATGCGCTTCATGAAAGAAGAGCGTCTCCCCATGTATGGCTTCCTCGGACTTCTTCTTTTATTGGCTATGGTGTATATTGATACCCAGCTCTTAAAATAAGAATGACCAAAAAAACACCTGCAAAAAAACGCGCTCCCAAAGCTGAGGTTCCTACTAAAAAACGTCTCGTCACGGGCGATATGCTCGTAGGAGAAGTGATGAAAATGGTGCCCGGTTCCGAAGAAATCATGCAAGATTTCGGCCTGCACTGCACTTCTTGTAGCGTGAATGTTTTTGAGCCTTTAAAAATGGGCGCCATGTCTCATGGGCTTGCAGAGGAAGTAGTGGACGACATGATTGACCGCATCAACGATCTGGCCCTGGCACGGCGTAAAGCTCCCGACGATGGCATATACCTCACCGCCGCGGCCGCCACAAAAATTCAAGAGTTCGCTAAGGCAGAAGACAAAGAAGGTTGGGGGCTCAAAATCACCGCCAAAGACAACCACGGGCGAGAACCTGCTTACGCTATGGATTTTCAAGAAAAAGCAGCAAAAGGCGATCATCACGTCGAATTCCACGGAGTTTCCATTTATGTGGACGAAGAGTCCTTTCAAAATTTGATGGGAGCAGAAGTGGATTTCTTAGAAACAGCTTACGGCAGTGGCTTTAAAATCAGCAATCCCAAGTTCGTCAAAAAAGCGGGTTGCGCTTGTGGCGGGAACGGCGGATGTGGCTGTGGTGGCAGCGGACACTCTGAGGGAGATGCCTGCGACTGCTAATTAAACTCTCCAATGACGCTCAGATCACTCAATCTGAACGTTTTTTTCTACTCCAAAAACAATTCAAAAAGCGTCAATGGATTCCGTGTAACATTGCTTTGACGATCCTGAAGAACTTGGATATCTTGTGTACTACAAGGAAGCAGCACACAACATCTTGTGTCTGAAGCCGATTCCCCCACTCCACCGGTAGTCCTTCCCCTTCGCCCTCTTATTTCCTCTTTTTCATTTTCCACGCTGTATGGCTCAATCCATCACCCTCCCGGACCCCGTCGCCACCCCTACTGGTGCCACCAAGAAAGACATTAAACACCCTCAAGAAGGGAAAACTCCCTCCAAAAACGGGCTGCGCATCACGCGCCGTTTCACCCAAGCAGGGTTGGAAGCCTTCGACATGATGGACTATGAAATGCGAGAATCTCGCATCACCGAACCTAGCGGCGCGGTGGTTTTTGAAATGAAAAACGTAGAAGTACCCAGCAGTTGGTCTCAACTCGCCACCGACATTTTGGCTCAAAAATACTTCCGCAAACGTGGAGTAAAAGGGAAAGCCGACAGTGAAACCAGCGCCAAACAAACTGTACACCGCATTGCTCACACCATCCGTACCTTTGGAGAAGACCATGGATATTTTGCCTCCAAAGAAGATGCTGACAGTTTTGAGCAAGAGCTTAAATTCATGCTCATCACTCAACGCGGGGCCTTCAACTCCCCTGTGTGGTTCAACTGCGGACTCTTCCACGAATACGGAGTGCTCGGAGATGCCGGCAACTACGCGTGGGATTTTAACAAAAGTGCCGTAGTAGAAATCGAAAACGCTTACGCTCGACCTCAGTGCAGCGCCTGCTTCATTCAAAAAGTAGACGACTCCCTCATGGGTATTTTTGAACTCGCTAAGAACGAAGCCAAACTCTTTAAGTACGGCAGCGGAACCGGATCCAACTTCTCTAACCTCCGTTCCAAGTACGAAATCCTTTCCGGCGGAGGCATCTCTTCTGGACTCATGTCCTTCCTCGAAGTGCTCGACCGCGGAGCCGGTGCCATCAAGTCCGGTGGAACCACACGTCGCGCGGCTAAAATGGTGGTACTCGACGTGGATCACCCCGAAATCAAAGACTTTGTGAACTGGAAAGTGGAATCCGAAAAGAAAGCTCGCGCTCTCATCGCCGCCGGCTACGACAGCGACTGGCGTGGAGAAGCCTACCACACGGTTTCTGGACAAAACTCCAACAACTCTGTGCGTGTGACCGATGAATTCATGACCGCTGTAGAAAAAGGCGGTAAGTTCTGGACCAAGCGCCGCACCGACGGCAAACCCCACGAAGAAATTGATGCTCAAGACCTCTTTGACGACATCTGCCGTGCAGCCTGGAGCTGTGCCGACCCCGGTCTCCAATTCGACACGACCATCAACGACTGGCACACCTCTCCCGTCACCGGACGCATCAACGGATCCAATCCTTGTTCCGAGTACATGTTCCTCGACGACACCGCCTGCAACCTCGCGTCCCTCAACCTGATGAAGTTCTTGAACGAAGACGGTACTTTTGACATCGCCGCTTATCGCCACGCTTCCGAAATCTTCTTCATCGCTCAAGAAATCCTTGTAGATCTCTCTTCTTACCCCACGGTCAACATCGCCAAGAACAGCCACGACTTCCGTCCCCTCGGACTCGGCTACGCCAACCTTGGAACCTTGCTCATGATGCTCGGCGTGCCTTACGACAGTGACCAAGGCCGCGCCATTGCCGCAGCCCTCACCGCTATCATGCACTGCCACGCTTTTGCCACTTCTGCTGAACTGGCCAAGGTGGTAGGCCCCTTTGCCGCCTACAAAGAAAACCGTGAAGGTATGCTCCGCGTAATGAGAAAACATCAAGACGCTGCCCACCAAATCGACAGCAAGCTCTGCCCCAAAGATTTATATGAAGCCGCTTGCGAAGACGCTGACCTCGCCGTAGAACTCGGAGAAAAATTCGGTTACCGCAACGCGCAAGCCACCGTGCTCGCTCCCACGGGAACCATTGGCCTACTCATGGACTGTGATACCACGGGAGTAGAACCTGAATTCTCTATTGTTAAATGGAAGAAGCTCGCCGGAGGAGGGCATTTTAAGATCATCAACAGGTCCATCCCTTCTGCACTCAAGAAGCTCGGCTATAATGAAAATCAAATTGCAGAAATGAAGGAATACGTGCTCGGTCACGGCACTCTGGACGGAGCGCCTTACATCAATCCTACTGCCCTCAAAGACCTCGGTTTCACGGATGCTCAAATCAATGAAGCAGCCAAACACATCGAAAAGTCGAAGACCTTGGATGAATGGGTGCCTCAAGTGAGCCCCAAAGCCCTACTCGCTAAAGGTGTGACTCAAGAGCAAATTCAAGCAGCTCGTTTCTACATTGAAGGCACTCAAACCATGGAAGGTGCTCCTCATCTCAAAGAAGAGCACTTTGCTATCTTCGACTGTGCCAATAAATGTGGAGCAGGCCAGCGCTACATCGCTCCTCTCGGTCACGTCAAAATGATGGCTGCTGTTCAGCCCTTCCTTTCTGGAGCCATCTCCAAAACAGTGAACCTACCAAACGAAGCCACCGTAGAAGACATCAAAGCCACTTATCTCGAATCTTGGAAGATGGGCCTCAAAGCCATCGCTCTCTACCGCGACGGTTGCAAACAATCTCAACCCCTCTCTTCAAAGAGCGACGCCAAGAAGAAGGAAGAAGAAACCGCGGCTGCAGCTCCTACCGCTCCCGTTGGACTCATGCGAGGAAGCAAGCTCCAAATGCCCACCAAGCGACGTGGCATCACGGTAGAAGCCAGCATCGCCGGCCAAAAAATGTACATCCGAACCGGTGAATACGACGACGGTAAGCTCGGTGAAATCTTCATCGATACCTTCAAAGAAGGAGCCTCTTACCGCAGTCTGCTGAACTGTTTTGCAGTCGCTGTTTCCATCGGTTTGCAATATGGGGTCCCTCTGGAGAAATATGTGGAAAGCTTCACCTTCACTCGTTTCGAACCTTCCGGATTCACCACTCACCCCAATGTACGCACCGCCACTTCCATTGTGGACTTCATTTTCCGCGTCCTGGGGATGGAATACCTCGGCCGTACAGACTTTGTGCATGTAGAACCTAAGAGTACCCAACTCGAAGAGAACAATTCTCGCAACCGTATCTCCAGCGCCATCATGACCGAAGCCGCAGTAACGGCAGCTGAAAACACCACTGCAGCCCCTGCAGCTGCAGTAGAGACAGCCGACACTTCTACTCAAGAAGATGGCCTCACCAAGCAACTAGCTGGAATGATGGGCGACGCTCCCCTCTGCAACACCTGTGGCCATGTGACCGTTCGCAATGCCACTTGCTACAAGTGCCTCAACTGTGGGAACAGCATGGGATGTTCCTGATTCCAAAGCCCAAAAAGTCTGCCCTGGGCAGATTCTATCTTCACTTCCGAAAAGAGAGCCTGAACCTCCACGTGGGCTCTCTTTTGAAACTAGCAATTGACAGAAAGGAATGTGTTGTTATCATTCTCTCCTTAAAATAACCACCTTAAAAATGACTAACTCTGTACCAAACCGCTCTGATAGAGAGAGGGGCGTAAGCGAGTGGGTATCTGCTTTTGTTCGAGGACCTCAAGAGCTCACCGATTTAAGGACCTGGGCAAGGAGAAAAGTCCAAAAATTAGATGGAACAGAGGTAGATGAAGAAGAGGTAGATGAAGAAGAGGTAGGTGAAGAAGAGGTAGGTGAAGATGAAGGTTACACAGAAGGAGATTTAAACAAAATCCTCGGTGGCTATGAGGCAGAGCTTCTTGGAGCACTCATTAAATATGAACAAGAAGGACTAGACTGGGCATGGGAGGTGGAGGCAGTAGCGCGCGATACAAGAGCTCAAGAGGAAGAAGGGGACCGGGCCCTTGAAGAAGACAAAAGAATAGCACTTGCAGGCGAACAGCGTGAGGCGGACGCATACACCATTCAAGCAAGCTTAGAAAAAAACGGTAGCTGCAGAAGGCAGTACCGAAAGGTTGTAGAACCGATTTAAGCTCACTCATGCCTCAGCGCCTCAATCGGGTTGAGAGCCGCCGCTTTGCGTGCAGGGTAGTACCCAAAGAAGAGCCCCACCCCAATAGAAAAGAAACTAGAGAGCAAAACCGCGCCTAGAGTGACCACCGGCTGGAAGGGTAAAAGTTTCCCAATCAAAAAAGACAAACTCATCCCCACTAAAATTCCAAAGACTCCTCCCAAAAAAGTAAGAACCATGGCCTCCACCAGAAACTGCAAAGAAATTTCACTACGATGAGCGCCGAGTGCCTTGCGCACACCAATTTCTCGCGTACGTTCCGTCACATTCGTGAGCATCATATTCATGATTCCAATGCCACCGACCACGAGTGAAATAGAAGCGATAGCTGCTAAAAGCAAAGTAAAAATTTCAGTCACTTGAGAAGCAGTCTCGAGCACACTGGTAAGATCACTCACCTTAAAAATATCATCATCCACTGGACGCCCATGACGCACATTGAGCAAGGCTAAAATAAAAGGTTTAAGTGCAGGGATAGACTCCACATCTGAAGCACGCACGGCGATCACCGTAATGGTGTCCACGTGATCGATCATGCTTACAAAAGTAGTGAAGGGGAAGTAAATAGCCGCACCCATACTAAATCCAGCACTTCCTTGAGAGTCCAAAACTCCAACAATAGTATAATTGCTGCCTTTTATACTCACCTCAAGGCCCACTGCTTGACCGGAATTTCCCGTTCCAAAAAGATCCTCTCCAAAACTTTTAGAAACCAAAATCACCCGCTGTCTTTGCTCGATTTCCTCTGGGGTAAAGTAGCGACCACTCACATAAGTGAATCCTTCTACGGTCCCATAATATTCGTCAGCGGCATAAAAAGTGCCGGCGTATGAATCTCCTTGATACACCAGCTCTCCTCCGCTTTGAAGCACACCCGAAACCGCTTCCACATTAGGCAGTTCATCCCTTAAGGCCTGTACATCTTCAGGAGTGAGAAAATAATGATCGTCGTCCACACTCACATTCACAATTTGTGCCCCCACCGAAGCAATTTGATTTTGCACCTGAGCTTGCGCTCCTGAACCCAAAGAAAGCATCAAAATAACCGAAGCAATTCCAATCACAATTCCTAAAATAGTCAGCAACGTGCGAGCCTTGTTGTCTCGAATGGTCGCCACCGTTTGTGAAATAAGATCTGGAAATCGCATGACTTAAAGCGTGTTATGAGCCGCGTGACTAAGATAACCATCTTTAATCCGAACAATACGATTAGCCTGCTTGGCCACCGAAGGATCGTGAGTGATGACCAATAAAGTGGTCCCTCTTTTTTTATTAATGTCATGAAAAGTCTTGAGCACGTGCTCTCCCGTTTTACTGTCCAAGTTTCCCGTTGGTTCATCCGCAAGCAAAATGCTGGGCCGTGCCACGAGAGCACGAGCAATGGCTACTCGTTGGCGCTGTCCTCCCGAAAGTGCATTAGGGTGATGATGCCAGCGATCCTCCGGCACATCGGCAAGCCGCAGGGCGTCTTCTATCATTTCTCGGCGCTCCGACACACTCACCTTAGTGTGATAAATGAGCGGTAGTTCTACATTTTTATAAACAGTGACAGGCAAGAGATTAAAAGATTGAAACACGAAACCTACTTTTTCTCCTCTCACAGTAGCGAGCTCATCTTCGCTCAGCTCTCCCACATTCTCTCCATTAAGTAAATATTTCCCCGAGCTCGGCACATCCAAACAACCCAAAATGTTCATCAGTGTAGATTTTCCAGAGCCCGATGGTCCAACGATCGCTAAAAACTCTCCAGGGTCCACCTTGAGATCAATACCATGCAAAACATGCACCGGAGACTCTTCATCACCGTAGGTTTTTCGGATTTGTTGAAGTTCAATAACAGGCGTCATGGTTCGTCATTTTTAGGGCCATTATCAATTGCTCCTTCGCCAAATGCTCCGCTGGGACGAGTAGTAACGGGAGGTGAAATAAGTTCAGAAGCCGAGTAGAAAACCACCCACTCCCCTTCTTCGATTCCAGAAAGAATTTGAATCTCATCTGCTCCCGTAGCACCCACTTCCACTTCTTTACTGCTCAAAGTAAGAGCCGAACGAAGGTATAAGGTTTTCTCTGCTAAAGCAGTAGCTGCCGGGCTAGCTACTTCCACCAAAGTTTTGCCTGCTTCTGTTTTAAGAGCGGTCTTAGGCACAAGCAAGGCTTGGTCGATATGCTGCAAAGTGAGCTCAACATGTGCACTCATCCCTTCTTTTAAATCAGGAACCGCTTCTTCCAAATTGAGGTGAGATTCGTACTGAACCACCGAAGATTTGTCGTCATGCACTTCAGAAATAAAGGCCAAAGTCACCGGCACACTGACTCCAGGTAAAGCGTCAAAAGTCGCGATACCCGTCTGCCCTACCTCCACTTGAGAAACATCCACTTCATTCAAACTCACTTCCACAAATTTTTCGGAACTCACTAAAGTAAACGCTACGGTAGCCACAGAAACACTTTGCCCCAAGTCCACCGACACCCCAGTAATCACACCACTAAAAGGAGCACGAATCATCGAGTCGTCATATTTCTTTTGTGCAGACGCCAAAGCATTTTGAGCCTTCTCTACCACCAGTTCTTGTGCACGAATGTCATTCTCGTCATTGCCATCTTGGAGGTCATCCAGAATCAATTGCTTAGCTTCCACATTGAGCTGCGCCTGCTTGAGGTCCGATTCGTAGTGAGTATCGAGCTGACTGAGTTCTCGCTCCGCGTCCTCTAAATCTTGCTCTAGATTTTGAAGTGTCTGCACTTCGTTAGACAATGCGCTGAGCTGAGGATTAAGCTCGGCGATAGCCGCTTCTACAGAATTGATATGAGTCTGCAAATAGCGAGGCTCCGTTTGTTCTTCAGGGATCGCATCCTGCAAAGAAAGCAAATACACATCTGCGTCTTTTAAAAGCACCGAAAATTCTTCAGCAGCAGAGTAGGTATTTTCCAAAAGGCTAACGATCTCTCCAGAAGAGCTGTTTACGTCCGTCGCATTATAAAGTGTGAGAGCCGCACGATAAGTGTTCTCTGCATCCTCCACTTCTTCTTTTAAATCGTCTGCCTGATCTTTTAGAGCATCATTAGGGGAAAGATCGTGGTAGTAAGCGATATTGTCTTGAGAAGAGTTGTAATCACGGCCCGTCAGCACATCATCCACCGTAGAAAGAGTACTGGGAAGTTCTGCAAAAGCGCTCGCAGCTGCACTGTAAGCATCCACTCTTTCTTGTTCCAAATCTTCTTCTGCATTGCCTACTAACACCTGCGCATCTATTTTATTTTCTTCGTAATCACTCGTCACATCGGCTTCTGCTTGCTCCGCTTGGAGTAAAGCATTTTGTGCCGTCTTCACATCACTCTCCTCAGCAGCCTCTTTAAGTTCCTCTAATTTGAGTTGGGCCGTTTCTAGGTCTAACTCAGCGTTGCGTACGGACAAGCCCGCATCATAAGAATCGAGCTGCAAAAGGAATTGGCCTGCCAAAACCTTATCTCCTTCCTCTACACCAATCCCTTCTACGGTACCGGAGGTCTTGGGCATCAATTCAACCGACTGGTCGCTGCTCACCGAACCATCTGCATTCACCAGCACGTCTAAAGATCCAAGGTGAGCCTGTTCTACAGAAACCCATTCCTCAGAAGAACCTGCAGAAGAACGCAAGAAAGTACTCACCACTAGGAGTGCAACCAAGCCTCCCACCAACCATTTCCAATAGCGAGAAAAGAAATTACCCATTTTTTTGATTCGTTATTTTTGATAAAAGTTTAAAAAGTTCGGCCTGCTCCTCTCCATTCAACACTGCAAAAACCCCATTTGCATAAAATTCAAAAGCTTTTTCTGCATCTCGGAGCGCCTGAATTCCTTCTGGAGTGATTTCCACTTCAAAAACCCGACGGTCCTTCTCGCTTTGGAGTCTTTTTAAGAATTCTCGTTTAAAAAGTCGTTGCAGAAGCTCCGTAGCAGTGGGTTTACGCACATGCATAAACAGGGCAAAAGAAGAGAGTGTACCAGAAGGATGTTCTTCAAAGTACTTGAGTGCCATAAACTCGGGGGGCATGAGCAGTTTAGGATCCGACTCAAACTGAGCCTGCTCACGAATCTGCCTCAGGACCTGTAAGAAAAGATGCGGCAACTGCGATTTCATCCAATTAGTTAGGGAAACTAACTATATGTAAAACGTGGGCTCAAGTCAATCCTCTTCCTATAGACCTTGGAGAAGCGCTTGACTTCCCCGCCATTTTACCCGTAAAATCCGCGCACGTTATGAACAACAACAGCAAAACTCATAATCTGGTAGACGCCGACGCAAAACGTCCTAAGTCCAAGCAATGGAGACGTCGTAGCAAGGTTAAGGCTCGTTCCAGCGCTGAAAAGCGTCATGGTGCGATTCGTGCAGCACTGGCTCAAGGCAATATCTAGGTCCTTCTCACTCTTCCCGCGCCATGGGACTTTTCGATCGCTTTAGACGCAGGCGTCGTACACTTTCTTCGAATTTTTCGAGTTACAGGAATCCTCGACTCAGCACCCGTAAACCTTTTGAACCTAAAGGAGAAGTCAAAGCCCGTTCAAGCGGCCTTTTACAGCGCCTGATCCGCTACTTCAAAATTGCCCTCGTTTTAGCGCTCTTCTTGGGGATGGTTTACACACTCTTCTTCACCGATGTTTTTGAAATCCAAAAGATCAACGTGACAGGGGACAGCGACACTTTAGAAGAACAAAACGCCCTCAACACCAATCTACAACAATATTTAGGAAAAAATCTGCTCACCCTCAACGTGCCCCAGATAGAAACCGACCTCCTCAAAGAATACCCCTACCTGCAGACTCTGGATGTGCGCCGTGATTTTTTCCATACGCTCACGGTCGTCCTCAAAACCTATCCCAGCGTAGCCAATGTAAGAGTGGACTACGAAGATGGAAGTCAGCAGTTTTTTGTCATTAATGAAGAAGGCTATATTTCTGGTACCGGAATCAGCAACGAGAGTCTACTCACCATCGTGATGGACGTGACCAGCACCGATGCTCAACTGCCTAGCACTGCAGAAACCGCCAAAGAAACCACCACTGAAAGTACCACCTCATCTACGGGAGGTACTCCCGTAGACAGCAGTTCTACAGAGTCTTCCGCCCAAACCCCTACTGAAGAACCGGCACCTTTCACCAGCTCTCGCTTTGAGCTCAACGAAGAATTAATCCCTAAAGAAACACTGGAACTGCTCTTGGACACGAGCAAGGACTTCACGGGCAAGTTCAATATGCAAATTTTAGAAATTCACTACCTCAAACAAGCGCGTGAACTTCATCTCCTCACCGAACGTCACTTCACCGTGTGGATTGATCTCACACAAGACATCAATATCCAGCTCACCAAGCTCAAAAAATCTCTCACTACCCTCAATATTTACGAGGCCAATCTCGACTATATCGACCTGCGAATTTCTGGACAAAATGGAGAGAAAGTAATATATCGTTTAAACGAATAAACACCACGCACGACAGTGCGCTTACTCTAATAACAAAAATAGACATGGAAACACCGCACCTCGCAAAAGTCCTTCGTATGATTGATGCTGCCGAAGCTTCTTTAAAGTCGGCACGAGCTCTACTCGAAGAACTCGACCCTTCGGCCATTAAAAGTGACCGCCATCTTTCCACAGGTGACGCGAAAACTTATGAATCAGGAGAAAGTCAGATCGTAGAAGGCACCTTTGATGGGCAAGCTATGATCGGCCCTGAGGATAAGATCTTCCCTGTGCCAGCCAACTACGCTAGCAAGTCCAAATTGGTGGAAGGGGATCGGTTAAAACTCACTATTCTTCCCAATGGTACTTTCCTTTACAAACAAATCGCTCCTGTAGACCGAGAATTTGTGCGCGGCACTTTAGTCAAAGAAGACGGACAATTTAAAGTGGTAGCCGGAGGTAAAAGCTACCGTGTGTTGCTGGCCTCTGTAACCTACTATAAAGGTAGCGTGGGTGACGATGTGACCCTCATCGTTCCTAAAGACAGCGAGGCCATATGGGGTACTATAGAAGCAGTAATACCTGCTGTGGGCGGAGTAGAAGCCAAAGCAGAGGAAAGCTTTTAACTTAGACCACCACTTTAGCCCGTTGACCCCCTCCTTCAAATCCATTAGTCTGTGGGCAAGTTTTAGCCTGCCCACTTCTTATGGACGATTCCAACTCCATCAGCATTTCTCAAGCCCTCAACCACATTCAATCCTGGCTCAATGCCGGTGAGTACGAAAAAGTGATCCAAGGCTGCAGTGAGATTTTGGAATTGGAACCCGGGAACCAAAGAGCTTTGGCCTTGATGAAGATGGCTGAAGAACGTCGACACGGAATCGAAGAAGCTCCTCTCCCCCCCTCTCCAGTTCCAGAGCCGCACATTATAAAACCCAGTGTAGATCCATTGGCTGATCTTCAAGTAGAAAGTGGACCTAGCCGTTTCCAGTCAGAGAGCCCTAGCCATTCCAACCATCGAGCAGAAGTTCCCGGAGAAAAACGACAATTTTTCTTGGCCATGTTAGTGCCTGCCATTTTGGTGGTCCTCATTGGAGGTGGCCTCATCTGGTACGTAGCCAATGAGAAACGCAGTGACCTCCTGGCAGACAACACTCAAACTGATGTAACCACTCCCCCAGTAGACACCACCTATCTCAAAGAAAACGACCAGCGCATCGACGATATGACTAAAATCACGACCCTCTTAGAAACCTATAAGGCAGAACATGGCAGTTACCCTGCTCTCAGTCAGATCGATAGTGTACTCACTCAAGAAGCATTTAAAGAAGTGCCTGTTGATCCCAAACAAGGAGAAGTAGACAAAGCCGGTAAAGGGTACGGCTATGTTTATGCTCTTTACGACAGTTTTGGCAAAGCCAATCAAGCTTATGTGCTCTCTGCTCTCTTCGAAGACAGCAAAGGCTTTGGCTACGCTTGGACCGCCGGAGCTCCCAGTAAAAATTATCCTGATTACCGTACCGTCGATGAAAAGCACGCCACTTTCATCGGGGATTCCAAAAAATAAACCATGGCGTTCAACTGGAAAGATTTAAAGCGACCTATTCTGGCCTTGGCTCCCATGGCCGGTTATACCGATACCGCGTACCGCCAACTCATCAAGGGCATTGAACCTCGTGTGATCTGCTTTACCGAATTCACCAGCGCTGATGGGATCGTCTACAACAGTAAGATGACCTTGCGCCAACTGGACTTCAACCCAAGTGAAGAGCGCCCTTTAGTGGCACAGATTTTCGGTAAAAAACCCGAACATTTTGCCAAAGCGGCCAAAGTGATTGAAGACATGGGCATCGATGCCATAGATATCAATATGGGCTGCCCTGCCAAAAAAGTGGTGTCCAGCGATCATGGCAGCGCACTACTCAAAAATCCCTGCCGAGCAATGGAAATTGTAGAAGCTACCGCCAAGGCCACCAAACTCCCTGTCTCTGTAAAAACCCGTATTGGTTCGGATGTTTTGGATCTTCCCTGGTTCATTCAATTCTGTAAGGATTTAGAAAATGCTGGCGCTCAGCTCCTCACCATTCATGGCCGCACCGCCAAACAGATGTATTTGGGCCAAGCTCAGTGGGATCCCATTTATGAAGTGAAGCGACATGTAAACATTCCTGTGATCGGGAATGGCGATGTGAAAAGTGTCAAAGATGCACAAGAAAAGTTGGGCAATTTAGACGGAGTGATGGTGGGGCGTGGAACCATGGGCAATCCTTGGGTGATGGCCGAAATAGCGGCCGCTTTTTATGGAGAAGACTACACTCCTCCACAAACCTATGCCGAAAAGTTACCTACCTACATTAGGCATGCAGAACTATTGGTGGAATACAAAGGTGAAGAACATGGAATGAAAGAAATGCGAAAACACTTTGTTCATCTCATACGTGGATTTGATGGAGCGAGCGAAGCGCGAGCTCAGGTCGTACAAATTTCCACTTTAGAAGAAGCTAAAAACGTTCTTTATGGACTCCTTGATCGCCTCCCAGCAGGTCCGTCTCGGGAAGCTCCTGCGTACTTTAATTGAGTACCGCACGGATCTTGCCGTAGTCCCCATCGGGCAAAAAGTCCGAGTGCACTACAAAAAAATTTGGCGTGTGCTCGAAGAGCATCCCATTCTATCGAGTGAAGGTTTACGCATGGCCATCAGAGGGAGTTTTGGCGAAGAAGTAAGTCGAAGTCTAGATCAAAATGGAAAAGCCTTTTTTGAACTCAAGGGACAATCATTTTTACTTCGTTTCCTTAAAGACCACACTGGAGGACTGCTAGCCATTGAGCGCTTAAAAGCTTTGCCAGAACCCGACCGTTGGCCCCACGCGGTCCACAATTGGTTAGAAAATGGCGGCTACTTGGAACTAGAGGCAGAAGAGCTCTATGCAGCCCTACTCAAAACATGGGTACAAGAAAAAAGTGGTCTGGTCGTTTCTCTAGAAAAAACCATTAAATATCCGCTTCAAAGTGGACAAGCCCAATTGGAGCAACGTGAATGGAAAAAAGATTTTGAAACTCTAGAACAAGGCGTGAACGATGCTCTAAATCTCAATATCTCTTTGCTGGCCATCAACTGCATAGCCCTCAGCGCAGAAGAAAAAGAAAAGTTAAAGAACTTAGCACACGCAATTCCAGTACTTTACTGTGAGAATAAAGAGCTATTTTTTTAGCTGAAGTGGCCTTGTCGTCAGAACACCGACACTGAGTTTTAAACTGAAACAACTCTCCCCATTTTCATAAAAGTGACCAACGTTTTAAGCTAAAACCATGTGGCGACTTCTACTTTGTGAAACTCGGGAATATTCTCCTCGGCTCATCGAACACTGGCTGCACAGTGTTCAAAAACATCCACGCGCTTTAGAAGTTCTATTTAAAGCCCATCAAGGAAAAGTAGAATTTCTAGTGAGTGAAGATCTCTCCTCATTTTTTCTAGGATCAAGGTCTGAACAAGTGAAGTCCAACTCTACTCCTCACCCTTCTTACTATGTACATCAGAAAAAAGGTCCTCTGCTACCCATTCGTCGTTTTGCTCAGCTGGAAGATCGGGTGAATAAAACTCATCTTGTTCCCTTAGAACTGCTCCTTCCCTCATTGGCCTTCGGCGGTTTTGTGAAGTTCCGACTCACTCCCGTTGCGGAACACACTCGGCATCAAGCCCTGCGCAAAGTCAAACAAGAGTGGTATGAGCCGGAACGTCGCTTCGATCAATGGGAAGCACGGGGCTGGTTCTCTTGGAAACTGAGAAAGCTCTGGGGCCCCTTAGTCCGACTGGGTCTTCCCCACCCAACCATGCACAAAGCTACCCCAGATGAGCAAATTGAATCTCAGCACGAAAGAGAGGATCCCCGTCGAGCAATATTAGATAAACTTTCTCGCCCACTTTTTAAAGTAGAGATCTCACTCTCTCATCGTTTCGAGGCTTATTTCCACGCTCTCACCCTTCCCTATTTGGGAGAACTCACGATCCGCTCAAAAAAATCTGAACTCATTTTAAGCGCCGAAGAGCTCGCCACGCTGCTTTCTCCCCCAAATGCAAAAATACACGCTCCCTTACTCCATACCGAAAGCACTGCTTACCTGCCCAGCCGCGATCCATCTCCGCTAAAAATGAGTGACGAAGACCGCAAACGTCATTTTTATTTGGTAGGAAAAACCGGAATGGGGAAATCCACCACGCTTCTGCAACTGTACCAAGGAGATCTGGAGAAAAATCACAGCATTGTGCTCATCGATCCTCACGGTGACTTGATCGATGAAGCCCTCAAACTCACCCCGACAAGCCGCCAAAAAGACCTGCTCTGGATTGACCCCAGTGACAAAGACTATCCACTTGCCCTCAACCCACTCGAGTGTCTTCCTCACGAAGACCCTGTGCTTAAAACCTCAGCGCTCGTGGACATGTTTGAGGTTTTATCAAAAGGCAGTTGGGGGCCGCGGCTCGAGTACATTTTAAGAAATGCTCTCTTAGCTCTCACCCTCGCCCCCAACACCACCCTGCTCGATCTTCCTCCTTTTCTCACCTATCCACCGAAAACGCGCGCACTTCTCTCCACCATAAAAGATCCAGAGCTTTTACGTTTTTTTCAGGACGAATTCTTAGCTATTGATGAAAAAACTAGACAAGAGTACACGGCTCCCATCCTTAATAAAGTCGGCCCTCTCCTCACCAACCCCACCCTTCGAAATATTTTTAGTCAGCCGAGGAGCAAACTTCAGTGGGATGAAGCCTTAAATTCCAGAAAGATCCTGCTCATTTCTCTTTCTAAAGGCAAATTGGGCGAAGATCAAAGTCGTTTACTGGGCATGATATTTATTTCTCAAATTCAATCGGCGCTCCTTCGTCGCGCCTCCCTCCCCCCTTCTGAGCGAAATACAGTAGCCATTACTATCGACGAGTTCCAAAACTTCACCACCAAAACTTTGCTTTCTATGCTCTCTGAACTTCGTAAATATGGGCTCGCTCTGACTTTAGCCAACCAATACCTCACCCAGCTTCCTCCAGAAATTCAAGATGCAGTCCTCGGCAATGCAGGCTCTCTCCTCTGTTTTAGAACCAGCTATGCAGACGCCCAAATCCTAGCCCCCTCTCTAGGCCTAACGGAAGAAGACCTCACCGGACTCGCTCCTTTTAAGGCTTATGCCCGTCTACTGAAAAACCAAGAACCGGCTCCTCTTTTCAGATTAGAACTAAAAAATTTGGCTCCTTCCTCGGAGCTCAACCGAGAAGCTCTTAGGGAACAGTCCCGATCCCAGATGAGCCGAGAACGCAGCCTGGTTGAAGAAAAGATCAAAAAAAGGTATAATTACAGAGAATAATTCACGCCAAACACGTATGGTCCGAAAAGTGCTCATCGCAGCACTCCTCAGTTTAAGTCTGTGGAGCTCAATCCCTACTGTTTTGGCGGAGAACACCACCAATAGCCAAGAACACTTTGATGCCTTTGACATCCTCAATGTCGAAGAAGATCAAGGTCTCGGAGGAAGCACCGATTTAGCGGGAGAAATTCGTGACAATGCTGAAGGAGAAAATGGTTCAGGGTCTGTAGTAGCAGCCCTCATTTTACGCGCCATCAACCTGATGATGCTCACGATAGGAACTTTTGGTTTTCTGACTCTCTTTTATGCAGGGATCCTTATGGTGACGGCTAATGGAGATGAAAGTAAAATCGACAGAGCTAAAAGCATTTTTACTCAAACCTTGCTGGGCTTTATTTTTGCCTTCCTGTCTTACTCAATAGTCGTCTTTGTCCAATCTTTCTTCTACTAATGAAACGACCTTTCCTCACCCTTTTACTCTCCTGTTATCTCCTCGCTTTTGCAGCGCCTTTTGTAGCAAGTGCCGAGGATACCGAAGAAGCCACCTGGACCACCGATGGGCTCTGCGGAGAAGACGCCTACGAATTCGACTCTTCAGGTTCTGTAGCTTCAGAGGATGAAGAGTACCAAAGCTACATGACCCTCTATGAAAAAAACATCACCAGTCACTATGACTCCAATAGCTGTGGAAGCGCCAATGCTTACACAAAACTCTTGGAGAAAGGAGATTGCTCTTTGGAAGGGAAAATCATCACTGAAATCAGTGAACCCATCGCGCCCAACGTAGAACTCGACGAGGACACCAAAGTGATCACAGTCTTCCAAGGGCAATGCTGTATTGCCTATTTCGCCAACAGCGATGGGAGCATCACCTGTGAGGATGTGCGCACCATCTACGCAGACACCTACAACAACTGTAAATCTTATGGTGTACACTGCTCTGAACGTCAGTGGCTCATTGCTCAATCGGGAACCGGACTGCTCAAACTCTTCGTAAAACAAATTTATACTTGGGGAGCGTTTTCTTTGGGGACCATTGCCGTAGCCTCTATCGTTTACCAAGGGATAAAAATCTCCTTATCGGGAGTGAGCGGTGACATTTCAGACGCAAAGACAAAAATCTTCCAAGCCGTTGCAGGTTTGGCACTACTCTTTGTCTCCTCTCTGATTCTCTACACCATTAATCCTGACTTCTTCGGATGATTAAAAAATTTCTCATCTTTCTCACTATTTTAGCGCTGCTCTCCACGATGCTGCTGCCTTTACTGACGAATATTGCGCATGCCACAGACATCCCCACCATCCCTCAACCTGATTTCATCCCTGGACCTTCTCAAGGAAGCACAGGAAGCGTAGTCCAAGATTACGCTTTAAACAGTGGAATCCCAAAAGCGCTCAATATCGGAATCGGACTTTTAGGAATCGGCGCCTTCCTTTCCATTCTCATTTCTGCCATTCAAATGCTGACGGCATACGGGAAAGAAGATCAGGTCAACCGTGCCAAAACCAATCTGCGTTACAGTCTTTTAGGATTTTTAATCAGTATTCTAGCCTACGGAATTGTATCCATCGTCGTTTCCATCGCCCTCCCCAACAGCAGTGGTGATGCAGCTCAAAATACTGAAGAAAGTTCCTTTCTCATGATCCCCACAGCTTACGCGGTAGATGTTAATGAAGATATCAATTACCTTATGCCTGATGAAAAAAGCTTCATCGAAGACCACGATGCTCAAGGACGCGTCTCACTCCCCAATGGAGATTTCTTGGGAGAAGTAGTGCCAGCTGTAGTTACCAACATCATGTATATGGTGGGCTTTTTAATCTTTATCGCTCTCATCTACGGAGGCACACTGATGGTGATTGGCCGTGGTAATGAAGAAGAAGTGGGGAAAGCCAAAAACATCATCCTTTACTCTGCTATTGCCTTGGTTTTGGTTTCGCTCGGTTACGCCCTTATCTACGGCATCGCTACCCTGCAGCTCAACAACGATGCCACAGACAATACCGATGAAGTATTTAGTGACACTAACCCCACCAATTGATGTTTAAAAAAATTCTTTTGAGTTTGGGCATAGTGGGCCTACTGAGCACCACGAGTGGAACGGCTTTAGCTGCCATTCAAATGCCCGATTATCTACGCCCTAGCAATCTTCCAGGCAGCACTGCCGCTGAAGCGATTGATGAAGCACACCCAGAAACCGCCGCCACTCAAACCCTGATTCTTTATATAGGGAACTTAGTGAGCCAAGTCTTACTCTTCATGGGTTCTGTCGCCGTAATTTTCATTGTTATAGCAGGTGGTAACTACATCTTTGCCTTTGGTAAAGATGAACGAATTGAACGTGGAAAACGAGGGATCTTCTGGTCACTCATGGGTCTCATCACCATCCTCTTTTCCTACGCCATTGTGCAAGGAATCATCTCCGTTCTTCTCCAAGTGGACTCTTCTACAGGATGAGGGTAGACTAAGACCGACCGCCAATCTTTTCTAACACCCTCCATGAAAAAACGTCTCGCTCTTGCTTTAGTTTCTGCTGTACTTTTAACCGCCTGTGGCACTGCTGGAACCCCGGCTGAAAACGCAGGGATGGCCATGGCAGAAACCGCCTGCCTCATCTTTAACGACGAAGTAAACATGGACTCCATGTCTGCCGAAAGCACCACGATCCTGAGCAAATATGGCTTTAAAGAAGCTTCGGAAATCGATGCTTATCTAGCGACAGTGCAAGGAACTGCTGAACTCGACACGGTAGTGAGCACCGCCAGTAAGACTCTCACCGAAAAATGCGGTGAAAATCTCACTGCAAAAGGAGTAGACCCCACCGAATTGGCTCAGGCCATGGTGAGCCAATAGGTCACTACTAAACCTCTATTGGAGGGAATAAAGCCTCTCCAAGCTGTAAAGAATCCTCTCGCACTTGGCTGAGGATTTTTTCAGCAGTTTCTGGAAGCACCGGCTGTAGCATCTCTCCAATCATACGAATGAGAGCAATCAAATTGCCGAGCACCACTTCAAGTCGAGTTAAATCTGATTTGGCCAAAACCCAGGGTTTTTCCTCATCCACATAAAGATTACCCAATCGGGCCAGCTCTATCATCGCTTCTAAAGCGCCCTTGATATTAAAGGCCTCAAATTGAGCTCGATAGCGATCCCAAGCCTCATCCATACGAGCATCAAAATGCCCATCGCCTTTTAAAGGCTTGCTCTCAAAGTTCTTCACTGCGATGGTCAGTACACGACGAATAAGATTTCCAATAGTATTTTGGAGTTCATCTTTATAGAGAACTTGGAAGCGTTCACGAGAAAAATCCCCATCGTCATCGCTCGGGATTTCACGCAGCAAGTAGTAACGAACAGGGTCTGCACCATATTTTTCCAAAAGTTCTGTAGGGTCTATTACATTCCCCAAAGATTTACTCATTTTTTGCCCTTCGCTGGTCACAAAACCATGCACGTAGACAGCCTTAGGAAGAGGCAACCCTGCAGCCATGAGCATTCCCATCCAAATTCCACAATGAAAACGAATAATATCTTTCCCAATCAAATGGACATCGGCGGGCCAAAATTTTTGATACAGTTCGCTGTTTTCTGCATAACCCAAGGCGGTCATATAGTTCGTGAGCGCATCACACCAAACATACATCACTTGGTCTTCGTGCCCAGGCACTTCAATACCCCAGGACAAAGTCTTTTTTGAACGAGAAAAACTCACATCTTGCAGTCCTTCTTCCAGTAGAGATAAAAATTCATTGCGACGAGAAGCAGGACGAATTTGGAGCTCGCCTGATTCCACTTTGGCTTTAATCGCTTCGGAATAATCAGAGAGTTTAAAGAAAATGTTTTTCTCTTTGAGAATTTCTGGGGCGCGCTGATGGATGGGGCATTTCCCCTCCACCAAGTCTTTATCCAAAATAAAAGCTTCGCATCCCGTGCAGTACTTCCCTTCATACTCTTTTTCATAAAACTTTCCCGCCGCCTCAATGAGTTCCCACACTTTGCGCGCCCCCTTTTTGTGGCGCTCACTGCTGGTGCGGATAAAATCGTCGTTAGCCGCGTTCACTTTTTTATGAAAATCTATAAAGAGCGCCGCATTCATATCCGCAAGCGCTTGAGGCTCCATACCCTTTTCTTTTGCCACCTGTTGAATCTTACTGCCGTGCTCATCCGTACCCACTAAAAAATAAACTTCGTCTCCAATCATTCGGTGATAACGAGTGAGGGCATCTCCTTGAACTGCCTCTAAAGCGTGGCCCATATGCGGACCAGCATTCACATAAGCAATCGCATTCGTAAGATAAAATTTTGCCATTCAAAAAGAAAAAGTGGCTACAGCCTAACACAAAATCCCAGAAGGCCAAAGGCATCAAGGAGCCGTTTCATCCTCTCCTGTATGGTAGAGTACAAAATCAAAGACCGGAAGGTTTTCTCCTTCTTTCACCAAAGTATCAAACTCTTGGCGAGTATCTCCGGTAGCCCCCTCTCCTGTAGCGGTGAGCTGTGCGTATTCACAAACGCCGGCTTCTTCCAAAGTATGAAAGCGGAAGTAAAGTGCATTCTCCTCTGCACGCGTCACCACATTGGTGAGCACTAAATAATTGTAGGAATGAGTATCCAAAAAAGTTTCTATGGGATAATAAGCCTCCAAGATACTGCCGTAACCGCCTGCATTATTATAAAACTTTCCATACTTATAACCGGTGGGTGCAGAAGCGTCCACAATCTCTGGGTCCGTTCCAAACACAGACGGTTGACCTTCTTCGGTATGGATTCCATTCAGTGGGATATATTCAGAAACAGCTTGCGTACTGTCGCTGCCACTAAGGCCTAAAATCTTCCACCGAAGGACATCGTCACTAGGAGGCGTGATGTAATAATCACCGTAATCCACATAAAATTCCACATAAAAACTATTGATCTTCACTGTATTACCCTCTGAGTCGGTCTGAGCGAACAAAGGGATTTGTATGGATTCGTTCTGGCCTAATTCGCGCCAGGTATTATCATCCGTATATTGCCCCTCACAAGGCACCGTATTCTCTCGAGCATGGAGCGCAAGAGTAGCCACTGCCGCATTGATAAAGCCGACATCACTGAGCTCATACTCATAACCAGGTAGATTTTCTTTGAGAGATTGGAGGCCCAGTTCGGTAGCACCTTCAGCGGCATAAAGAGCCTGGGTGCCAGAAAGTACCGTACGGCTTGCTCGTAAATCGTGAATAACCAACACTGAAACCGCCATCCCCACCAGCACAAGTACACTCATCAAAAAGAAAGAAAGCAGCAGAGCACTAGCCCGAGAATGAAGGTTTAAAATTTTCATTGATAAAAGCGGCTCGTGACCGTGGTTTGTAAGGGCAGACTCACTTCTTCTCGCACCCGTCCCGCTGCTGCAAACGTCAAATTCAACGTGACCACGGGCTGGTAGGCCACTTCATCGTTGGAAGCATTCTCTAAATCATAAGGATCCACGTCTGGGAAAATACGAAAGTTTACCTCATTTAAATAAACCTGTTCAGACGTAAGCGCCAAAGGATTTGTATAACCGTCCATCGTCAATGGATTGGTCTCATCGGTCATATCAAACTTTTGTAAGGTCAAAGTCTTTTCGTCCGAATCCCATACGTACAAAATTCTAGTCAGTTCATCCGCACTGCGAAGAGCCAAAACCTCTTCGTTGAGCACATGATCTCCTTCCAAAAGAGCTTCAAAAGCATCGGGCAAAGCTCCTCGTCCGGGGTCACGCGGCCCGCTGTCTCCTTCATAATAAAAATAATCGATCTTATTGGCTTTAAGGTCTGCCGTCAGTTGATCCATTACTTTTCCACCTTCCATCATCAAGGTTCGAGTCACCAAAGCTTCTTGGTCCGCACGATGAAAACTCAAATACGCAGAGACCAAAAAGCCAATAAAAACAGAAAAGACGGTAATGGCAATGATCACCTCAATGAGAGTAAAGGCCGGCGCTTTTAAACGCAGTTTCATTTCCAATTGGTGAGATAAGTAGAAATTTGTACCGACCGTTCCACGCCCTTTTCATCCCAAGAGACCGTAGCGGTGACTTGGCTTTCTTCTGTAGCAGGGTTTCCGTCCTCATCTACCACCGCTTCAATTTCCAGTTGCCTACTGTAAACCATACCATCGTCCAAAGTGAGCTCCGCATCATCCGGGTCCGAAGACAAAGTAAAGCAAGGGTGAGAGGACAAATCTGCTGAGCAAGCTGCTGATTGCACATAAACTGTTTTTCCGGAACTACCTGCTTCAAAATCGTCACCCCATTGCAGGCTGCCTCCATCCCAATCGTAGTTTTGCAACCAATTCGAGTCTCGAATGTAGCGCAAAGCCTCTATTCCCTCTTGAGCTAAGAGCGTGGCTTGGAGGTTATGTAGATTGCGAGAATTGGCCATCAAAGTACTTAAAATAAGCCCTGTGACAGCCGTGATCACCACCGTCATTAAAGTGATGGCAATCAAAGTTTCGATGAGTGTAAAAGCAGATTTATTCATTAGTTTGAGCACTCAAGGCGCTGCGACCCGTGAGCGAAGAAAGTTCTAAAGATACAGTGTAGTTCTCTGCACTAGCTCCAGCAAAAAATACTTGAGCCTCTGCACCACTATAAGCTGCTCCTAAGGCGTCATAAAATCCCAACGTCGCATCCGGAGGAAGGTACATGGCATAAAACTCCGCAATTGAGGTGTCCCCCACCGTCATACTCCCCAGCACTGCAGGACTGGTATTCAACCCATAAACTTCTTCGGTTTTTTGAGTAAAATCACAACTGCCAGAAGCGCTATCATAAGGCAAAACCACCCAATACGGTTCTTCGCCTTCTTCAAAACGAGCTCCCTCACATAAGTAAGTGCCTACCGCATGATCAAACTTTCCAGAACGAACTTCTGATTGCGCTACCTGAAGCATCGCAGCACTTTTATCCGCCAAGAGGGCGAGCTGCTGACGTTCCCGGACTCCACTAAAATTGAGCACTATCGCGGCCGACAAAATTCCAATGATCGTGATCACTATGAGAAGCTCGATGAGAGTAAACGCGGAGCGTGAAGATTTCATGAAACGAGGGAAGAGAGTGAGAAGATGGGCCCGAGCAGAGCGAGGGCCAACACTCCCACCGCTACTCCCACCACCACAATGACGAGGGGCTCCAGCAAGGTTGTGAAATTTTCGAGCGAGTGTTCCACTTCATCTTCGTAATGTGACGCCAATTTTTGAGAAATAGTAGCGAGCTGCCCAGATCCCTCTCCCACAGAAATCATCGCCACTACTGTTTCTGGGAATAAGAACGGTGCCTTAGCCAGATTATCCGCGATTTTTTCTCCACGCTCCACTTGGTATTTGAGTTGAATCAAAAACTCACGATACAAACGGTTATTCATCGCTCCAGATGCAATTTGAATTGCTTCATGGATAGGGACTCCTGCCTCTACCAGCAGACTCAAAATCTGCACAAATCGAGCCACACTCACTTTCCGAATCACGTCATTCACCCACGGAGCGGACAGTAAAAAAGTATCCCATCGCTTGCGTCCTGAATCAGTGCTCACATAAAAAGAAGCAAGTAAGCTGGCGAA
The DNA here is from genome assembly GCA_964516995.1 of uncultured Candidatus Peribacteria bacterium. GTDB lineage: Bacteria > Patescibacteriota > Gracilibacteria > UBA1369 > 2-02-FULL-48-14. Next base: position 191,789 of record CAZFAV010000001.1, on the reverse strand, counting down.
AACCGCTAAAGCCACCAACAACCAACTAAAATTCACCATAAAGCGCCCGACATTGAGCACCAATTCAGTCATAAACGGCATTTCGAAGTTGGCCTGTTTAAAGAAAAGATCAATTTGTGGGATCACCACGCGCACCACAATCGCTCCCGAAATCAGGAGAGCAATCAAAACTGTACAAGGATAAATCAAAGCTCCCCGAACCTTCATGAGTAAAGAATGGGAGCGCTGAGTTTGCTGTGCGAGCTTAAATAAAAGTTGAGCTAGATTACCAATACTTTCTCCGCTGCGAATCACTCCCACCTCAGACTCTTTAAATACATCCGGGAATTTGGTCATGGATTGGCTCACCAATTTTCCACGTTCTACGTCGTAAGAAATCGTATTGATGATTCGCGCAAAGCGAGGATTCTCGGTTTTTTTAGACAAAACTTTGAGCGCCCGAGTCACCGGGATTCCAGCATCGAGCATCACACCTAGCAAATGGAAAAAGTAAGATTTTTCTTCTATCCCTACTTTCTTTCGATCAATAAAAAAATCATTCAAGCGCACCATAAAAGGTTGCGCAGAAGAGTTATAGACTCCATACACCACCGAAGTCTCCTTTTCCGACGGTCGTGACATCAGATCAGGCATAGACTTTATTGATAGTAAGCTTCAATTTGCACGTTAAAGGCAATCGCTGTAGCGCTGGTGCGTTGAATATTGAGAGACTTCACGCGCATGAGACGTTCCGAGCTTTCCAATTTTTGCAAAAGATCCACAAGTTGATCGTAATTCCCCGTGAGATTAGTAGTGACAGTAATAGTCTTACCCAAAAGAGCATCCGTCCCCGTAGAAAAGTTAATGGCATTGAGCTTAAAGCCAATCTCGCTAGTCATCGCTGACAAATCCAAAAGTAAATCGTCTTCGGCATAACCTACAGGCACCGCCTTCATTAATGCATCTTTTGCACTTTGGCTTTTAGAAACTTCTTCAGCCAAAGAAGACAAAGAGTCGTACTCCGTTTGGAGCGTATTGAGTTCTTCGGTCACAGTGTCCTTTTGAGCGTTTAAGTCAGCAATAGTGGTACGCATCGGGAGTACGAAGAAAACCCCGCCCAAAATCATGAGCAAAAGCAGTAAAATGGAAAGGAGCTGAGAGGATTGGCCAGTTTTCATTGTGTCACAGATTGAACGGATAAACTAAAGGTGACCACCGATTGGCCTTCACCCGTACTTCCTTGAGTCACCGATGGGACAAAGACTCCACTAAAGTCTTCAGAGTTATCCAAAGCATCAATAATAGACGCTACAGAACCAAAATCATCTCCTACTCCACTCACCTCGATTTTTCCCTCATCCGAAACGCCGTAGCTACTCAAAAATACTCCCACCGGCGTTAGAGAATTAAAATGAGTGATGACCTCAGACCAACGAATCGCTACACTCTCCAATTGATCCTTGAGTTCTTGCGCTACATAAATCTGCGCCACCTGTTGATCTTTGAGCACTTCAATTTGGCTCGCGAGCTTGTCTTTTTGCGCACTCAGATCTGCAACAGTACTATTCAAACGGTATTGAGTAAAAGCCAAATAAAGCGTGTACAGAAGCCCCAAAACAAAAACGAAAGCCACTAACGTGGGAAGAAGACGGCCTTGGGGGGCTTCAAAAGTATTGTCCATGAGTGCGTGAAGGGATAGGCTTCTGGCATGAACTTTACAGTGGTGAACGAAGGTTTTCAATGTAGAAACTGCGGAACAAAAGTGCCTCCGCAAAAAGGCAGTTGCCGTAATCACTGCACGCAGTGTTTGTATTCACTGCATGTGGATGCGGAGTTTCCCGGAGACCGGGCGTCGACATGCCATGGCTTAATGAAGCCAATCGGCATGACTCAATCCGGCAAAAAAGGATATATTCTCTTGCATGAATGTACAAAATGTGGCGTGAAAATTCGCAATAAAGTAGCAGACGATGATAGTATGGACGCCGTCATTGCTTTGAGTCGTTTCCCCACGCCATGAAACTCTCCTTAGAAAGCAAACTCATACCCAAAGACAGCACTGTTGTTGTCGGGGTTTCAGGTGGCCGCGATTCCATGGCCCTCGTCTACGCACTGCTCCATCAACGACCCGACCTCACTGTAGTGGCCGCTCATGTGAACCACAACCTCCGTCCCGATGCGGACACCGACGCCGAATTTGTAGAAGGAATGATGCTGCGTTGGGAAACTCCTTGCGAAATCTTTAACCCTCGTCCTCCAAAGGACGGAAACATAGAAGAATGGGGGCGAGAAAAACGGTACGAATTTTTTGAAAAAATTCGCAAAAAGCATAAAGCTGAATTTATTTTGACCGCCCATCATCAAGACGATGATTTTGAATCGATGATGCTGCATTTTGTACGTGGCACTCGGGTCAAAGGGCTCTCTGGAATGCAACTCCAGCGAGGGAACATACTTCGACCTCTTCTCTTTACATCCCGTGCAGAAATCAATGCCTATGTGGCTACCGAAGAGATCCCTTACCGCGATGACCCCAGCAATGAAGACAACACTTTGTCCCGCAACTTCCTCCGCAACAAAGTGATTCCAGTACTCAATCACGTTTACCCCGGTCTGGCAGAACGCTGGCAAAATCAAAAGTCCTACTGGATAGAACTCCAAATGATGCTCGAGAATTCAGCCGACCTATTCTTGACTGAATATTTAGACAAGAAGAATGGATTGAATCGAGAAGCGTACCGCAGACTGCCCTACCCCGTTCGAGCCACCGCGCTTGAACTCTGGTACAACCGCACCACCGGTAAACGTGTTGCAGATTCTGCCACTCTAGAGCGTTGGGATGACGCCCTGCTCCATTTTGATCCACGGAAAAAAACGGAATGGGACCCCGATAATAAAAAAATTCGCTTCCTCACTATGACTAAGGAGTGGGGTAAACTCGCTTAACATGTTTCTTAAACTCTGCGCCGTCGCACTTCCACTCTTTATAGCTCTAGACCTCACTTGGATAGGATTTGTAGCTAAAAATTTGTACCAAAATCAAATTGGATTTTTACTTAAAACCCAAGTGAATTGGCCTGCTGTAGTCTCTTTTTATTTGGTCTATATCGCTGGACTCGTGTTCTTTGTGATCCATCCGAGCATTCAAAAAAATTCTTGGTCCATGGCCCTCCTCCACGGAGCTCTCTTTGGTTTGGTCACCTACGCCACTTACGATCTCACCAATTTGGCCACCACCAAAAATTGGCCTCTCCCCATCACACTCATCGATCTAGCTTGGGGAACGTTCATTGCTGCGACCGTTTCTGTCCTCACTGTTTTGATCGCTCAAAAAATAAGCTGACGGCTGACATTGTTTCCCCGACGAATCTCGATTAAAATGACGAAGCTTTAAAAATCCACTCTCGCATGGCCATTGCCCTTCCAAAAAGAAAAGGTCCCAGTCCTTTAGTGTCGGTACTCATCGTCGGTTTGCTCATTTCTATACTCTACACCACCTGGACTTCCTTTGGTGGACCTCAGCCCACCGAAGTACCTCTGAGCTCTTTCGTAGAAGACGTGCAAGGTGGCACGGTTGCTACCGTAGAAGTCAGCGACAATCAAATCGACTACATTCTCGCCGATAAAACGGAAAAATATGCTTATAAGGAATATGGTCAAACTTTGGACGACGTGCTCAAAAATGTGAACCCAGAAGTCGTAAACACCCTAGAAGTAACTGTAGCCGACACCTCTGGAGACGGGATTTGGCTCAACATAGCACTTTCGATTATCCCACTGGCCATCATCGTAGGCTTTCTATGGTTCATGATGCGAGGAGCTCAAAGCAGCAACAACCAAGCCATGTCTTTTGGTAAATCCAATGCACGGCTGCATGACAACGAAAAAGAACGCACCACCTTCGAAAACGTAGCGGGCGTAAAGGAGGCCAAAGAAGAACTCATGGAAATGGTAGATTTTCTAAAAAATCCTAGCAAATACACCGCCATGGGGGCCAAAATCCCCAAAGGAGTAGTGCTTGTAGGGGGGCCTGGAACCGGTAAAACCTTGCTCGCTCGTGCCGTAGCAGGAGAAGCCAATGTTCCTTTCTTCTCTATTAGTGGATCTGAATTCGTAGAAATGTTTGTGGGAGTGGGAGCGAGCCGTGTCCGGGACCTTTTTAAAAAAGCCAAACGCAACGCTCCTTGCATCATCTTTATCGACGAAATCGATGCCGTAGGCCGCCAACGCGGGACCGGTCTAGGAGGAGGACACGATGAACGTGAACAAACTCTCAACCAAATCCTTACGGAAATGGACGGTTTTGAAACCAACAGCGGTGTGATTGTGATGGCAGCCACCAATCGCCCCGACGTGCTTGACCCTGCCCTACTCCGTCCTGGTCGTTTTGACCGCCGTGTAGTGGTGGATAGCCCCAGCATTGATGATCGCACCGAAATTCTTAAGGTCCACGCCAAAAACAAACCGCTCGCTAAAGGCGTAGACCTGCAACATGTAGCTAAACAAACTCCTGGTTTCTCTGGAGCCGACCTGGAGAACCTAATGAACGAAGCCGCCATCCTCGCCGCTAAAAAAGATAAGAAAGAGATTAATCAACACGACATCGAAATCTCTGTAGAAAAAGTGCAAATGGGACCAGAGCGTCGAAGCCGTGTGCTCTCTCCTAAAGAAAAGGAAATCACCGCCTATCACGAAACAGGCCATGCCATTGTCGGACATCTTCTTCCTGAGTGTGACCCACTGCGCAAAATCACCATCGTTTCTCGAGGGATGTCTTTGGGTTCAACTTGGTTTGTACCCGACGACGATCAGCACATGATCACCAAAGAAAAGTTCGAACACGAAATGGCTTCTTTAATGGGAGGCTATGTGGCTGAACAAATGATCTATGGCCAGGTTTCTACCGGCCCTTCTAACGATCTAGATCGAGCCACCAGTATTGCCCGCCGCATGGTCACCGAATATGGGATGAGCGCTAAAATCGGCCCCACCGTATTTGGAGAGAAGAACCACGAAGTTTTCTTAGGACGAGACTTTGGCCATGTTAAAAATTATTCCGAAGAAAAATCAGCAGAAATCGACAAAGAAGTAGAGAACTTCATCGAAAAAGCCTACGAAACCGCTAAAGATCTGCTCAACAAGCATAAGAAGCAACTCGAACACATTGCCAAGACTTTGATCGAAAAAGAAACCCTCACTCGTGAAGAGTTTATTGATCTCTTGGAGGGTAAGAAGTTGAAAAAAGCTTAGTAGCACCCTAAACTGCAGTCATGGCACAAATCGGCATTGGAAATTTCAAACACGCTAAACCTCAAATTCCTGCAAAACAGGGACTTAAGCTTCATGCGCGTCCTCATGAGACTCCTGTGTCCCCAAAAGCCGCCATCGCACCTGACACTACTGAAGCTGAGGGTCAACTTTCCGTAGACATCTATCAAAGAGAAGACCAAATGCTCATCGTCTGCCCCATAGCAGGGGTAGAAAAAGGCGATATCAAGGTATCCATCCAAGACGATGTACTCACCATTCGTGGAGAACGCAAAAAAATCGAAGGACTCAATATGGGTGAAGCTCTCGTGCGTGAGCTCTTCTGGGGCACATTTTCTCGCTCCATCGTGTTGCCAGATCACATCGACCGAAAAGGCATCGAAGCTAGAGTCCATGAACACATTCTGCTGGTGACCATCCCCAAGACCGAAGATTTTAAAACCCGCATCATCCATGTGGAGGCGGACGACGATCAATGAAACCTGTTAAAAAAGTCGTCATTCTGGCGGCCGGACTCGGAACTCGATTCTTACCCATGACTAAAGCCATCCCCAAAGCGATGCTCCCTATTTTAGATAAGCCCGTAATTCAATACCTGGTAGAAGAAGCACTAGAAAGTGGCATTCAAGAGGTCATTATTGTGACGGGTTTTGGGAAACGCGCTATTGAAGAGCACTTTGACCACAGTTACGAACTCGAACATGAACTGCGTTCTCGAGACAAGTTGGATCTTCTAGAAGACATGCAAAAAATTGAAAAGAAAGCCCGCTTTGTTTATGTACGCCAAGAAGATGCCCGTGGCGATGGGCATGCCCTGCTGTGTGCTGCGGATGTCATTGGCGACGAACCCTTTGCCGTGCTGTTTGGTGACGACATCATCGATACAGAAACACCCGCCCTCAAACAACTACTCAGACTGTACGAAAAAACCGGACAGCCCGTACTTTGTACCGAAAAAGTACCAGAAGAGCGCATCTCCGATTATGGCGTGATTGGTGTTAAAACTCAAAATGGAGCCGAAATCGAAGTTTCTACTCTTGTAGAAAAACCCGCTCCTGCCGAGGCACCCTCCAATTACGGCATCGTGGGCAAATACATCTGTACTCCAGAGCTATTAGATGCCCTAAAGCGGAGCTCTTCCAGCCATCCCGATGGAGAAATTCGTCTAATCGACGGGCTCCGAGTCCTTATAGAAGAAGGAAAGCCGGTCTATGCTTGGGAGGTAGAAGGACGACGTTTTGATACGGGCAACCAATGGGGCCTGTTAGAAGCAAACGTAGCCTTCGCCCTCAAAAATCCTGAGATGAAAGCCAAACTTACAGAAATGATCTGTAAAAAGGACCTTTAATTCCACCATAATCCTATAAAATGCCAAGCCTACCCTGCTTGTTGAAGAGGGCTGTTTCTGCTATAATAACAAGATACATCAAAACAAAAACAAATGGTTCTCGACGAACTTTTAAAACAGGCCGATGGCCTGAAGCTGGCAGGACGCCACGACGAGGCAATTGCCCTCTCCAACAAGATGCTCCTCATGGACCTCGACTATGTAGAGGCCTACGAAGAAATCGGAGATAATTATTTGAGCCTCCGGGAATACGACAAGGCCATGAAGGCCCTCAAGTACGCCCTGCTCCTCCGCCCCAAGAGCCCCAATGCGCTCTACTTACTGGGCTTCCTTTACTCTTCTACTGGAGAGTTTGAGCGCAGTGTAGAAACTTTGGAACTCGCCAATCGTGTACAACCCCACCACCCCGAAATTCTTCGCTGTTTAGGTTGGTCTATCTTCCACAGTGGAGACCGCAAACGAGGTCTTGTGATTTTGGAACGCGCCAAAGCCATGGCCCCTCAAGACACGCTCATCATGTGTGATTTAGCGGTTTGCTATCTGAACGATCGTCAATTTGAACAAACCATCGGTCTGCTTGAAGAAGCCCTCCGTTTGGAACCGAACAACGAAAAAGCAAAGGACTGTTTAGAAACTGCCAAATTCTTCCAAAGAGAATTCAAAAAGCTCAAGGAGGACCGCGCCTAATTAAAATCCTACCGCGTTATGGTCGTTAGAAATCCTCTAGGAACCAAGCGCCTCAGCGTTGGCCAACAACTGGCCGCTATTGAAGCAGGAATACCCACTAGTGAAGCTGAAGCTCTTTTAAAACAACCAGAGGGTGCGGCCGTTTTTTCCGAACAAGTAAAAGTACGTAAAAGCATGCGCCTCAATCTGGGAGAGCAAGCGGGTATTCTAGAAGAGGATCCACCCTCTTCAGACTCTCCAGATCTAGGAGATTCAGAAGCCGCACCTCAAAATCCTACTCTCAATCAGCTAATGAGCGGGATCCGCACCCGAGTATTAGAGACTCTCTATCGCTGGAGAACAAACTTGCCATTTTCGAATACTGAAGTACAATAAACATGCTTCCGCGTGATCGCGCTGTTTTGGTTTCGACCAAAATAGGGAGGAAAGTCCGAGCAAGTTCAGGCAGGAAAGCCGCTAACGGCGGCCGCAGACGGGCATCAAAAACCGGCTGTAGGGAAAGTGCCACAGAGACGACCAAAATGAAACGCCCCCTCTTCCTCAAGTGGGAACGAGGCGCCCCTCCGTAAGGAGGATGGCGAGGTAAACCCTTTCCCTTGCAAGATGGATATGGAGACTTGGAACCGGTGCGCCTGTCGCCCCAAGTCGCCCATCGCACGAGCTCCTTGGCAACAAGTGGCCCAGAGAAATGATCACGACCGGATGGGAATGACCCAAACGCAAGCGAGGGATCTCAATCACATCCGAGTACAGAACTCGGCTTATAGGAAGCAAGAAAGCGCCCTCGAGGGCGCTTTCTTTATGAGTTGAATTCTCAAATTTATTTGAGCAAGAGAGGAACTTCTGTGAGCGTGAGAGTTTGCCCTGGAGTCACATGGCTCCAAGTAAAACTTCCCGCTTCATTCACCATAGATGTAGAAGCTGTCATCCCAGAAGGTACAGTAAAGGTCCCACTGCCCCAGACCACATACTTGGTTTGCCCAGCATCGGTCTTAAACTGATAGAGCAAAATGTCTCCAGCACTCAAAACAGACACTTGCGTAAAAGGCACCAGTTCATCCGAAATCAAACGGAGGGTATAGGCCGCGGGAGTGTAAGCCTGAGTATCAGGATCAATCAATCCCGTCCCACGAAGGTCGTTGTCGTGATCGTAAGTATTCAACAAGGTGTGGTAGTAAACGGCAGAATCTCCTGCGCCCCAAGCCATAATGGCCATACGCACCGTGCGCAGCGCCTTATTGTAAGGACTAGGATTTTCTACTCGTTCGGTAGTAGGATCATCAGAATAACCAAATTCAGTCAGCTGCATGAGCTTAGGCTGTTTCCACATTCCTGCCGCTTCAAATGCGTTACGCTTCTCCAAATAAACTTCATCCGTAGCATAATAGTGATAATTTTCGTAAATCAAATCTGCAGATGAGCCAGGAACACCCGCACTATCCAACGTCGCTGTAAAAGTATTCCACCAATCCCAAGTCATTTCACTATCGATCATAATCGAAGGGGCACGAGTGACGACCGTGCGACCCAAAGCACTCAGCCCACTGAGCATGGTGTCCATAGCATAGCCAGACACTACTGCCTGCTCTTCCGTAGTGTATTCAGGATAAGCCACCCAGTGGAAAAGTTCATTCCCCGGTTCATAAACCACAGGATTGCCTGCAGGGGTCACCGCATGAATATAATCCACCGCATCAAGCAAATAATCCGCACAATCCTCCGTCATATGATCCACCAATTGAGTAGAATCCGTATAGTCTTGTCCAGGAGGTGTACAAGAAGCAAACATCATGGCTAAGAGAGTGTTATCCACCTGAATCCCTGCATTTTGGAAATCGCGACGAGCCGCTGCGACTATAGATGGGTCCCGTTCTTGGCCATTGACCTCAATCGCACCCCAACCTACATCTCCATCTCCCACTTGTCGCACCGCTTGAATCCCAAGATCTTGTAAAACAGTAAGATACTGGCTCGCTCCATCGAGGCTATTGTTGAGCAGATTCATAAAGTTGAGCCCCAATTGAACTATGGGCGTTTGGGCAATCCCCGTAATCGGCGTCACATTCACACGAGCTATTCCAGTAACAGTGCTCGTGCCACTCAGCACGACAAAATTAAAAGTATCTACTCCTACAAAACCCGCCTGAGGGGTGTAATCCCAACCCGAAGAAGTACGCGTGAGTGTTCCGTAACTAGGTTGAGTCCAATTGCTTAAACTAAAAGTGTCCCCTGTGGCATTTTGCGTAGGCAAAGAAATGGCAACCGCACGGCCCTGAGTAGTCGCTGCGGTGAGCACAGGCACTGCAGGCACATCCGTCACGGTTATCGTCACGGATCCACTGGTGGTTCTAGCATTGTCTCGCACCGAATAATTAAAACTGATGGTTCCCTCATATCCCACCATGGGGGTATAAGTGACTTGGTTACCAGAAACGGCACTCACAGTTCCGAACGCTACCCCCCGAGGAACAGAATAGCTGAGTGAATCTCCATCCACATCACTTCCCAAAAGAATAACTGTGACTGGAGTCAAATAATCAGTAGTCGCAGTGACCGGATTAGCCACCGGAGCATCATTGGTGGGATTGATGGTAAGTGAAATCGTGGCGGGTGAAGAAGCTCCAGAAGACGATCCTGTGACCACAAAAGCAAAAGAATCAGACCCATTATAATTACTGGTAGGAGTATACGTGGCTGTTTGACCGCTCAAAGATACGGAGCCGTGAACTGGCTGAGTACTAATGGAATAAGTCAAAGTTTCGTTACGCACCGTAGCCCCACCTCTCAGGGTGATTTGCTTACTACTATCTTCATTTAAAGTAGCAGAAGCGGAAACAGCCGTCGCTGCAAAGACGGCAGGCATTGGCAAAAGACCGACGACAAGGCTTACCGCCAAAAACCGTCGAATCGTCCCAGCGTGGAAAGACATAAAAATAAGATTAAATGGTGGACGAGGAGGTAGCTTTACTTTAGCACGGCGCCCGGCAAACAGTCCACCGTCCAAGTACTTTCACCAGGGCCCGCATAGGCCTGCGCCAAATCAAGGCCCAATGGATAATAAGCAGGCTCACTTCCGCTCAAATCAATGAGGAAAAGTCTTGAAAAAGTCACCTTATGATTTTGATTGCAGGATGTGCTGACCAGTAAATGTTCATCATCAGCACAAAAAGTTGGATAGTTAAAACTAGTACCATCACAAACCGCCAAAGAAGGGTCGTAAACGGCGAGCTCTCTAGGTTTACGGTCAGCTACAAACAAAGTCATTTCACCCAAAGTGTCTCCTTCAAAAAAACTACTAAAGATACCTCCCCCCTGAGCATTATCACACAGAGTTAAGGTACTCAGTGCCGCAAAAGTACAGTGCCCTGATTTGCCCGTATAAGAAACCGTCTTGCCAGTGAGCAAATCAAACACACTGCCATGACCTTCTTTCCCACTCGTGTCATTAAAAATAACAAAATGACCATCGCTGGAAAAATCCGGATCGTGTTGTTTGGGGTCCCCCGTCAGTGGCTCCACCTCTGTTAGACCGAGCCCATCTTCATCCAACGCCGCTTTCATAATCATGTCTTCCCCATTCTCTACATACAGCAACCATTTCCCATCAGGGCTCACTTCAGGCCATGTTGCGTCTTCCACTAAAACACCCGTCTCTCCCGCTTCTATATTCACATAACCCACATCCTTGTCTTGAACTGTTTTAAAAATACTATAATAGACAAAATCTCCATTGGGATTCCATACCGGGTAAGATTCGCTCTGTGGAGTATCCGTAAGCTGCTCTACCCACTCCACCGACCCATCTTTAAGATCAATGGAAGCGATAAAAAGATCACATTGATCCTCCGTTCCGTGATCACCACAACCTTCACCATTTGCTAAATTACCAGCAAAAACGATACGAGCTTTAGTATCTTCTTTCCTTTCTAAAGAACTCATATCCGTCACAGGACTAGAACAAGCTGAAAGAACTATAGATCCCACCAGCAGAAAACCAAGAACTTTCATAAAAAAAGTATACAAGCCTTAAAACAATAGTCTTTTATAAAAGTTACTACTAGAGCCAAACTTTCTTTTTTTCCCTAAATATGGTTTAACGATCAGGTGAAACGTTCAGAAATTGCTTTCGGGTTGCTGCGCATTCCTCTCGACTTCCTCATGACTGTCGCGGGACTGCTCATTGGTTACAAACTCCGTCTCGACTGGGGAGTTATCCCTGGCCTCGATCTTTCCACACCCACTGCCAACCTTTTACCACTGGATGCTTATCTAGAAATCATCCTATTGTTTGCAAGTTTTTTGGTGGTGGTTTTTGCCTTTTTTGGACTTTATCAACTCACCAACACTGAGGGACCTTTGCATGAAAGTAAAAAGGTCGCTAAGCACTCGCTTATTTGGATTCTCGTGGTGATGGCCTACTTTTTTATTACGCGAAAACTCGCCTTCTCTCGCCTCGTTCTGGGGTATGGAGCCATTGTGACCGTGATTTTAGTGATCTTGGCCCGTCTACTTCTAAGAAAAGTAGAAAAATGGTTTCTCGAAGCCAACATAGGAAGACGCAATGTGATCCTTATCGGCTCCAATAAAATCAGTGAACGCCTCGGACGTGCCCTGGACCAAGATCCTCATTACAATTTAGTTGGTTACTTGGCAGAACGTAGTGGGCGCATGGAGGCTTTCAAATTTTTGGGGAATCTCACCGAACTCGCTAAAATCGTGCGGCGCCATCGTGTAGACAGCGTCATTCTCACCACTCAAAATCTAAGCGAAGTCCAAGACCACGACATCCTAGAATTCTGCCGACAAAACCACGTTGAATATCGCTTTGTACCCGATATTTTAGAGGTAGAGCGTTCTAATGTGGATATTGAGCCTTTGGCAGGATTCCCTCTCATACACCTCAAACCCACCCCCCTAGACGGCTGGGGGCGCATCGTTAAGCGCTGCTTCGACATTCTAGGGAGCGGTCTAGGACTCATCCTCCTTTCTCCCCTCTTTGCCATCATTGCCATAGGCATAAAGCTCGATTCCCCTGGTCCAGTTTTTTTCACCAAACTCGAAGACGGAAAGCCCGCTTGCCGAATTGGAATGGACGGGAAACCGTTTAAGTTTGTGAAATTTCGAACCATGAAACACAACACTCATCACCTTCGAAGTGAGCTGGCTAACTTGAACCACCGCAAGGGCCCTCTGATGAAGATCAAAAACGATCCCCGCATCACTAAGTTTGGCGCCTTTTTGCGCCACACCAGCTTGGACGAACTCCCCAATCTTTGGAACGTACTCAAAGGAGATATGAGCTTGGTTGGCCCCCGTCCACATTTGCCTGAAGAAGTAGACCGCTACGAAGCCAAACATCAATTTTTACTCACGATTAAACCTGGCATCACTGGTCTCGGCCAAGTGAGTGGACGTAGCGACTTAGACTTTGAAGAAGAGGCTCGCCTCGATAGTTTTTACATTAAACACTGGTCTATCTTCTTAGACCTTAAGATCCTCTTTAAAACCCTCCGGGTAGTCTTCAGTAAAAAGGCAGCCGATTAACTCTTGTCTTTCCACCTATGAAAGCCTTCAAAATACTCTCCATAGTCGCACTCCTTCTCTTACTGGCCAGCGGGCTCTGGGCCTTACACAGTAAGAATACAGTAGATAACGGGGTGAAAACACAAGGAACGGTGACCCAGATTCTCCCACAAGGCAGAGGTTACACTCCCGAAGTCACTTATATAGTGGAAGGGAAAACCTATATCTATCATTCCTGGAGTTCACAAAGCCCTAGTCCATATCAAGTGGGCGATCCCATCGAAATCTATTACGACCCCAACGATCCAGCCCAAGCCGGTCTCAATTCCTTCATCAGCCTCTGGTTTGGCCCTCTCATGCTTGCAGGTGCAGGAATGCTAGATCTCATCACCAGCTTCGTGTTTTACTCCATCGCTTGTAGAAAAGCCCTTTAAGATGGCTGTGGAAAAGCCTCAGACTTAGTGTTAAACTACGCCCACTTATGCTCCAAAAAATCCTCACCGCCATCGTCGGAGATCCCCAAAAGAAGACCATCAAGCGCATGCGCAAAGTTGTAGAGCAGATCAATGAGATTGAAGAGCGTTATCAGAGAGAACTCACGGACGAACAAATCCCTCTCAAAACTGAGGAGTTTAAAGAACGTATACGCAACGGGGAATCTCTGGATGCTCTGCTCCCCGAAGCTTTTGCTTTGGTAAAGAATGCCGCTCGTCGTCTCGTGGGAAAAACCTGGGACGTTCGAGGCATTCCCTACACCTGGGACATGGTGCCTTACGACGTTCAGCTCATTGGAGGAATGGTGCTCCACGAAGGAAAGATTGCAGAGATGCGAACGGGTGAAGGTAAAACCTTGGTTTGTTCTCTACCTGTTTATCTCAATGCACTCGAAGGTAAGGGAGTACATGTGGTGACCGTTAACGATTACCTTGCGCAACGCGATGCCGAATGGATTGGAGGCCTCTACCGATTTTTAGGAATGAAAGTAGGAGTCGTAACACACGAACAGCCCCGTGACGCTAAAAAGGCAGCCTACGAAGCGGACATCACCTATGGAACCAACAACGAATATGGTTTTGACTACCTTCGCGACAACATGGCCCCCAACCTGGACGCCCTCGTACAACGAGGACTGCACTACGCCATCGTTGACGAAGTGGACAGCATCCTGATCGACGAAGCTCGCACCCCTCTCATCATTTCTGCCCCCGCCGAAGAATCCACCGAAAAATATTTGAGCTACTCCCGTCTGGTAAAAATGTTGGATGAAAAAACGCATTACAACATCGACGAAAAACAGCGTGTAGCCACACTAACAGAAGAAGGGATTCGTAAAATGGAAGAGCTCATGGGTGTAGAAAACATTTACACAGAGCGTGGTTTTGAAGAAGTGCATCATATCGAACAAGCCTTGCGTGCTCATGCCGTTTATAAAAAAGACGTGGATTACATGATCCGCGACAACGAAGTGATCATCGTAGACGAATTCACGGGACGCATTATGCCCGGCCGCCGTTATGGTCAAGGCCTTCACCAAGCCATTGAAGCCAAAGAAAATGTACCTGTTAAAAAAGAAAGTCGCACCCTAGCTACCATTACCTTCCAAAACTATTTCCGCATGTTTAATAAACTCGCGGGAATGACCGGAACGGCTAAAACTGAAGAAGAAGAATTTGGATCTATCTACGGTCTCGAAGTGGTAGAAATCCCCACCAACAAACCTGTGCAGCGTCAGGATAGCCCGGATAGCATTTACAAAAGTGAAGCCGGTAAATTCAATGCCATTGCCACACGTGTAGAAGAACTCCACAGTAAAGGGCAGCCTGTGCTCATTGGTACCATTTCAGTAGAAAAATCTGAACGACTTTCTGAACTCATCAAAGCCCGGGGCATTCCCCACTCCGTTCTCAACGCTAAGTTCCACGAAAAAGAGGCAGAAATCGTAGCGGGTGCCGGACAAAAAGGAGCCGTGACCATCGCCACCAACATGGCCGGCCGTGGAACCGATATTAAGCTAGGTGAAGGAGTAAAAGACCTGGGAGGACTAGTAATTCTCGGAAGTGAACGTCACGAATCCAGACGCATCGACAACCAGCTCCGCGGTCGTGCAGGGCGCCAGGGAGATCCTGGAGTGAGCCAATTCTACGTTTCTATGGAAGATGACCTCATGCGCATTTTCGGGGGAGACCGCATGCGCGGCCTCATGGAAAAGCTCGGCCTTCCTGAAGATGTGCCTATAGAAAACGGCATCATCAGTCGCAGCATAGAGGGCGCTCAACGCCGTGTAGAAGGCCACAACTTCGATATCCGTAAACACTTAGTAGAATACGATACCGTGATGAATACTCATCGCGACATCATCTATAAGCGTCGCCGTGCCGTGCTCGAAAGCCAGGATCTCAAAAATGAAGCTCTCCTTCTCATGGAACAGGAGGTGGAAAAAATTGTACTTTCTCACCCAGGAAATTTAAAAGAAATCGTAGAAACCGTTTCCGCATTGCACCGCAGCCCAGTAAGACCCCTCGCCCAGGAAGCCTTAGTAACTCTCTCACAAGAAGAACTCATCTCCACACTCAGCAAATATTTGGAAACTGAATATCTGGAAAAAGAGAAATCCCTCCCCGAACCGAGCATTATGCGTCGGGCGGAACGAGCGATTTTCTTACGCACAATCGATATGCTTTGGATGCGCCACATCGACGAGCTTAAAGACTTAAGAGAGTCCGTTTCTCTCAGCGCTTACGGACAAAGAGACCCATTAGTGGAATACAAGAACCAAGCTTTTGCTCTCTTCGAAGACCTCATCGCTCGAATCGATAGAGAAACTGTGCAAGCCCTCTTCCATGTAAAAATCAATGTGCAAATGGTACGACCCAGTACTCAGCCAGAGGGAAAAACCAATGAAGAAAAGATCGAACAAAACCTCGAAGAACCGTCCTTAGAAAAACCGTCTGCTCAAGTCCCTAGACTTGGGGTAGATCAAATCCCTGTAGTCATGAGGCCCGAGGCTAGCGCAGCATCCTCAGCTCCAATGGCAGCCCCAGTAGCCGAACCTACAGTTCGTGTGATTTCTGCTAAAACAGGACAAGCCATCCAAAGCGACGACGAGCTCGTGGGCCCCACTCGCGCAGCCAGTGTACCCAAAGTGGATCGCAATGAACCTTGCCCCTGTGGCAGTGGCAAAAAGTATAAAAAGTGCCACGGTGCATAAGACCTCGATCTTAAGCACTCCCTCTGTAACCTAAACTCCTGCCCTTTTTGCGTGAATCTTGACAGATTAAATAAAAAATGTTAAAACATACGCATGAGTGCTCTAGAAAACTTCGGAAAAAATCTAAAACCGTGGGTTAGCCGTGTGAGTCTTATGGCTCTATTGGGTGGCTGTGCGCGAGAAAATTCCACCGGAGCAGAAGAGAAAAGTGAATTGAAAACAACCATGGAACAAGTGAGCAGATGCTATGGCGCACTCATTTCAGGACCTATAGAAGAGATCGTACGAAAGGAAGCCACCAAACGAGGCATTGATGTCAATTTAGCCAAAGCCCAGCTGATGTCAGAATCTCTTTGTGATCCCAATGCAGTGAGCCCTGCCGGCGCTCAAGGACTCATGCAGCTCAATCCCAGGTATCACACCCTAAAAGATCCTTTCGATCCCACTGAGAATATTCAAAGTGGTTTGGACGAAGATAAACGTTTACTTGTAAAATACAAGGGAGACGTACGTTTGGCTCTCGCTGCTTATAATGCAGGGCAAACCGTAGTAGACAAGTGCCAATGTGTACCCGACTATCCCGAAACGCAAGGCTACGTTGAGAAGATATTGGCGCGTAAAGAACTGCTCGATTTATTGGATAGCCACTAAACGACTCCGCCCATTTGTCGATCCATTTTCTGAAGATCGTCTTGGTTTTTTTTGAAAACCAAAAAAGCCATAACCGTAGAAAATTCGATACTATTAGCCAACATTCTGACCACATCCTCCTTAGACCAATAGGCTCCTGTAGCGTCTTTCAGAATCGCTTGAGCGGTCTTGTAATTGATCTGCATTACACCCGCACTAGTGGTTTCCAGTGGCACCGGGCTGTAAGCGCTGAGCGCATTGGATACCGAAGGTAAGGTTTCGTTAAAAGTATTCACATAGCTTTTTACATCACCCCTTCCGATTCCCCACTGATCTTTCCAACTGGAAAGTCCGGTCTCCAAAACCATGGTCGCCAAAATACTGGCCTGCAAATCTTTATCCGCAGTCAGTTTTTGCAAAACGGCAAGAACTCGTGGAAATACAGCCACTATTTCTGGACTAAGGTCTTGGCCAGCCACTTTTTCTGCTTTGAGTTTCTGGATATCAAAACCAGTGGCGAGTAAACGTGCTTTAACTTGCTCAGCCTTGAGTCCACGGTAAACTCCCTTATTTTCAAACTTGTAGCGAGGATCATTGATTTCTTCTGCCGTTAAAAAGAGCTCGTTGTTGTCTTGAGGGAAAGTATCATGGTGCAATACCCGTAAAGTTTTTAAGTTTCGTGCTAAACTGTCTTCGACATAAGAAAGACCCTCTGCTTCTAAGACGGTCTTTAAGAGCGCCTTTGAAGTTGGGCCAAAATCACCATCCAATTTAAATTTTTCAGGGATAACGTAGCCTTTTTCTTGAGCAATTTTATAAAGCATAAGTTGCATTTTTACTCCACGCGCCGCATCTAATCCCATGTTATAAGCCGACTCAACGGCCATTCTTTGTGTGGTGTCCAAACGGTTCCACTGGGTGGGAATTTCCTGTAAGTCTTCCGTTCGGCCTTTCAAAATCGCCTGCACATTTTGAGCCTCTATCGTATCCTCCGCTTCCCTAGAAAGGGCTGCTTGTCGCTCCTCAAGAATCCTTTTAGCTAAATCCCCCTCAGTAGGCAAAGGACTCAAAGGAAAACTAAGAAAAACTTTGGGGTCCTTTAAGGTGACTAATAAACCCGTAGCGTAAGTGCTCTGCTTGAGATAAACCGTTTCTCCACCGACGCTACTTCGAACCAATACTTCCGTCCGCAGAGGAGCATTGAGTTCTTGAATACCTTGAGTAAAAACGGGTTGGTTAGAAACCTCATAATCTTCTACACGGTCATCAGCTTGTGTCACCACTTTTAACACTTCAGCAAATTCACCGTCAGAAATACCTTCTATTCCTGTTTGCTTCGCTCTAAGCTGCTTGTCCACTGACATGATCAGATTATCCGTAAGAGCTTTAGCATCTCGAGTCAAAAGGTCCATTTTAACCCGCAAATCCTCTGCTTCATGCTCTTTAGACAGATTAAAGGGCACATCAAAATGGGCCAAGGCGTTATGGATGATATCCCCTATTTTAATATCCAAATGTCCAAGCAGGAGATCCTGTTCGGCACCATTCAAATACTCATTGTCGCGAATATGAGTAGCGAAAGTGTAAACAGCCTTATTGATTCCTTGAGTAAATTGCTCTTGATCAAAGAGCTCCTGACCCACAGACCGCTCTACGGCCTTCACCGTATCAGTTAGTTCGCGATTGGCAGAAACAATATCGTTCATGAAAGCTTCTTTTTAGCGTATTCCTGAAGAGCTTCCAAACTATAAGGGTCAGGTTGAGGCTCTGAAGTCTTCTTAGGTTTTTGAGGATATTTACTCCAATCAAAAATGGGAATACGTGTCCCCGGAATAGGCAATCCATCGGGAGATTGGATCACGTGCACATAGAGCAAAAAGTCCATGCTGCGTTTTACAAAAATCTCTTGGCTCGGATTGCGTACTCCAAACTCAGGATCTTGGCCCACCTGTTCTACATAGTGCTGAGCCAAGGCCGCGCGCAAATCAGAGGTGGAACCATCTGTTTTAAATTCTCCCACAATAAAGTCATTTTTACTTTCTGTAGGTCGTGTGCTCACATATTCCTTATTCCATTGAGCCAGTTTTACAGGTTCGAAATTGCCTTGAATCATGAGCTCGGTCAATCCCACCACACGAGCGGGAGAAGCCCTGGAATCTGAAGGATTATGATAAAAATCTGTGACTTGAGTGTCTTGATAAGAGATTTGATCACCCACATTGACCCCCACCACAGCTCCCTGTTCGTCGTAAAACTCTCCATCTTGAAAACGGACCTCCCTACCATTGACCTTCACCCCTCTGAGACTGCCCAATAAGTACCGATTCTGTTCCCAAGAATCATCATAGCTTGTTCCCAACCGTGCCTTCAGAGAATCAATAATAGTAGTGGCCAAAGAAGAATTCTTTACCTCTGAAGAAAAACTCCGCGAGCGAGAGCCCAAAATGAGGACGGCATGTGAATTGAGGGAACCTCCACTATCCAAATTAGCAAAAATATTAGGGTTGGCACGAGTGTGTTTATAATGCATAAACAAAACTCCCGTTTCAGACTCCGTACTAGAAGCTAAACGCAATAGTCGCTGCAGATCATTATTGTAACCAGGAGCATCATCCTTTAAGCCAATGCTCCCTTTGCTACGATCAATATCAAAATAACGAGAAAAATCCATGGCGACGTGTCCGTAACCACTGGCTTCAATACGACTGGCCATCATCCAGGCATCTACAAAGCGATCTCCATCCATAAAAACATCTTTTGCAAAATCATGCCCATACATTCCTTCCAAAGTGCGTTGGACATAACCCGCACACACGGCTTTTTCTTGCTGTTCTGCACCAATCACATTGGGTGCCTCCCAATTTCCCCGCGTCCATTGCCAATAAGCAGCTACCGTCGCCGGCATTTCTTGGGAACGTGGGGCTACCTCCTTTCTCTCCGTAGGTGCTGCTGGCGTAAAAACAATTTTATCACCGGAATAAATACGTACACGACCATCCGTGCGGCCTAAACCAGTATAAGGTTCACCAAAAACAAAATTGCCGCCCTGTTTAATAATAGGAATCGGTTGATCTTTAGGGATAGCGGCTCCATTCAAGGAATGATGAAAAGTAATAAAACCTTCTTGCGCAGAAGCCGGGACCACTTGGCCAATTTGATATGGATTCACCTTATCCGTCAAAATCCCTTCTGGAGTCGCAAAACCATTGGTCACCATGGTTTTGAGTGGCTCAGCAAGATTTTCTATCTCTACCAAGGCCTCGCCACTTTGATCTGGAGAGTAAGTGGGTTCAAATTTTCCCCTCCAAAACTGCATCATCCCCACATGATTCCCATCGTTGAGACAGAGCTTGTAGGTGTTGCCACGGGCATCCAATACACTGGCGTATTGATACTTCCCTACTGCAGGCAAAGAACTCATGATTTGGAACTTTTCTCCAACAGCAGCTGATCGCACCACTCGACCAGTATTGATGTCTCTCAAATTCTCTGCCCCTTGTATACGCACACAGTCAAAACTTTGATCGGGCAAATGGAGATCTGGATAACGCTTGTACAAAAGATCCAAAGTAAAAATGGTGAGCTTACCAGGAATTTTTAAAAATCGATCCACAGCCAATTGCATAGCTGCCCGAGGCGCGGCTCCTTTCTCCATTTCTTCTTTAGCCAACGCATCCAAACGCGGCAACCCAGAGCGCAAATAGGGAATTTGCTTCAGCACTTCTGGACTAAATTCGTCATCCATAATCACACCGTAATCTGATGCTCGGTCAATTTGACGACCTAAGAATTGGTTAATATCGTTCACCATTTCTATCGAGCGTTGATACAAGAGATAACGCGCACTCACAGTGTTATCTGCTTCTCGACGAGCCAAACCTTCTAAGCGGCTATCCAATCCATCTAGATCCGCAGCCACTTCCCTGAGAGCAGCGGTTTTAAGCTTTTGTTTTTCATCCGCTTCCAAATAAGAATTCTTATCGATCCGAGCCTGAAGGTTACCCAAAGACTTCGCATAAGATTCATCCAAATCCACGTAATTCAAAATAGCACCCTCGTTGCGTTCCACGATTCCTTCAAACTTCTGCTGAAGCTGTTCTGGATTGGAATTAAGCTCCGATGGCACAGGATTAGAGTGAGTTGATAAGATCGTCTAAACCTTTTTGCTCATTGACAGTCACTTGTTTTTCTGTTTCTTCAGCCACCAACTTTTCTGCCTTTTTAAAGGCAAAATTAAGCTGGTTTAAATAATCTTTGTAGAGCGGCGCACGTTCGGCCTCATATTGGTCGTGTACCGCTTGAAGCTGCTTCTTTTCCTCCTCCAAAAAAGCTGAGATCTTAGCCTTTTGTTCATCGTTGAGACGAGGAAGCAAATGGACCAACAAAACCTTCTGATCTTCCTGTAAAACTTCAGAAGCCTCAATGGCTTCAATCAAATCATCCAAGGAGAGTGCACCGGAATCAGCCATATGTTTTTGTTTTTAATCATAAAATTATACCACGTTTAAGCAGTATTCTCAAGAACCCTAGAAGGTCTTCCCTTTACTCATCTTTTACAAAAACATCCCGAGGCTTGCTGCCTTGAGCAGGACCAATGAGCCCCGCCTCTTCCAGCATGTCCATTATGCGAGCTGCACGGGAGTAACCAATGCGTAAATAACGTTGGAGAGAAGAGGTAGAGGCCGCCTTATGATTTTTCTTCAGGCATTCCACAGCGGCAGCCATCAAATCATCATCGGACTGAGCTTCTTCAGAGACATTAGGGACACCCTGCACCGGCTGGCGAGCCACCTCCTTAGAAGTGATATCGTGAGAATAGTCGGGCTCTCGAGTGAGTTTGAGCCGGCGAGTGACCTTTTCAATCTCTTTAGAAGACACATAAATTCCCTGAATACGTACCGGTTTACCCATCGTTCCGCTCAAGTAAAGCATGTCTCCATTTCCGAGCAGATCTTCTGCCCCCACCCCATCCAAAATGGTGCGAGAATCTACAGAAGACGCCACTGTAAAGGCAATACGCGTAGGGATATTGGCTTTGATAAGACCCGTAATAACATCCACAGAAGGACGCTGAGTCGCCACAATGAGGTGCATACCCACAGCACGAGCCATTTGAGCAATACGACAAATGGATGCTTCCACTTCTTTCTGGGCTTGCATCATAAGGTCCGCCAATTCATCAATCACAATAATAATCTTAGGCATTTTTTCTGCCGTCTTTTTGTCGGCATTATAGTCAGCAATATTACGGTGCCCTGCCTCGGCACAAACCTTATAACGACGATTCATTTCCGCTACCGCCCAACGGAGCGCCGTTGCTGCTTTTTCAGGGTCCGTGATTACGGGGGTGAGCAAGTGAGGAAGCCCGTTGTAAGTAGAGAGTTCCACTTGCTTAGGATCAATCATGATCATGCGCAAGTCCTTGGGAGAGTTGTTGTAGAGAAAAGAAAGCAAGAAACTGTTGAGTCCCACCGATTTACCTGAGCCTGTTGCTCCTGCAATGAGAAGGTGCGGCATCTTAGACAAATCACCCACCATTGGTTTACCAGAAACGTCGCGGCCCAATGGAATTTTGAGCCGAGACGGCTCTGCTTTAAAGACGTCGGTTTCCATCATCTCACGGAGATGCACAGTTGCTCGGGACACATTAGGAATTTCTATCCCCACTAAAGACTTCCCGGGGATAGGAGCTTCGATACGGACAGCGGGTGCAGCTAGGGCCAAAGCAATATCGTTTTTAAGCGAAGTGATTTTAGAAAGTTTCACTCCGTCAGCAGGTCGCAAGGTGTACTGAACTACTGTGGGTCCCACGTGTACTTCTTGCATACTCACATTGATCCCAAATTGCTCGAGCTTAGTCTTGATCAAATCCGCCTTACGCTTGAGGTCCGTTTGGTTCACATCATAACTTTCCTTACCCCCTTCCAAAAGATCCATAGGAGGATAAGCCCACTCACCTTCGCCTTCGGCAGAAGTAACCGCTTGTTCCACTACAATCTCTTCACCTTTAGAGGCTTTGCTCTTGGAGGGTTTCACAAATTCCACCTCGCCTTCACCTTCATCCTTATCTTCTTTTTGCAATCGTTCTTCCACCTCCTTCAAACTCACTTCTCTCAGTGTGAGCGCTTGAGTGTCTTTGGGTGCTGGCTCATCCAATTTCACAATCTTAATGTCGTCTTCTTCGTTCACTCGATCAATCGTTACAAATTCGGGAGTAGCCACCTCAATCACCTTGCGTACCATTTTACGACTGGGAACCACAAATCGAACGATGTCTCCTAAACTGATCTGAAGTGTAAGCAAGACTCCAATCAGCAAGGTGGCGGAAAGCAAAACATAAGCACCGATACGTCCAAAGGCTGCCGTAAAAATAAAGCTAGAAACAAAACCAATGTACCCTCCCGCTTCTCCTTGTTGAGCCGCCGCTAAAAGATCACTATTTTCAGGTAGTCCCATGTGGACAAATCCCAAAATGGCTACCGAAAGCAAGAAAAGACCAGTAAATCGAGCCAAGCCCCATTGCACTTCTTTAGACAAAAAGACAGAAACTCCCATAAATAGGAGGGCGAAAGGCACGGCCACCATCCCCACTCCAAACACCGGGAGCAAAACCGAAACCCAGAGGTCTCCAATCGCCCCTAAACTCTGATTGAGAGAAAGCCAAGTGAGGGCAGCTAAGGCCAGGTATAAAACGGCCCAAATCTCTCGTACAATGTGCGTTTCCACTTCAAACTTCAAAGCTGAATCACTTTTCCTAGAACGTCGTCGATGAGCTTTTCTTCGAGCCATAATGCTTGAAAAGGGTAGCAGAACTTGTCTAGAATGCCAATCATGTTCCATCGTTTTTTAAAGGCTGCTCTCTGCCTTGCCCTCCTCATACAAGGTTTTGTTTTTTTAGCGCCTTGGTTTTGGTTTTTTGAACTCTTCACCCACTACGCGGTCTACTACGTCTTTATTGCTGCAACATTAGGCGTACTCGCGCTCTTTTCTCGTCATTTTAAATCCAGCCTGATATGGGCCGTGCTTCTCTGCATCAATTTCGCCCAATTTGCCCCCTATCTCCTCTCAAAAAAGCCTTCGGATACAAATCCCACGAGCTCCACGCTCAAAGTCATCGCTCAAAACTTTTATTACGAAGACACCGACGTGGATCAGTTTTTGTCTAAAGTTCGTGCTGAAGAGGCTGATGTGATCATCGTCGTAGAGGCTAGTGATCTTTGGAAAACCGCTAAAGAAAAGCTGCGCACCGACTATCCTTACTTTCACCTCACGCACATCACAGGAGTGCATGGTCTTTTTATAGCCAGCCGCATTCCCGGAACGTTTAAAGAAGTGCCGCTCGGAATTCAAACCGGTTTGGTCTTTACACCCGACACTCTCGACTACCAAATTATGGGAGTTCACCCGGATGCCCCCCTCACTCCCAGCTGGGCCAAAGATCGTAACGAGCAGTTTAAAGAAATCGCACGCCTCACAGAAACCAGCCCGGTTCCTCTTATAGTGATGGGAGATTTTAACTGCACCCCTTGGTCGCCCTATTTTAGAACACTACTGGAAGACAGCGGGCTAGAAGATGCTCGCTTGGGGTTTGGACTGATTCCAACCTGGAATGCTCACCGCCCTCTCTTCACCCTCCCCATCGATCACGCCTTAGTGAGTCCCGAAATCGAAGTTAAAAACTTCAAAACCCTAGATCCCATCGATTCAGATCACCTCGGCATAGTGCTCACCGTCGCACTCTAAGCTTTTGACGACAGGTCGAATTCCTGCTTCACTAAGCGCATCCTTTCTATTTATGACTGTAGTTACTCGTTTTGCACCTTCACCCACTGGTTTCTTACATGTGGGTGGACTTCGTACCGCCCTCTATGCCTATTTGTTCGCTCGACAAAATAAAGGCAAATTTATTTTGCGCATCGAAGACACCGATCAGAAAAGATACGTAGAAGGAGCAGACCAAAGCCTTCAAGACGTGCTCAAATACTTCGATTTAAACTGGGATGAAGGGCCTTATTTTCAATCTCAACGCACCGAGCTGTACCAAAAATACGCTCAGGAGCTTTTGGAGCAAGGCAAAGCGTACCGCTGCTTCTGTACCGAAGCCGAGTTAGAAGCCATGCGTGAGGATCAAATGGCGCACAAAATCGCCCCTAAATACGACCGCCGCTGCCACGAACTGAGTCCGGAAAAGGTGCAAGCCAAGGTGGATGAAGGAAAAAGCTTTGTGATTCGTCAATTTATTCCTTACGAAGACTTAAACTTCACCGACCTGGTGCGTGGTGAAATGCACTTCCACGGTCGCGATGTCGACGACCAAGTCCTCATCAAATCTGACGGTTTCCCCACCTACCATTTGGCCAATGTGGTAGACGACCACGAAATGGGCATCACCCATGTGATTCGCGGTGAAGAATGGCTACCTTCCACGCCCAAACACATCTGGCTTTACAAGGATCTCGGCTGGACCCCTCCTGCTTTTGCTCACCTTCCCCTACTACTCAATCCTGATCGAACAAAACTTTCTAAGCGCCAAGGTGACGTAGCTGCCGAAGACTACATAAAGAAAGGTTATCTTAAAGAAGCCATCCTCAACTTCATTGCTTTCTTGGGATGGAATCCAGGTACAGAAGAGGAGCTTTTCACCCTCGAACAACTCGTGGAGCGCTTCAGCTTAGATCGAGTACAAAAAGCCGGCGCCGTCTTTAATCTTGAGAAATTAGATTGGCTCAATGGTCATTACATGCGAGAAAAAACTCCAGAAGAACTCATGTCACTGATACTACCTCTCTTAGATAAAGAGCCATGGTTTTCCAAAGATTTACTACAATCAGATTATTTTCGTACTCACTTCCTAGGGTTTATCGCCTGCGTGCAAACTCGCATGAAGACCTTAAACGACGGCCCTGCCATGCTCAAACCCTTCCTACTCGCTGAATTAGACTACAACAAAGACCTCTTTCTAAATGAAAAAATGAAGGTAGACGAAGCTATGGTGGCACTCGCTTTAGAAAACGCTCTTCCCGCCCTGCAAACTCTAGAGGATTATTCCAATGAAGAAACTATTAAAGAAACCCTGACTAAAGTTATAGAAAAAATGGGAATCAAAAATGGCCAAATGCTCTGGCCTCTAAGAGTAGCCCTCACCAATGAAGAATACTCTCCTGGTGTCTTTGAATTACTGCGAGTGATGGGCAAAGAGCTCTCACTCAAACGCATCCAAGGGGCACTTGACAAAATTCAAGCCTAGAAGTACTATACTGTAAGGCTTTTAACCCCAAAGCTCTATGGTAAACGACCATACTGGCCCCGAAACGGAGGACAACGATATTGACGTATCTGGAGTTCCCTCTGACGACAGTAACGGTTCAAAAAGTCACGATGTTCAAGGTGACCACGACGACGTCACTTTGGATGGTAAAGACCCTTGGAAAGATTTAGAAGGTAAGGCAAAAGCTGGAGTACATTTGGCAGAAAAAACGGGCGCACTCGCCTACACCGAAGAAGTGATCAAAACTCAACTCGTGGATGCTGCCATGAAGATTGAAGGTGACATGAATACCGAAGGAACAGAAGCGTATAAACTCAACTATGTTTGGAACGAACTGACCCCTGAAGGACGCTCCGCCTTCCTTGCGGGCAATAGTTTGCTCTGGAAGGTCCTCAAGATGGCTGGCAAGAATGCCATACCCATGTTGAGTATAGCCCAAGAAGCTTGGGGATTCTTCAAAAGGAAAACTTACAAAGCCCAAGATTTGGCTATTTCTGATTTTACTCCAGAAACAGTCCAAGTTTACTGCGCGTTGGGCCTACTCGAATGCAGTGAAGCCGAAGCTAAACAAATCGATGAAATGGCTGCTAAAGCCCTCAAAGTGGGCGCTAAAGGCGCTAAAGTCCTAGGCTGGGTGGCATTGGCAATCCCTGGAGCCGAGGAGTTCTCCCCAGTGTTCGATAAAATGGCAAAAGGGGCCACTTTGGCAGAAAAGCCCGCTGAATGGGCAGCCAAGTTGATGCCACAAATTCGTAATGAGGTAAAGCGCCGTAGCGTAGAAGTACAAGCGACCCGGATGGCTCAACACAACATCGCAGCCGCAGATATGGGCCCCGAAGTTCCTATGGCTGCCAACGGCCCTATGGACGATGTAAAATAAGCCGTCAACGAATAAAATCAGCTTAAAACAGAGCTTTCCCAGAGTCCTCTCGACAAACGAGAGGACTCTTTTAAAATCCATTAAAAATACTGGATTGCACCCTCACCTTCCGCTAAAATAAAGGCTACCTAAAGAGATCTATGAACTTTCACGACCTACGCATCATCGTTAATCAAATCAAGCGCACGCTCAAGTGTCCCGACTGCTCCGCGCGTTACACGGACGAAGATATAGAAATCATTGGTAGCTTAGGGGACGAACAAGTATTTTTCCACGCATGGTGTCCCGAATGCGAAACTCAATCTGTGATCAATGTACAGATCGACCCCGCTTGGTTCGAAAATCCTCAAGCTCATTTGGGCAACGCTCCTCGCATGGGCCATGTAAGCTCCAACGAAGTCTTGGACATGCACAATTTCCTCAAAGAATTCAACGGAGATTTTTCTACTCTCTTCAACAAAGAACCTAAAAACTCCTAGTTTAAGTTTTTCACGCCATGAAAAAACTACTCTACGCCCTCTCCCTTTCGCTGCTGCTCACGGCTTGCTCCAGCACTTTAGAAAACGTCCAAAAAGAAACTAGTGAAGCAGTCAACAACATCCAAACGGAGGCCAGCAATGTCACAGATGCTGTTACTGAAAAAGTAGACCAAGTGAATGAGGCCGTAGATTCCGTCAACAAAGCAGTAGATTCTGTGAATAAGGCAGTAGACGATATCAAAGCGGTGGGCAAATGACCCTTCCTTTATGGATTTTATTGAGGCCCTCAAACAACGCGCTCGTCAAAATCCAAAACGAATCCTATTTGCCGAGGGCAATGAACCTCGCGTCTTAGAAGCTGCCGCTCTAATCGAAAAAGAGGGGCTCGCAGTTCCCATCCTTTTTACAAAGGAAGTAGAAAATCCTCACGAAGAAGCAACTAAACTTTTACTCCAAGGTGAGGCCGACGCCATGATCTCTGGACCTTCGGCACCCTCCCGAGAACGCATTTTGCCCGTGCTCAAACTCATCGGTGCTAAAGAAAAGGGCCAACGAGTTTCGGGGGCCATGATTATGATTTTACCTCCGACCGTGGACCCCGATGCCGCCAACGGAGGCATCTTATTTTTTGCCGATTGTGCGGTGAACATCAGTCCATCTCCACAAGAACTGGCCCAAATCGCAGTAGACACGGCAGATACCGCTAAAAGTCTGGGCATTGATCCTATCGTGGCTCTACTTTCTTTCTCTACGGCGGGGTCCACAGATCACCCCCTTACTCTGCGAATCCGCGAAGCCGCTGCTCTAGCACGCAAACTCCGTCCCAACTTGCCGATCGAAGGCGAGGTCCAAGTAGACGCAGCTCTCATTGACAGCATAGGTCATAAAAAAGACCCGGACTTCGCCTTAGCGGGCAAAGCCAATGTACTGATCTTTCCAGAGTTAGAAGCGGGCAACATCGGTTATAAACTAGTAGAACGCCTAGCCGGAGCCACAGTCATCGGGCCCGTATTGCAAGGCTTAGCCAAACCTGTAAACGAACTTTCTCGCGGATCAAGCGTAGAAGACATCGTGAATCTCGCCGCCCTCACCTGCATACAAGCCCAGTAAAGCCCTCTTCACATGTGGTACCTCGACGAACCCCTCACGGAGGCCTTCACCAAAATCATCGGTAAAAAACCGGATTTTTATTTTTTTGCCTTGGAAAGCTGGAGATTAGTCTTTGTCCCCGCAGCACACACCAACATTGTAACAGGCATTGGGCGCATGGTGGCCTGGAGTGGGAATAAAATTTACCTCCTCCAAACCAGTGATTTCACCACTGCTAAATGGTTCCCAGATAAGTTAAAAATCATCGACTTTAAAGACGTAATAAAAACCAAGCGAAGTCGCTTCCTCTGGGTTCACTCCTTTACACTGGAGCTCAAAAACGGTGATCGGTTAAGCTTAGTGGCCAACACTCTGCTTTATCTACGACTCCACCGCCACAGCGAAGGTATTCGCCTCTTTAAAGAGAAGTTGGAACAAAAACCAAGCCTATAATTCACTTTTATTTTCCCTGAAAATTGTTATAATTATAACGTAATCTGTTATAGAATTATTTTATGTGGAAAATCTCCGATGAACTTGATAAAATTATATTACATTACGATTTTTTGAAGGCGGGATTTCAACACCGTCTTTTTAATTTGTCGCGGCTGGCTAAAGTAGTAAAACCACTCCTGGAGCGGAGTCTTAAAAAACCTCTGTCTCAAAGCGCCGTACTCATGGCTCTTTCTCGTTACCAACGACAAAAGTTTCCGCACCCTAGTAAAAGTCCACTCGATTTAAAGACTAAAGCTCCCGGAACCTTTAAAGTAGTCCCCCATCTTTTTGTTTGTAGCTTTATCAAAGTTCCTTCTACAGCCCCAGACCTCAGAGAATGGAAACGACATATCTCCGAACAAAATGGTCCACTGTGGTGGGATGAAGAAAAAAATCTCGTCACCGTAGTCACCAATGCCAGCTTTCTAGAAGAAATGTCAGAAGTCATCGGCACTAAGCCCAAAAGCATCCACACCAATTTAACGGGAATTGTTTTTGATGCTCCACAATCTTTTAAAGCTCGCAGCGAACTGCTGCACTCCTTGCTCTGGAATCTCACCTTAGGCCAAGGGGAGCTCGTTCATTTACACGCGAGCTCCAAGCAGATCATGCTGCTGATTCCGCAGCGCCACGTTCGGCTCCTATTGGATTAAATAGCTTCGACTCAGCCAAAGAAAGCCTAGGCCCACCGCAGAACTTTTACCTCCTCAGGGTCATCCCCATGTTCCGTAATGTATTTTTGATGGTCAGCAATTTTTTGCTGCAAAAGTTTCATGATTTTATCACGCTTTTGAGCCACACTTTTTTTATTCTTTGCCACACGATCAATCATATCCATGGTGAGATGATAAAAATCGGTCTCATTGACCAGTTTTAAGTCGAAGGGCGTTGTAGTGGACCCCCTTTCCTGGTAACCATGAATACTGAAGCGTTTGGAATCCACGTAAGGCCAAAGTATGTGCTCCATATCATTGCTGTAACCATGGTAGTTGATGACCACAGGCTTATTAGTAGTGAAATATTTTTCCACTGTTTTTCGATCCATTGCAGCATGCGCTGTCGTGGAGCAAGAATCCCCCATGCAAAGTCCGGTGAGCTCTGAAATATTCACATAACGAATCTTCATTTCGGGTACGAGTTCCTTGCAAAGTTGCACAGCATGCAGTGCTTCCTGAGTCATGTAATCTCCAGCTGAAGCCAAAACAACATCTGGGTTTTTACTCGCCTCACGACCTCCCACCCACTCCCAAACTCCAATTCCTTTTTTAGCTTGTTCACGTGCTTCTTCTAAGGTGAGCCACTGTGGAACTTCACGTTTGTCAGCCACGATTACATTGATGCTGTTGGGCCGTTGATAGACTTCCTCCAGCGCTGCCAAAAAACTATTAGCATCCGCAGGGTAATAAATTTGGCAGAACTCTCCATGCTTCTCTAGTACATTGCTCACAAAGCTAGGATTTTGATGAGAGTAACCATTGTGTTCCTGCCTCCAGCCCACGCTGGCGGCATGATAAACCAATGGGGGGACAGGCCTTCTCCAGCTCACCTTAAAACTCTGCTTGAGGAACTTGGCATATTGATCCACCATACTCGCAATGATCGTAAGAAAGGCTTCATAACTCGAGAAAAATCCAAAGCGCCCCGTGAGCGTGTAACCCATCATCATTCCCTGCAGAGTGTGCTCAGAGAGCATTTCGTAAATACGACCATCCGGCTGCATATGCTCGTCATTTTTATTGAGCGGCCACATATAACCACGTCCCGTAGTTTCAAAAATTTTTCCGAGCAAATTGGACTCGAGTTCATCGGGACAGAAAATGCGGAAATTTTTGGGATTGAGTTTCACAAGATCTCGCAAAAAAGCTGCACCCACCGGTGTGCTTCCTGATTGGATTTTTCCTCGCTGTTTTACTTTAATCGCCAGTTTTCCCAGTGCAGGGAGCTTGAGGGGTCTCATGAGATTTCCACCAATCGCGTGAGAACACATCCCTACTCGTTTTTTCCCTTTGGGAACAAACTGCAAAACTTCAGTTTTTGGTCTACCTTGTACATCGATCAATTCTTCAATCTTATAGAGCTTCAGCCAGTCTGCTATAGCTTTGCGAGCAACGGCATCCTCACGAGGATGATCCACTGGTACTCCATGAGCATGGAAGGATCCTTCCACACTATGACCATGAAATTTTTGGATGCCCTTCCAGCCCTTAGGAGAGCGTAGCAAAATCACAGGCCACTTAGGCTTGAGGTAAGGTTTTTTACTCGCACGCGCCTTCTTTTGAATAACTCGAATACGTTGATACGCTTTCTCCATCGTCTCCAACATTTTGCGCTCTAAATTTGGTGCTTCTACAATCATGGGCTCGTAACCATAACCCACAAACAAAGCCGTGAGTTCTTTGTCATCCATGCGGCCAAACAAAGTAGGATTAGAAATTTTATAACCGTTGATATGCACTATAGGCAGCACGGCCCCACTCGTCTTGGGATTCAAAAATTTATTGCTGTGCCAAGCAGTAGCAATGGGCCCCGTTTCAGCCTCACCATCTCCCACCACCGCCACAGCAATCAAGTTGGGATTATCGAGCACCGCCCCATAAGCCGTAGCCAGGCTATAACCCAACTCCCCTCCTTCCAAAATAGATCCCGGAACTCCAGGGGTAACGTGACTAGGGAAACGAGTGTGAGGCCAACTAAAATCGTGCACTAGTTTACCAAATCCCACCGCATTGCGTGGGTACTCAGGATAAAACTCTGGAATAGTTCCTTCTAAAAATAAGTTGGCCAAAATGGCAGGCGCTCCGTGCCCAGGCCCAGTAACCAAAAGCATTTCACAATCGTGTTTGCAAACAAGGTAGTTGAGATTGGCATAAATAAAATTGAGCCCTGGCACAGTTCCCCAGTGACCCAAAATACGCCGCTTAATATGCTCCGACTCCAATTTATTTTTGAGGAAATAATTGTCCTTTAAATAGAGCTGAGCGGCCCCCATATAGTCTGCAAAACGCAGATACTTTTTCATCCAAACAAGAGCAGCGTGATCCGTTTTGTTC
The DNA here is from genome assembly GCA_964516995.1 of uncultured Candidatus Peribacteria bacterium. Lineage (GTDB taxonomy): Bacteria > Patescibacteriota > Gracilibacteria > UBA1369 > 2-02-FULL-48-14. The sequence goes on along the minus strand of CAZFAV010000001.1, from coordinate 159,885 downwards.
ATGGCGAGGAGTAAGGACAAAAACAGTGTACCATTTAGAGACAAAGGTTCAAGAAAAGGGGGCCATTTCCCTCCGCTTGATAAAAGCGCTAAAATGGGCACACGCCTCCACACCTATGTCCATTTTGGTTCTCAACGCCGGTTCTTCCTCTCTTCGTTTCACCCTTTTTGCGGAAGATTTAAAGGAACTCTACAGCGGGCATGTGGACGCCATCGGGCAGAAGCATTGCCAATTTCGACACTATCTCAAAAAAGGCGAAATCGATCTTCCTGTTAAAATCAAAAATCATAAAAAAGCAATTATTTTTGTGCTCAAAAAATTAAAAGAAGAAGGAGCAGTAAAAGATTTCAAAGAAATTAAAAAAGTAGCACACCGCATAGTGCATGGCGGAGAAAAATACAAAAAACCGACCCTCCTCACTAAAGAAGTTTTAAAAGAGCTCGATCAAATTTCAAGCCTTGCACCACTGCACAATCCCGTGAATTTGCTCACGGCACGAGCCTGCCAAAAGACACTCCCTCAAACAGCCCACTACGCCATCTTCGATACAGGCTTCCATTCCACACTTCCACAAAAAGCCTTCCTCTACGGACTCCCCTACGAGCTCTATCAAAAGGAACAGATCCGTCGTTACGGGTTCCATGGCACCAGCCACAAATATGTGAGCCAAGAAGCTGTCCGCTTTCTCAAAAAGAAAGACGCCAAAATCATCACGTGCCACATGGGCAATGGGATTAGTCTCGCCGCGATTAAAGACGGGAAAGTTTTGGACACTACTATGGGTCTCACTCCTCTTGAAGGCCCCATCATGGGCACCCGCAGTGGTACTTTAGATCCTGGCATTATTTTCCACCTTCTCGAAAAAACTTCTACCAAAAAATTACGCCAGCTTTTAGAGCATGAATCTGGATTCAAAGGACTCTCACAAATCGGCTCCGACGTACGTGATCTTTGGGCCAAACCCAAATCCCCAGGGACCAAACGCACATTTGATGTACTGTGCTATCAAATGGCAAAGCTCATGATGAGTCTTACTGTTGCTCTAGAAGGTAGGCCTGATGCCATTGTATTTACCGCTGGCATTGGTGAACACGCTTTTTATTTACGAGAAAAAATCCTCTCAGAGCTTCCTCTCCCCGTAGAGCTCAACGCCGTGGCGAATCGTAAAAATTCCCTACTCATTTCAAAACCAAAATCAAAAATAAAAGTACTTGTACTTCCCACCAATGAACAACTTCAGATGGCTAGAGATCTGCCGTGAAGTTCATTTGATAAATGCCCGTTTCAGTAGTGAGATAAACCGTATGATTGGTTTTATCCACCATCATGTCTGTAATGGGACCAGACAAAGCATCCAAAGCGTATTGAGAGCTATAGGTGAGATCATCCGTCTTTTGACTCTTGTCATACACAAAGATGCGCTTAGCAGCAGCATCCAAAATGTAAAGCTGAGTCATGTCCCCATCAGTGTAGACACGAGTCGCTCCTTCAAATTTTGCCAAGGGAGCCTTTTTGATGATGTATTCTACAGGATCACTGGCAAAATATTGGAGCAAAGTTCCATCTTTAAGCAAAACCCAAACGCGACCGTCTACCGCTATAGAAACGGCATCTGCCAAAACGTCGGGCGCTTCGCTAAAGTAAGTGGAGGCGCCGGTATATCCTGCGTTTCCCCTTTGATATTTCCAAATTTGTTTGGAAACCGCGTCGAGCAAATAGATCTTATTGGAGTAAGTCGCTAAATCCACACCCGTGTGCCATTGAACATCTGCCGTGTCGGCAAACTGAGCATTGCCCTCTGTATATTCGATCATCTTTCCTCCAGCAGTACTCAAGAGCACCGTATTGTAATCCGGGAAAAAGTGAGCCGCACTGACCATATCTTTTTCATCCAAAAGATCTCCATCTTGAGCTTGGTTCGTGAGAACTTGGAAAGCATGATGAGAGCTATAAACCACCATGCGGTCATCAGCGGGCTCAATGCCCAAAATCTTCTCTCCAGAAGGCAATTTTCCGCTCAAATCCACCACCAATTTAAGATCTTCGGAATCAATGCGATGCACAATGTCCAAATCATCACGATTCGCGTTGATTTGATCCAAAAGCTCACTCGCTTGGCTGCCCAAATAGCCAGAATTCAAAACTTCCACCACCAAATCCTCCGCGCCATCTAAAAGCACGCTGGCTTCTGCTTTATCAAAAGCTCCTTGTGTTTCGGCTGCCGCAATACTGCTGGCCGCATTATCCAGCTTAGCCTGCATCGCGTTGATTTTATTCTGTTGGCTAAGAGTGGCATAAAGCGCATACACTCCACCCACCACCAGCAAAGCCACCACTATAATAGCGGTAAGCAGCTGCTTCTTGGGCAAGTGGCGTACACGGTTGAGAAAAGCTAACCGTTCTCCTTTAGCCACAAACCCTCGCAAAACCGCAGCAGCTTGAGCGAGTTGTGCCTTACGTTTTGAACTTGGCTTAACTTCTTCCTCCTCTTCAACATGCAAGCGGGAATGAGCCCCCTCTTCTTCCATCTCTTCGTCACCCATCTTCATCGAAGCAGAAGCCATAGGTGCTGCAGCCACTTCTTCTGTCTTTTCCATCACCTCAAAAGCCAGTAAGGCCAGCTGTTCTTCAATATCGCTCTTGAGCAAAGAACTCAGCTCTTTAGTAGCCTCAGGCAAAGTTTGCTCTGAGAAAATCTTAGCCAAGTCATTGGGGGTCACATACTGCACCAAAGGCCCTGTCACAAAAAGCACATTGTCCCCGACCTCCAAAACTCCGCTCGCAATGTTTTGGAATAAATCCTCCTTATTTTTTTCATCAAAAAGTCCGTCTGTAATTGAACTCACGTGGCGTTTGCGGAGCAAAAACCCTCCTGCTTCTCCTCGTTGAGAAAGGAACAGAAGATCCTTTTGAATCACTCCAATCACTACATGCATATTGGGCAAGAACTTCACTTCGAGTTCCTTCTCTTTTTGAGCCGCCATATGGTTGATTTCGCGGAGCGCATTTTCAAAACGATCATAAGGATCCCCAGTGAGGTCATCTAAAAAGTGATCCTGTAAAAGCTGAAAAGCTTCTTTAGCAATTTCAGCCGCGGGTATTTGAGTATTTGCTACAGACACTAAAAGGAAGAGGGCGATTTTCTCTTTTCCGAGCCCGTCATCCCATTCAGTATAATAGTGTTCAGTAAAGCCCAATGGACGGCGCCCAAGCAGTAAAGATTGTTGTTCAAGCTGTAAAAACATAGTGATTTCAGGAAATTCTTAGCTACTCTACAAAGAAACTACAGGTTTGACAAGCCCCTTGGCCTGAGAAAGCCATTTGCAAAGAGTCTCGCTTGACTTTCCCTGAGCTGACACCTACAATCCCTCAGCACTTCCTTATTTATGCTAGGAAAACTCAAAAAACGCAAACGAGCTCGAACACATGGCTTCCTCAAGCGCATGTCGACACGTAATGGTCAAAAAGTCATCAACCGTCGTCGCGCAAAAGGTCGTCATCAACTGACCGTAAAGGTTCGTCGTGTTAAGACGAAATAGACGACTCCACGGTAAGCACACCGTAGAGAGCATCGTAAAGGAAGGGCAACGAAGTCCGAGTCGTTTTTTTACAATCATCTCCCGGCCCAATCCAGGGGAATGGAATTGTTATGCCGTAGTAGTCGGAAAAAAGATTGAGAAATCCGCTGCCAAAAGAAACCGTAAACGACGTCAAATCAATGAGGCCATCCGTCTTTTAGAACAAGCAAAACCCATGTCCTCCGGTCCACATTCTGATATAGTGGTACTCGTGAGACACGCCGGCCTACAGGCTTCCTTCGAGGAACTCAAAACCGCGCTTACCCCCTTTGTAAACTCATGAAAAAATTCAATCTCCTGCCTTATCTGTTTGTATCTCTCATCACTTATGTGATTTTAACATGGTGGATGAACGGGAAAGCAGAAGTAGACACTGTGCTCGCTACAGGTGACATCGGCCTGCGAACGAGTGCGGAAGAATATGTCGTAGGGTCCGATGTACGAGTAGAACTCCAAAACAACACTACCACTCCCATTACCCTACCCTCTCGTTGCCCCGATGCCCTTTTGGACGTTTATCGTTTTAGCAGCGAAGGTTACCAAAAAGTAGAAAACACCCTCACGGACCGAGATTGCAGTCAGACCACAGACCTCATTTTGGAGCCGGGGAAAGCCACCACCGTGAGTCTTTTGGATTATTCCTATTCTCTGTTTGGAGAAACCGGAAAATATAAAATCACCCTCGAGTTAGCGGCGCCCGATGACACCAATCCAGAAATGACAGCCGAGTACTCCACTCCCGATTTTGATATAGAAGAACCTGGCCTCTTTAAGAGCCTATGGAGAAGCCTCATTTATGTGCCTCTGCTCAACCTTATGGTGGCCATATTGGCCTACACTCCTGGCCATTCCTTGGCCCTCGGGATCATCCTTTTGACCTTGGTGATACGAACGCTTCTTCTGGTTCCTTCTCAAAAAGCCATGAAGGCACAAAAGCGGATGCAAGAAATCCAACCCAAAATTGAGGAGCTCAAAAAGAAGTACGCCAATGATCAAGCTCGACTTTCTCAAGAGACCATGATGCTCTGGAAAACCCACAAGGTTAACCCTCTTTCCAGCTGTCTCCCCCTTCTGATTCAATTCCCCATTTTGATTGCCCTTTACTATGCCATCAACGGAGGGCTTTCTCCCGATCGTCACGTACTGCTCTACCCCTTCCTCTCTAGCTTCTCCCTCAGTGAAGTAGATCCCAACTTCCTAGGTTTCAATCTCTTTGAGCGCAGCCTCATTGTCTTCCCCATCCTGACTGGAGCCTTACAGTTCATTCAGCTTCAGCTCATGAACATTAAGGCCAAAAAATCCGATAGCCCCAAACTCCCGAACGAAATGCAGGCTGCCAACAATGTGATGAAATACATGATGCCCGTTATGATCACGATCTTCACTTCTCAGCTACCTGCAGCCGTAGGTCTATACTGGGCAATAAGCACTTCCTATGGTATTGTACAACAGCTTGTGGTAAATAATGGTAGCTCCGGTGTGAAGTCCTCCCCTGAGGACGACGTTGAGGTCCGTGTGGTCCACCGTAATAAATAACTCTTATTCTTAAAAAACATGGAAAAACAGATCAAAAAGCTTGTTTGCGACTTCCTCGTCCAACTCGGAATCGACTTTACAGATGTAGAAGTAGAAGAGCGTGAAGAGAACAATTACCGTGTGAATGTGGTTTCTGAAGAGCCTAGCCTTATGATCGGGCACCATGGAGAAAACCTCTTGGCCATGCAAAAAATCCTCACGGCCATGTCGCATAAACAGATAGGAGAACTCATTGTGATTCTTTTTGATGTAGACAACTACCGCAAGCGCCAAGAAGAAAATGTACTGACTATTGCCGCTCAAAAAATCAAAGAGGTTCAAATGAGTAAAGTTCAATCTGCCCTCCCTCCGATGTCCCCTTATTTCCGTCGTTTAGTTCACCTCTATATCAAGGAGAATGGCCTGGATGACGTAACCACAGAAAGCATCGGTGAAGGCAACTATCGTCAAGTGGTGATTAAGCCTAAAATGGCGTAAGGATTTCCCTATGCGTCCGATTCGAAAACTTCTATTTTCAGTCTACGCAGCCGTCTTCCTCTCTTTTTCCTTCTCACCCCTCATCCTTTCCGGCGCTACCGAAGGATGGTATTTGGATGTGCCGCAGTACAGCAGCAACTACGATGGGATCTACTACCTCACTGAACAAGGTGTGGTGTCTGGCTATGAAGATGGAAATTTTAGGCCTGACGAACCAGTCAACCGTGTAGAAGCTCTTAAAATGATTTTAGGCGCCACGGGGCATTCTCCCGAACTTTCCCTTCCTTTAGAGGAAGTGACGACGGAGACGGTGCCTGACACAGTGGAAGAAATAACTGAGGAAATAACCGATGACGCCAACGACGTGGCGGAAGAAACTTCAACCAAAACAGAAGAATCGGGACAAGAAGTAGAGGCCATCGAACCTGCTGCACCACTCTTCCCGGACTTAGAACTCGGCTCCTGGTATGAACCTTATGTAAAGCTGGCCTACGGTCTAAACATCATGACCGGCAATGACGATGGTACCTTGCGGCCTGAAAATACAGTAAACCGTGCAGAGGCTCTTAAAATGCTCATCAATGCCGCAGGCAAGACCTCTGAACTACCTCCTGTAGCCCTGGACACCTGGTACTCCGCTTATCTGGCTTACGCCCAGGAGCATGCCCTGCTCATCCCCGACATTGCAGGAGACTACTTGCCCAGCCAAACACTCACCCGTGGCGAACTCGCCGATCTTATTTATCGCTTCGATCGCCAACCTTTTGCCAGTGGCACTTTGGAATACGGAATCGCGAGTTACTACGGTTATAGTTTTGATGGTCACAACACAGCCTCCGGAACAGCCCTCGATACCGACGGCTACATGGCCGCTCATAAAACCTTAGCTTTCGGCACCAAAATCCGCATCACCAACCTGGACAACGAAACTTACGTGGACGTGACCGTAGTCGACCGTGGACCCTACAGCGACGGCTATGTGGTAGACCTAACTCCCGCCGCTTTTGAGCAGATCGGAGCCCTGTCCACTGGCATTCTCCGGGTACGGCTTGAAGTTTTAAACTGAAGAGTTACAATAAAGCGCGATGAAATCCCCTCTTCACCGCGCTGTTCGTCCCGTTCAGCATCGACGTAGCAAAAAACCACTCTCCGAAGAAGTTCAGAGTGCCTATAAAACTTTGCTCATCACGGTGCTCATTTTGGGACTCAGTACCACCGGAACCTTTCTCTATGTAAGCAGCCTCAAACCTGCTAAAGGTTACTTGCTCAAAGAACTACAGGCCAACTACGACGATCTAGAGTCCATTCAGCGCAAACTCAATCAAGAAGTGATCGAAGCTCAGTCCTTTATTCATATTCAAAACAGTGATGTCCTCCACCACATGGAAGTCGCTAAAAAAGGGGAAACAGCCTTCATCGATGAAAGTCCCGTTGCTGAAGCCGACACAAGTAACCGAGCTGATTAAAATCCTCGGGAAAGAGTTTCCACACCCTGAAGCTCCGTTGTGGCACCGAAGCGCTTTTGAATTGCTCGTGGCGGTGATCCTTTCAGCGCAATGTACCGATGCTCGAGTGAACACCATCACGCCCCTCTTCTTTCCAAAGGATCGCCCCCTCACTCCGCTGGATATATTGGACCTCGGTGAGGAGAGCTTGAAAAAAATAATTTTCCCTTGCGGCTATTTCAACAGCAAGGCCAAGGCCATTCTAGGCTCGGCAGCAGCGATCCACGCTCGCGGGGATGAAGTGCCCAGCACTCAAGCAGAGCTGACGGCTCTACCAGGAGTAGGGAATAAAACCGCCCAAGTCGTTCTAGCTCAATGGTTTGGACAAGCTGCCTTCCCCGTAGACACTCACATTCACCGCGTGGCCAACCGCCTGGGCTTAGCAGCATCTGGTGGAAACAGAGATAAAACCGAAAGGCAGGTCAAAGCCATTGTACCCAAAGAAAAATGGAGTGATTTGCATCTTCAATTGGTTTTCCACGGGCGAAAAACCTGCACGGCTTATAAACCCAAATGCAAAGAGTGCCCTGTGAGGCACCTTTGCTTATGGCCGAATAAAAATCTTTAAAGGACTACTTGCGGCCTCCCTTTCCAGAACGTTTCACGAGCCATACCAAAACCAAAATCACGAGTACAGGCCAGCCCAAAACCACCGCATAAATGACCAAATCCACCACCCCTTGCATGAGAGCCACAAAGTCACTTTGGGCTTCATGAACAGTGCTGGTAGGACTCCACATTTCTGCAGTAGCTTCCGCACTTTCGTCCTCAGACAAACTCAAATAGATATTAGAATAATCAATCTGATTGTCATAACTCTGAATTTGAGCCTGTAAACTTTCAATTTCATACTGCACATCGTTGAGCGCTTGAGTCACCGCCAATGTATCGGTCACCGTGCTGGCCTTCTTTAAAATCTCCAAATACTGAGCTTCTTCCGCCTGTTTGTTCTTGAGACGAGTCTCCAAATCCATGTAGTACTCGGTCACATCGCTAGAATTGCTGTCTTCGGACTCTACATAAATAGCCAACTCTTTAAAGGCCGCCATAGCCACCACAAATTGATCTGCCGGTACCCGCACATTCATATATGCGGAATACGACTTGTCACCACGAGTGACATTAGAGCTAATCACCATGCCGTTCATTCCCGTAGTCGCCGTAGAAATTTCAGTCACCGTAGTGCGAACATCTGCCACATGCAGGCTTAAATTCCCAGTCATGATGAGCTTTCGATCCGTCACAGAAAGATCTGGAGCCATCATCGAGCCCGAAAAGTCCATCATTTTAGCTCCACCCACACTCATATCCTCAGCCATAGAATAGCTCTCCGTATAAGCAGGCATCTCGTCATCGTAGTAAGAAACCGAACGCTCAAAGATAGATCCGCATCCCGTGAGAAGAAGCAGACTCAAAAATAATGGGGCAAGTTTTTTCATAAAGCGTGGTGAAAAAGTAACCAGACTATAGCATACGCTCGACCTCGAGGGAATGATTGAATTTAACCTGATAAAAGGGTATAATAAAGAGATATGTTAAAACCCTCCACCAGTCCCGATTCACCCAGAAGAGCCGTTTCCGGCACTATGGGTCTAAAAACGCTAGCCCTTGCGGTATCTTTAGCAATTCATGGAGCTGTGATTGGCATTTTAGAAAAATAGACACGGAAGAAAACACGTCCAGCCTAGTTGCAGTCAAAGAGGATCCAGAAAAAACCCTAGAAGTATTGAACAGGATGCAGGCCGAAGAAGTTGAAAAAATATTCAAAAAATTAAGCAAGGGTGAGGAAAGTGAAGTACTTGATTATATAAAATTCGATGCGATCCAATCCAAAATCGCTTATTATAAAGACCATCCAAAATTTCTCGAGGAAGAAGAAATAAATGAAAAAATCATCACCGAAGTCACTGCTCTCAACAAAATATTTACAGATAGAATCCAAAAACTCGCCGATAATCCGTCTTTAAATTGGACCGGCGACGTTCGTAAAGACTTCCCTACTTTACAAAGAGCTCTTTATCTGGAGAAAGAGCGCCTTTTCTTGAACAAGGGCCAAGAAGAAACATGGTACCAAAAAGATGCATGGAGTTTCACTGGAGAATTCATGGATGGCATCGTGAACTGCCAAAGTGCCCGAGTCAATTCTTTAGTCCTTAGACTCATTTATGAAAAAAAAGGCCTGCCAACTACAGATCTTGAACGACTCAAAGCCCTAGTCTGGGTGGATCACATCGCTTCTGTATACGAGGGAGAAGATGGCTATACCCAATTGCAAGGTTTAGATCTAGAGCATCCTTTAAAAGAAGGCTTGCGCTCACCCATCACAGGACAAGAAGGAACGGTAGTGGATTTGAGAGAGCATATGGCTAATTACCTCTCTGAGCAAAAAGACCTAAATCCCGTCACTCGAGCGAAAGCCTTGAGCTTGAGAGGAAAAACATTGGCCAAATTCTTAGATCAAGAGATGCCAGAGGTGGCCTTCCCTTTGCACAAAAATCCTGCGTTTTACAAAAATGTTCAGCAAGGTACTCCAACAGCTCTTGAAAAGCCAGAAATAAAATTCGAGACCGCCATTGCTTCGGCTAAAGGTCAAATGAGATATCAACTTCTGAGAGAGATCACAGAGACTTATAAAAAAAATAGCGGAAGAAACCTACAACTCTTGGAAGAACCCGAGTGGGTAAAAGACGAAGCCTCACAAGAAATAGTCCTACAATACATAGGAGGTGAAGTAGAAAGAATCTTAGTTTACGGCTGTATGGGATCAGAAGAATTAGATGCATTGTATGCAGTCCTCCATCTACAACTGAATGGACCTAAGAACCCATTAACGGAAATTTTGGACGAAAAAGTAAAGACAGCAGAAAACCCTACGCTAAATCTGCTGAGAAGCAGATCGATTGGAGTTGGAGACGAAGAACCCAGTGCCTTGGACCTCACTTTATGGGACCGAATCAGCGAAAGAGAAGACTTTAAAGAAAACTGGGAGCGCATTTTAGAAAAAGGAGTTTCAGAAAACGACACTTACTATTCACTCAATCTTAAGTACTACAAATACGTGAGCCAGTATCTCAATATGACAAAACACTTTGGCTTTGACATTCAAGCGATAGAGCAGCATTTGGACCCACGCAAAGACAAAGTAGAACTATTGACTAGTTTTGATATCAATCAAATGACGGACAAAGAAAAATTAGATGTTTTAAAGCAAAGAATTTGGCGTATAAGTTACTACGCAGGCAGCACCTTAGAAAATCGCGAAACCCTTTACGCATATATAAAAGACCAAATCAGTAGAGAAAGTAAAATAACAAATCATAGCTGGGATAATCCCTACGGTCTTTGGGCCAGATTGAGCCAAGATGAAGTGAATCGAGATCCCAGCAATAGAGCACGTTACCTTGAATTATGGTTACCTGTCGTTGAAGCAGAAGATGAAGTTCACTACGACTCCGATATTGATTTTCCTTTTCTAAAAGAAGCACGAGAAAAAAGTGTCTCCAGGTTAAAATATAAAAAATCATGGGATGCCGAAAAACGGGCACGAATAGAAGCTCTCGCCTATCCTAAAATCATTAAAGATTTTTACTACAGCTCAGAGCCTCTGGAGTACACCCAAAGCGATCTTGAAATGTTGGATACTTATAAGAACACAAAAGGAACCGACGAACTAACTGCTATGTTTTATTCCCTAAAAGACAAAGGGATAGATGAAAAAAACAAAAAAGCTTTAAAAGATTTGTACGAAAAACTGACTACGGCAGAGCGTAGAAAGTTCTTGGAGCTCAGCAGCTACTCCTCTGTAAATTGGTTAGATAAAGCTGACCTTTACCAAGAGGATTTAACTTGGATCAACAGAATAGAAATCACAAAAGATACTCCAGTGGAAGAAATCAATTTAAAGCTCAAATACGCGGCCGAAAAGCTGAGCATTGAAGAGTGCACTTATGCAATAGCACTCGGAAGCAAAGAAATACACAGTGGCATTGACGAAGAAAGGGCATTAGAAATCAGCACTCAAAATGCTCTGACCCATCCAGAGTGGCTAAGAAAGATTCTTTTAGAATCTGCACTTTAGCAGCTAATCCCACCACAGGGTCTTCCCATATATGTGCGGTTCCCAGTTTTTATCTTTATAGACTTTTTGATCGTTGTTCTTTTGAGCGCAGGGCACGCACCACACCAAACGCTCTTCGTCCTTTATACGGAAAGCAATGCAGGGCTCACCCCACTCAATGGTTTTGGAACAAATGTCGCATTGGCCAGGTCTCATGCCTCATTTTTTAAAGAGTCCGGTCTCTGCCCAGAATGGTGATCCCACGGAGAATCGAACTCCGATTTACAGGATGAAAACCTGTTGTCCTAACCGTTAGACGATGGGACCGAAAAGAGCAAAGCTAGTATATGGACTCTTGGTTTTAAGTCAATAGAGTCCATTTATGGAGGGGCGACCCCTGGAAAAGGGCTTATTAAAGCCATCAATGAGCCTAGAAAGCTCCCAAGTTCCAACCTGGGTTTAACCTGAAAAATGCCATATTCTTTTGATTCTGCAAGTCGATCGGCTTCTCAACCTGTTATCAGGTTGTATAATAAGCCCAGTTTAACCCCTAACCCCCAGCTCGTATGGCTTACTCAGTAACCAACAGCAAAGGTCAAACTTATTTCCTTCACGGAAAGATGGTGACCCTTCGCGGAGGCCGCAAGCAACAAATTTACTACTTCGCTCGCAAGGAAAAGAGCGATGCACTCGGCGGACTCCCCACTGGATACAAGGTGACAGAAAACAAGCGCACCGGTCTCCCCATGCTCAAGAAGGCTTAATACTTTCTCTCAGCAAAAAGAAAGCCCCTCTCCAGAGGGGTTTTTTTATTCCTCAAGAACGGCAGGGTCTGTAGAAACAGCGGCATCCACGGGCTGGAAGAAGAGTGCGTAGAGCAGTTCGGCAGCTTCCGCTCGGGTAATGGGCAAAGCACCTCGTTCGCAAACCTGCTCGGGACAAACGGTATCAGCAAGAACCGTACTATTATAAGAAAGTCCTTTGTGTTCTAAAACCTTGAGAGCAAGAGTTAAAAAGTCTTGCTGGCTGATTAAAGCAGAAGGTTGATAAGCGGTTAGTCGCGTGTCTAGAACGCCTTTTTCATAGAGGTTTTGGACATAAGGAGAATACCATTCCGTAGCCTCCACATCCATGAAAGCAGTATTCTCCACAGGGCTCAAAGCTTCTACACTATATGCACGAGAAAGCAGCGCAGCAGCCTCAGCTCGATTTAAACTGCCCTCAGGATTAAACTCACCATCGGGATTTCCTTCCACCACTTTGTCCGCAGCTAAAGCAGAAATTTCTGCAGAGGCCCAGTGATTTTCGGTATCTACAAAAGTAATCACCGCAGGCACTTGTACAGGTGCTTCTATGGGAGTCCACTCTGTAATCTCCTCTTCTGGAACCACCTCTGGAACAAGCCCCGAGGTACTATCCACAGTAGAGGAATCTGTGTGAGAATTTCCTACTTCAGAGCTAGATGTCTCTGTAGGTACGGACAAAGTGGAACCCACCACAAAAACTACTTCAGAGGAATTAGGACTGGTGTCTTTACCATTCCCAGAGCGAACAATGTAGTGAACTACATCTCCCAGCTCTACATTCTTATCCACAAAAGAAGAACTAGTCACAGGAATACGGGCATAGGGGACACCATTCACAGACAAAGGTTCTACCCCTTTTAAAAGTTCCACGAACCTAGAATGGGTATCGGTATTAGTCCAAGAAATAAGCACTCCTCCTTCGGCATTATCGGTGATAGTAAGATCAGTAGGAGTCACCAAACTCACATGGTAAGGATTTACACCAGGGTTAATAAAGTGGCCAAAAATCATCGGATCACCTTCAATGGTGGCTCCACCGGGAACTTTAGTAGTAATAGAATAGTCGGTAGACAAACCAGGCTGAACAGGAGTTTTGAATCCATCCAGAGTGAAAGATTTAACACCCGGTGCTGTGAGACTCCCCCCTGTTTGAGTCAAGGTGGTCACCTGACCCACCACTACCGCAGTCCAAGTTCCATCTAAGCCAGAAAGATTATAAGCTGTCAGACCATTGGCTCCACTGGGGTCCCAAGCCAAGGGCAGACCTACGGTAATTTTCCCTCCCTGTGGAATAGCCACATGAGTAGTAAATGTAACCGTAGTAGAAACCGTTTGATTGTCTACTAAAGAACTTGGGGTAAGGCTAGTAGCTGTGAGGGCGCCACTTACTGTATCGGTAATGGAACCACTCGCGTCTGAAGAGATATCTGCCCCTGCCTGATCGGTATCGTTCACCGCAAAGTTAGTCACAGAAGCGGCAACGGCCACATGACGTGCCGTTATTCCACCAAGCACAATGTTCCCAATACCCGCCAAAACAATTCCGTCAGCAGTACAAGTCACCACCTGCCCTACTGGAGCACAAGAGAAAGCTCCTAAGCCGGCAAAACTTTTATTAATATAAGTCACACCAGAAACATCCAAACTAAAAGGAGCTGTAAAAACGATGGTATCTCCAGCAGTCATCCGTGCCCCTAAATTAAAGGCCAAAACGGAATTACCGGATGTGCCAACGGTAGCATTACTCGTGAGCGTAAGACTGAGGTTAGCATCAGCAGCGACTATATTCACCGTGTCCGTTCCACTCGGATTAGTATCTCCGCCCGCAGCAGTTATTCCACCAAAAGTAAAAGTACTGTTAGCATTTTCAAACACTGGCGTAGCAGTGATCAAAAAACGAATGGTAGAAGCACCATTCACAGGAACACCCCACTGAGCCACGCTCCATTTAACGGAGAGAGTAGGATTAGAATAACTGTACTGTCCCTGGCTGATACCAGCATTAATCGCCGTTTCTCCCACACCATTGTTAGTGGTATCTGTATCGTATTCAAGTGCAAAGCTAGGCGCTAAAGCTGTTAAGTTTGCTGGAAGCTGAAGCGTCAAAGTATCGTTGTTCGCCCAAGTCTGCACCGCTGTGTCCACCGTGTATTGAATTTCAAAAGTCGTACTTTGTCCCACCGTCCCAGCGGTCTCTGTAACATTATAGATACTGGCTGCTAAAACTTTTTGTATACCAAAAAGCGAGAGGGCCCCCGACAAGGCACCAATCAAAAAAACCGCCAGTGTTCGCTTATATTTTTTGTGCAAACTAGACATAGGGATAGGTTTAAATCATATTATTATACCATATTTATTTAAAATGAGCAATTGCCTGCCCGATATAAACAAAAGCCCCACTCTGGTGGGGCTTTTTTGATCTCAATAGAAAGACTCGCTTATTGTTGAATAGTAGTATCAGTGGCTCCGGTATCCACAGGAGTATCCACTGTTCCATTGTCTTGCATAGTAGGATAAGCATCCAAAGACATGCTTTGAAGTTCACTTTGGTGAATCTTTACAAAAACCAAAGCCGTGAAGGCCATAAGTACAAGCATCCAAAGCAAAGTGGCGAGCAAAATGCGGAAGCCAGTCATGTGGCTCTTTTGATCCTGTGCGTAATAAAGGGGAAAGCCAAACAAAAGCAATGCTTGAGTGGACATAAGAAACACGAAGATGAAAGCCGTGTAGAAAAGATCCAGCTCCGTTACTCCATTGGAGTTGAGCCAAGCACCCACCATGGGGAGAACATAAGTCACTACACCCATAGAGAGCATAGCCAGAACTGCGAGCACAAAACCAATTACGAGCGTTTGGCGGTTCGAGATCGTTTTGCTTTTAAAGAAAAACATACTTGAAGAAAGTTAAGGATATAAGGATACCCGACAAGGACCAAAGCGATAAAAAGTAGATAGCCCATGCGTGGATTCTGCTGTATGGTACTCCCATGCTCCCGCACTTTTCAACTTTCGAAATCGTCCTGATGACAATCTTGGTGATTCCCACGGCCTACAGCATGATCATGGGAGCTCCTTTTGTGCCTACAGAAATGCGCCAAGTGCGCCGCATGCTCAAAGCCGCGAACATCAAAAAAGGTCAGGTGGTTTATGATTTAGGAAGTGGAGATGGTCGCTTGGTACACACCGCAGCGCGCGAATATGGTGCACGTGCCATTGGCTACGAATTCTCTCCCCTTGTGTGGCTTTGGTCCAAATTTTTGAGCCTCTTTTGGAAGAGCAATGCGGAACTCCGTTATGGCAATTTTTGGAAGGCAGATCTGCGAGACGCAGATGTGATTGTTTGCTACTTACTCCCTGATTCCATGCAAAGGATGAAAGCTCATCTCATGCCTCAACTTAAACCCGGCACACTCATCGTGTCTCATGCTTTTCGAATGCAGAACTTAGAGCCCTGGAAGGAAGTCCCTCGTATTCGCGAAGAAAGGCTTGGCCCAATTTGGATTTATAAAAAGACAGCAGGAAAAGCGCCGAAAAAACGAGGCAAAAAATAAAGAGCAAAGGAGAAACCGTGAGTTCCCACTGCACACCCGGTATTGCAGCACAAAGTAGAGCTACTTTTTCAATAAGCATCAAAAAAGTCCAAGCCAATGCAGCCGCTGGTGTACCAAAAAGCAGCGCCAGGGCAGAACTCGCCATTGCCAGCGGAATGAGTGGCGCCACCACCAGATTCGCCAGGGGCGTGATCCAAGAAATTCGCCCAAAATAAAAAATAATAAAAGGCAAAGTCATGAGCTGAGCAGCGAGCGTTAAGATGAGTTCATCTCGCATCCATAGACGCTGCGGAAAAACTTTTTCCAAAATTGGGGTGAGAGTTAAAATCCCAAATGTAGAAGCAAAAGAAAGTTGAAATCCCACATCATAAGTGAGCACCAAAGGGTTCCATAGCACCATCAAAACAGCGCTCCATAAAAGGCCAAAATAAGCCTGCGATTTTCTCCCAGAATAAAGCCCAACCAAAGACAAAACACCCATAAGTCCCGCGCGCACGACGGCAGCAGAAGGCCCCACAAGCAATACAAAAGTGACTACTCCGATCCCGCTAAAAGCAAGCCTCCGATGAAAAGGCAAAAAAGAAAACAGCGTGAAAAATAAAATCACCACGAGAGCAATATTACTCCCAGAAATCGCAACAATGTGGGTAAGCCCCACCGCTTGAAAAGCCTCTTGTAAATCTTGATCCATGTTTTGTCTTTTGCCGAGTAAAAGGCCTACTGCAAAACTCGCTTCTGGTTCAGGTAAAAGGACTTGCAGGCGCGCACTCAAACTTTGTGAAAGTCGACTTAAAATTCCCAAAAAATTCCAAGGAGCTGGGCTTAAAATTTCGGCCCTTGCGGAATCCATCACAAGCCATACCCGGTGTCTCTCTAAATAATGAAGGTATGAAAGATTATCTGTAAAAGAGTCCGTGCTTTCTAAGACTCCCTCCACCTGAACCGTCTGGCCCCACGACAAAGGTTCATAGGCAGAAAGTTGGACTAACACCATCCCCTGCTCTGTAGAGAGCAACCAAGTCGATTCCCCTTCTTTTTGTCCCCAATCTTCCTCCAAAGTTCCTATTAAGCTCGTGGGGCCAAATTTCACCTCCATAGGAATTTGACTCCGCCACAATTCTAAGCGCAAAAACCCTGCTAAAAATGCCAAGCCGACGATCCCCACACGCGGTTTCCACCACAAAAGACCAGTCGCTAAAAACAGACCCCAACCCGGAATACTCCACGAAGTCAAGGTAGCAAGCATCACTCCCAGGAGAAAACTTAAAGCCGCAAGAACTAAAATCAGCATTCCCTCATAATACTGCAAAACTCCTTACAAATCTCTGACATTAAAGCGCAACTCTTGTATGTTTGCCCCCTTGTTTTCCACCCACTTTCCTCTAAAATGAACCCACGTCCATTTTTGGAATGACCATGAATCCCTTCGAGAAAAAAGCCATCAGTTCACATCATCCTCTAGATGCCCTAGAGCAAAAAACCTCTCAAGCCGAAAAATGGGTAAAAAGCCACCTTTTCTTAAGCTTAGTGATGCTCATTTTGGGAGTACTGACTTTAAAAGGAGTGGTAGGTGCCATTCGAACGGGCCATCCCTTTTCCATGAAACAGATTTTTATTTCCGCTATTGGAAGCGGTTTGGAAACAGACGATTATGGCCACACCAACATTCTGCTTCTAGGAGTAGGCGGTGAAGGCCACGACGGAGCCAACCTCACCGACACCATGATGGTGGCTTCTATTGATGACGCCGATGGCACCGTTTCTTTACTCTCCGTTCCCCGTGATCTCTACATCGCAGAAAGCGATGTAGGTTGGGGCACACGCATCAACAGTATTTATCAGTACATTTATGATGAGAATGAGGATCCAGTGGCGGCAGAAGCTTCTTTGGAAAAAGAGATGGAAGAGCTCTTAGGGATAGATATCCAATATTACGCTAAGATTGACTTCAAAGGTTTTGTAGAAATTGTAGACGCCATTGGAGGAATTACTGTAACTGTGCCAGAAACCATCAATGATGAATCGTATCCTGCGACTGACGGTTCTTTAGAGCTTTATGACCCTTTCTATCTCACTGCCGGAGAACAAGAGTTAGATGGAGAAACAGCACTCAAATACGCACGCAGTAGACACAGCACCGCTGGAGGAGATTTTGATCGAGCAAAACGTCAACAACAGGTAATCGAAGCCATTAAAGACAAAGCTCTCAGCCTCGGTGTACTCGCCAGTCCCAGCAAAATCAAAAATATTTACTACGCTATTTCAAGCAACTTCGAAACCAATCTCTCTCTCTCCAACATGCTCACGCTGGTGGATCAAAGTGGAGATTTTGAAGACGACTCCATTGCCTCTGCGGTATTTAGTGATGCAGCCTATCAAACGGGTGGATTCTTATATACACCAGAACGTGAGGAGGGTGACCCTTTCTACCTGGAGCCCTACACTGGAGACTTCAGCGAACTTCAACAATTCGCTCAACTCTTTTTTTACCACCCCAATGTAGTGCAGGATCAAATTCCAGTGATGGTGCTCAATGGGACCAAAGAAGAAAGTATGGCGGGACTCACCAAAATGATGCTCGTCCGTTATGGCTTTAATGCCGTTTATGGCAACGCACCCGACAAAAACATAGCCGACACTATGATCTACAATTTGAGTCCCAAGGACGATGCGGTAAATGAGACCATCGAGGTGTTGCCCTCTCTTACCTACGGAGAAATCAGCGAGGACGTGCCTCCCGAAGTAGTCACCGCCGCAGAAGGAGCTAAAATTGTAATCGTGCTAGGACAAGACTTTGCAGAGTATTATAGAGACCACGACAATCTCTTTTACATCGGCTTCTACTGACGCTAAACTGGGGACATGTTTGAAAGCCTCATCTCCCTATTGTTGTCCAGCACTCTGAGCTTAAGCGCTCTCAGCGGCAGCATGGCACACGAGGCTATTTTTGATGAGACTTCCCTACTTTCTGTCTCCAAACTTCCCGCGCACAACCCAGAGTTGGTAGCTCCTGCCCCCATGAGTGCTCCCAGCATTTTAGCCATTGATGTAGACACGGAAAGCATCCTCTTTGAGAAGAACAGCTACACCAAACGATCCATTGCAAGCCTCACCAAACTGATGACGGCATACATCATCCTAAAAGAAAATGATCCGAGTGAAATCGTGACCGTAAGCGCCAATGCCGCCGGGGCCGAAGGCTCTCGTATGGGGCTCCAAAGTGGTGAAAAAATCAGTATTAAAAATCTCCTCTACGGACTTTTCATTGAGTCAGGAAACGACGCAGCCTTAGCTCTAGCAGAAAACAATGCGGGCAGCGAGGAAGCCTTCATTCAAAAAATGAACGAGGAAGCAAAGAACCTAGGATTAGAGAATACACATTACGCCAACACCACCGGTCTCGATAACGACGCTGCTTATTCAACAGCTCACGACCTTTTAGTACTGAGTGCTCACCTCATCAACGATCCCAGTGTGCGAGAAATCGTAAATCACTCCACGGCAGAAGTGCAGGGGGAAAATGGTGAGCTCCACAAACTCACCAATACCAATATTTTGCTCGGTGAACTCGGAGTAGAAGGACTCAAAACAGGCACCACAATAAAAGCAGGCGAATGTTTGGTTGCCCTCGCTAAAAACCCAGAAGGCCACGAAATTTTAACCGTGGTGCTGGGGAGTAACAGCCGTTTTGTTGATACCAAAGTTTTGATCGATTGGATCTATCGTGCCTTCACTTGGTAACCCTCCTCCATGTTCCCTATCACCGACACGGTCCGCCACATCATCCTCATTCTAGGTTCAGGGTTCTTGGGTTTTGCCGTGGCTTTTCTAGCTGCCCCTTCCTTCATCAACGCACTCTACAAATTTAAGATTGGAAAGAACATTCGCACTATCGCAAGCGACGGAAAAGCTGCAGAACTTTACCATGCCTTGCACGCCAAAAAAGCTGGCACTCCCACCATGGGAGGAGTGCTCATTTGGAGTAGCGTAATTGTCGTTGTTATTCTTTCACGCTTTCTTTCTTACGTCGGTTGGTTCGAGCATTCGCTCCTCAATCGTGCAGAAACTTATCTTCCCTTCATTACGCTTTTGGTAGTGGCTGCACTAGGAGCCATCGACGATCTTTTCAACATCAAAGGTTGGGGGAAAAGCAAAGGACTCAACATCAAACCCAAGATGTTCACCCTCACTGTCTTTGCCTTAGCGGCTGCCCTTTGGTTTTACTTTAAACTGGATTACAGCAGTATCCACGTGCCCGGTGTAGGCGATTTTTATTTGGGTTGGTGGATCATTCCACTCTTTGTATTTATTCTCACCGGTAGTGCCAATGCAGTGAATTTTACTGATGGCTTAGATGGCCTAGCGGGCGGCCTAGTCATCATTTCTTTTGGCACTTATAGCGCACTAGCTTATGCTCATGGGCTGCTGATCCTCTCCGCCTTTTGTGCCTTGATTGCAGGCAGCACTTTGGCATTTTTGTGGTTCAACATCCCACCCGCTCGATTCTACATGGGAGACACCGGCTCCCTTGCCTTAGGAGCCACACTCGGCGTCATCGCCATGCTCACGAACACCGTGCTCATCTTACCTTTTATAGGAAGTATTTTTGTGATCGAAACCCTGAGCATCATTATTCAACTCACTTCAAAAAAATTCTTCCACCGTAAAGTATTTAGCATCGCGCCTGTGCACCATCACTTTGAACACAAGGGCTGGCCTGAATCCCAAGTAGTGATGCGCTTTTGGATCTTAGGAGGACTAATGGCTACCGTTGGACTTATCCTCGGTCTCGTCGGTATGGGAAACTGAGAAGCGAGGATCTTCGCTCACCGCAGGTACATTCACGGGCTGCAAATCGATGAGAACCTCGGAAGGATTTACCGGTTGAATTTGTTCTTCCACCGTATCAAGCTGCTCAGTAAGTTCCGGCGTTATATCTGCACCATCTTTCAAACGGACGTAAATTTCACCCTGCACGTCGGAATTGTAATCATGCGCTGTGAAGAAAGTGGAAAGATCTCCAAGCTCTTTCTCACGAAGACTCAAGACCATCACAGACATTTGCTCCATAATCGTAGAATCTGCATTAAGCGCACCTTCTAACTGAGGCATCGCGGCAATCACACGGAGCAATTGAATGTCAGAAAGTTTCTGTTCCAGAAGTCCAGAAACCACCGCTTCCCGTTCATCCATGGGTACCTCTTCGAGTTCAGACAAAATAGATAAAGAGCTGCTCTGATAATCCGACAAAACTTGCAATGCTTTATCGTATTGCCCTCCAGCAATAAGGTCAGGCACCTGTTGTAGCATTTGAGAAACCGAAAGCATGCGGGCTTCACTCTTTTCTGCCAGATCCGAAGAAACGGTGGCAGAGGCATCGCTCAAGTGATCCTGCAAAAGTTGCGACTGGTCTGTGTCAGAAGAAAGCAAAACTTGTTTTTGAGTCTCATCCACTTGAGCGAGCAAGGCCTCATTGTCGGTATTACTCACTTGAGCCACAGTTTTTTGATAGACCTCCAAAACTTCAGCCGCTTGCTCCGTGTCTCCACGAGCAAGTAAGGTCTGAGCTTCGTCCAAACGGTTCTGTGCTTGTTCAACTAAAAGATTTTGTCGCGCTCCTTCGCTCATTGCTAAAGAAACCTGCAAATTCTCACGGAAAGTTTTGAGCACATAGAGTGGATTGCCCGGCAAAATCACGGCACGATCAATATTTTCTTGCTTATAACTTTCATCCAAACTACGAGTATAGGATTTGCCATAAGCCAAGTTGAAGGTCCACCACACACCGTTTTGCTCCTCAGTAGTAACCGTGGTCGTCGTGACAAAGTCATTCACTTGGAGACGAGCTCCCTGTCCCAAAACACCTTCGTAAGAAGAGCCCTCACCATTGTTCACTGTCACAGAAACCAAATTGCGTGCAACCTCAAGAGCGGTCACTTCATCGCTCACTTGAACATCAAAACTAGCTTTTTGAGTGACAGAAACCTGTCCTTTGGGGAAGCTGAGCTCAAAGGAAGAATCGTTAGAAACCAAATTGAGCACTTGCGTCCAAACACGACCTTTATTCTCTTGGATTTGAACTTCCGTCTTAGCGCGATTATTGGGGTCTACAAAACTTTTGATCAAATCCACCTGGGTGGAAGGCCCAAGAGTCACACGGCTATCATCCACTAAATAAATGTGCGCCATAGATCCTTCTCCAGTTTCAATACGATCGCCAGGCTGCAAACTCACAAAACCGCTCACTAAAGACCCATTCACATACACATCCCCTTCTAAGGTGTCTAAAGTATTTTCGCTAAAAGCAGAAACCACAGGAGTCATTTCCATCACGGGCACCAGCAAAGAGCCCAAAAGCAGTCCTAATGAGCCCAAAGCCCAAGCTTTTTTAGGAACAAAAGAAAAGGCTGGTGCGCGTTCTGGCAGCACATCGAGCAAGCTTTCTTTAAACTGCACACGCTTCAGCGGCGCTGCTTTGATCATCGCTTGAGCTTGGCGCAAACTGGAGACTACAAAGACATGATCAGGGTTACCTCGTTCGGGCAGCTTTGCAGAAAGTCGCTTCCAGATGCGTTTTTTCGCGAGTTCGATGTGTGAGTCTTTCATAGCAGTGACTAAAACGTCGTTTAAGGTTTTTTATTACAAAAATTCACTTTTTACACCCTTTTCGGAAAGCAAATCTTTGAGTTCTTTAAGAGCCCTGAATTGCAAAACACGGACATTTCCCTCCCTTTCTCCGAGCACTTCCGCAATTTCTGGGTTAGAAAGCCCAATCAAAAACTTAAGAGTAATCACCTGACGATAAGGTTCTTTGAGTTGATCCACAGCTTCTCGTACGGTCTTAGAAAGCATGGTTTTTTCCGTCAAAGCTTTGGGGGCTTGCTTGTCGGAAAGATCGGGCATTTCTGGGTCTATTTCTGCAATAGAGCGGTGCGCACGTCGATAATCGATCACCGCATTGTGGGCGATCCTAAAGAGCCAAGAAGAGAACTGCACATCTCGTTTTTCGTACTTATCTAAATTCATCCACGCTTTAATAAAAATCGTCTCCACCAAATCATCCACTTCATCTACAGGGGCGCGGTAATACACATAACGATAAATCGGATCAAAGTACAAATCGTACAATTGACCGAACGCCTCCTTATCGCCCTCCTGAGCGGCAAAAACGAGGACATCAACATCAAAGGGATGAGGGGTGGGCGTGGGCATGGCGTGCGGAGTGGACAAAATCCACAAAAAATATACACCCATTAAAACGGCTGCCGAAAGCTATTGTTTCAAAAAAGACTCGACACGTTTCACCTCTTCTGGCGTACCGAGATATATCGGCGTTCTTTGGGTAAGTCCTGTAATCTCCACATCCAAAATCGAGCGTACTCCATTGCTGCTGGCCCCACCCGCCTGCTCCAAGAGGTACGCCATGGGTCCACACTCATACAAGATGCGCAGTTTCCCATCTGGAGCACTGGGCATACCCGGATAAATAAAAATCCCACTGCCCTTTTTGAGCATATGATTGACGTCGGGCACCATACCTCCGGAATATCGGAGCGTATACTGTTCTTTTACATACCAGTTTACCAAATCTAAATAGTCAGCTCGCTCTGCAGTAGCCCGTAGATTTCCCGGAGCAAAATATTTTTTACTGCCCTTCATTTGAATTTCTTCAGTTTGGAGCTCCCAACCCGTTTCGGTGAGTAAGAATTCATGAACACCTTTCCCTACAGAAAGCATTAAAGTGGTGCGAGGGCCATACACCGCATAGAGTGCCGCCACTTGTTCACGAGGGGTACGACCCATGATTTCTGCCCCCGCATAAACCCCAATGATCGTGCCCACCGCAAAGTTCACATCAAAAAGACTCGAACCGTCTAAGGGATCATGGAAAACACTGAACAATCCTCCTTCCATACCCTTCCCCATCCCTTCCATTTCTTCACTACAGTAAGCCGCTACATAAGGATTCGTGCTGAGCGTGCGAGCCAAAATAGCATCCGCTTCCACATCCATAGCAATTTGTTCTTCTCCAAAAGCATTCTGCGTTCCTGCTTTACCCGTACTCTCATGAATAATCGTGCCAGAAATTTCTTCTATGGAACGAGCAAGTTCCACCAAAAGTTCTGCCAGTTCCTGTGAAGCTCCTTTTTTTTGAAGAAAATCAAAAAGCATAAAAATAAATTAAGCGGCCGTTTCAGCTTCGGTAGTATATTTTCCTTGAGAAGCCAAAGCATTCATATGAGCACGGTGAACCAAAATCTTTTGAGCGGCCTCAAAGGCGCTGCGATCCTTTGCCCACATTTCCAAAGCAGGCTGCTGAATACCTCGTCCGTAAGAAAAAGATAAGGGCCAAGGCAAAGTCTCTCCCAAAGTATGCATAGCATTGAGTCGAAGCGTGGACTGAGCATCCGTCTGTCCTCCCGAGAGGAAAACCACTCCCGCCACATTCACGGGTACATTTTCCTTCAAGCACTTCACCGTCCATTTTGCCACATCTTCATCAGAAATTTGTACAGGCGCCATTTTACCCGGAAGCACCATACTGACTTTTAAGATAGTACCCTCAAGCGCAACACCTTGTTCTTGCAGCTGACCAAAAAGTGCTTTTAAAACTCGAGTGGTCACTTCATAACAACGCTCCACACTATGACTGCCATCCATAATCATTTCCGGCTCCACCATGGGAACAATGTTCGCTTCTTGGCAAAGGGCTGCATATCGAGCCAAGGCATGGGCATTAGCCTCCACGCACGCCTCACTTGGCAAAGTGTCAGAAATATTGATCACCGCTCGCCATTTTGCAAAAGCAGCTCCGAGTCCTCGGTACTCCACTAAACGTTCACGTAGCCCATCCAAACCTTCGGTCACTTGCTCTCCAGGATGTAAAGCCAAGTCTTTGGCTCCTGTGTCCACTTTAATTCCAGGTAAAATTCCTGCGCCTTTCAGTACCTCCACAAAAGCTCGCCCATCGCGAGTGCTTTGGCGCAGTGTTTCATCAAACAGAATCATTCCACCCAAATCCTGACCTAGGCCAGGAGCGGTGATTAAAAGTTCACGGTATTCGCGACGAGTACCTTCAGTGCATTCTACCCCTAAGGCCTCGAAACGCTTTTTACAGGTAGAATGGCTCTCATCAATAGCCAAAACTCCCTTACCGGGCGCCACCATCGCCTGGGCTGTTTTTTGTAAGACAGAAAGATCCATACGAATACTTTTAAAAAGATAGGCCGACTATAAACCAGCGCTCTGCAA
Organism: uncultured Candidatus Peribacteria bacterium; assembly: GCA_964516995.1. Classification (GTDB taxonomy): domain Bacteria; phylum Patescibacteriota; class Gracilibacteria; order UBA1369; family 2-02-FULL-48-14. Next base: position 135,124 of record CAZFAV010000001.1, on the reverse strand, counting down.
ATCGCAATTCTCCCCTCTTCCCCTTCATTGACTATTTCGCTCAAAATATGGTATAAGGAAACTCTCATAAGCTTGAGCTCTATGCGAGAAAATCCTTCTAGACGCCCTCAAAAAAACCCGAATAAATTAGGTTGTGTTTTAACTGCACTAGGTGGAGCCGGGTTAACAACAGTGCTGAGCTCAGCGGCCGCAGTAGCTATGTATAAAATTTTAGACGATCAAGGCTATTTTAATTCTGATCCTGTAACCCATAGTGATACCGGAGAAGAAGTTGCCACAGTCACTGGAGTGGAGCCTACGAATACCGATGCAGTCGCCACCGCTGAACCCTTACCCAACGCGCCTACCGAAGAACCGGCTCCCCCCGTAGTGGCACCGAGCACTGCTCAACCTGCAAAAGAAGTCCCTCCAGCTGTCTCTACCAAACCTGAGAATACACAGCTTTTACCAGGCTGGGAAGTGGCACCGAAAAAATTTTCTAGTGGAACCTCTGCTCAAAAAGCGGAAGAGGTTAAAGATCATGGAAGTTGCGCCGCATACACCTTTGTTTGTGAAGATGGCGTTTTCAAAGCTGGAAGTGACGAATTCACTTTTGCCCCCGGCTGTCCTGAACCACAAGCAGACTGGTCTGGATGGGAATCAGGTAAAAAAGTACCCATCTTAGCCAAAGGAACGGGATACTATGAACGAGGCCTCACCGCTCCTGCTGATCTCTGTCCACAACTCCCTTCCACAAATGATCGAGTCATTCACTATTTCGAAAAGGCACAGTAATTTCTAAAGGAACTAGCCCCCTTGAGGAAGTTCCTTTTTTATGTTAAAATAAAAAGAATTAACAAAAATAAAATGCTTCATTATCAACTCAAATCTTACTTCGAAAACCCTGCTCGAAGAATGTATGAGGAAGCAGCACCTCGTTGGACCGACTTAGTCAGCGGGAAATCTACTGATTACGCAAAAGAATATCAAAAAAATATCGAGACAGAAAGAAGCAAGCTGGCAGCAGATGTAGCCGGCGCTATTCCGGAACGCGACAAGCTACAAAAGGAAGCCGTAACAGCAAAAAAAGGTGACACCATTACAGGAATACTCCTCAAGCTTACCGACGCTAAACTGAGTAATCCTAAACTGATGTTGCTCTCCTACAGGTACATGCTTAAACAATGTGAAGATCTAAACAACGAATTTGATAAAGAGGGTCGTAAGTTCGATATTAATTTTTTAGCTCCTGGAGACACCATCGCCGTAGAAAATGGTCAACTGGTGGTCACTCGTGCTCCAGGCAGTAGCTTCAAGGATCTGAAAATTGACATCTTCCCTTATTTGGAACCTGTCCCCACGGAACCAGAACCCGCCCCTACACCTACTCCAGATCAAGGCGGTACTGCACCGGGTGGCGCACCTGCACCTGCTCCCAAACCTGCTCCAGCTCCCAACCCAGGAGGAACTGCACCGGGTGGCGCACCTGCACCTGCTCCCAAACCTGCTCCAGCTCCCAACC
>CAZFAV010000001.1:0-133523 GCA_964516995.1 uncultured Candidatus Peribacteria bacterium | reverse complement strand
CAGGAGGAACTGCACCGGGTGGAGCACCATCAGTACCCACTACGCCTACACCTGCGCCAAAACCTGCAGAGCCTACCGAACGTGGAGACAAATCTGCTCCTCCCGCTCAACCAGGAGAGCCTACCGAACGTGGAGACAAATCGAGTCCCAGCGTCGCTCCCACAGAACCTAAAGAAAGGGGCGATAAAGGCGGAGCAAACTCTTCACAAGTAGAACCACCAGAGAGAGGATCTAGCTCTTCTGGCGGCTCTAACGGAGGCGAACCTCCTGAACGAGGAGAAAAATAGCTTTACTGAGTCAAATCGGTGAGAGCAGTGAGCATAGATTGTGCTCCAGTCTCGAGGCCTAATTGGCCAGTAGCGATTTGTTGATTAGCAGTCACAAAGGCGGTGAAACTGGTTCTTTCTGCTTCCGTCACCTCAGCAGGAGTCTTATCTAAAACCGAAGCTTCCATCACCGCATCCATCATATCTACGTAACGAGGAGCCACCGGAGTGGGCAGTCCTAATTCTAGATACAAGGCCGCTTCATTGGCACTCAACTTGTCATCGGGATTAAAGGTCCAGTAACGAATCACATCGTCCGTCATTCCTTTTTCAGCCAATTGATCAATGAGCAGTCGGCTAGGTGTAACAGAAGCCTCAACACCACCTTCAACAGCGTGCTCCGTGAGGAAGTAGCCAATACCGGCATCAAAGACTTGATCTTCTGCACGGTATGCCATAGGGTCTCCAAATACAGAATCGAATAATCCAGGAACAGGTTCTGAAGTAGAGATTGAGCGAATTAACCCATCAAAGAGAGCATTTTCGTTGATATCAGAAGGGAAAAGATAGACATAACCTTGGCGAGCTCCATCTGTACGTTCTGCGTGACCATGAGTAGCTGAGGTTTCCTTAGCCTCATCCACATTCACTGCAAAATGAGGAGCATTGCTGGCTTTGAGTTGATCTACAAACATTTCAAAGGTGTCTTTCTTCACGTTTGCCTTCAAGTACTGGAGGAGACGGAGAAGATCTTGCTCAAACTTACGTTGAGCCAAGAAATCAGACATCTTTTGGAGATCAGCACGAGCCACACCAGTCTTGCTGGCATCCCGAATAGCAATATCCATAGAAGCCACCAAATTAGGGTAGAAGGTACGGCTGTACCACTCTCCTAAACCATATTCTTCAAATTTTACCGTGTAAGCTCCATCCACTTCAGGCGTACTACCAGCCAAGTTAGCAATGGTCAGTTCTGGGTATTCGGTATCTAAGATAGCATCCACCATCTTCACCTTAGTATCACCCTCTTCGGCTGCACCTGTACAAGCAGGTCCTTCTGGAGTGACCAAGAGGTAGTGAACCAAAGAACCATCTTTAGCGTGTTCACCCGTGATGAACTCTGCAGGCAAAACATTTTCTGGGTCGGCTACAAACTTACCTGTAGGAATCATGTAAACCGGAGATCCGTTGGCATCTAGAGGCACCGCTGCGTAAGCAGCAGGATAATTAGCCTCAACTTGAGTAGGAAGGAACTGAACGGTGGTTCCCCATCCTGCTTCCGCCACACTCACATCAGGGTCCACTCCTTTTTCAAATTGAACCTGGTAACGATAAGCGTCTGATGCTAAATCATCATCGCTATACACATCACGCACATCTCCAGGCTTCCAGTAGAAATTACCGTCTGCATCTTTATTCTTGATACAAGGGAACCGCACAGGAACACCCTTAAGACCTACCGCACTCGGAGTGGTCGTAGCCAGTTCACGAGCCGTATGAAGGTCCACAGCAACACCATTGAGTTCATTTTGAGCCAAAACACGAAGAATTTCAGGACGAGTAACATTAAACGCGGCAACTGCTCCACCAAGAGCAAGCGCAGCCGCAGTCGCAAGAGGAGCACCTATACGCAGGATCTTTGCATTTCGAGCAGCATCCAAACGGGCTTGTTCCTTATCCTTCAACTCTTGGAAATTCTGACGACGTTTTTCCAAAAGAATAGGATCACGCAAACGAGCTTGATACTGGCGAATCCTTTGAGCAATCAGTTCCGTGAGATGTGGGAAAGTGCCTTCTTGCTCACCTCTAACCTTTAAATCTAGATCTAAAGCAGCGAGTACTTCATCCTCATCAATAGAAAGGACTTTAAGGGCACGGTGGGTCACTCGATCCCGTGACTGATGAACGATTTCCGCAACCAAGCGAGGCGCTTCTTCTACAGAATACTCAGGGACAGGATTGAGATCGGGCAGCTCAGCGTTTTGTTCAGAAGTGGTTGTCATAAAGTTAGATTAGGGGTGGATAAGTGATTAACGAACTTCGTCTTTTTCTACCTGGGCTAAACGCTTTTTGAGTCCTTCATAAAGCTGAGCAGCACGAGCCTCTCCGCTTTCTACGCGAGTAAGAGATTCCGTATAAGCTCTGTTCTTAGCATCCACTCGTTTACTTGTAGCAAGTGCCACCAGTGCCAGAATGAGACCCAATTGGTCGATAGCCAAGGAAACGATTCCCATACCTGGGTACTTAATAGAAAGTTCGTCCCAGTTAGCTACAAAGAGATTTACCGTATGTTCCACAAGGAGAGCCAAAGATTCGTAAGTCATCGGTTCCAATTCCTTAAGATCGGGCGCTTCAAGAGCAGCACCCGCATCGGCATCGGCTTCAGGGTCTGCTGGAGCATCAGGAGCAGGAGCTCCCCCAGCGGTAGTGGTAGGAGTTACTCCAGAAGCCAAAGCCGCTAACTTAGTAGTGTCCAACTTAAGAGCAGTAGCCAATTTTTGAATATTGGCATTGAGGACACGGATTTTTTCGTTGATCTGAGGAGTGTCAGCAATACTACCGTCCGCTAAACCGTCGCGAATAGCCGTCAAGTTGCTGTCAATAGAAGTAATGAGTTCGGTAGGCGACAAAGGATAAGAAGCATCACAAGCCGTAATCTGAGAATCAAAGGTCACGTCATACTTCTTCTCACCATTTTCATCTAGAGTTACAAAAGGAGAAGCTGCAAAACCTCCAGCCTGAGTAGGATGCTCATATTCATACTGAAGACCATCCATGAGAGCTTGGTAATCACTCGCCATCAAGCGAAGATCATCACACATTCCCGCGCTAGCTAAACCACGAGCAGCAGCGTCTACCGTTACACGGTAACGAGCCAAGGCATCAATAGAGTGAGATCGGAATCCGTATTCGTGGGAAGGTCCTCTTCCAGTAGCTTCATCTTTAAGGGCCGATCCTGCTTGCTTCATATCGAGCACCAAGGAATTGGCCGGATTAGTGAACTTGTCTGCAACCACAGGGCGAGCCGCTTCTACAAATGCTGTAGTCTCAGTCACACGGTCCTTAACGGCATCAGCGAGTACCACTTCAGGAATCATTTCACGAGCAGCTCCGGCATAACCCGCAGTGGCAGTCAAAGCTACGGCGAACGCAAAGAGTGCTGTTAAACCCTTGTTACCTTCCATTTCCCAGTTTCCATAGAGATACTGAGAAGTACAAACGAGTACCGTACCGTTTGCAGCTACAGAAGACCCAATTGGGAAGATCCAAGAAGACAGCTCATCAGGGTGCAAAGACATTCCATGCACTCCCTTGGCAGCTAAGTAACCAGACACCAACTGAGCAATAGTCATAGCCCACAGGCTGAGTCTTTTATTACGTTCTTGAGCCTTATTGGATTCAATATTTTCCATTTTCTTTTTATCGTCTTCACGGTCCACAGCCGAACCAATATCCATTTCTGCGCGTCTAAGACGGAGATCCGCTGCCTTTTTCAATAGAGCTTTGGCATGATCAGCCTCCGTTCCCACAACAAGCAAACCTTCTTGAATAGGACGAAGAGCTCGTGCTCTTTCCAATGCAATAGCTTCCCGAGCCACGTCTCCCTCAATTCGTAACCGACTCACTCTTACGTCACCTTCATTCTGACGAGCAATGAGCCCAGTACGTGCAGCAATCAATTCGTCTACACGATCAGCAGCCGCTTTAGCACCCTCAATTTCAGCTTGTTCTAGAATGGCTATATGTCCGTTCAAATCCCTGACCTGTTGTACTTCAGCTCCTCGACGAGTTTGCACCAAGCCAGTTTCTTGTTGAATAAGGGCCGCTTCTTTGTCCACCAAAGCAGCACGCATACGATGAATTTCTTCCATCATCACCCCTACATCCTCTCCTTCAATAGGTTCACGCCCTTTAAACATCACGAACAAACGTCGTACAGCCGCAGCTCTTGCTCCATGGTCCTGGAGTGTAGGATCTCCTAAAGCTTCTACATCAGCAATATCCCTCAGCATGCTCGTAATCGCATCACGAGCAGCAGTGACTTCCTGAGCAAGATCAGAAATATCCTCTCCACGTGCTCTACGAAGAAGAGTAGCCAAGTCAGGGCGTCGTCCAGAACGAAGACCCTCTGCTACATCAGCGGCACGACGACGGCGAGGAGCCATAACGCCCCTTTCATCGGTATCATTGGCAGGAACTAAAGTGTCAGGATCTTTTTGTGACATAGATTTTAATTAAGGACGATTAATATAATACAAGATAGACATATTGTCAAGCGTCTTTCATAAAGACAGTTTAACAGGTCAAAAAGGGATCTCATTCACTTTTCTGCCATTCTCATATTCCACCACACGTACCTCCCCAGAGCGATATTGCTGAGTGTCTAAAACACCATTGGTAAAGTGCTCCCATGCCAAGGGACCCGTCTTGTAGCTGATTTGATCGAGTTGACCTTTTCGCACTGCCACAAGCGCATCACAATCCTCCTCCATCCAGTCCGAAGAGAAACAAATGCTCCCCCTTGAGTAAGAGTCCCATCCGTCCACAAAAGTAGAAAAGTCAAAACTTCCCCTATCGAAAGTCTCCCCTGCAACAAAAGCACTAAAAGGAAACCCATAAGCAGGCTGTAAAGTGCTACCATTGATAGGCATTCGGTAACTTCGCGTCCCTTCTACCACCACGTGGACCCAATTGGCTTGGCTCAAAGGAGGAAATAAAGGAGAAGCTTTGTAAGGGGCACTTATTTCCTTAGGACCATTTTGGTCAATAGAATAAAGTTTAGACCCGTCCTCAAAAATAGTCACCGCATGTCCGTCGCTTCCACGGGGGAACTCTGCTAAAATCATGGGGTGATAATCCTTTCCTTTTCTTTCCCCTAATCGTTCCAAAGCAGTAGAAGTGAGTACGGACCAGTCATCGCAGTCTCCTTTCCCTCTTCTGATCACCTCAGACGCATTGGGAGCGAACAGAGAACTACCACTACCATCAAAACTTACAAAATCGTGATTAGCAAGCTCCGCCGCATCCTCGGGCGTATCAATGGTGTCGAACAAGAAAGAGAGATATTCACCAGGGCTCGCTAGATCGGCCACCTTACTATAAGGCGCCATCTTAATAGAAGGCCGGCCAATATAAAGGTCCAAAGTAATAGGTTCTCCGTCCTCTCGCACATAAAGGCGTTGAGGTCCATCCACTCCATCGCGAGCATCCAGTTCATTGAGTCGGGCGCGAATTTTTTCTGTCAGGTCAGCAGTTATACTTTCTGGCACTGTTGTATCTATAGCAGAAGGCGTAGCCTTAGGGGCAGGGCTAGGGGTAGGAGCAATCACCATCTCTGGGCTCGAGCTAGGCTTGGCGCTGTCTGAACCCGTAGAAGCGGTGCTAGAAGCAGGCTCATCTGCATCAGTAACTCCTGCTCTTTTTCCACTCGCAGCACTTTTGCCGCCGGAACGAGGTCTATTTTGACGTTCAGCGTCTCGTCTAGAAACGGGAATCACTCGTAAAGGTTTGGCCTCTTCAGTGGAGTCAGGCAAAAAACGAGATCCCACTCCTGCACAAACCGCCAAGGACCCCAAAGCTACCGTTCCTACCACTGCACCAATAGCAAGCGCTAAACCTGCTCTAGCCACCAGCTTCTGATTTCCTTCCAACGCACGATTATTACCTTCAACCATGATTATTTTTTAAGTAAAGCATCAAATTCTGCTTCGAGTTGCTCTTTACTGAGAGCCCCTTCTACACGCCAAATTTCCTTTCCATCTTTATATTCAATCAAAGTAGGATAAGCACTAATACCGTAGGCATCAGCTGTAGTAGGATTCTTCTCTGCATCCACTCGGACCACTTTCACTTTTCCTTCATATTTTCCAGCCACCTGAGTGAGTAAAGGCTCTTCATATTGGCAAGGGGGGCACCACGTTGCATAAAAATCGACAAACACATACGTGCTATCAGCTAAAACTTCATTAAAGTCCGCATCTGTAGCTTCATCTAAGCTTCCATCTCTTTGAGCCTCAGGAGCAACTCCATTGCTAGGAGCAGATGCAACAGATTTTGGACTCTGGTGTGGGCGAGTCTTGTAAGGAATGACTTGAACCGGTTTTGGCTCATTATTCAAAGAAACCATACTCCCCCAAGTACCAATCCCAGCACAGCCACAACAAATTACACTAGCACACCCTATTAATCCGGCTGCAGCCGTCAACCAATGTCCACGGTTCTTTTCTATTGGGTCAGGAGTCTCAGATTCTACAGGCGCCGCAGGTACTGCAGGAGCGCTCTGAGTAGGGTCGGGTGCAGTTTGAGCAGCCACCAAATCTGCTTTCGTTTTAGCAGCACGAGCCAAACGAACCAGTTCAGGTGAAAGACCTCGAGCAGGCTCTGCTGCTACTTTTTCCGGCGCTTTTGCAGGTGCCACTACAGGCTGCCCCTTCAAAGTTCTATACAAAGCATCTAGAGCTGCTACTTCTCTAGGGTCACGGGATCCGAATCCAGAAAATGGGCCTTTCATGTACGCTATTTTAAGTGAAGTACGCATACTATACTTACTTTCTTAATTATGTCAAGCAACGCACCTTAAAGGACATGCCGGTCCACCTTCACTCAGCAATACATCAACACAAAACCCTCCTTTCGGAGGGCCTTGTGTGATTTCCCCTTAACCCCAATAAATTGGGTATCGTTTTTAAAGTAAGACTCTTAAACCTTAGTACGACGCTTCAGAATCGTTGGAAGCCACTACCGCCACAGGAAGCACATAAGTAATGTCTTCTCGAGCAGGTTTCACCATCGAGAGCGTAGCCGATTCAATCACAGACATGGATCGTGCTCGGAGTGAAAGCATATCCGTCACCTCCCCGTCTTGCACCAATTCCTCGTGTGCACTTTCTAGTTTGTTGAGTTGATAACCCTTCATTGCTTTATCGTTGAGCGAAGTGAGAGAAACGATCCCCATCCCCACCACCATGAGGCCCAAGAGGGCTCCGATGGATGCAAAACTGAGCCGTTCATTGCGAACGAAGAGGGAGCGGAGAGTAGAAATGAACTGAGTCATGGAGATGCGCCTATTGGGCGAGTTTTTGAGCGGCTCGTAGCACTGCGCTGCGAGCTCGAGAATTAGATTTGACCTCTTCTTGCGAGGCCTTGATCGGCTTTTTAGTAAGGAGGGAAAGGCTCTTTGATCTGAGGACTCTGGCTCCAAATATGTCAGTCGGATCGCGAAGGTCTGTGGCTAGTTGCTTGAAGAGTTGCTTTACAAAGCGGTCTTCAAGAGAGTGGTAACTAAGCACAACCACGCGTCCGTGAGGAGCTAAAAGCTCAATCGCTTGATTGAGACCAAGCTCCAGGGCCAAGAGTTCCTCATTCACCTCCATGCGGAGGGCCTGAAAAATTTGGGTCGCCCGGTGTTTTCCCGGTTTTCCTCTCCCCAGCACTCTTTCCACAAAAGCAGCGAACTGCCCGGTTGTGGTAAAAGGCTCTTTACGACGATCTTCTACAACGGCGTGAGCCAGTTTTCGAGATTGTCGCTCTTCCCCGTACTTATAGAAAACATCCGCGAGGTCCTTCTCTGTATAAGAGTTGAGAACATCGGCAGCCGTCTTTTTTTGCCGGGGGTCGAAGCGCATGTCCAGCGGGCCTTCCTGTTTAAAAGAAAATCCGCGACTCGCGTCATCCACATGTGGGGAGGAGAGTCCTAGATCAAAGAGAATAGCATCTACCTGAGATGCCCCTTCCCTCCTTAGCCGATCTTTCAATGAGCTGAATGAATCGTGGAAAATCGTAAAGTTTTTCCGCGCGCCCAGTTCTTGGGCGACTTTCGTGAGCCGTTGTTCTGCTACCTTTAGGTTGCGTTCATCCTTTTCAAAGGCGTAAAGCTGCCCACTGGGTCCGATGGCCTTCAGTATTTCTGCTGAATGTCCTCCGAGCCCAAGGGTGCAATCGACTACGGTCATCCCTGGCTTCAAGCTCAGAAACTCGAGCGACTCCCGGAGGAGCACAGACTCGTGCTTGGGCTCGTGGGCTGACGCGACCTGAGCGGACGCAGCCGCAGAAGCTGGATAACTTTTATGCACAACCTTGTATAAGTTTTTTGAACGAGCGTGGAAAGTAAGCACACCCTAGGGGTCAGGAAATTTATCGTCAAGATAATCATTATTTTGCACCATTTTAATGGACACAATTTGTATACAAAACTTTCACAACTCGCTCTGTTTAAACCTGTTAACACCCCTCCAATCATTTCAAGAAAATATACTTGCTAAGCCCCCGTTCTCATTGTGCAATTATTTTGAACAAGACAGCTCCATTGTGGCTCCAAAAATCACCCGCCTACTACCGGTCGTGGTGAGAGCTTACTCACTCTTGGCCCGCAGCCCCGCCCTGCTACAATGCACACAATGAAACTCATCCACTCACTCATCTTCGCAGTTGCTCTCATCGCTGGGTCACCCTTCGCGCTTGCCGAAACTCCGCCAGACGCAGCCGCCACCGCACCCTCCCTCAAAGAAACCCTCCTCTCCACCGGCCTAGAAATCACCGTAGAAGGAACCAGCTACCACTTTCCAGCTCAAGAAAAGGATTACACTTCTAGCGGACTGCTCACCGGAAGCTTCCTCAATTATGTCACCAGCACTCTTCACCCTCTCGTGGATGTCGATCCACAAGATCTCCACATCCTCACTGCCGACCCCACCCAAGTTTCTAAAGTCACCCAAGAAGGGCTCATCGCCGACGGCCAAGTCCTGCTCGACTTCTCTACCCGACTTCAAATTTTAAAATCCCTTCTGAACGGCTCTCCCACCGCTGAAGCTCTGGTAAAAACCTTACCTGGAAAAATCATCAATGAGAGCGGAGTAGATCTCGGACCTCTGGAACTTTTAGGTGAAGGTAAATCCACTTTTTGGGGTTCCTCACCCGAACGTGAGTTCAATATTCGCAAAGCCTTGAACGAAAAAATGAACGGCACCCTCATTCCGCCTGGCGCTACCTTTTCTTATGTAGATACCCTTGGGCCCATAGAATACGGCGGATGGAAACGTGCTCTCATCATCTACAATGGCGAGGTCGTAGAACCCGCCCCTGCCGGTGGAGTTTGCCAAGTCTCCACCACCGTTTACCGCGCTGCTCTCGATGCTGCTCTCGAAATCACCGAACAGCGCAATCACAGCCTTTACGTGATTTACTACAACGACTTTGGCGATGGCCTGGATGCTACGGTTTTCCCAGGTGAACAAGATCTAAAATTTGTGAACAACACCCCAAACTATCTTCTGATGGTGGCTCAAGAAGAAGGTTATTACGAAGCCACTATTCGCTTTTACGGAGAGAGCGACGGGCGAAGCACCACCCTTATTGGTCCTTACACCGCCAGCAACGAAACCGAAGAAAGCATCGCCAACGTGGGCGATCTAGGAATTGGAGATATCGCCTGGAAATACTTCATCCATCACGGCGACGGAACAGAAGAAACGCGCTGGCTCCATTCCACTTACTTTAGCAAAGCTCAACAACACAAAGAACCCGCTACAGAGCTCTCTCTTTAAAGCATTTGATGCGTGCAAAAAACTCGCTATACTACGCGCGATTAACCCTGCGCACAGCGCATTAACCCCACCCTCATGCGAGTTGCCATCAATGGCTTTGGCCGAATCGGACGAATGATTTTTCGTGCGAACTTAATGAATCCCACCATCGACATTGTGGCGGTGAATGATCTCGGAGATCCCACTCAAACCGCACACCTTCTCAAGTACGACTCCAACTACGGCACCCTTCCCATGGAAGTGAAGGGAGAACCTGGAAAACTGACCATTACCAAAGCCGACGGCTCCAAGCAAGAAACCGTTCTCGTTCAAAACCGCGATCCTCTCCTCCTTCCCTGGAAGGACCTCAATATCGACCTCGTGATTGAATGCACCGGAGCTTTCACCAGCAAAGAAGGAGCCAGCAAACACCTTCAAGCCGGCGCCAAACGCGTGATGATCTCCGCTCCCGCCAAAGATGAAATCGATCACACCCTCCTCATGGGCGTGAACCACACCGAGTACGATCCTGCCAAAGACTTTATCGTGAGCAATGCCAGCTGCACCACCAACTGTTTGGCACCCGTGGCAAAAGTGCTCAGCAAAACTTTTGGCATCAAACGCGGCCTCATGACCACCGTGCACTCCTACACCAACGATCAAAACCTCACCGACAACGATCATAAAGATTTCCGCCGCGCTCGCGCTGCCAACCTCAACATGATCCCCACCTCCACCGGTGCTGCTAAAGCCATTGGCCTCGTACTCCCCGAACTCGCTGGAAAACTCCACGGTATTTCTATCCGTGTTCCTACTCCCGTCGTTTCCCTGGTAGATCTCACCGTAGAACTTGATAAAGAAGTCACAGCAGAAGAAGTGAACGCCGCTATGAAGGCGGCCGCAGAAGGAGAAATGAAGGGCATCCTCGGCTACACCGATCAGCCGCTTGTTTCTATGGACTTCAAAATGGATCCTCGCTCCAGCATCTTCGATTCTTTAGAAACGCAAGTACTCGGGAAAATGGGCAGCATGGTCAAAGTGCTCTCTTGGTACGACAACGAATGGGGTTACTCCATGCGCTGCGTGGACTTGGCTGCTTACATGGCGAGCAAAGAAGCCTAAGCCACTCTAGCCTCAGTTCCTTTCTTCTTCATGCGATGAGAAAGTGCCGCAATCGCAGTTCCCACTCCATCACGCATATGTGTTCCCCACGGAACCACCAAAGGATTTTCCACATAATCCCACATGCCTTCCACCCGAATGTGTTGTGGCCTTAACGCACGGTTCATTGTATGAAGAAGCTCCGCCAATTCCGCTTGAGCGTGACCCTCTTCATTCGGAACATAAGCCCCGTGCAAGACTCCCTCACTCTGCTTGAGTGGAGTAAAATTGATACCTCGAGTCGCCTCAAATAGATATGCAGCTAAGACCACCGAAGACATAGGATCCGCCAAACTGACCCGACCTTTAGCATGCAAAAGAACGTGGAAGTACTCGTCGTGAGGGAAACGAGGCGACGTGAGCGGCTTCAAGCGCTCGTGGTGGACAGGAGGGTCTTGACCCAACGAAGGATCAAAAGTCGCAAAAGGTAAATCTGAACCTCCTACAGTGGATCTCAAACAAGTCAACTGATCTGGTAAAGATCGCTTAAAAGCTTTGATTACAGAAACTGCACCCGGACCCGTCACAGCACTATAACCTCTCTGCACTCCACCTGTTTTTACATCCAAAAAGGACCCCACACAGACCGCCTTTGCATCTACTGGAACAACGACCACTTTAACGGGGTGCTCAACACCCTGCGGTGTGGTCAACCTCAAGGTGCGCAATCGCTCCTGAATAGCAGGCAAAACACTTTCCCTGTCCTTCGACAAAAAATACAGCGCTTGATCTCCCGCCACAGGCTCCAGCATCGGCATACCAAATTCCATGGCCAAGCCCACAGCCCGCCTCATGATTTCTCGAGCAAAAGCCACCTGTCCTTGTGGAAGCAATTCCTGAAGAGTACGGGTATAACCAGACACATCCCAACCGATCACAAAGCCTTCCGGCAGTGCTCGTATGGAATCTTCGCTGACCAAACCGTTGTCCAAGTCAACGCGCGCACCCACCGTTCGCAAAGTCTGTTCATGAACGGCAGCCCACGGCTGCGCCCCCTCAAAATCGATACCGAAGTCATCTAGCATTGTGCAGATATTGTAAACTATAAATAATTTCAGTCAAGAGTCCTTGTGCCAACCCTCAAAAGTCGTTATAAATAAGCCATGAGCGAAGATCGCAAACATCAAATTTTGGGAGCAATTGTGGAGCACTTCATCCAAACGGCGGAACCCGTGGGATCCAAGACCATTATCCTCACCTATAACTTTAAAGTGAGCCCCGCTACGGTGCGCAACGACATGGCCGACTTGGAGGAACAAGGCCTGATCACTCAGCCCCACACCTCCGCAGGACGCGTACCGACCGACAAAGGCTACCGTCTTTATGTGGACGAACTCGCCGATTGGAACCGTGCTTCAGCACTCGCGGAGCAAACGCTGCACGCACTGCTGCGCGAACGCCGCAAAGAAAGTGCCAAACAACGTGTGAATGATGCCGTGGCTCTCCTTTCACAAGCTAGTCCCAACATGGCTTTTGCTACGATTCCCGAAAACGATCGCACCTTTTTCATGGGCTTTTCCAAAATGCTCCGAGAACCGGAATTCATGGAAGCACCTCTTAAGGCCAGCCGTGTAATGGAAGTGATTGAAGACCGCAGCGAATTCTTAAGCGGACTTTCCCAGATCGAAGTCGGCAGCGAGCCCAGTATTTTTATTGGTGAAGAAAACATTCTGCAAGGCATCGACAGCTGCTCACTGATTGTCACCAACTACTCTTACGACGGCTACACAGGAAAAATCGGCTTGCTCGGCCCCAAACGCATGCCCTACGCTTACAACAGCGCCATCCTCAAACAAGTGCGCGACTTACTCGAAACCAACCAACTATGACCGACGATCAAACACAACCCACCCCGCCAACTCCACCCCAAGACGATACGGAAAAACTTCAAGCAGATCTGGCTGCCATGACAGAAACCGCTAAACGCGCTATGGCGGACCTTGCCAACTTCAAGCGTCGCACTGAAGAAGAGAGAGGAGAGATTCAAATTTTTGCAAATCGAAAATTTTTAGAAGCACTCTTCCCTGCCCTCGATAACTTTGCACGAGCTTTTTCCGCCGTGCCCGAAGAGCTCAAAAGCAATGAATGGGTAAAAGGAGTAGAAGCAATAGAAGCCAACCTCATCAAAGCACTCACCGACTTGGGCTTAGAACCTATCGATCAAATTGGAGTTCCCGCCGATCCCCATCGGCATGAAATTTTGATGGAAGGCGAAGGGCCTGCTGGAGAAGTGATTCAAATTTTTGAAAAAGGTTATGCCTTTAATGGCAAAACCATTCGCCCCGCCAAGGTGCAAGTCGGGAAATCTTAACTCCTTACTATGTATACTTCTCGTATTTTCATATCTTCAGCTCTCCTTTTGTGCTTGATTTTTAGCGGATGCTCTTCCAACAAGCCCACCACAGAAGTCACCAACACTACAGATAGCGTCGGCGATGAAACTACAAAAAATTTAGCCAGCTTCTGTACCGAAACCGCAACAAAAAATGTAAATATTCCTGCCGGGGACGTACTCTCTCTTGCCCAAGAGGCAGACCCAGACGAGTTTACCTTTGCCTCACAAAAAGGCGCAGAGATCATCCCTGTGGACGAGAATCGAAGTTACGCAGTGTGGTGGCAAGCTCCAGATTTTGACATTAATTCTGGCATGGTAGTGGTGAGCCTTCATGGTCATGGTGACTACGCCATCAAAGATTTCCACGTATGGTTTCCCGAACTCAACAAATACAATGTGGCCTATTTAGGTTTACAGTGGTGGTTCGGGCGCAGTCTAGAAAACGAGGGCTACTATGAACCCGATCAAATTTACCGACTGATCGCTGAAGAATTAAAAGCCAAAGGTGTACCTGCAGGTCACGTTATTTTCCAAGGATTTAGTATGGGAAGTGCACGTTCTTACGGTATCTCCCTCTACGACAAAAGCTGTGGCAACAATTATTTTGGAGTCAACATCGCCAATGCAGGGCCTTGGGAAAACAATTATCCCCTCTACTCTAAAATCCTCACAGGGCAATTCGGAGAAACTCCACTGGAGGGTACCGAGTGGATTCTATTTTGTGGGGAGCAAGATGAAAATGAATACGCCACCACCAAAGTCACTCACGTATGCACCGGAATGGAAAATACAAAGACTACACTCCAAAAATTGGGAGCTAACGTAGGCCTCTTCATCAAAGATCCTGAGGGTGACCACGGTAGTTTTATGATCAATCAAGAAAACGTAGAAGAAGCCATGGACTACGCTTTGAACCTGCTAAAATAGCAATAGAAAAGTCTTGACGCGATTAATTTAGCACTTTAATATAGTGAGTGCTAATTTAATCAGGCGCACCAGCGCAGCTAACCATCAAAGAATATGTCTCGTATCATTGGAATCGACCTCGGAACCACCAACACCTGTTTTGCAGTAATGCAAGGAGGTGAAGCCAACGTGATCCCCAACGTGGAAGGGAAAAACACCACCCCCTCTATAGTCGCTGTAAAAGACAGTGAACGTCTCGTGGGAGAACCCGCTAAACGTCAAATGGTAATGAACGAAAAGAACACCATTTTTTCCGCAAAACGCTTGATCGGACGCCAATACAGCGAAGTAGAAAGTATCGTTAAACGCTTCCCCTTTGAGTGCAAAAAAAGCTCCAATGGAGAAGTAGAAATCATCCTCGACGGCAAGGCTCGCAAACCCGCTGAAATCGGAGCGATGGTTCTGCAAAAAGTAAAAGCCGATGCAGAAAAATATCTTGGAGAAACCGTGACTCGCGCTGTGATCACCGTGCCGGCTTACTTCAACGACGCACAACGTCAGGCCACCAAAGATGCTGGAGAAATTGCAGGTCTCACGGTGGAACGCATCATCAACGAACCCACCGCAGCGGCTCTCGCCTATGGCCTAGACAAACACACCGGTGACAAAAAAATCGCGGTCTTCGATTTGGGAGGAGGTACCTTTGATATCTCTATTTTGGAACTCGGCGAAGGTGTGTTCCAAGTGCTCTCTACCAATGGTGACACCTTCCTGGGAGGAGACGATTTCGACAACGTCATCATCGAATGGCTCGTGGCCGAATTCAAAAAACAAGAAGGCATCGATCTCAAAGACGACAAAGTGGCCCTTCAACGCCTCAAAGAAGCTGCAGAAAAAGCAAAGATCGAACTTTCTAGCCAGCACGAAACCGAAATCAATCTCCCCTTCCTTACCGCAGATAAAAATGGGCCCAAGCACATGGTCACCAAACTCTCCCGCAGCAAGATGGAAGACCTCTGTGCGGACCTGCTCGAAAAGCTCACCGGCCCTTGCAAAAAGGCCATCGAAGATTCTGGCGTGTACGTGAGCGACATCGCGGAAGTGGTGCTTGTAGGAGGAATGACTCGTATGCCCGCCGTGCAAGCCAAAGCTAAAGAAATCTTTGGTAAAGAACCTCACCGCGGAATCAATCCCGATGAAGTCGTTGCTTTAGGTGCGGCCATTCAAGGAGGTGTGCTCCAAGGAGATGTAAAAGACATTTTGCTCCTCGACGTGACTCCCCTCACTCTCGGCATTGAAACCCTCGGCGGTGTGCTCACTCCCATGATCGAGCGCAACTCCACCATTCCTACTTCTAAATCGCAAACGTTCTCCACCGCTGCGGACAACCAACCTTCCGTAGAAGTGCGCATTTATCAAGGAGAACGCCCTCTCGCCAAAGACAATAAATTCCTCGGGAATTTCCAACTCGACGGCATCCCTCCAGCGCCTCGCGGAGTGCCCCAAATCGAAGTGACTTTCGACATCGACGCCAACGGAATCATGAATGTAAAAGCCACCGATAAAGCCACCAACAAGGCTCAACACATCACCATCACTGGTCATTCTGGACTCTCCAAAGAAGAGATCGAAAAGATGAAGAAGGAAGCCGAAATGCACGCCGACGAAGACAAGAAAAAGAAAGAAAGCGTAGAAGCTCGTGTGAATGCGGAATCCCTCGTGAGCCAAACCGAACGCACCCTCAAAGACCTCGGTGACAAAGTTCCAGCGGATGTGAAAGGCACAGTGGATGAAAAACTCGCCGCACTCAAAAAGCTCCTCGAAAACGCCGACGCTTCTCAGGAAGATTTAAAATCCGCCAGCGAAGCCCTGTCTTCTGAACTCCAAAAGATCGGTACCGCCATGTACAACCAACCTGGTGCCGAAGCCGGCGCCACCAACGACCCGGACGTTAAAGTCTACCCCAAAGACGCTAAGCCCGAAGAAGGCGGCAGCGAAGAAGGACCGGTCGTGGATGGAGAAGCGAAATAGATCGTGTACAATACCCGCACTTAATCATTCACACTCAATTCATGCAAATCCAACCCATTGAATACGCCCTCTTCTGTGATTATGCCAATGTATCCATGGAAGGAAAACTCAATATGAGCGGAATCTTCGATCGCATCATGACCGAAAAAGTCCCGGCCATTCATCCCCAAATGTTCGTGGTGAGCAAGCTCTTCCTTCCCAAAGGAAAACACTCCATCACCTTCACACTCATGCAACAAGACAAGGTGCTGGCCAAGGCTCAATTCGACAAGGAAATCGAGCAAGAACTTGCCGTGCACAACCACTTCTGGGGAATCCAAGGTCTCAAAATCGAGACCATGGATCCCATTGAACTCCAGGTCTTGATGGAAGGAAAACAAGTGCTGGTAAAGCGCCTCCCCATAGTAAAGGTGGAAAAACGCGGAGAACCCAAAAAAAGTTAAGCTTTCTCTGGGAGAACAAACGGACGCAGTCCTGCATAAACTGCAGGATAGCGACTTCGAAGTTGAGATTCTACACTTGATGGATGAGGGCCCAAAATAGCAGCCACACCACTAAAATCGACTGCCTCCCAATTACGTTTGGGTTGACCCAACAGTCCGCTCGCGGCGGCCACCTGACCAGTAAGGTCCTGGCCGTCTTGAAAACAACGAGCACGTACCTCATTCAGCAAAGTTCTAGCATCAACAAAATCTTGACCGTGCAGATCAGTGATTCTTGCTGTTACCTCCCGAGCAGCCGCATGAAAATACTCTCCCCATTGCCTCACATACATAGGATCCGTGAGCAAGCCATCCATTGTATCCGGAAGTAAAGCGCCCTCGGGTCTTTTTAAAGCCATATATTGATTTAAGGCCCTGTAGCATACAACATCATGACAAAGATGACAAGGGCTTGGCTGACAACCGCCGCTCCAGTAAAGTACGCCTATGCAAAAACTTTTGGTGATCGCGCTCTCACTCGTAGCCAACCTAGCCCTCCAAGGCTACGCACATTATGCGAGTAAAATTCAACCAGGGATCACCAATTCTTTTTTCTACTGTATCAAGTGGATTTGGCTCTTTCTCATCATCAATACCATTTACGCCTACTGTGCAAAAAGCGGCACCGATGAGTGGGGAAATTTTTTAGCTTTCATCGTGATATGGATTGCCACTGGAATGCTTTCTGCAACCATTTTTCACTGGGGAGTAGACAAACAAGCCATCAATTTGATCCAGGTCGCTGGCCTGGTCCTGGTGTTTCTCGGTTCTGTGGCTGTAGTCGGAAACAAAGAGCTCATGGATTTATTGAAAAAATAGCATCCTCTTGCTGGCCTATCCCTTCCACGCTATCCTGACTCAGTCTTATTTTCCCTATGCTCGATCCCAAATACATCATTCAAAACCCTGAAGCCGTCAAGGAAGCCGCACGCAAAAAACGCGTGAATTTTGATGTGGACCATTTCATTGAAGTGGATGAAAAGCGCCGTGCCCTACTCGCAGAACTCGAAACCATTCGTGCCAAGAAAAACGCAGCCAGCGAACAGATTCAAAAACTCCAAGGCGACGAGAAAAAGAAGGCCATTGAAGATATGCGCGCGGTGGGTGCCGATGAAAAAAACCTCGATGAAGAAATGACGCGCCTCGATGAAGAATGGAAAGGCCTGCTTCTTCGTGCTCCTGGGCTGATCAGCCCCGAAACGCCCGAAGGCAAAGACGACAGCGAAAATGTAGAACTTTATACCTGGGGCGAACTTCCCCAGTGGGATTTTGAGATCAAAGACCACATCACCCTCGGTGAAGAACTTGACCTCATCGATGTAGAACGCGGCGTAAAGATCGGCGGCAGCCGCAGTTACTTCCTCAAAAACCAAGGCGCCCTTTTGGAACTCGCGATCATGCGTTACACCGTGGACAAGCTCATCAAAAAAGGCTTCACGCTTTTCCTCCCACCACTCATGGTGAACCGTGATGCGATGGTGGGGACCAGCTACTTCCCGGGAGGCGAAGAACAGGCTTACGCACTCGGAGTAAAACGTCCGGAGATGGAGCATATTGAAAGTGACGACAAATACCTCATCGGAACCAGCGAAGTGTCCGTGGCTTCTTACCACGCCGACGAAATTCTCGCCGAAAAAGATCTCCCCAAACTCTACGCTGGTTACTCCTACTGTTTCCGTCGTGAGGCCGGAACTTATGGCAAAGACACCCGTGGTCTCTACCGTATCCATCAATTCCAAAAAGTAGAACAAGTAGTTCTCTGCAAAGACGATCCAGCCGAAGACAAACGACTGCACGAATTCCTCCTCAAAAATGCAGAGGAAGTATTGCAAGATTTAAAACTTCCCTATCGTGTAGTAGCCGTGTGCAGTGGAGACATGGGCGTCGGGCAATACTACAAAAACGACATCGAAACGTGGATGCCCAGCCGCAAGAACTACGGCGAAACACACTCTTGCTCCACCTTCCTCGATTTCCAATCCCGCCGTCTCAACATTCGTTACAAAGATGCCGACGGAAAAACCCGCTTTGTGCACACCCTCAACAACACCTGCGTGGCTTCCCCCCGCATCCTCATTCCGGTACTAGAAATGTACCAAAATGCCGATGGCAGCGTGACCATTCCAGAAGTGCTTAGGCCGTACATGGGTGGACAGGAAAAGATCAGTCACTAAAGTTTCCCATCCATCTCCAAACAGTTTGAGCTGTCTGCATAATAAAGTGTTCTTCGGGAACGAAGCGTGCATGGAGAATAGGAGAAAGCTCATACTTAGGTCCAGAATACATAAATAAATAAGACCCTGGACTCACCATTTGGCTGTGTCTTGGACCGTCCCCTAAAGTGTAGGCTCTACATAATAAACGACGAACAAGGGGCCCCTCCTCCTGAAATTCTTTTTGTAAATACCAATCTCTAAAACCCACCACCACAGCTGCAGAGGAGCGATCTAACAAAGCAGGCATTTGAGCAAAAAGAGGCTCTTCTTTTTCATTCTGCGGTCCCTGCTGATGCAAGGCTTGAAATTGAGAAACCACGCTCGACAAAGGTGCCATAGCTCCAGCAAAACCACGGCAATGAACACCTCGTGGAAGAGTTAAACAAATGATGTCGTGACCATCTGAATGGAAAGGTCTAAATTCACAGGGATCATCTACGGGATGAATATCAGGAGTAGCAGCCGACTCTGCCCCTTCCCACAACGATCCACCAAAATTCAACAAATCATCCCTAAGCACAAATCGCTCGCCCTCAAGGATATCTCTAAAATGCATCCCTTTCTCAGCCTTCCTTTTTCTCACAAAACCATTTGGACATTCGGGCGAAGGTCGGGGATCACAAATGTCTATAGAAGGATGATGACCCATAAAAAGGGCTCATTCTCCTTTTAGAACCGAGCCTTGTCAACGCCTACCCTCAGCCCACTTCACTGACTCCAACTCGTGCCACTCCAAATATTCGTTGGCTTTGCTGAAGGGTTTGGAGCCGAAAAATCCGGCATAGGCAGACAAGGGCGAGGGATGCGCGGACTTTAAAACCAAATGTTTTTCACTGTCGATGCGTGCGCCTTTTTCTTGCGCATAGCGTCCCCACAAAATAAAAACCACATGCTCTTTTTGTTCAGAAACGGCAGCAATCACTGCATCCGTAAACTGCTCCCAACCCTTGTGCTGGTGCGAACCTGCCCTGTGCGCTTCCACCGTGAGGGTGGCATTGAGGAGTAAAACACCCTGCTCCGCCCAATCGTCCAAGTCGCCATCCGTGCGCAAATCTCCACCCACATCATCACGAATTTCTTTAAAAATATTTTGCAGCGAAGGTGGATTTTGTACGTCGTGGTTCACCGAAAAACAAAGCCCATTCGCCTGCCCCGGACCGTGGTAGGGGTCCTGCCCTAAAATCACGACCTTCACTTTTTCAAAAGGACATTTTTCAAACGCACGGAAAATATTCGCGGGCGCTGGGTAAATGGTTTTAGTCACGTACTGCTGCTTAACAAATTCCACCAATTCTTTGAAGTAAGGCTTTTCAAATTCGCCATCCAAATGCCTTCTCCACGAGTCGTGAATTTTCACATTCATGCGACGAGTTTAACAAAAAAGTGTAGACTGACGCCACTATGATTCCTCGAGACCGAGTCCATAAAGTCATTGCCGCCAGCGGACTCTGCTCCCGTCGTGAGGCCGAAAACCTCATCTCTGCCGGGCGTGTTTCGGTGAACGGTAAGCGCCTCACCAAAATGGGGATCAAAGTAGGACCCACCGATAAGATTGAAGTGGACGGCAAAGCTCTTCCTGCTAAAGCGGCACCTATTACGCTGGCTCTACACAAACCTCGTGGAGTACTCACGAGTAAGAGTGATCCCTTTCACAATAAAACGGTTATGGACCTTTTGCCACCTGAATATCGCCACCTCAACCCGGTAGGTCGTCTCGATAAAGACAGTGAAGGTTTGCTTCTTTTCACTTCTGACGGAGCGCTTTTAGAACGCCTCACCCATCCCAGCCACGAACACGAAAAAACTTACGAAGTCTTGGTGCTCGGTCATCCCGGTGAAGAAGTTTTAGAGGGAATCCGCAAAGGAGGCATGAAGCTGGATGGTTATGCGCTCCGCCCAATGGGTGCAGAAGAACTTCGCACCGAAGGAGAAAATAGCTGGCTTCAAATTAAACTCAAAGAAGGCCGTAAACGCCAAATCCGCCGCGTGATGGAGTGGTTTGGCCACCCCGTTTTGCGACTCATTCGCATTAGCGTGGGGAGCGTAAAACTCGAAAATCTCAAGACTGGAGAGTGGCGAGCACTCACGCCTGAAGAACTCAAAGCTTTGGACTGACAACCAGCCTTAGTTGACAGCAACCAGTTGACGTTGTTAGTATTCACCACTAAATTTCAGGTTTAGAAGTGGCAACATAATTTCGTCACCCATGGAAAGCACTCTGGATACACTCAAGCTACTCGGCCTCAACGAGACCGAAATTAAAGCGTACCTCACCCTACTCCCATTGGGGCCTTTACCAGCATCCGTGCTCAGTCGGAGGCTACACATTCCCCGATCCACCGCTAAGTACACCTGCGAGCAACTTGCCGAAAAAAAACTTTTTGCTCGCACCCAAAAAAATCAGACGATTTTTTATTACCCCAACGATCCAAAAAAACTCGAAGAAATTCTGAACGAAGAAAATCGTAAAATCGAAGAAAAACGTAAAGTCCTCAAAAAAACTATGAGGCGTTTTTTGGAACTCTATCAGCCTGGCAACAGTCTCCCTAACATCACCTACTACGAAGGCGCTGAAGCCGTGTGCGAAATGCTAGAAGACGTCCTCAACGAAAACAAAACTTTGTATGGTGCATTGTCTATTTCGGAAGA
Organism: uncultured Candidatus Peribacteria bacterium; assembly: GCA_964516995.1. Lineage (GTDB taxonomy): Bacteria > Patescibacteriota > Gracilibacteria > UBA1369 > 2-02-FULL-48-14. The sequence goes on along the minus strand of CAZFAV010000001.1, from coordinate 111,956 downwards.
CATACACCCCACCGTAGAAAAATACTGGAAAGAGCGTTACATCCCAGAGCGCAAACGAAGAGAATTTCACGCAAAAATGATTTTTTACGATGATCCCATCATGCGTGGTTATGCAAAGCAAGACCCGGCCATGAAAAGAACCACTCTTTTCATTCCAAAAGAAGAGTACCCCTTCGATGTATGCTTCCAAATTTATGGAGACAAAGTGGCTTTCTATTCGCACTTAAAAACAGAATGCAGCGGAGTCATCATTCAAAATCCTCACATCAGAAACATGGCTTTTTCACTTTATAAAATGGCCTGGAATTTCGCTCGAACACTCCCCAGCAACAAAGCTCACAAAAACTCAAGCCTTTGACCGTTTGCGATGAACAAATCCACCCCCAAAGGTGGACTCCTCATTCATTCGCTGTTGAGCGTCCCAATAAATTCTGCCATCTAAAAAGGGTCTAGGTAAGTAACGATCCTCAAAAAGCCATGCACCTTTTGTTCTTCGTGTAAGAATACGATCGTCCTCAAATTCTCGACGCAAAGTCTCTATCAAATGATCACCTTTCAATGCGTCAGCCGCGTAAACCCTCAAACGTCCTTGAGTTCTTGGATCAGTAGGCAGAGGCTCTCCAGCTCCCCAAGAATCTACCAGTGCGTCAGGGTGCCGAGTTTCGTGCACCGTCTGAAAGCCACACAGTTTAGCTGCAATCACAGTTTCCAAAAGATCCTCGCTTTCCCCTTCCTCATCCTTTTCTCGGGTTAAACCAATCCCCAAGCTAGCAGTATGCATAGCCAAACGATCCACACGAAAGTGCCGAGCCAAAGCAGGATTATGTGGTGCAACGTGGCCATAAATCAAATTCCCAGAACTTAAAGTATTACCCAGTGCGGAGGAGCGCACGATGCTTCCAAATCCATATCCCGATTGAAATTTTTTATGAACATAATGGGTGCCAAAAAAAGCATCAGCAGTACATTTGGCGATTGCTGCTAATTCATCTTCTACCCAAATCGTAGACCATGTGATTTGGGGAGATTCTAGTTCCTTCGGCAAACGTTTTTTTAAAATCCGATTGTACTTAGGATATTGAACTTCTCCTCCCAAATAAGCCGCATCCAACCAACCCTCAATGCGCTGAACAGTCGCTGCAGAAAATAAATCCCCTATAACCCCACTCCCTCCCTGAAATCGATCCACACGAACTCCTGGCACCAAGTGAGCCAAAGCAGTGCCTTTGTCAACACCATCAATATTCATCTGTGCTAAAGAACGACTAATGCCTCTCAAGTAAATATCAGGAAGAGAAAGTGGCATATTTTGGTCGATGGCTAAGCGTGTGGCATCCATAACAGCCTTGATAAAAGGCTGAGGAGTCAATCTGTCTAATGCTTCAACGGCTTGAAAAGGAGATTTCAAAGCTCGACCTAAGACGCGAGCAATCCCCTCAGGATTTTTACAAAGCACAGAGAGGATCAAGTGCTGCAAACCTTGCCGGTCAGCAGGGTTCAAAGCTAGGTCATTCCAATCTGAAAGAGGGCCAGGAATATCCATAGCTGGATATTTTACAATAAAATACAGAGAAATCAAGTATCTGCACTAGAAAAACCTCAAGTACTGGCAACCAAGCCTTGTTACCAGTACTTGCTTGCTCTAATGGCTATCTACTGAGAAGATCGCCGCGTTCTTAACAGCAAAACATGCGTATCAACAACAGTGGGTCCAATGCAGGTGAGCAAATTGAAAGCGCCGATCAAACCCTCTCTACAGGTCCTGTACGACGAACAGTCCATCCGGACATCAGTCAAGGAAGTAGTTTCTTCGGACGAAGACTCAATCAACTCATTGCTGGAGCAGGAGCTCTGCTGGCAGGTGAGCTCATGGAAAGACCTCAAGTAGATCTGCTTCACGAAGCGGTAGGCATCATATCGGTAGAGGACGACTCTGGTGAACTTCCTCAGACACCCACCGAAGTGACTAATACTCCTTCCGGCCTCAGCGAGACCCTCACTATGACTGCCGCAGAATTAGTAGGTGACCAAACCGCAGAATTTCAAAACTTCTACACGACTTATAGTACCTATGAGGGCTATCAAGCGAGCAACCTGGTGGTGGCCTAAAACTAAAAAATTTAGCTACCACGTTTTAAAATCCTTCCTTAAATTTTTAGGGGAGATTTTAAATTATGGGAAAAAACACACTCCCCATTTTAGTCATAGCTCCAACCACGTTCCCTCCCACAGCAAAACCTCCTCCCTACACCGTAGTTCGACAGAAATGCTCCATCATATTCGTCATACCGCAGCTCAGGCCACTACTCCACATCACCACGGTCAATCCACTCAATCACGCTGGGCTTCTCACAAACACTAAGCCAAATAGCCTCCCACTTGGAGATCCCATAAGCGCCTATAAAGTCCACCTTCCGCGAGCAGCTCCATATGAGTTCCCTGCTCAATAATTTTGCCTTTTTCCAGCACCATAATGCGGTCCATGTCCACTACAGTAGACAAACGGTGGGCAATCACAAACACCGTTTTCCCTTTCATCAAAACTTTGAGCGCATCTTTAATATACTTTTCCGATTCGCTATCCAAACTACTGGTCGCTTCGTCCAAAATAAGAATGCGAGTATTAGCTAAAATGGCGCGTGCGATGGCCACACGTTGGCGTTCTCCACCCGAGAGCTTCACTCCGCGCTCACCCACAAAAGTGTCATAGCCCTGTGGGAAATGAGAAATAAATTCATGACAGTGTGCCAGCTTCGCCGCGGCCAAAACTTCTTTGTCACTGGCATCGAGACGCCCGTAACGAATGTTATCCATAATACTACGATGGAATAGTATGGGGTCTTGCGGGACCAAAGCGATTTCTGCCCGCAAACTCTCTTGCTTCACACGAGCAACATCCTGTCCATCAATCAGGATTTTTCCATGCTGAACGTCAAATAACCGCAGGAGCAATTTCGTAATGGTCGTCTTTCCTCCACCTGAAGGACCAATGAGAGCTATGCGCTCACCCGGCTTCACTTCAAAAGAAAGTTGCTTGAGCACATCTCGCTCCACTTCGCCGTCACCCTCAATTTTCTTTTGAGAGTAGGAGAAAGTCACTTTTTCAAAGTCCACCGCACCACGAGAAACTTTCAAAGCCCGAGCCCCCGCATGGTCAACCACCTCAAACGGTGTCATTAAAATTTCGGACATTTCGTTCGCGTCCGCCAAGTGCTCATATGAATGCCTCAGCGTCCGGCCAAAATCCCATACCGCATGATAAAGCTCCCAGAGATAAGATTGAATCAAGACAAAATAACCCACCGTAAGTGTGCCCTCTTGCCAAAGTCGCAGTGCCAAATAGAGCACACCAAAGTTGAGTACAGACATAAAAAGAGCCTGCCCTCCTTCAATATGAGAATTAAAAATCCACGAAGCAATTTGTTTGTTATACCAATGGTTAGTGACTTTTTTAAATTCCCGGCGCTCATAAGGTAGCCGTGCAAAAACTTGAATGGTGGAATGATTGGTCACCGTGTCCGCGAGTTGAGCCGTTACTCGTGTATCTGCCGCCGCCTTGTCTAAATCGTAACGCTTGAGTTTGTAGCGAGATAAAGCCGCTTGAACCCCAAGAAAAATAAAGACCCAAAGTAAAACGATGATCCCCATGAGCGGCTGTATCCACCACATCACCCCCACAATCACCATCACACGCAAAGCAAGCGGGAAAAATTGATAGTAAATTTCATCAGTGAGATCCTCAAAAGCGCGCACCATTCGATTCACCTTCTTCACAAGTCCTCCCACAAACTGATTATTAAAAAAACGGAATGAATGTTGGTGCAGCTGGTAAAAACAATGGTCCGCTATGTTCTTCATCACTCGAGTTTGCAGATAAGGAATGGTGTAGCGAGAAATGCTCCATCCTACCCAAGAAATGAGATCCATCCCTTCCACTGCTACCAAAAGCCAGAAACCTTTTTCAAAAATTTCAGCTACAGGTTCATTCCCAGCCAAAAGGTCAACAAAAGCCTTAAAGAACCACGGCGTCACCATCCCACCCACCACTCCAAGAGCAATTCCAAATAAGGAAGATGCAAAAAGCCAAGGGTAGCTCCCCAGTTGTTTTAGAAAGTACCGAAAGGTGTATTTAGTATTGATCTGCATGCGAGTATCTTAACAGAAAAACTTTTTTAGACCACCATTTTTTGGCTTTGTCCAGCCGATCGTCAGTCAAATGTTACAAAAATCAATTTGACAATTCGAGTTTTATCCTTAAAATGTCAGCGATAAAGCTCTCGGTTTCTGATTGTGTTGAGAGAGAGAGCATGAAATAAGCCGCCACCTGCGGCTGGTTCTGCTTTTACTTCTCTAAAATCGCCCCGGCACATGCCTAAAACCGCCAGCAAGAAAACGGCGTCCACTTCCGCAGCAAATAAAGAGGAAGGACGTCTTTCGACGAAGCCACTTGAACGTGTCTACTTTGTCGACAATCAGTGGAACATCGACCTTCCAAATCTGATTGAAATCCAAACCGACTCTTACAAGTGGTTCCTGGATGAAGGGATTCGTGAATTACTCGAAGAAATTTCCCCTATTACAGATTTCTCCGGACGCAAACTCGAACTCCACTTCCTCGATCACTCTCTGGGCGAATGCAAATACACCCCCGACCAGTGCCGCTCCAAAAATCTGTCTTTTGAGGCTCCTCTCAAAGTTCACGTGCAGCTTATTAATAAGGAAAGCGGAGAAATTAAGGAGCAAGACGTTTTCCTCGGTCCTATCCCTCTAATGACCGAACACGGAAGCTTCATCGTCAACGGAATCGAACGTGTAGTGGTTTCTCAAATTGTACGTTCTCCAGGTGTGTTCTTCTCCAAGAACACCGCTGCACCCGGCATGAACAATGCCAAAATCATTCCTAAACGTGGTGCTTGGCTTGAAATCGAGACGGACAAAAAAGGAATCATCACGGTAAAAATCGACCGCAAGCGTAAAATCTATGTGACCAGCATGCTCCGCGTGTTTGGGTTTGATACAGACAAGAAGATCCTCGATCTCTTCAAGGATATGAACTTGGATATCTCCCACGATTCCATCCTCATGACTTTAGAAAAGGACCCTGCCAAAACCGTAGATGAAGCTTACAAGGCTATCTACAAGAAGATCCGCCCCGGAGATTTGGCTACTCCAGAAAATGCAAAGGCTCTCATTGAATCTTTGTTCTTCGATTACAAGAAATACGACATGGGATCGGTGGCTCGCTACAAGATCAACCGTCGTTTCGACCTTAAAACCCCCAACGAGCGCAAATACCACACCTTCCAAATCGACGATTTCATTTTGATCTTGAAGCATCTCCTCAAGCTCAACATGCATGAGGCAGAAGCCGATGACATCGATCACCTCTCTAACCGTCGCATTCGTCCAGTAGGAGAACTCGTACAAAACAAGTTCCGCGTGGGTCTCCTCCGCACCGAACGTATCGCTAAAGACCGTATGACGGTTATGGATCTGGACACCGTGACGCCTACTCAACTTGTGAACTCTCGTCCGATCACGGCAGCGCTGCGCGAATTCTACGCCAGCTCTCAACTCTCTCAATTCATGGATCAGACCAACCCGCTCTCCGAACTGGAGCACAAGCGACGTCTGTCTGCCATGGGTCCAGGAGGTCTCTCTCGAGAACGCGCTTCCTTCGATGTTCGCGACGTGCATCCTTCTCACTACGGACGCATCTGTCCTATTGCTACTCCAGAAGGACCAAACATCGGTCTCGTAGTACACCTTGCCACTCAAGCTCGACTCAACAAATATGGTTTCATCGAAATGCCTCTGCGTGAAGTTCTCCACACGGTAAAGAATGACGGGAAAGCAGCCATTGGCCACACCCTTGCAGAAGGGACTGAAGGCATTCGTGCTGGAACCAAACTCACCGAAAAAGACGCAAAAGCCCTCGCTAAAGCAAAAGATCTCAAAGAAATCCCTGTTAAAGCTCACATGGGCTCCAAGATTTCTTACTTTGATGCTGAAGACGAACGAGAAATTGTCTACGCTCAATCGGGTACTGAAGTGGCGACGGACGGAGAATTCGTAGAAGACACTGCCATCGCTCGTAAAAACGGGGAACCGATTCGTACGGACGATGCAGAAGTGACTCACATAGACATTTCTCCTCAACAAATCATTTCCGTGTCTACCGCGCTCATCCCTTTCTTGGAACACGACGACAACACCCGTGCCTCCATGGGATCGAACATGCAACGTCAGGCCGTCCCTCTCCTCGTACCTCAAACTCCTATCGTGGGAACCGGTATGGAAGCAGACGCCGCTCGCAACTCCGCTCAAGCGGTAGTGGCAGCAGAAAACGGAACGGTCTCTTATGTAGACGGCTCTCGAGTAGAAATTCTCTACGACTCCGGACGCAAAGTGACCTACAACCTCGACGTATACCGCCGCACCAACCAAGGAACCTGTTTCCACCAACGTCCTCGCTGTGAAAGCGGACAAAAAGTGAAGAAAGGCGATGTCCTCATCGATGGAGCTTCCACCGAACATGGAGAACTTGGCCTCGGACAGAACGTGCTCGTGGCTTACCTCCCCTGGGAAGGTTTCAACTTCGAAGATGCCGTTATTCTTTCTAGCCGTCTCGTTAAAGACGACCGCTTCAGCTCCGTACACATCGAAGACTTCACTATCGACGTACGCGACACCAAGCTGGGACCAGAGATCGTCACTCGTGACATCCCCAACGTAGGAGAAGCTCGCCTCAAAGACCTCGATGAAAGCGGAATCGTTCGCGTGGGTGCCTCTGTACGTGAAGGAGACATTCTTGTGGGTAAAATTACACCTAAAGGAGAAACTGAGCTCACTCCAGAAGAACGTCTGCTCCGTGCCATCTTCGGCGACAAGGCTCGTGATGTAAAAGACACTTCTCTCCGTCTCCCCGGTGGTGAAGGTGGAAAAGTCACCAACGTGACCATCTTCTCTCGTGAAAATGGAGACGAACTCGAAAACGGAGTCATCCAACAGATCCGCGTATCTGTAGCTCAAACTCGCCGCATTCAAGTAGGAGATAAAGTGGCTGGACGTCACGGTAACAAAGGTGTGATCTCCATTATCGTTCCCGAAGAAGACATGCCCTTTATGCCCGACGGAACTCCCGTGGACATTGTGCTCAACCCCCTCGGTGTATCCAGCCGTATGAACATCGGACAAATTCTGGAAACGCACTTGGGATGGGCAGCTAAAACCCTCGGCCTCTACATGGCTACCCCCGCTCTCAACGGTATCACCAACGATCAAATCAAGGAGATGCTCAAGAAAGCTGGCCTGCCCGAAGATGGAAAAATGCAACTTTACGATGGAAAGACCGGTAAGCCTTTCGATCACAAATCCACCGTGGGTATCACCTACATGCTCAAACTGGCACACTTGGTAGAAGACAAGATCCACGCTCGTAGCGTCGGACCTTACTCTCTCGTGACCCAACAACCTCTCGGAGGAAAAGCACAACACGGAGGTCAGCGTTTTGGAGAAATGGAAGTGTGGGCTCTCGAAGCTTACGGAGCTTCTCACATTCTCCAAGAAATGCTCACCATCAAATCGGACGATGTCTACGGACGTGCCAAGGCCTACGAATCCATCATCAAGAACGAATCCATTCGTAAACCTCGTACTCCAGAATCCTTCAATGTTTTGGTCAAAGAATTGCAATCTCTTGGTCTCAATGTAGACCTCATGCAAGTCACCGATGACGAAATCGTAAACACCGAAGAAGAATACGTAGAACCAGAACTCGAAGAAGAGAATCCAATCAGCGAAGCGGTAGCTGAAGAACTCGAAAAAGAGGGCGCTCTCGATGAAGAAGAGATGGAAATGCTGGGAGAAGATGAACCCAACATGTCAGAAGAAACTGAAGAAGAGGAAGCTTAATTCTTAAATCTATGAACACGACTCTTTGGATCTTGATTTTCTGCCTTGCAGTCACTGCAGCGGTGCTCGGCGCTCAAGGATTCAGCAACCAAGCTGAAAAACTCGTCAAAAAAACGGGTTTTTCTCCTTTCTTCAAAGACGTGATCATTGCGACTTTCCTTGTGGCTCTCCCTGAGCTCTGTATTGCTCTGCTAGCCACTTCTCAGAACTATTCTTCCATGGTTCCCACCTATGTGAGTGGAGCCAACCTCATCAATCTTCTGCTCATTCCAGCCGTTTTGGCGCTCGGAATGGGCAGTGTCCAATTGAGCAAGGACAGCACTTCAAAACAGCTCCCCTTTTTATTCTCCACAGTCCTACTCACTTTGGTGCTCTCCTTTGATGGAGCCATTAACTTTTGGGAAGGCCTCGTACTCTTAGCCGCCTTTGTCGCCTTTGTGGCCTCCAAACGTAGTGAGTACAAAGAAGGACTCTGGGAACGCATCGATCATTGGTTCACCTTTGGGAACAATACGGTCAGCGCAGCGCCCTTAGTGCTGTGGCTGCTTGTCCTCGGTGTAGGCTGCTACTACACGCTCACCAGCGTAGTGGCACTTTCTGCCCTGGAGAACTTTAATCCCGGTTACTGGGCGTGCAGCTTAGTAGCCTTGGTGGTTTCTGTTCCAGAGCTCATCTTTGCCTACCGTGCCACCAAAAACGGCCGCAGCGATAGCGCTATCAATGTGCTGATCACTTCCACCATTCTCAACTCTACGATTGTTTTAGCCCTTCCCTCGTTTATTAAGCCTCTCATCGTCCTCGACGATGTGCTCACCATCAGCAGTCCTTACCTATTATTTGCTCTAATTCTTTTTGCGCTCAGCGTTTTCAAACGACAATGGTCTGCCTACGAAGGCGCCGTGCTCGCTCTCCTTTACCTCGTATTCCTTGTCCAATTTCTTAATCCTTTATTCTCATGATGACTGATCCCAAGAAAGCTCCGACTCTCTTCGATGCCATTGCGATTGCAGTGGCTTCTCCGGAGCAAATTCTCTCGTGGTCCCACGGAGAAGTGAAAAAACCCGAAACCATCAATTACCGCACTCAAAAACCGGAACGTGACGGTCTTTTCTGCGAACGCATTTTCGGTCCCACCAAAAACTGGGAATGTGCGTGTGGAAAATACAAGCGCATCCGTTACAAGGGAGTGATTTGTGAAAAATGTGGAGTGGAAGTCACTCGTTCTATCGTTCGTCGCACTCGCATGGGTCACATCACCCTGGCCGTGCCTGTAACTCACATTTGGTTCTTGCGCTCCACTCCGAGCCGTATCGGGCTTTTGCTCAATCTGCCCGTTAAAATCTTGGAACAAATCGTTTACTTTGCCGCTTACGTCATCACGGAAGTAGACGAAAATGCCAAGAAGGATGCCATCAGCCAGTTGGAAGAGGAACTCAAGAGCCACAAAAAGGATTTGATCCGTGAATACGAGGAACGCATTAAGACTGGTGCAGGAAACACTAAGGAGATCGAAAAGGAAATGGCTTCCAAGGTAGAGGAATTGGTAGAAACGGGAGATCAAGCTAAAAAAGATTTGGAGTCTTTGGAAAAGAGCAAAGTTCTCACCGAGCTCGAATACCGAGACATGTCTATGAAATTTGGGCACGTGTTCAAAGCTGGAACAGGGGCAGAATCTTTGCACAAACTCATCCGTGACATGAACATGGAAGAAGAGATCAAGGCCATGGAAGGAGAAATGGACAAGTCTACAGGTCAAAAACGCACCAAGCTCATGAAGCGCATCAAACTCATGGGATCTCTTGTGAAGGCAGAAATCAGCCCCGAATGGATGATCATGACGGTGCTCCCCGTGATCCCACCCGATCTTCGCCCGATGGTACAACTCGACGGAGGACGCTTCGCAGCTTCTGATCTCAACGATCTCTACCGACGTGTGATCAACCGTAACAACCGTCTCAAGCGTCTCATTCAAATTGGAGCTCCCGAAGTGATCTGCCGCAATGAAAAACGTATGCTCCAAGAAGCAGTGGACACGCTCATCAACAACAGCGCACGCCAAGGCAAGACCGTCTTCAACTCCGGAGACAAGCGCAAGCTCCGCTCCCTCTCTGACATGCTCAAGGGTAAACAAGGACGCTTCCGTCAAAACCTGCTGGGTAAACGTGTGGACTATTCCGGACGCTCCGTGATTGTGATTGGACCTAAGCTCAACCTCGATCAATGTGGTCTTCCTAAGCTCATGGCTCTGGAACTCTTCAAGCCCTTTGTGATCGGAAAACTCATCGAAGGTGGCTACGCTCACAACATCAAGAGCGCCGAAAAGATGATCCAAAACAACGACAAAGTGATCTGGGATATGCTCGAAGAAGCGACTAAAGAACGCTATGTACTTCTCAATCGTGCTCCCACCCTGCACCGTCTTGGAATTCAAGCTTTCCGCCCTGTGCTCGTAGAAGGAAAAGCGATTCAAGTGCACCCCCTCGTGTGTGCCGCCTTCAACGCCGACTTCGACGGAGACCAAATGGCCGTACACGTACCTCTTTCTCAAAAGGCTCAAGAAGAAGCCAAAGAACTCATGTGCTCTGCTCGCAACTTGCTTAAGCCTTCCGCTGGAGAACCCATCACGGTTCCCACTCAAGACATGGTCCTTGGGCTCTACTACCTCACTGCTGAACGCAAAGGCAAGAAGGGTGAAGGAAAAGTCTTTGGCTCTTTGGAAGAAGCCATCATGGCTGAACAATACGATGAGCTGCATCTTCAATCCCCCATCAAGATCCGTCTGGGAGGAGAAATTCGTGAAACAACCCTCGGTCGCGCCATCTACAACACGGTGGTTCCCGAAGGCATGGGTTACCAAAACCACACGCTCAAGAAGAAGGAAATTTCCGAAATCGTGGCTCTCGTCTTCGAACGCTTTGGTCTCGAAATCACTTCTAAGTTCTGTGATGACCTCAAGATGCTCGGCTTCAACTACGCGACTCGCTCAGGAATTTCCATGGCCAGCGCCGACCTTCTGATCCCCAAAGAAAAGGACAAGATCATGAAGGAGTCCGAAGCCCTCATCGACCAGGTACACGAATACTTCGACAACGGTTTCATCACCGAAGACGAACGTTACACTCAATCCATCAAGATTTGGTCCAAGACCAAGAACGACATTGCTAAGGCCATGCAAGCCAACTTCGATCCAGAAAATGATATTTACTACCAAGTAGATTCTGGAGCTCGTGGTAACTGGGGACAAATCACCCAGCTCTGCGGAATGAAAGGTCTCGTAGCTAACCCTGCTGGTAAAACCATCGAACTTCCCATTAAATCCAATCTTAAAGAAGGATTCTCTATTCTTGAGTACTTCATCGCTACGCACGGAGGACGTAAGGGTAAATCCGACACCGCTCTTAAAACCGCTGAAGCTGGTTACCTCACTCGTCGTCTCGTAGATGCTGTTCAAGACATCATCATTAAAGAAGATGACTGTGGTTCCGACCAAACTCACGTGGTGACTCGCGAAGAAAGCGACGACATCGGAGAACCATTTGAAAATCGTATCTTCGGCCGCACCCTGGGAGAAGACGTTACCGATGCCAAGGGCAAAGTAGTGGTCAAGGCTGGGACTGAAATCGACAAAGCCGTGATCAAAGTACTCACAGAAAATAAAGTAGACACCGTTCGTGTTCGCTCCGTAATGACTTGTCTCACCCTCAATGGAGTTTGCCAAAAATGTTACGGTCGTGACCTTGGATCCAGTAAGTCCGTAGACATGGGAGTAGCCGTAGGAATCATCGCTGCTCAGTCCATTGGAGAACCAGGAACTCAGCTCACCATGCGTACCTTCCACATGGGAGGAATCGCGAATGAAGACGACATCACCCAAGGTCTCACCCGTGTGGAGGAACTCTTTGAAGCCCGCACACCAAAAAAGCCTGCAGTACTTGCCGAAATCGATGGTAAGGCCAAGATCACTTCCAAAGGAAATCAAATTCACATCACCATCACTCCTACCGATGTTCCCACCGAAACTCTCGATGTGGAAGATGGAATGGAAGTGCTCGTGAAGAAAGACGATAAGGTTAGCCTCAAAGACGTACTCGCCGAAAAGAAGGGCAAAAAGCTCCGCTCACCTATAGATGGAATCGTAGTGAAGGCCGGTAAGAAAGAGATCGTTATTCAACCCGACATCACCGAAAGCGTTTATAAAGTAGACGCCGGTAAAACGATCAAAATCAAAGATGGAGATTTGGTTGCCAAAGGAACTCCCCTCACTAGTGGACACCTCAACCTCCGCAAGCTGATGAAGCTCACGGATATCTACACCACTCAAAAGTACATCATGAGTGAGGTACAGAGCATTTACGCTTCTCAAGGTCAGTCCATCAACGACAAACACATCGAAATCATTACTCGCCAAATGTTCTCTAAGGTTCGCATCGTAGAACCTGGAGCCAGCAACTTCTTGCCCGGCGAAGTCATGGATTACCAAACCGTATTCGAAGAAAATCAAAAGTTCGAGAAGAAGCATCAAGAACTCATCAAGTTTGAACGTCTGCTCCTCGGTCTCACCCGTATCGCTCTTCACACTCGAAGCTGGCTCTCCGCTGCTTCCTTCCAAGAAACGATCCGCGTACTCGTGGAAGCATCTACCACTCACCGTGTGGACATGCTCGATGGTCTCAAAGAAAACGTCATCATCGGCCGCCTCATCCCTGCCGGAGAAACCTTCCGCAAGAAGATGCGTGGCGAAGCCATTGATACTCGTGAAGATTAATCTTCGGGAAGAAAACCGCTTCACAAATCACAAAAAGAGCTCCTCAAAAGGAGCTCTTTTTGTGCTACACTCTAGTCCCTTAACCACACGATTATGGATCCCGTCGTACACTTTGAAATGGCTTACCAAGACCGCCAACGCGCCGCTGATTTTTATTCCAAAACTTTTGGATGGAAAACTCAAATGCTCGGCGCAGAAATGAATGATTATGTAGTAGTGCATACAGGGGAAACCAGCGAAGATGGAATGCTTCAAAAACCCGGAATGATCAATGGAGGGCTCTATCAAAAGCCAGAAGATCCTCAAGGACAAGCTCCTTCCGTAGTGATTGCGGTAGAAGACATCGAGGAAACACTCAAAAAGATTGAAGCGAATGGAGGAAAAATTCTCGGGCAACCCATGCCGATTCCCGGAGTAGGAAAATACGCCAGCTTTATAGACACCGAAGGAAATCGTGCAAGTGTGCTCCAGCCCGACCCCATGAAACAGTAAAATGGCACAAGAAAAAGCGCGGTTTTTTCTAGCGGCATTGATCACCTTAATCCTTTTGATGTCGGGATTTTACTTGCTCCAGAAAAGCTTCCCTCAAATTCCCAGCGAAGCCCAAACCCTATCCAAGCAATGCTCAGGCACCGACCGAGAAACCTGTCTCACGCTCGCCATTCTTAAAATCACAGATCAAGATCCTCAAAAACTCATTCCACTTTTTGCAGATTTTTCCACCCTTCTTAAAGAGGGCACTCTCACCGACGACCCTAGAATCTTCTCTCCCCTGGTACACGAAGTGGGAATGGAATTGGCCTTTCGACAAATTCCACCAGAAGAGGCCTTTGCACTTTGTCCTAAAAATTTTAAGGCGGGCTGCCTACATGGCGTGGTAATGGAATATCTGGATCTTCTACCTGGCAAAACTTTTGAAGATTTCATCTCCTTTTGTGATTTTTCAAAAAACGATGGATCCAATTATCGCAATTGTATCCACGGAATTGGACACGAACTCACCGCCAAAAATTCAGGGGCACTCCAAGAGTTGCTCGAGCTTTGTCCTAATGTGGACCACAGCATAGAGCACGCCTGCACCACAGGAATCCTCATGGAATATTCTACAGGCGTGAGTGGAACTGGCGAACACACTCACGATCAACCCACAGGAAGCATTATCCTCCCCTGTGAAGAAGTGAGTGAAAACTATAAAAGCACTTGTTACGTTTCGCTCAGTAGCTATCGGCAATACTTAGCCAGTACTGAGGGCTTTTCTCAAACTGCCGCGACTTGTCTGAGCGTGCCTACAAATTATCAGTCTGCCTGTTTTTTGGGTCTCGCGGAAAAAATCATGACCGCGAGCGCCGAAAATCTCTCCAAAGCTCAACTCCTCTGCGAAGAACTGCCCACAGCAGCGCAAGATCTCTGTCTCAAAAATCTAGAATCCATTAAAAAGATTGAGTCCGTACTTTAAATAAGAGAGAATACAACCACCTCACCAGCTCATATGAAAAAAATCTTCGCTCTCGCTTCACTCTTTTTGCTGATGGCACCCGCCTTCGCTTTTGCAGACGAAAGCCCTCCAGAAGATCTTTTTTCAGATGTAAGTTGGGGTGACGAAGGCTATTGGGAAATTGCGAATTTAAAATTTGAAGGCATTATTTCCGGTTATTCCGATGGTAGCTTCCGACCCAACAACACTGTCAACCGCGCTGAGTTTTCAAAAATCGTTTCCATCGCTGCTTGGAATCATGACCCCGAGACCGACACTTTAGGAGACACCCTGCCTTTCTCAGATGTACGCTCTTACGATTGGTTTGAACCCTATGTTCATAAGCTCTATATTCAAAACGTCATTTCTGGTTATTCAGATGGCACCTTCAAGCCTGAGAACACCATTAATTTTGCCGAAGCCGCTAAAGTACTAGTGAACACTTACGAATGTTATGTGAATCCTGAAGGATACGATTCTTGGTGGGAACCCTACGCCACCAAACTCAATGAACTGGAGGTCATTCCTGAGTCCATCTTAAATTACAGTCCTTGGTACACCAAAGAACTCACACGAGTAGAAATGGCAGAATTGGTCTCTAACATGGAAGATATCGCAGGTGACGACCGCGATTGTCCCTGATTTTTCCAATCCTAAGCTTCTTATCTTTTCTCTCATGAAAAAACTTCTAACCTTCCTCACGCTCACCGGTCTCTTCATCCTCCCTTCTTTGGCCTTCGCAGATCTCGCTCCCGAGCCCGATGCCTTTACCGATGTACAATGGGGTGACGAAGGCTATTGGGAAATTTCAGCTCTCAAGGAAGCAGGCATATTAGAAGGTTACCCCGATGGAAGCTTTGAGCCTGATAGCAGTATCAATAGAGCAGAATTCGCCAAAATCGTCGCCATCGCTGCTTGGGATTTTGATCCCGAAGGTGTGGAGTTTACTTCCTGGCTCGATTTTTACGACATTGAGCAAAATGCCTGGTATACGGATTATTTACACAAGCTCTACGATGAAGATATTATCGATGGTTATCCCGACGGCTCCTTTAAACCAGATGATAATGTAAATTTCGTAGAAGCTGCAAAAATGATCGTGGCAGCTTACGATAAATCCACCGGAAAAGATGGGGATTACAATACGCATGGCGGAGAGTGGTTTGAACCCTATGTAGACGCTTTAAATGAAATCGACGCTGTACCAGAATCTATCACCAGCAACGACCAAGAAATCACCCGGCTAGAAA
This sequence comes from uncultured Candidatus Peribacteria bacterium, assembly GCA_964516995.1. GTDB lineage: Bacteria > Patescibacteriota > Gracilibacteria > UBA1369 > 2-02-FULL-48-14. The sequence goes on along the minus strand of CAZFAV010000001.1, from coordinate 96,553 downwards.
TGGCTCAGATGATTTATGGTGTCCGTTATTACAGTGATTATTGAATTAAAAAAAGATATGAAAAAACTACTTTCCCTCATCTCTCTCATTCTCCTCTGCTCCCCTTACTCCGCCCGTGCCGATATGGCTCCCGAGCCAGATCCTTTTACAGATGTCAGCTACGACACAGTTACCGCGCAAATCTTTAATGCCGTGGTCTATTTAAAAGAGGAAGGAATCGTGAACGGCTATTCTGACGGAACTTTTCGTCCCAACGAGCTGATCAATCGTGCAGAATTTTCCAAAATCGTATCCATCGCTACAGGATCAGAAACCGACGCCGAAGACGGGAGCGGAATATTTACCGATGTAAACAATTCCGACTGGTTTAATCCTTACATTCAAAATTTATACTCCAGAGGCATCATCAGCGGTTATGCCGATGGCAGTTTTAAACCTGCAGAAAACATCAACTGGGCCGAAGCCGCTAAAATCGTAGTGAAAGCCCATGATCTAAGCGTGGAAGAAAGTACTGATAAAGAGTGGTATGAGCCCTACACTCAAGTTCTAGAAGAACTAGGCATCAAACCTGATTCCGTCGCAAGCCCCGATCAACTCCTCACTAGAGGAGAAATGGCTGAAATCATTGGGCATAAATACCCCTAACCCGTGGGCTACCTCGAAATGTTTTTACAAGCCTGGGCAGTCACGTTACTTTTAGAAATAACGTGTCTCGGTTTGTTGGAACAAAACCGCTCTGCAAAAGAAGTCATCCTTTCAGGATTCTTGACATCCAGTCTCACCCTCCCCTATCTATGGTTTATCCTGCCGCGATTCATAGACAGCTATAATCTTTTCCTACTGATAGGAGAAACCAGTGTCACTTTAGCGGAAGCCGTGCTCTACTTTTTCCTACTCCACACTTCTTTCAAAAGGGCGCTCCTGCTCTCTGTTGTCTGCAACCTCTGTTCTTTCTTGTTTGGCTTAGTCATGCAAAATCTCTTGCATTAAGCCTTAAACTCTACTAAACTCCTTCAGCTTTTACAGTTTTCGCAGAAAATGCCAACTATCAATCAATTGATCCGCAAGCCTCGCAAGGCCCAAACTCGCAAGAGTAAGGCTCCTGCACTCCAGAGCATCTTCAACACTCTGAAGTCTCAAAACAATGAACTGGCTTGCCCATTCAAGCGCGGTGTGTGCACCAAAGTGACCACCATGACTCCTAAGAAGCCTAACTCTGCTCTGCGAAAAATCGCCCGTGTACGTTTGACAAATGGAATCGAAGTGACCGCCTACATCGGAGGTGAAGGACACAACCTGCAAGAACACTCCATCGTACTCGTACGTGGAGGACGTGTTAAGGATCTGCCTGGTGTGCGTTATCACATCGTTCGTGGAAGCCTCGACACCCAAGGTGTACAAAACCGTCGCCAAGGACGCTCTCGTTACGGCGCTAAGAAACCTAAGAAATAATATTTTCTGTAAATGAAGACTAAGACCACCACCTACATTCCCCCAGAGTCCGATGAGATGAGCGAAAAGTTCATCAACACCATCATGACTCGCGGAAAGAAGAACACCGCTCGTCGCATCTTCAACGAAATGCTCGCTGAGCTCGAAAAGCGTGGCCACAAGAATCCTAAGGAAACATTCTTCAAGGCTTTGGAAAACACCAAGCCCACTATGGAAGTTCGTCCTAAACGTGTAGGAGGTGCCGTTTACCAAGTGCCTTTCGAAGTACAACCCAAGCGTCAACGCATGCTTTCTTTCCGTTGGATCATCACGGCTGCTCGTGGCCGCAAGGGTATGCCCATGGCTCGTCGCCTCTCCATCGAAATCCTCGAAGCTTCTGAAGGAACGGGATCCGCAGTAAAGAAGAAGGACGACGTAGAACGCATGGCACAAGCCAACCGAGCCTTCGCTCACTACGCTCGCTTCACCAAGAAGAAGTAGTCTCACCTTTCAACTCAAAAAGAAAACCCCTCTTACGAGGGGTTTTTTAGTGCTTTATGAGAGGTTCAACGATAAGTCAAAAAATCTGGACGAGGTACAGAAGGACAAACGCCTCTGTTGATGGCTTCGCGTAAACTCATCCCAAAGCATCGTTGAATGGCATCAAGCGCTCCCTCTTTACCTAGCGCCCCTTCAAGATCAGAAACCCATTCGACAACCTCTTTGGAAATAACTCTCTCCTCTTTTATTCCCGGTCGATATCCAGGGTTAGTTCTTAAAGTCATAGTATTGTTTAAAGAAAACAAGTACCAATAATACGCCAAAACTAATATTTGTCAAAGGGCTCCCCACTCTGTTAAACTCAACTCATCCTTTTTCACGCCATGAAAAAAACACCCCTCGCCCTCACGGCACTCGCCGCCCTCTTCCTCACGGCATGCACCGTATTTGGGAAGACTTCCGAAGTGGACTACAACAATCAAGTCGTAGAAACCATCAACGAAATTTCTTCTTCCATTGAATCCACAGCAACGCTTTACAACGACACCGTCCCCGATGTGGTCAACGAAACAGACGTGATTGATGTCGCGACCATGAAAACCAGTTACACCGAAGCTTCCGACGCTCTAGAACAACTGGGCAGTCTCCTCACTCTAGAAAGCCGCAATATTGAGCAACAAAATGCAGTACGCACCGATCTCACCACCTATCAAACGGCAGCCGAACAATACTTGGCCACCTATGACGAAATGCTCACTTATTATGGCGAGGGTGAATACGCAAAAGATCTTACTAAGGTAAAAACCACAGACGAAACCCTGCACACCAGCTACACCACCTTCATCCAAGCCAACAACGATTTAGTAGACACTTTAGAAAGTTTTGTCACGCCCGCCCAAGAGTAGCTTTTTCTCCTTTTCTTGACTTCCCTTTTGGCTTCCCTATAATGCCAGAGCTTTTAATTTTGAAATTTTTTAAGAACCCCTTTTATGGCTGACCCCATGACCCAAAAGTACGACCTCGCGCATATCCGTAACATCGGTATTGCCGCACACATCGATGCAGGTAAAACCACCACTACGGAACGTATTCTTTTCTACACGGGTCGCAGCCACAAAATCGGAGAAGTGCACGAAGGAGCCGCCACCATGGACTGGATGGAACAAGAAAAAGAACGTGGAATCACTATTACCGCTGCTGCTACCACTTGTTACTGGAAAGACATCCGCATCAACATCATCGACACTCCTGGCCACGTAGACTTCACGGTAGAAGTAGAGCGCTCCATGCGTGTACTTGATGGGGCTGTAGCCGTATTCGATGGATCTCAAGGTGTAGAGCCTCAATCCGAAACCGTATGGCGCCAAGCAGATAAATACAACGTTCCTCGTATTGCCTTCGTCAACAAGATGGACAAGATGGGAGCCGACTTCTACATGTCTCTCGACTCCATTTGGAAACGCCTTTCTAAGAAAGCTTTTGCCATCCAACTTCCTATTGGAATGGACAGCAGCTTCAGCGGAATCATCGACCTCGTAGAACGCAAAGCTTACAAGTTTGAAGGAAAGCATGGAGAAATCATCACTGAAATCCCCGTTCCCGAGGACATGAAGGATAAGGTAGAAGAGTATCGTGCTAAAGTTGTAGAAGCGGCAGCCGAACAAGACGATGAGCTCATGAACAAATACATCGGAGGTGAAGAACTCACCATCGATGAAATCAAAAAAGGAGTCCGCAAAGGAACCATCAGCGGTGCACACTACCCTGTGTTCTGTGGATCCGCTCTACACGACATGGGAGTTCAGCTCGTCATCGATGGAGTTCGTGACTACCTTCCTTCTCCTCAAGATGTAGGCTCTATTAAAGGAACCAACCCCGACACCGGCGCTGAAGAATCTCGCGACTTTAAAGTAGAGGCCCCCTTCTCAGGTCTCGCTTTCAAAATTGCTACGGATCCCTTTGTAGGTAAACTCTGTTTCTTCCGTGTTTATTCCGGAAAACTCGAATCCGGTTCTTACGTTCTCAATGCTTCCTCCGGAGAAAAAGAACGTATCAGCCGTCTCGTTCGTATGCACGCCAACACTCGTGAAGAAATCACCGGAGTAGAAGCGGGTGACATCGCAGCAGCCATCGGTCTCAAACAAACCTTTACCGGAGACACCCTCTGTGATGCTGACCATCCTATTCGTCTTGAATCCATCGACTTCCCAGAACCTGTGATCCAAATCGCTATTGAACCCAAGACCAAAGCCGATCAAGAAAAGATGGGTATGGCCATGCAAAAACTCGCTGAAGAAGATCCTACTTTCCGTGTTTCCTCTGATGAAGAAACGGGCCAAACCCTCATCGCAGGAATGGGAGAACTTCACCTCGACATCATCGTGGATCGTATGAAACGCGAATTCAAGGTAGAAGCCAATGTAGGTGCCCCTCAAGTCGCCTACCGTGAAACCATCCGCAAAGAAGTAGAATGTGAAGAAAAATATTCCAAGCAAACTGGAGGTCGTGGACAATATGGGCACGTAGTGATGACGCTCTCCCCCAATGAACCAGGTAAGGGTTACGAATTCATCAACTCCATCGTTGGAGGTAAGATTCCTCGTGAATTTATCCCTGCGGTAGACAAAGGAGTTAAAGAAGCTCTCACTCGTGGAATCATTGCCGGCTACCCTGTGGTAGACGTGAAGGTGGAACTCACCGATGGTTCCTACCACGATGTGGACTCCTCCGAATTGGCGTTCAAACTGGCCGCTTCCATCGCCTTCAAAGGCGGAGCTGCGAAGGCTGACCCTGTGATTCTCGAACCAATCATGAAGGTAGAAGTAGTGGTAGCAGAAGATTACTTTGGAGACGTAATGGGTAACATTTCTTCCCGCCGTGGACAAATCCAAGAAACCACTTCTCGTGGTATGGCCAAGGTCATCAACTGTATGGTGCCTCTCTCCGAAATGTTCGGTTACGCCACGGACCTTCGCTCCATGACTCAAGGTCGTGGTAGCTACTCCATGGAATTCAGTCATTACGCTCAAGCTCCTGCCAACGTGATCGCTAAGATCAAGGCTGACCGCGGAGTCAAGAACTAAGTTCTGTCAAGAATTGCTCGAAAATAAGTGGGACGGTAAGCTAAGGCTACCGTCCCACTTTTAAACCACGCCACCATGTCCACCTCACCTGTTCGTAAGTTTTTTGCACTGGCTGTAGCAACCATCTTTTTGAGCAGCTGCACCACGGGCTGCGAACCCACAAAGGGAGGCTGTGAAGAAGATGAAGAACTCATCGAAGGAGAATGTGTACCCATCAGCGAAGAATTGCCCTATGACACCTCAGGAATTTTCCAAAGTCTTTTGGGCTTCAACCCAACCATTGGGATGAAAGGTGGTGACTATGTGGCTGCTTTTGAAAGTGAAGGTTGGTCTGCTGTCTATGAAAATTCGGAGTACTACGAAGAATACATGAGCAATCTAGAAGCAGAAATTGGCGCCAATATTGATTTGGCGAAGGAACTCGATTTCAACGTAGATAGAGAAATCGCAGGAGTCTTTACCTGGAATGTCATTGAACCCGAAAAAGGAACTTTTGATTGGAGCATGAGTGATCAAGTGGTCGGCGCAGTGGGAGAAGCCAATATGACTTTGGCTGGAGTCATTCAACCCTTTGCTTCGTGGGATCAAGACAGTGTTCCTGAGGGATGTACCTCCCGAGATTTTGCTTACTATGATTACAAAGCTGACTCCCCTACCGATTGGGACGAATATAAAGTGTTTCTCACCGCTTTAGTGGAACGTTACGACGGAGACGGAGATGAAAACGACATGGAAGATTTAACAGTACCAGTTCACATTTGGGAAATCGGAAACGAGTACGATGGAAGTTGTGGAGGCAACCTGAACGAAGCAGAAAATTTATATGAACTACAAAAGGTCTCCTACGAAACCATTAAAGCAGCGGATTCTAAAGCCATTGTCCTCAATGCCGGTGCCTTAGAAACCAGCAGTACCGTAGTAGATCCTAATTTCTGGGAAGACTTCTTTGAACTGGGAGGAGGCAATTATATGGATGCTTTCAATATGCACTTCAACACGGCCAAAGGCGGAGCGAGCGACAGCACTACAAGTCAATTTAAAAAGAATGTGATGCACTTTGAAGATTTAATGGCCAAAGTAGGGCTTGATCTGCCCATCTGGATTACAGAGTTTGGCACCTACTCCGGAGATCCAGCTGGTAGCCCACCCGATGAACAAAGCAGAGATTTTCAAGCAGCTTGGCACATGGAAGCATCTGTATTTTCTTTGGCCCACCGCGTAGAAAAAATCTTCATTGATTTTATAGGGAAAGACGGTGATGCCATTGGCGGCTCAGCACTCTACGACGAAGACACGGGAACGCTAAGAGAATTTGCAACCACGCTCAGAACGATAGAAGAAAAATTAGGAGATTTCGATAGTGTTGAATACATCGGCGACACGGAACCAGGCGAAGAAGAGTTAGGACAATATCTTTTCACTGCAGATGGGAAAGAAGTCTACGTACTCTGGGAAGGCAGCACGCCAACTGATCTCACGGGTACCGTAATTGTCACGGACATGTATGGAAATGAGAGCACTATGGACGCCAGTGAAATTGAATTTTCTGAGGACACGCCGATCTTCGTAGAAAAAGATTAATTTCAGCTTGCATAAGCCGATCGCATCCTCTAAAATCACGTCGCTTTATTACTATTTTTTAGCTTAGTATCTTATGACTAACTTTGACAGATCTAAGCCACACTTGAACGTCGGTACCATTGGTCACGTCGACCACGGGAAGACGACGCTCTCTGCGGCTCTCACTGCCGTTGCTGCTGCCAACTTTGGCGGAGACAACAAAGCAGTTGCTTACGACCAAATCGATAACGCGCCCGAAGAAAAGGCACGCGGTATTACGATTGCAACCTCTCACCAGGAATACACCACGGACAAGCGTCACTACGCTCACGTGGATTGTCCCGGTCACGCCGACTACGTAAAGAACATGATTACTGGTGCCGCTCAAATGGACGGTGCTATTCTCGTGGTTTCTGCCGCAGACGGACCCATGCCTCAAACTCGTGAACACATTCTGCTCGCTCACCAAGTGAACGTACCTTACATCATCGTGTTCTTGAACAAGATGGATATGGCTGATCCAGAAATCGCTGAACTTTCCGAAATGGAAGTCCGCGAACTTCTCAACAAATATGGATACCCTGGAGACACGACTCCTTTCATCAAAGGATCCGCTCTCAAGGCTCTCGAAAACCCCACTGGTCCTGATGCAGCTCCCGTTGTGGAACTCCTCAAGACTCTCGATGAGTACATCCCTATGCCTGAACGTGCGCTCGATAAGCCCATGCTCATGTCTGTAGAAGACGTATTCTCTATTAAGGGACGTGGTACGGTAGCTACCGGACGTATCGAACAAGGTGTAGTAAAGATCAACGAAGAAGTTGAAATCGTAGGTCTTAAGGAAACCAAGAAGGTAGTAGTGACCGGAGTAGAAATGTTCCGCAAACAACTCGACCAAGGTCAAGCTGGAGACAACGTAGGACTTCTCCTCCGTGGTGTTGAACGCGAAGACATCGAACGTGGTCAAGTGATTTGTAAGCCTGGATCCATCAAACCTCACACGAAGTTCGAAGGTGAAATCTACGTACTCACCAAAGAAGAAGGTGGACGTCACACTCCTTTCTTCAAGGGATACAAGCCTCAATTCTACATCCGCACGACAGACGTAACCGGTTCTATCGAACTCCCTGCTGGAGTAGAGATGGTGATGCCTGGTGACAACATCAGCGTATCCGTAGAACTCGGAGCTCCTGTAGCTCTCGAACAAGGAACTCGTTTCGCTATCCGCGAAGGAGGTCGCACGGTAGGTTCTGGAGTAGTAGGTAAGATCATTGCCTAATTCCCCTGCCCGCTTAATAAAGCTAAGCTAAACAAAAAGCCCTCGTAGAAATACGGGGGCTTTTTTGGAAAAAAAGTTGGTTCCCATGCAAGAAAACTGCTTAAATAAAACCGCTCTTTCACCCACAAATATGGACCCCATTACTGTTGAAACCATCGTTCAAGCCCCACTCGAAAAAGTATGGGAATTTTGGAGCCAGCCTGAGCACATCACAAAGTGGAACGCTGCTTCCGAGGATTGGCACACCCCTCGTGCCGAAAACGATTTACGCACCGGTGGAAAATTCTCCAGCCGCATGGAAGCCAAAGACGGCAGCATGGGTTTTGACTTTGGCGGAACCTACGACGAAGTGAAAGAGCACGAACTCATTGCCTACACCATGGGCGATGGTCGAAAAGTCCGCGTGGTCTTCACTCCCATGGGAGACAAAACTTTGGTGAGCGAAACCTTCGATCCAGAAAGTGAAAACTCACGCGAAATGCAGCAAGGAGGCTGGCAGTCCATTTTGGACAACTTCAAAAACTACGTGGAAGCTCAATGATGAAGGGCTACAAAACGTCCAAAGGCACGGTTCAATTTCCCCTCGATCGTCCTCTCCCCCTAGACTTAGTAGACAAAATCACCCGTATTCGTGTAAAAGTGGAGACTCGTTCCAAATAAAATGAGCCTTGAAATTCAATACCGAGCGCTTCCTACTATAGAAGAAGCTCTGAAGTGGAGGTGTTTAGGACAGGTGGATCGGTCGCCCGAACACCCATTTGGGGGTTTTATCCATTCTCAAGATGTTCCTTATTTCTATATGCTAGCCAAGTTTTGGGAAAGTTTCTCAGAAGGACTAGCACACAACCCTCCCATTTCTCGAGTAGTATCTCTGGGCAGGAAAGAGGTCTACGAGTTTTTTCTATATGAAAATCTTCTGGGGGAGCAGGTTGTGATCTACTACGAAGACCCCTTGCCAAGACGCAAAATTTGACAAGTCCTCCTCTTTCCTTTAAAAAGATCCCGCACAAAATGCAGTGATCTGCTTTTAGATCGCTCCTCGCACTCGACTCTCGAGCCCGCGGGACATCTCACCTTCCTTATATAGCCCGGCCCTGCCGCGGCTCAAAGACCGAGATGTGAATCTCGGTATTTTTTTATCTCACCTTTAACTCAAGCCCTATGGCTAAGCAAAAAATTCGTATCAAGATCAAGTCCTTCGACCACAAGGTCATCGACGAAGCGTCTCGTCTCATCCTCGAAACCGCTGAAAAGACCGGCGCTATCGTCATGGGACCTATTCCCCTTCCCACCAACATCGACCGCATCACGGTGAACAAATCCACCTTCGTGCACAAAAATTCTCGTGAACAATACGAAATCCGTACTCACAAGCGTCTCATCGACATCACCGAAAGCACCACCGCCACTATTGAAGAACTTTCTAACCTGTCTTTGCCTTCTGGAGTAGACATCGAAATCAAGATGATCATGGAAGCCGGAGAAGAAAAATCCAGTAAGTCTGAAGACTCGACAGAGAAAAAACCCGCAAAAAAGGCTGCAGCTCCTAAAAAAGTTACTAAGAAGTCGACAAAATAGTATTGACTTTAGATTTACCCTTCAGTAGTATCTCCCAGCATTTATCTTCTATAAGGAGACAGGCTCCTGCGCACTCGTGCAAAGGACCCCATCGGGGATAAGACCTACCCTCCACACACTTAAGCTCTAAAGCATGTCAGGAATTCTAGGTAGAAAAATCGGTATGACACGTCTCATTCAAGACGACGGTCGTGTGATCCCCCTCACAGTGGTGGAATGTACTCCCAACGCGGTAGTACAAATCAAAACCACAGAAAAGGACGGATATCCGGCGCTAGTCCTTGGGTTCGACGCATTAAAGAAACCGACCAAGAATAAGAAGTTCAAACACTTGCGTGAATTCCGTCTCCCCGAAGGAGAAGCTTCCTTCAAGGCTGGAGACAGCGTGTCCCTTGATATCTTCGAGGTCGGAGAAATGGCTAAGATCACCAGCGTTTCTAAAGGTAAAGGCTTCCAAGGAGTGATGAAACGTCACAACTTCCGTGGAGGTCCTCGTACTCACGGTTCTCACTTCATGCGTGAACCAGGTTCTATCGGAGGACGTGCTCGTCCCGGTAAAGTCTGGAAGAACATGCGCATGGCTGGGCACATGGGTCTAGACACCAAAACTCGTTTCGATGTTGAAGTGGTTTACCTCGATAAAGAAAAGAACCTGCTCGGTCTCAAAGGCCCAGTCGCTGGTTCCAAAGGCTCACTCGTAATCATCCGCAAACAAGACTAATGAAAGCACCTCTCTATACTCAATCCGGAGACCAAAAGGGTGAAATTACCCTCGCAAAGAACATCTTTGAAGTAGAAGGTGGCGAAGGGCTCGTACACAGCTATCTTTTGTACCAACAGAAGAATGCTCGTATGCCCATTGCACACACTCTCACCAAAGGGCTCGTGCGAGGAGGAGGTAAAAAGCCCTTCGCTCAAAAGCACACCGGTCGCGCTCGTCAAGGTTCCATCAAGAACCCTCACATGCGTGGAGGAGGAGTGGTATTCGGTCCTAAGAAATGGCAGAACTTTGAAATCATGATGCCTAAGAAGATGCGCCGCAAGGCCCTCTTCCAAATCCTTTCCACTAAGGCTAAGGATGGGAAAATCTTGGCTCTCGACAAGTTTGAACTGGATGCACCTAAGACTAAGACCTTTGCTCAGCTCATTGAAAAACTTCCCGTAAAAAGAGATGTGCTCGTGGTAGGAAGCCGCGAAGAAAAGACTCTCAAAACGTCTTCTCGCAACTTCGCTCGCTCCAAGACCATCCTCTCCAACTATCTCAATCCCGCGGATTTGCTCAAATACGACACTGTTCTCTTCACAGAAACCGCTCTTAAAGACCTTGAAGCTACTTACAAATAGTCTATGAACATCGCACAAACTCTCCTTCGACCGGTTATGACGGAAAAAAGCGTCAGCCAAGAAGCTCAGAACAAGTACACCTTCGTGGTGCACGATGAGGCTACTAAAGTCGATGTGAAGAATGCGCTCTTGTCCCTTTATGGAGTAGAGGTGGAAAAGGTAAATATTCTCCACACTCTCCCCAAGTATCGTTTGGGCCGTGGTAAGCACGCCATCGAAAAGCGACAAGGACTCCGCCGCGCGATTGTAACTCTCAAAGAAGGTTCTAAACTCGATCTCACTAAAGAAAAAACCTCTAAACCTGCTAAAGCCAAAACGGCTGCTGCCGCTCAATAACTATGGGAATCAAAATCTCTAAAAAAACGACGAACGGTCAACGCGAAAAGCGCAAGCTCACTTATAGCGAGCTCAGCGAAAGCAAAGGCCGAAAGCCCTTCAAGGCTCTCCTCACGACCAAGAAAGAGGCGGCTGGACGCAACAACATGGGTGTGATCACCACACGTCATCGTGGCGCCGGTAATCAAATCAAGATCCGTAAGGTAGATTTTGATCAACGCGACAAACTCAACATCGAAGGTGTAGTGAAGTCTGTGGAATACGACCCCAATCGTACTGCCTTCATCATGCTCGTTTGTTACGACGATGGAGAATACCGCTATCACCTCGCTCCCGCTGGGATTAAGGTTGGAGACAAAGTGATGACCGCTAAGAAGCTCAAAGCGCGCATCGGTAATCGTATGATGCTCGAGAACATTCCCGTTGGTTTTGAAATCCACAATGTGCAACTCGACCTCAACAACAAGGGTCAGATGACTAAATCCGCAGGTTCCTACGCAAAACTCGTTTCCCTGGATGGAGAGTACGCTCAAGTACAGCTCCCCTCTGGAGAAGTGCGTTTTGTACACAAGACATGTTTTGCTTCCATCGGACGTGTGTCCAACATTGATCACTCTAACGTGCGTCTCGGTAAGGCCGGCATTCGCCGCCACATGGGATGGCGTCCCTCGGTTCTCGGTAAATCCATGAACCCCAACGACCACCCACACGGAGGAGGAGAAGGACACTGTCCCGTCGGTCTCAAATATCCTAAAACTCCTTGGGGCTTACACGCTCTTGGAGTAGCGACTCGAAAACGAAAATACACGAATCGCTGGATTGTTAAGACTCGTAAGGGCAAGATGGTGGCTGATCTCGATAATATCTAATTTTTATGTCTCGAAGCAGTTTCAAAGGTCCATACGTTGATGCCAAGCTCATGAAAAAGGTGCTTGCGCTCGGTGCTGATAGCAAAAAGATCGTAAAGACTTGGTCTCGCCGATCTCAAATTGCTCCAGAGTTCGTAGGACACACCATTGCAGTCCACAACGGTAAAGACCATGTTCCTGTCTTCGTTACAGAAGCCATGGTAGGTCACCGTCTCGGAGAATTTGCCTACACTCGCAAGTTCCGTGGACACCCTCTCAAATCTAAAGAATCTGCAGCCGCTTAATAACAAGTCATGAAAGCAATCCTTCGTAACATTCGCATCTCTCCCGAAAAAGCTAACCTCGTAGCAGGATTGGTTCGTGGAGCTATGGTCACCGATGCCCTGAACCAGTTGATGTTCACTCCTAAAAAGGGTGCTCGCATCCTCTACAAGGTCATCGCTTCTGCCGCTGCGAATGCTGAACACAACCTCAAGCAAAACCGTGATCGACTCTATGTTAAAGAAATCGTTGTGACCAAGGGTCCCATGTACAAACGAGGAATTTCCGTTTCTCGTGGTCGTGTCCACCCTATTCTCAAGAAAACCGCTCAAATCCGAGTTCGTGTAGATGTGATGGCTAGTGCTCCTAAGACTGAAAAAACTCCTAAACCCTCTAAATCCACTAAATAACTATGGGAAGTAAAGTTGATCCAATTGGGCTGCGAGTAGGCATAATCCGAACTTGGGATTCTAGTTGGTACGCCAACGATCGTTCCTTCGGAAAGATGCTCAAAGAAGATATCCAAATCCGTAACTTTGTACGCGAAAAACTCAATGACTGTGGAGTTTCTAAGGTAGAACTTCAACGCAATGCCAAAGACATCGTTCTCAACATTCACTCTGCTAAACCTGGAGTGATCATCGGACGACAAGGAAGCAGTGTAGAAGACCTCAAAGCAGCACTCGAAAAACAATTTGGACACAAGTTCACGATCAACATCAAAGAGATCAAGAAGCCAGAACTCGATGCATGGCTCGTAGCAGAAAACATCGCAATGCAAGTAGAACGACGCGTATCTTACCGTCGTGCTGCCAAGATGGCGGTGAAGAAAGCAATCGAATCTGGAGCTAAAGGAATCAAGGTTCGTGTAGGAGGTCGTCTCAACGGAGTGGAAATCTCCCGCAGCGAATTCTACGCAGAAGGACAAATTCCTTTGCACACCTTCCGTGCAGACATCGACTTCGCCAAGGCTACTGCCAAGACGACTTACGGCTCCATCGGAGTGAAAGTATGGATCAACAAAGGACTAGTATTTAATGCCAAGAACTAAACATGTTACTCCCTACCAGAGCTAAATACCGAAAATCCCAGCGCTTACGTGGTAGCTTCAAAGGCGCCGCTAAGGGTGGATCCAAAGTTTCCTTCGGAAGCTATGGTCTCAAGAGCATGGAAATCCGTGAAATTTCTTCTCGTCAGATTGAAGCCGCTCGCCGTGTACTCGCTCACCACATTCAACGCGTTGGAAAGATTTGGATTCGTGTCTTCCCTCACAAACCGATCACTCAAAAAGCAGCTGAAGTACCGATGGGATCCGGAAAGGGTACCGTCGACCGCTACACCGTACTAGTGAAGCCGGGAACCATGCTGTTTGAAATGGACGGTGTGGACGAGAAGATCGCACGTCAAGCTCTCAAGTTGGCCGGCTTCAAACTCCCTGTGAAGACCAAATTCGTATCCGCTAAAGACATTTAATTCAGAATATGGCAGACGCTAAAGTTACTATGGACGAACTTCGAAAGATGAACGACAAGGACCGTGCAAAGTTGCTCATGGACCTGCAAAAGGAAAGCGCTAAGCTTCAACCTTTGCTCGCTACCGGGAAGGACAAGCAGAATCACAAGGCTAGTCTGCTCCGCAAGCAAATCGCTCGCATTAACACGATTAACTCAGAAAACCATGCGAAGTAAAAAAGGCGTTGTCGTCTCTAAGTCCGGCAACAAGACCATCGTTGTGCAGGTGTCCACTTCCAAAGTGCACCCCAAATACAAGAAACGTTACAAGGTACACAACAAGTTTCACGCTCACGATGAAGCCAACCAATACAATGTAGGCGATCAAGTGATGATCTATGAAACTCGTCCCCTCTCTCGTCTCAAACGTTGGACAGTAACCGCTCCTACTCAACAGTAATATGATTCAGCAAAATACCATTCTCGTCGTCGCCGACAACAGCGGAGCCAAACAGGCTATGTGCATCAAAGTACTCGGCCACTCTAAGAGCCGCTACGCTTACATCGGAGATGAAATCGTGGTCAGCATCAAAAAAGCTGCACCCAAAGGAGCCGTAAAGCAAAAGAGCGTTCAACGTGCAGTGATCGTACGCATGACTAAGAACCTCAAGCGCAAAGATGGATCTTACATCCGTTTCGATGAAAACGCTGTGGTGATCGTAGGAAAAGACGGAGTGCCCAAAGGAACTCGCGTCTTCGGTCCCGTTGCTCGTGAGCTCCGTGAACGTGGATTCCAAAAAATCATTTCTTTAGCCCCTGAAGTTCTCTAAGTCTATGAAGATCAAAGTCAACGACCAAGTGGTCGTCATCGCTGGAAAAGACCGCAACAAGACTGGAAAAGTGCTCCGTGTACTCGAAAAGTCTAACCGCGTAGTCGTAGAAGGTGTGAACGTAGCTGTAAAGCACATGCGTAAGACTCGTGGACAAAAGGGTCAACGCGTAGAATTCAACGCTTCTCTCAGCGCTTCCAATGTAATGCTCATCGATCCTAAGACCAAAAAAGGAACTCGTGTGGGTTACCGCGTAAGCAAAGATGGAAAGAAAGAACGTATCGCTAAAAAAAGTAAAACTGTAATCTAATCCAATGGCAACCAAGAAAGCACAATCCGAAAACGCAACCATAGAAATGCTCAAACAAGAGCTCGGTCGCGACAATCTGCTCTCCCTTCCACGTCTGCTCAAAGTGAGCGTACACGTAGGAATCGGTAGCATGGTGACCGGTGGAAACAAAGACACTTCCTTCGTAGAAAAGAGCCTCATGGACATCACCGGCCAAAAGCCTGTGGTTCGCAAGTCCAAGAAAGCTATTTCTAACTTTAAACTCCGTGCAGGTCTCCCCGTAGGTATGCATGTGACCCTTCGTGGAAAGCGAATGGAAGACTTTATTGCTCGTTTGGTAAACATTGCCCTTCCTCGTGTTCGCGACTTCCGTGGAATCACGGCTCGCGGAATGGACGGACATGGCAACTATGCTCTTGGACTCGAAGACTGCACAATTTTCCCAGAAGTAAATCAAGAAAACCTTTCTAAAGTACATGGCCTTCAAGTGAATGTATGCACCACGGCTCGAAACAGCCGCGAAACCTACCTTCTTTTGAAAGCCCTGGGCTTCCCCTTCCGCGACGAAGTCAATAAGGAAGGAAAAGTAATCCGTAAAGCTCAATAATCCCTCATGGCAAAACTTTCTCTCATCAACAAGACGAACAAACGCAAGACTGCTGTACGTCACCGTCTCAAGCTCGGACTCAAACCCAAGCCTGGACAAGCGGTTCGCATGTACAATCGTTGCAGCAAATGCGGACGCGTCCGTGGATACATGAGAAAGTTCGATATCTGCCGCATCTGTTTCCGAGAACTGGCTCGTAAAGGAGCCATTATGGGCCTCAAAAAATCTTCCTGGTAAAACTTCAACTCACTTCATCCTGATCACATGACCATGACCGACCCTATCGCCGACCTTCTCACGAGAATCCGCAACGCTGCACGCGCTCGCAAGAACTTCGTGCACGTTCCCTACTCCCAAATGAAGCAATCGATCGCTGAAGTGCTTAAAGAAGCCGGCTACGTAACCGAAGTTAAGGCTTCTGGAGAAGGCGTAGCTAAAGAACTCCTCATCGAGCTCAGCGACGAACACCGTGACATCACTCTCAAATCAGTGAGCAAACCTGGTCAACGCATCTACGTGAAGTCTCGAGAAATTCCTCGTGTACTCAGTGGACTCGGTCTGGCCATCCTCTCTACTCCCAAAGGGATCATGAGCGGTGATAAGGCTCGCAAAGCCAAAGTCGGTGGCGAATTCATCTGTGAAATTTACTAAGATTATTCAAACTCTTCTATGTCTCGTATCGGTAAACATCCTGTAGCCATCCCCACTGGAGTCACTGTCACTAAAGACTCTGACGGAACCCTCGTGGTGAAAGGTCCTAAGGGTGAACTCAAGTTCAAACCCAATCCTATGATCACCGTAACCATTTCTGAAAATGAAATGGCTGTGACTCGAGACAGTGAAGACCGCATGAAGAAATCTTTACACGGTCTCACTCGCACCTTGCTTCAAAACATGGTGACCGGAGTGACCAAAGGCTTCACCAAAATCTTGGAAATCAATGGAGTAGGTTACCGCGGACAAGTGGCTGGCAACAAGCTGGTCCTCAATCTTGGTTACTCTCACCCTATTGAATACCCCACTCCTGCTGGAATCACCTTCAAATTCGATGAAGAAAAGAAGAACATTCTCACCGTCTCTGGAATTGATAAGCAACTCGTAGGGCAAGTAGCTGCAGAAATCCGTGGCTTCCGACCTCCCGAGCCTTACCTCGGAAAGGGAATCAAATACTCTGACGAACAAATCCGCCGCAAGGCTGGTAAAGCTGCTGCTAAGGCCGCTGCCTAATCTCACTTAACTCATGTCCAACACTAAAGCTCAAAAACGAACTGCCCGTCACCACCGCATCCGTGCGCGTGTGGCTGGAAATGCCGAGAAACCTCGTCTCATTGTGTTCCGCAGCTTGCGTTACACGTACGCTCAATTGATCGACGATGCTTCTGGAAAGATCCTTGTAGCCGCTCATGACATGAAAGCTACTAAAGGCAGCAAAGTAGAACGTGCTAAATCCGTAGGAGCCGAAGTGGCAGAAAAAGCTTCGAAGGCTGGCATCAGCGCTTGCGTCTTCGATCGAAATGGTTATAAGTATCATGGTCGCATTGCTGCAGTAGCAGAAGGCGCCCGTGAAGGTGGTCTTAAATTCTAATCCAATCCCCTTTTAAACCCGTATGGAAAAACGTTCTAAAAAACCAATGCCGAAAGAAGCCAAGGAGTTCGAAGAGCAAGTCGTAGAAGTAGCTCGCGTGACTCGTGTGGTTAAAGGAGGACGCCGTATGCGTTTCCGTGCAACAGTAGTGATTGGAAACAAGAAAGGAACCATGGGTTATGGAATTGGAAAGGCTGCTGAAGTTCAGCAAGCCATCTCTAAAGCAGTAGCTCAAGCTCGCAAACGTTTGATCAAGGTCCCCATCTACAAAGGAACTATTCCTCACCAAGTTCAGGTTAAATTCAAGGCTTCCAAAGTCTTCATGAAGCCTGCGAGTGAAGGTACAGGAATCATTGCCGGTGGAGCCGTTCGTCAAATACTGGAAATGGCTGGCGTACACAACGTACTCTCCAAATCTCTTGGATCTACAAACCGTATCAACGCAGCCAAGGCCACTTACCAAGCCCTCACCCTACTCCGTGCTCGCACCGACATGGAAATGGATCGTGTTGAAGAAGAAAAGCGTGAAGAACAAGGAGAACGTTCTGCACCAGAAATGAAGAAGATCTCTCGTAGCGAAGCTAAAGAAATGGTGCACGCCGACAAGCGTATGAACAAACCCACCAAGAAATCCTCTGAACCTAAAGAACAATAAATTCTATGAAGCAAAATTCTCTCAAAGCATTCCCCGGCAGCACCAAAGACGCTAAACGTCGTGGTCGCGGACAAAGCCGTGGTAATTACTCCGGACGTGGAATGAAAGGACAAGGTTCTCGTTCTGGCGGTGGCGTTCGCCCCGGCTTCGAAGGAGGTCAAACCCCTCTCGTTCGCCGTATGCCTAAGCTCAAAGGATTCTTGAATCCCAACAAAGTGAACTACACTTCTGTGAACTTAGATCAACTCGCCGTGTTCTCTGATGGAGACACCGTTGATGCAAAGACTCTCAAAGAAAAAAATGTGACCAAGAAGCTCGGAAAGATTAAATTGCTCGGAGACGGAGAACTGAAGGTAAAACTCAACATCACTGTAGATCGTGCTTCCAAGAGCGCTATGGAAAAGGTTGAAAAAGCCGGCGCTAAGCTCACTCTTCTTGAAAAAACGGAAGCCTAACTCTTCATTTTTACTCCGTGCTTAAAGTCCTAAAACAGATCTGGAATTCTAAAGACATCCGCAACAAGATCCTGTTCACTTTGGGTATGCTCGCGGTTTACCGCCTCATGACCCACATTACTATTCCAGGAGTAGACAAGGCTGCTTTGGAATACGTATTTGAGCGAAACTCTTTGCTTGGAGCCTTCAGTCTCCTTACTGGGGGAAGTGCAGAAAACTTCTCCATTATTCTGATGGGACTTTCCCCGTACATCAACGCCTCCATCATCATTCAGTTGCTGGCCGTGATTGTCCCTCGTTTGGAGGAAATTTCTAAAGAAGGAGAACAAGGACGACGCACTCTCAATCGTTACACGCGCTGGCTCACCCTACCTCTCGCTTTCCTTCAATCTTATGGAATGATCGCCCTGATCAACTCTCAAGCACAGGTAGAAATCATTAAAAATGTAGGAGATTGGTCCGTGATTTTGCCCATTATGATCACGGTAAGCGTGGGTACTCTAGTGCTCATGTGGATCGGTGAAATCATCACAGAAAAGGGGATCGGAAACGGAACCTCTTTGCTCATCTTTGCAGGTATTATTGCCGCTATCCCAAATGTAGTAGGTCCTACCCTCAAACTGGCAGAAACCGAACCCGATCGTTTGCTCCCCTTCTTAGCTATTTTGCTCTTCAGCTTGCTGTTCACTCTACTCGTAGTGCTGTTTACAGAAGGTCAACGTCGCATCCCCATTACTTATGCGGGACAACGCGGCCGTGCAAAAGCAGAACAATCTTTCTTGCCCATTCGTATCAACCAAGCTGGAATGATTCCGATCATCTTCGCCGTTTCGCTCATTACCTTCCCTTCTATCATAGGTCAATTCTTACTTTACGCAGACTCTGAATGGGTCAAGGAAATCGGGCGCTTTGCCACCACCCAATTCTCTCAAACCAACTGGACTTACATCTTTTTGTACTTCTTCTTGGTCATCGCTTTCACTTACTTCTACGTAAGCATCGTCTTCAAACCTGAAGAAATCGCAGAAAACATCCAAAAGCGCGGCGGATTTGTCCCCGGACTTCGCCCTGGTAAAGAAACTTCCGATTACCTAGCTAAAGTTTCTAATCGTATGAACCTCTTCGGAGGAACCATGATCGCCTTTGTGGGTGTACTTCCCATCGTTCTGCAACTCATCTTCACAGAACTCAACGTAGGCTCTGTACCCACCATGGTCAGCGGCGCTGGAATCATTATCGTAGTAGGAGTAGTGCTCGACCTCATCCGTCAAATCAACGCTCAGTTGCTTACGCATCATTACGAGCGTTTCTACAAAGGTTAACCCATTAAGTCCCTCTTCTATGGATCTCGTACTCTTTGGAATGCAAGGCTCAGGAAAAGGAACTCAAAGTCAACGTATAGCTGAGCACTGTGGTCTCGAGGTTTTTGAAACAGGCGGTCAACTTCGCCGCTTAGCTTCCGAAAACAGTGAGCTCGGACAAAAGGTAAAATCTATTATTGAGTCCGGCCGACTCGTGCCCACCGAAGTAGTGATGGAAATCATTGCCGATTTCTTGCATCACCTGCCTGCTGGAAAATCCGCTCTTTTTGACGGGATCCCACGCAGCGACGATCAAAAGCAACTCTTTGATGAACTCATGTCTAAAGAAGGTCGCTCTTTCAAGGGTCTCTTGATTGAACTTTCTGAGCCAGAAGCTTTAAAGCGCCTCACCACTCGCCGCATGTGTCCTTCCTGCAAGACGATCTACCCTGCAAGCTACACTGGAGATACTTGTGAAAAAGACACCAGTACTCTCGTGACGCGACAAGACGATACCCCAGAGGCCATCCGCGTACGTCTCGATACCTTCAAAGAAAAAACCGCCCCCGTGATTGAAGCCTATAAAGCCACCGGGAAAATGCTCGTTGTAAATGGAGAAAAATCCATCGACGACGTGACCGTTGATATTGAAGGAGTCCTTAAAGCGGACTTCCCATGGGCATGACACGCGTCAAAAACGCTCAAGAACTTAAAGACACTCGAGAAAGCTGCCGCATTTTAGCTTTGATCCTCCACGAACTCGAAAACTACGTAGAACCCGGTATGAGCACCTGGGATTTAGAAATGAAGGCTCAAGAGCTCTTTGCCAAATATCAGGTCCAATCCAACTTTAGAGGTTATCACGGCTACCCCAATGTGCTCTGCACTTCTGTGAACGATGAAGTGGTCCACACCATTCCCAACAAGCACCCTCTCAATAAAGGGGATATTCTTTCTATCGATTGTGGCTGCATAGTGAATGGTATGAATAGCGATTCCGCTGTAGCAGTAGTGGTAGGTGGAGAAACTACGCCTGTGGCTCAAGCTCTCGTAGACACCTGCATCAAAGCCCTCTGGGCGGGGGTGAGACAAGTCAAAGCGCACTGCCACATAGGAGATATAGGACACGCTATTCAGAACGTAGTGGAAGAAGCAGGCTTCCAAGTGATTCCTGAGCTCACGGGTCACGGGATTGGCTACGATATGCACGAACGTCCCTACATTCTCAATTACGGTGAACCTGGAGAAGGCGAAGAATTGCTCGCTGGGATGACCATTGCCATTGAACCGATCATTTGCGTGGGTCGGCCCGACATCGAAACACTCGACGACGATTGGACCATCGTAACACGTGACCATTCTCTGGCCATGCAGCACGAGCACACCATTTTGGTCACCGAAAAAGGGTTTGAAGTACTCACCCTGAGGCCTGG
This sequence comes from uncultured Candidatus Peribacteria bacterium, assembly GCA_964516995.1. Classification (GTDB taxonomy): domain Bacteria; phylum Patescibacteriota; class Gracilibacteria; order UBA1369; family 2-02-FULL-48-14. Next base: position 75,705 of record CAZFAV010000001.1, on the reverse strand, counting down.
AGAAATTCCAGCCTAAAGCGACCTTTTATCTTTCTTCTTACCTTTTTTGACCGGTTCATCGGTCTGGTATTTTTCGGCAGCTTCCCAGGCCAGTTCAAAAACCTGTTTAAAGAGGTGAGTGATCTCTTTACTTTCAATAATAATTCCCAGTTTTTCCTTCCAGTCCGCAATCATAATTTTATTGTCAAAAAAGTTTACTTCCGGAGTAAAATTCAACTTAGTCTTGGGTAAAATGCGACTGGTCCTCAAATGTTGCTCATCAATCTCATGCAAATGACGATCCACCGGGGTATCCATTAAAAGTCCACGAATAGGAATACCCTTGGCAGCCCGGCGTTCATAATAACGAGGGAAATACCAGGATAAATAATCTTGGTTCACCTCGGCATTGGCAAAAGCCCGAATTTCTTCACGAGAAGTGAGCGTCTCTTCATACACACGGACCAAACCCTCTTCTCCTTCATAAAAATACACTCGAGGACGATCCGAAAGAGCATGATAATGAGTGGTAAGCTCCGGCAAAATCTTTTCAGCTTCTTGGGAAAGTCGTATGAAACGATTTCCCTCTTCTTTCAAATGAGTCACCAATTTGGAAGGAGGTTGAGCACGATAAGTTCGGAAATTCTTATGGTCAGAAGCCAAAATAAGACCTCGTTTTACGAGATTCTCTAGAATATCATAAGCCGTTGTTCGATTGATCCCAGCTTTATTAGCTAAGGTAGAAACAGGTGAAGCCTCTCCTATCTCTAAAGCAACTAAATAGAGAGAAGCCTCTTTAGAAGTGAGTCCAAGTTTTTGAAGTTGCTCTAACATACTGTGTGGGAATTTTTCGTCAGAACTGTAACTATACTATTTTAACAGATTAAAAAGGCCAATCAACCTGTGGATATTACACGACAAGCAATTGACAATCAAGTAAAATAATGCACAATTACACCATGACACCACTGACCCAAACCTGCACTCGCTGTTCTCAAGCTTTTGAAATTACCGAAGCCGATCAAGCGTATTATTCTAAACGCGGAGTACCCCCACCTAAACTCTGCCCCAAAGATCGCCTCAAGAGGCGCCTGAGCTTCCGTAATGAACGTAAACTCTATGTTCGCAAATGCGACGCCAGCGGAAAAACAATTGTATCTAATATTCGACCGGACTCCCCCTTCCCTGTTTTTCACAATGAAGAATGGCAAAAACAAGCGCACGAAGTTCCTCGCCTAGAAAGCTTCGACTTCAACAAAACTTTCGCTGAGCAATACGCTCAGATTTGGGCCAAAGCTCCTCGCATGCATAAGGCCAGCGCAGGCGATGAAGAGAATTCAGAGTATTCCAACCACTGCGGACACTGCCGCAATTGTTATTTCATTTTCAATTCCGAAGAAGATCAGGACTGTATGTATCTTAAATTTGGGGACAAATGCAATGATTGCATCGACTGTCACAACATCATCAGTTCACAACTTTGCTACGAATGTGTGAACGTAAAAAATGGCTACAATCTTAAATTTTCAGACGACTGCGAAAACTGCAGCGATGCGTCATTTTTACGCAACTGTCGGAGTGTTAAGAATTCCATGTTCTGTTATGGCCTAGAACATCAAGAATTCTGCCTTTTCAATCAAAAATATTCTAAGGAGGAATATCAAGAAAAAATAAAAGCCTATCGCTTAGATTCCCACGTTGGACTGCAAGAAGCAAAGCGCCTCTGGGAACAGTTTTCCTCTCAATGGCCAAAAATTCGCCGCGTTATTTTGAACTCAGAGAACTGTACTGGAGAATCCATCTACAACTCCAAAAACTGCACCGACTGTTACACCATTTCTAACTGTGAAGACTGCCGTTTCGTCCTCAACAGTGTAGACGTAAAAGACTCTTATGATTTTTTTGCCTACGGCATGAAAACCGCATTAGCCTATGAATGCATCACCATCGCGAATGGTTACGATCTCAAATTCTGCAACTATTGCATGTACTCTAATTCCTTAGAATATTGTGACAGCTGCTGGGCCTGCGAAGACTGCTTTGGCTGCATCGGACTCAAAAAAGCAAAGTTTTGTATCTTCAACAAACAATACAGCGAGGAAGAGTATAAAATGCTTGTTCCAAAAATCCGTGAACACATGTTGAAAACGGGCGAGTACGGCGAATTCTTTGATGAAAAATTCTCCGCCTTCCCATACGAAGACACCTTGGCTCAAGACTACTTTCCAGTGCCCTCTCAATTGAATACTCCAACCCTCCCTGCGGGCATCCTCAATGTGGATCAAATTCCAGATTCAGTCACAGAACTGCCCGAGAATCTCACAGAACAAACCTTCTACTGCCCCATTACCCAAAAGCCATTCAAATTCCAAAAAAATGAGCTCAAATTTTATAAAGCTCAAGAAATCGCAGTCCCCCGCATGAGTTTTGAAGCGCGTTATCAAAACCGCAATCAACTCATCCCTTTTCCTTACTGAAAAATCTGCCTAACGTACCATTTGATAGCATCCCAATCGCCATCCTTGGGTTGCAAAGCATCTAGCGCATAAGTAGTAGTGCACGTACTGGAGTCCGCTGGGTTGATGCAAGTAGTAGTGGCATGAGAAGTCACATAATCCACCGGGATGGGAAGATTGCCAAGTACATTCCCTGTCGACAAAACATAACCGCTGTCTAGTTCAAAATTTTGATAACGGAAATAATCCTGCAGTACTTCGGTAGCCGTAAAATCCGTCTCCAAAGACCCGAGCACAGTATTCACAATAGACAGAAAAGTCGGGGCGTCTCCAAAGCCTAAAGTTTGAGCCTTTGTCTTGAGGCCATCCAAAATAAGCTGCTGGCGAGCAGCACGAGAATAATCAGAAGTTGTATGACGAGAACGCGCTACACGGAGAGCTTCGGTCCCATTCAAATGATAGCTCCCCGCAGGATAATAAAGTGTAGAACATACATCCCCGTCACAGACTTTATAAGTGGGATCAATCAAATCTTCCTCCAAAGTCACATCCACTCCACCTAAAAGATCAATCACGTCTTTAAATGCATACATGTCGATGAGAGCATAATGATTCACTTTATAGCCCACCACGTTCTCTACTGCAGCTACTTGCGCGGCAATTCCCTTCTCTCCATAAGTGGCATTGATTTTTCGCCCATCGTAATAGAGGTCTCGAGGCACACTGAGCAAAGTGATTTTTTGATCGCTCAAGTCGACATGAGCAAAAATCATCGTGTCCACATTGGATCCGTTCTTCCCCATCAAAAGGATATTGTCTTGAGTGCTATCGTCTACAAGAGCAGTGTAGCTGGGGAGGGAATCAGGCAAATCCAGGCTTTTTTTTTACTAGAAGTGTTGAGTTCCTCTGTAGCCATAGAAAGACTCTGGGCTTCTTTCCCATCAGGTAGCATTACCTTTACTTCTACAGTGACTTTATCAATAAAAATGACTCGCAAAGTTTCGCCAGCATCATTAAGCAAAGGATACTGAACTTGGGTATCAGTCTCCGTGCTGGGGCCAAAATGTAGACCCAATTTATCCAAAGTCGCCACGAAAGCTCGATCATTCATAATGCTAGCTAGCTCTCTTTTCTTTTCATCCAAACTTTTTTGTAAATCTGTTCGCGCATCCACCTGATTGCTAAGAGCATCGAGCAAACTTTGAGAAAGCTGTCCATCCAACGTCATGGTGTCAAAACTTTCATCCATAGGCTCTTCTATAGAAAATTCCATGCGCCCGTCATTTTTAAAGACGGTAAATTGTCCCAATGCAGCCAACTGACTATTTCGTAGTTGATAAAAGAAAGTCTCGTCGTCCTCTTGTTCGGGAGAAAGTGCCATCGCCTTATCGCTCAGTACTTGTTCTAACTCAGGGGTAGCCAATAAGGTTTTGAGGCTAGCTCGAGCAGTATTAACGGCCTGCACCTCCATCCTTAAATCAGCCAAATCATCCTGAAGGAACTCTTTTAGGTCTTCAAATACTGCTGTCCAAGAACTCCGATCCGTTAAGGAAACCTCCCTATAATAAAGGGGAGCGCTAAAGAGCCCATCATAACCTAGGTCGATTTTCAAAACAGCAACACCCTCTAAACTAGAATCGGTAAAGCTAAACTCCATTCGGTCATCCAAAGCCTGACCCTCGATGCTCGACAACGTGAGGCCAGCCGTAGCCCAAACTGGATCCGCCAACGAAGCTTTTACTGCACTCAAGTTGCTTTCATATAAAGCTTTGTTTTGTTCGTATTTCCCTAAACTGCTCACGAAATCAAAGAGCTGGGTATTGAGATCTTCCTCAGCATCTTCGGAAGAAAGCTGCACGTCATCCAAACCACTAAAGTCATAGTCTTTGGTAGGAAGGAGCAAAAATTCTCGTATTTCATTGAGATCACTTCCAAAACTAGAAAGGTAATCCTTCCCCTGACTGAGGTCAGACATCACTTCGGAATCACGGTCATAAAGCGCATCAATAAATTTGAGCCGTTCCCGGAATTGGTAAAACTGAACCATTTGAAAGAGCAGAAGCCCCCCCAGAGCGAAAGTAAAAAGAGATTGAACTTTTTGACGGCTCATCAGATTTTTTAATTTTTCGGCAGAGGCGGGTTTCTTAAACTTCATCGCTCTGCATTATACTCAAAAAATCCCCTTGCAAAAGGCATTTTACCCATGTAGAATCCCCCTGCTTTTATCCTATTTTAAGGATAATGACCAAACAAGTCATTCAGATTAAGGGGGTGGTGGTAGAATGTCTACCCAATGCCACCTTCCGAGTCAGACTGGATGACCCGTCCTACCCAACGGACCACGTAGTGCTTTGCCACCTCTCTGGCAAGATGCGAATCAATTACATTCGTATCATCCCGGGAGATGCGGTTACCGTTGAGTTGACGCCTTACGATCTTTCGAAGGGGCGTATTGTTTTCCGCCACAAGAAAGGTCAACCGATGCCCGGTGCAGAGGAAGTAGCTCCAGAAGCTGCCGCTCCCACCGAAGCCACGGAAGCCCCTGTAGAACCTAAAGCTCAAGAATAATGAAAGTTCGATCGTCAGTACGCATCATCTGTGAAAAATGCGCAAAAATCCGCCGCAAGGGGGTCGTCCGCATCATCTGTGCAAATCCTAAACATAAGCAACGCCAAGGTTAACCCTTATTCATACTATGGTTCGTCTCTGTGGAGTTCAACTGCCAATGGAAAAACGTGTAGAAGTAGGTCTCACCTACATCCACGGTGTAGGACGTCCTTTGTCCCGCACGATTCTCACTGAACTGAATATCAACTTCGATAAGAAGGTAAAAGATCTTTCCGAGGACGATCAAGCTAAGCTCCGTGATGCTCTCACTAAAATCCGTACCGAAGGAGATTTGCGCCGAAAGGTTCAAATCGACATCAAACGTCTGCAAGACATTGGTTCTTATCGTGGTTACCGCCACAAGAAACGTCTCCCCGCACGTGGGCAACGTACTAAGACCAACGCACGTACCAAGCGTGGTAAACGTATGACCATGGGTAGCGGACGTAAGAAAGAAACCAAGTAAATCTTAATTTAATATGGCTGACGACACTAAAATGACCGGAACCACTGCAGCAGCTACTGGCGCTGCCGTAGCCGACACTGCAGCTCCTGCAGAAGGAGAAAAAAAGATCCGCCGCAGCAAGAAAAAAACCGTAGTGGCTGGAAACATTTACGTACAAGCGGGATTCAACAACACCATCATTTCCATCACGGACAGCGACGGCAAAACTCTCGCTCAATCCTCTTCTGGAGCCTGTGGCTTCAAGGGATCCAAAAAGGGAACCCCTTATGCCGCTCAAATGGCTGCAGAAGCTGCTGCCGAAAAGGCAAAGGCTTATGGATTCGAAAAAGGTGATGTGTATGTAAAGGGAGTGGGTCATGGTCGTGAACAAGCCCTCCGTGGATTGATCGCTCAAGGCATTGCTATTCTCAAGATTGTGGACACCACTCCGGTTCCCCACAACGGATGCCGCCAACCTCGCACTCGCCGAGTCTAATCTTAATTACCTAGAAAAATGTCTCGTTATACTGGACCAAAAGGACGCCTCGTACGACGCTTCGGTGTCGACATCTTCGGCACTGGAAAAATGTCGAAGCTTTTGGAGAAACGTCCTCAAGCTCCTGGTATGCACGGAGCCAATCGTCAAGCGAAGGCTTCTGAATACAAGAAACAATTGCTCGAAAAGCAGAAGATGCGCCTCATGTATGGTTTGACGGAAAAACAACTCCGCAACCTTTACCTTAAAGCCATCACCAAGAAAGAAGCGACCGGTGTAGTCCTCATGAGAATGGTGGAAAGCCGCCTCGACAATGTGATTTACCGCGCAGGATTCGCGAAAACTCGCGCTCAAGCTCGTCAAATGGTGAACCATGGAATTTGGACTCTCAATGGTCGCCGTGTGAGTATCCCTTCCATTACTGTACGTGAAGGAGATAATATTGAAGTACGCACCAAACTTAAAGCCAGCCCGCTCTTTGCAGCGGTGAAAGAAGAAAAGGACTTCGAGTTCGCTCGTTGGCTCAAGTCTGATCAAAAAGCACTTAAGACCGAGGTCGCGTCCCTGCCCACGGCAGAAGACCTCGATCAACTGATTGATACTCAATTGATCGTTGAGTATTACTCCAAATAATCCATAACTCGCCGATCATGCACATCATTCAAGAAGAAATTGGTCTTCCCAAAATCATGGAGCAGAAAATGGGAGACTTCCACTCCACATTTACTATTAGTCCGCTCCCTCAAGGTTATGGAACTACGCTCGGAAACGGGCTCCGTCGTGTGATGCTCTCTTCCCTGCCTGGCGCTGCCGTTACAGGAGTGAAGATCAAGGGTGTTACGCACGAATACGCGACTCTCAAAGGAGTAAAAGACAGTATGCTCGACATCATGCTCAATTTGAAGCAGGTAGCCATCAGCATGGAAGGATCTGCTCCTCAAATGGTGAGCCTCAAGGCTAAACAAAGTGGAGTAGTCACTGCAGGTGACATCGATTTACCCGGTGGAATGAAGATTCACAACCCTGACCTCTACATCACCACTCTCGACAAGGGTGGATCTCTAGACATGGAAATCCGTGTGGAAAAGGGTGTAGGATACCGTGCCTCTGTAATTGGTGAACATGCCGATGGAAATGCAGAAATCATCGATATTGATGCTGTTTTCTCCCCTCTCAAGCGCATCCACTACACTGTGGAAGCCACTCGTGTAGGACAAAAAACGGATCTCGACAAATTGATCCTCGAAGTAAAAACCAACGGTTCCATCAACCCTGATGAAGCCATGCGTTTTGCTGGAAAGGTGCTTGAATCTTACTTCAACATCTTCAACCGCAGTGATGACCTCGTAGAACCTGAATTCATGAGCGACTTCGAAAAGATTGCCGCTAAAGCCAAGGCAGAAGAAGAAAGTGCTCGTCCTCAACAACAGTCTTACACTCCTATCGAAATCCTCGGCCTCTCTCCTCGAACGCTCAACGCGCTCATCAATGGAGGCATTGGATCCATCGAAGAGTTGACTCGTGCCAACGAATCCAAGCTCTCCAACTTGCGAGGCTTCGGTAAGAAGGCCCTCACAGAAGTGGCTGATGCCCTCGAAAAGCGTGGCCTCTCCATGATCAACGAAGAATAATTGACTTTATCAACCCTTTCCGTTAGATTCCTGTCCCGTTAAAACCTTATGCGTCACCAAAAGAAACAACTCAAGCTGAACATGCAACGCGACGAGCGTGCTGCTCTCATCCGTAACATGGTTACGTCTGTCATTCTCTTTGAAAAAGTGAAGACCACCGTAGCTCGTGCCAAGGCTGTTCGCCCAGTGGTAGAAGACCTCATCACTAAGGCAAAGACCAAGGATACTCGTGAAGCAATCCGTCAAATCAGCCAAGTAGTATTCGATGAAAAAGCCAGCCGTAAGCTCCTCGAAGTGCTCAAAGAGCGCTACAAGGACCGTGATGGAGGTTACACCCGTGTCGTAAAAATGGGCCGACGCATCGGAGATGCCGCTGAAGTCGTTCAAATTCAACTCGTTTAATACAATGCAAAAGACTACTCACCCAAAACTCGCAGACGTTCAAAAAGACGTAAAATGGTACGTTCTGGATGCTGAAGGAAAAATCGTTGGAGACATCGCTACTACCGTAGCTCCTGTACTCCGCGGTAAACACAAACCTTCTTTCCACCCTTCACTCAACTGTGGAGATCATGTGGTGATCATCAACGCAGACAAAGTAGTGCTCACAGGAAGCAAAGAAACCGACAAAACTTACGTGCATTACACCGGATTCCCTGGAGGTCTTCGCACCACCACCCCGGCGAAGCTACGTAAGGAAAATAAGTCTGAAAAAATCATTGAACTCGCCGTAAAAGGCATGGTGCCCAACAATCGTCTCCGTAAGTTTGCACTTGCAAAATTGCATGTTTACGCAGGCGCTGAGCACCCCCACGGTGAACAAAACCCCAAACCCTTAACTTTGGCTAAGTAATGAGTGACGCAATGCAATTCTCCGGAACCTACGTATACGCTAATGGTAAGCGTAAAACCGCAGTGGCTCGTGTTCGCCTTTACAAAGGTAACGGCCGCATCGTGGTAAACGGGAAAGACGCACGTGAATATTTTGGAACTGATGAACGAATCAACGTACTTAAGGCTCCTTTGGCCTTGGTGCACATGGAAAAAGCTTTCGATGTCTCTGCAGAAGTAGAAGGTGGTGGAATTCAAGGTCAAGCAGAAGCGCTTCGACATGGAATCGCTAAGGCCCTCCTCGAACACGACAAGGGGCTCCGTGGAATCATCAAACCAGAAGGCTTCCTCACACGTGACGACCGCGTTAAGGAACGCAAGAAGTTCGGTTTGCACAAAGCTCGCCGTGCTCCTCAGTTCTCCAAACGTTAAGAGACACAGCAACGAATCCTCAACTCAACACAAGAAAGACCGGCCCAGGGCCGGTCTTTTCAAAGGAAAACGATCATTTCCATCGAGTCAACTAAGGACAGTTGAAGAGCATAACTGAACCTCACTTTGTAAAACAACAGCCTCTCCCCTACAATACAGACATGCGTTTCGACATTCTCACTCTCTTCCCCAGCTTAGTTCAACCGTACTTTGAAGATTCAATCCTAAAACGCGCCATTGCTGCGAAAAAAATAAAGGTAGTCGTTCACAATATCCGCGATTACAGCACCGAAAGGCACCATAAAGTGGACGATACGCCATATGGGGGAGGCGCAGGGATGGTGATGGCCTGCCAGCCGCTCTACGACGCCATTAAGGCCGTTAAAAAGCTGAATAAAGGCCCTGTCCTCTATATGAGTCCCTGCGGTACTCGCTTCACACAGAAAAAAGCGGTTAGCCTAGCTAAAAGCAAGAAAGGAATCATTTTGCTTTGTGGCCGCTACGAAGGCATCGATCAGCGCATAATAGATACACTGGTGGACGAAGAAATTTCATTGGGAGATTTTGTACTGACTGGGGGTGAACTCCCAGCCCTCTCGATTGTAGATGCAGTAGCACGACTACTTCCTGGTGTACTGGGAGACAATGAAAGCGCAAATGAAGAATCTTTTAGCGAGGCACTTGAAGGACTTTTGGAGTACCCTCATTACACAAAACCCGAAGTCTTTAAAAAGAAGAAAGTTCCTGCCATTCTTTTATCCGGCAACCACTCAGCCATCAAAAAATGGCGCATGGAAAATCGTCGTCACCCCTCCGCATGAAGCCTAAAAGCCACGGACTCAGCCAAAAAGAAGCCGAGAAACTTCTCCAAGAAGTAGGGGCTAACGAACTAAAACAACAAAATAAAACACCCGTTTATCTTATTTTTTTAAGACAGTTTTGGAACATCATGGTCGGCATATTAGGCCTCGCCATGATAGTGAGCATCGTAGCGGGTGAACTTCTGGACGGCATCGCCATTGGGATCATTCTCTTCATCAATGCAGTGATCGGTTTTTTCCAAGAATATAAGGCGGAAAAAGCTATCGATAGCCTAAAAAAACTCACGGCTCCTATGGCTGTCGTGCGACGGGATGGAGAGCTTAAAAAAATCCCTGCTCGAGATTTAGTGCCCGGAGATTGGGTGATTTTGGAAGAAGGGGCCAGTATCCCAGCCGACGGGATTTTACACATGAGCGCCGAGCTACAAACCATGGAAGCGATTCTCACAGGGGAAAGTTTGCCGGTTGAAAAATCCATCAAGAAAAAGGTCTTTATGGGAACTATAGTGACACGTGGTCACGGAGAAATGGAGGTCACTGCGACAGGAATGCAAACCGAACTCGGGAGCATAGCTCATATGGTTCAAGAAGAAAAACGAGAAGACACACCCTTACAAAAAGAACTCAATGCGCTGACCAAGAACCTTGCTAAGCTCGTAGGTGTCATCCTTACCTTACTGTTTTTCCTCGGCTGGTATACCGAAAGAGAGGGCATCGAGATTTTTTTACTGTCGATCAGTCTCGCCGTAAGCGTTATCCCCGAAGGTCTCCCCGCGGTCATCACCCTCACTTTGGCCTTAGGTGTAGAACGGATGGCTCAACAAAATGCAGTCATTCGACGTCTTTCTGCAGCAGAAACTTTAGGGAGTACTAGCATCATTTGTACCGATAAAACAGGAACACTAACGAAGAACGAAATGACCATTCAGCGAGTGGTAGTGAACGGAGAAATCTTCCCCATTGCCGGAGAAGGCTACGCCCCTACCCCCACCGTCCATCTGCGCAATAAAGAATTAGAAAAACTGGTTTTAGCTGGGGTACTTTGCAACAACTCAAGCCTAAAAAAAGAGGGTGAGGAGTGGAAAATTCAAGGCGATCCAACAGAAGCAGCCTTCTTAACTTTGGGAGAAAAAATGGGCTTCAATAAAGACAGTATGGACAAAAAACACACTCGTCACAAAGAATGGATTTTTGACTCTCAACGCAAGATGATGTCCACGGCAAGTGGGGCCTTTTTCTATAGCAAAGGTGCACCTGAAGAAGTCCTCAAGCGTTGTAAATGGATAGAAGAACACGGTGAAAAAAAGACACTCAGCGAAAATGAGCATAAAAAAATAATGGACCTCAGTACCCAACTGGCCAAAGATGCTTATCGTGTTTTGGCCGTAGCTTACAAGCCTTGTGGAAGCAGTAAAGACACTTCAGAAGACAAACTCATTTTTCTAGGCTTAGTAGGCATGATTGATCCTCCACGACCCGAAGTAAGATTGGCTATTGAAACCTGCCACAATGCTCACATTGGTGTCATCATGATCACGGGTGACCACGCCATTACAGCGCGTGCAATTGGAGAACAGATTGGTCTTGTGGATAAAAAAAGCACTGTGATTACCGGTGAAGAATTAGAAAAAATGGGGCACCACGAACTCACTCGTCAACTAAAACATGTACGGATTTTTGCCCGTGTGAGCCCAAAACATAAAGTCCAAATTCTTGATGCGCTTCAGCAGATGGGCCACATCGTCGCCATGACAGGTGACGGAGTAAACGACGCACCTGCCCTTAAAAAGGCAAACATCGGGGTCGCCATGGGCATTACCGGCAGCGACGTAGCCAAAGAAGCGAGCGATATCGTGCTGATGGACGATAACTTCGCCACCATTGTCACCGCAGTACGAGAAGGGCGTACCATCTACAGAAACATTAAAAAGTTCATCCGTTTCTTACTCAGCGCCAACTTTAACCAAGTACTCACCGTAACAGTGATTTTTGCCCTGGGTGACCCCATCCCTTTCTTGCCTCTGCAAATTCTCTACGTCAACCTGCTCACCGATGCCCTCCCTGCCATTGCTTTAGGTCTAGATCAAGCGGAAGCAAATCTCATGCAGCTTCCCCCACGCGAAACTAAAAAGAGCATTTGGCGAGACCTCGTAAAATTCAGCGCATTGGCCGGGATTTTAGCCACTGCCATTTCTCTCACACTCTTCTACATCAACCTGGGCACTACTTCTCTCCCCTACTTAAGGACACTGCTCATGTGCAGCGCAGTAGTCTTTGAAATGGGCCTCGCCTTCTCTATTCGCTTCCCCGATAAAAACTTTTTCCACGGCTTCTTCAAAAATCCATTCCTGCTTTTCAGCATCGCTCTCAGTCTAGGCCTACAAGTCCTGGCCACCACCAGTGTTCCATTCCAAAGAATACTCAACACGATGGCTTTGTCTTTAAAAGACTGGTACTTGATCATTGGTCTTTGCATAGGCTCTTGGATCATCCTAGAGATCTGGAAGGCACTGAGTCCCAAAAGCACTACTGTTTAATCATCCCATGACTTACGCAAAAAAATCCTTAGGACAAAACTTCCTCCATGATACCGCCGTGCTTAAAGATATCTTGGATGCGGGTGAGCTCAAAACCACAGATCGTGTAATAGAAATCGGACCTGGAGAAGGCTTTTTGACTCGTGCTTTGCTGAGTAAAGTGGCTCATCTCACCGCTATTGAACTAGACCACGATCTCATTCCCTGGCTCAAAATGGATTTTGGGAAAGATCCTAAATTCGAGTTGGTAGAAGGAGATGCACTTAAATTCAGTCCATCCGAAACTCCCTACAAACTCATAGCCAACATTCCCTATTACATCACCTCTCCCCTACTCAATCATTTTCTTTTAGAACAATTTTTAAACGGACACCCTCCAGAGCTTATGGTGGTCATGGTGCAACGAGAAGTTGCAGAAAAAATAGTAGACCCCCGCAAACACAGCGTACTCTCCCTAGAAGTCCAGCTATTTGCCGAAGCCGAGCTGGTGCGTATTGTCCCTCCCACCAGTTTTAAACCCAGACCTGCCGTAGACTCAGCCGTTCTTAAAATCCGCCCTCTCAAAGAGCCCCGCTTAAAAGGAGATCTTAAAAGACTCCTCTGGTTGATGAAGATGAGCTTCGCTCAAAAGAGGAAAAAACTCTCCAACAATCTCTCGAGCTTACTGAAACTCTCCAACGCAGAGACCAAAGCTTTTTTTGAATCCTTAAAGATCTCCCCCGATGTTCGAGCCGAAGACCTCACTTTTGAAGAATGGGATCGCCTCTTTAACGGACTGAGTTCAGTTCTTGATTCATCTTCACGGTAGCCGCTCGAGCCTTCTCCGCAAAGTCTTCGCCACTGCCTTCTTGTTCTGCAAAAGCGTATAAAATTCCTCGGGCACTCACCACAAGGGCACCCAAGCCCTTTTCATCAAAGCAGCCTTTCACATCAGCCGCTTGGCCTCCCTGAGCACCATAACCTGGTACCAAGAAGAAACTCTGTGGCATCAACGCCCGAAGCCTTGCTGCTTCTTGAGGGTGAGTAGCTCCTACCACCGCTCCTACCGCACTGTAGCCACATTCCCCAAGTAGATCAGAACCCCAAGATTCCACGAAATGCGCCATGAGCTCAGCAATCGAAAGCTTCTCATCCATCGTGACTCGACTCTGCAAATCTCCCGAAGAAGGATTGCTCGTACGTACCAAAACGAAGATCCCCTTTCCATACTGGTCGCAGGCTTTCAAAAAAGGACTAATCCCATCCAGGCCCAAGTAAGCGTTCACTGTAAGTGCGTCCATCATAGAAGGCTGTGCTTGTCCAAAAACTTCTAAACCTCCTAGCCACTTGGCATAAGCTTCAGCCGTAGATCCAATATCATTGCGCTTTCCGTCCCCCACCACTAGTAAGCCTTTGGCCTGAGCATACTTACATGTTTCTTCCAAAGCCCACACGCCGTGATGCCCCAATTCTTCATAAAAAGCCATCTGGGGTTTGACCGCTGGCACCAAATCCGCCACTGCATCAATAATGCCTTTGTTGAATTCCAAATAAGCATTGGCTGCCCCTTCTAAGCTTTCGCCATATTCAGAAGCGGCACGTTTAAGTAAGAACGCCGGCAACTTCTTAAGTTGAGGATCTAGGCCCACACAGGCTACACTGTTCTTCTTTTGAATGGCGGCAACGAGTCGGTCGGCAAAGTGCATCGCTATTCTTTATACCGAAGCTAAACTATTTTTTCAAACGTTCAGACCGAAAAGCTTGAACACCAGGGTGTTGACTGTAAGATTCCACTGTAAACGGCTCATACCCTTCTAGAGTGTATTCTCCAGCAGGTAAGAAAAGGACTCCATCACCATTTCCCTTGATATATTGTTCAGCCGCAAAAGCAAGGGTTGGATTGGAACCAAACTCGCTGGCTTGAGAGGGGAAGCTCTTCAAACGAGGCGGCAAATGAACAAAACCATAACCTTCTTCAATCTTTTTTAATTGCTCTAAAAGCTCAGCGGGGACTTGATCGCCTAGCTTTTCTTGTGCTTCTAAAATCAGTTGATGGGCTACCCAATCGTCGCCCGCCAGTCGTGCATTGTCCACAGCAAGACGATAGTCATCGATGCTTAACTCTACCTTATCTGTAAGAGAAGCGTCCGCCAAAGCCTTCAAAGATAAAAATTTTCGATAGTAGGCTTTTGGAGAGCCATGAAGCTCTTCTCTGAGACGAACTTCCTCAGCTTTCATAAGGGGGGCATCCATGGCACCGGTGTAGGTAGGCACCTGCAAGGAAGGTAATGAGAAAGTTTTTGAAGTGTCTAAGCTAAGCCGGTGTGTGGTAGGTTTTTCCCCTTCTGGAAGCTCGGATTGGGAACTCAATGAAACAGGAAAGGAGAGTTCCGTGAGAAGTGCAGTCTCTAAATTGGGGTATTGATTACCTAAAAAATCATTGTTCATGGAAAGCCCGGTTCTAATGCCCAAGGGCCCTACTTTCCCTTGAGGAGCCCATGAAAATTCTAAACCAGCAAAGGGACCGTTTAACTGAGCAAATTGAGGATCCATAGACCATCCCGTGTTTAACGCAAATCCAAAACCTCCTAAGTCAGTAGGAACTGTGTGTGAGACTCTGAGCCCCGCACGGTCCAACCCCAAGCGGTCACCAGGATGATCTACATCTACGAGAAAATCTATAAAGGCAGCAAGTTCACCAGGGCGACTTTTAAGAGCTACACCCAGACGCGCTTTTGCCCCAACCCCCAAACCATAAGGATCCACCAATGATTCCATGTCTACACCCACTCCTGCAAGAGGCTCTACCGCCTGAAGGAAAGGTCCACGAGCTTTAGGAGCAGCAGAGTCAATCGATGCATCTTGCTCACAATTGACTATGTCTCCCAATTCCATCCAGTAGGTCACATCCTTGCCTACCCCCTCTTTCTTAACATAAGTATTATTTTCATAACAAATCCCTTCCTGGGAAGGATCTCGCAAAGTCAAAATACGTTGAGCTGAATCCCAGGATTCAAAAGCAAAAGGCTCACCCAAAGGATCGCTGCTGAGCTTATAAGTAGCCTTTTGAAGTTCAGAAACATTAGTTTTCTCTGGGAAAAGCGTGCTGTAGCGAGGCAACTTAATACCGTCCACTAGGCTAGGTCCACTGGCGCGAGTACGGTCTTCACTCAAGGTCACTACAAAAGTATAAGCGTAGTGATCACCAGTCTTCTCTCTTCGATCGTAAGCACTGACATCTATGTATTGTTTATCATAAGTTTGAAGGCTCCAATTCCCCTGTAGGGTAAGGGACGTCATGGTGGGTTTCACGGGCTCTTTTGTGCCGTCAGGCCATTCGATAAAAAATTCACCCCCCCGTAGGTTCTCTACAGGCTCTTCTGCCATACGTCCTGACTCTTTAGGTTCAGCATCTAAAGGCAAGTCAGGGAAGGATTCTCTTTTGTCACTTTTAACCTGAGGAGAATGATCTAAATGGACTGATGTCGAGGAATTCACATGAGGGACGACAGAACAGTCTACTGCAACTGTGTTTCCATCTGCGAGGTGATCACTGGGCAAAATAACATAAGTAACGGCTTCTCCAAGTTCATTCACTCCTTCAAAAGCCCCGGCATAGCTCTCAGCTTTATAGCAACGACGCAACTGATCAGAAGCGCCGGGCAAAGTTCGTTCCTTTAAAAAAAGTGGTTTATCTTTCTGCTTGTCTTGCACATCCAAAGGCCAATAGGCACACCAACTGGCTCCAATTTGTTGAACTTCATATCCTATTTGAGCCAGTTCTTCCGCACGTTGAAAACTCAGCCCACAGTTCCCAGGATCTTCAATCACTACATGCACAGCATCCGTAAAAGCTCCTCTTTCTAAAGGCTTTAAATCCCCTCCATTAGGGTAAAACGCAGGAGTTTGAGCCAAGGCCGGAGCAGAAGCTCCAAGTAGCAGGGGTAAAGCTAAACTGCGCATGAATAAGGTTAGACAGAGACCAATTCTAAAACATGTCAAGAATTGGGTCAAGCCAGACTACCCTACTAGAGACCTTGTTTTGATGCCCATTCAGCAGGATTTTCTCTAAAAGCCAACAGTTGCCCCACTTTGGCATCATCAATAAGGCCCTGCGCTTTGGCAGCCTGCAAAATCGTAGTAAAATTGGTCACCGTTCGAATCTGTATTTTGGCCTCAGCAAAAGCCGCCGTGGCCTTGGCCATTTCATAGGTATTTATGGCCACAATAGTATCCACCACCGCCTGCCCTTCTGTACGCAGTGCCTCTACGGCAGAAATACTACTGCTTCCAGTAGAAATATGATCTTCCACTAAAAGGACCTTTTTACCTGGAGGCAAATCGCCCTCAATGCGCTTTTTGGTACCATGTTCTTTGGCCGCACTGCGTACGTAAACCATGGGTTTTCCCAGAGCCTCCGCCAGCCAAGCCGCCCAAGGGATACCAGCAGTAGCAGTCCCAGCAATCACATCGGCATCCATCATCATAGGGTAGAGCTTCTGAAAAGCTTCCACAATGGTACAACGCGCCTTAACGTTGGAAATCAGCGCACGAAGATCACAATAAACAGGAGATTTAAGCCCCGTAGTCCAAGTAAAAAGTGGATCAAAAGAAATTTTAAAAGCGCCCATGGCGAGCAGTTCTTCGGCCACTGACAAAGGATAGTTTTCCATGCTTAAACGTTAAAATATTTTTTGCGACCCACGTGGTCACGGTGATATTTACCAAAATCACGAAGTTCAAGCACTTTCTTGAGTGGCATCACAGGTCCTGATAAACAGCTGGGCACTCCACTTCCATCCACACAGCAGTTTCCGCACACTCCAAAGCCGCACTTCATATATCGTTCTACTGAAATTTGCGCATCCATTTTTTCGCGCTGAGCCAGTTCGGCAGCCTTGAGCATCATGATTTCAGGTCCACAGGTATAAATGGAGTCCACGGGCCTTCCTTCTTCTTTGGCATCCATCACTACCCGCTCCAAAAGCACGGTATTAAAGCCTTCAAAACCAGCACTTCCATCGTTGGTGGCTACATGGAGATTCACCCCTTCAAGTTGGCCTACTTTTTCGGTGTACAAAAGCAAATCCTTACGTCGCGCTCCCACCACAAACTCGACAGTGCATCCCATCGCCACCGCCTTGTAGGCAAAAAAATACAAGGGTGCTGCCCCATAACCTCCAGCCAAAAAAGCGAGGTGTTGGCCTTTTTCGCAAGTGAATTCTTGTCCAAAAGGACCACGTACACCCACCTGATCTCCCACTTTAAGCTGATGCATAGCGTGAGAGAAAGGGCCTACATCGGCAATCGCCAAGTGTAATTCACGTCCATTGTCCATGGCGACTGAAAAAGGTTTTTCATCCAATCGTGGGATCCAAATCATCACAAATTGCCCCGGCTGTGCTCCCAAACTTAAATCCAAAACAAAAGTCTTCACTTGTTCATTTTCTTGAACAATCTCTTTCACAGTCGCAGCAATGGGCAGCGTGTTAATGATTTGCATCATGAGCCTTACCGATTAAAGAAGAGAGTTTTTCTACTCCATGTGCATCGCACCAATCGTTCATTTCTTTCACAATTTTCCCAAAAACTTCCTGGCCGCGCAGCCACACCGCACTTCCCACCCCCACCAAAGTCGCTCCCGCCATCATGAGTTCAATCGCGTCTTCACCAGTACAAACTCCCCCCGTTCCAATGATGGGACAACGGTGAGCTTTATAGATGTCATAGACATACTTCACTGTCAGTGGCTTGATAGCTGGACCCGAAAGGCCACCCACACGATTCGCCAAAATAGGCTGAGCAAAATCGATATTAATGGCCATACCTGGCCCCACCGTATTGATCGCCGTTACCCCGTCGGCACCCGCTTTGAGGACACTGGTGGCAATGCTTACGATATCTTCCACGTTGGGAGAAAGCTTCACGGTCACCGGCACAGTAGCAGCTCCCGCTGCCTTCAAAGCTTCTTTTACCATTTGTGTCACTTCTGCAGACTTCACCACCGAGCAGGCCATGGGCTTGCCGAATTCATCTTCCACATTGGGACAAGAAATATTCACTTCTACAATGTCTGGCTGGAGAAGAGCCACTTCTTTTGCAATCGCTACATAATCTTCCATGTTTCCACCCACAATATTCGCAATAAAGGGCGCTTTACACACTTCACGGTAGCGAGCGACTTCCTCACGAGCCTTCTCTGGCCCTGCATCTGGCAAACCGACTGCATTAAGCATCCAGTGCTCACTGGTCACAATGGTAGGATTAGGGTGCCCCACGTGCTCTCTGGGCCAAAGGGATTTAGAAGTCACTCCTCCTGCCCCATTTCGGACCACTTGTGCCATACTGTCGGCAGTTACTCCCAAAACGCCGGACGCCAGAACGATAGGGTTCTCGAAGCGTACGCCGCAAAATTCTACTGAGAGGTCTGCCATGAAAAGGGGTTCATGGGAATAAAACCATGAGCCCCTTTAAAATTCAAGTTTTTGACGTCTAATTAGAACAAGTCCATGGCCAAAGCGGCAAATCCTCCTCGGCTCATAGTGTCTCCTCCCTTGTAATCAGCCACCATTTCGACAGTCACCGTTTCACCGGTAGCTTGACTCAAAAGCTCAGCAATTTCAGTGCTGGTCATGTAGTCATGAGGGCGGAAAATACCCAAAGCTTTTTCTGTTTCAAAGAAAGTCTGACCCGTAAGAGTTTCAATGTAGTAAGCCAAAACTTCGGTCACAGGAACATCGGTATAAGAAGTTTCCGTGAGAACTGGCAATTCGTTAGATGGAGCGGTTACATATCCGTAAAGACGTGCCACAATCTTGGTCACTTCGTCACGCTTAATGGAATCATCAGGCATAAAGTGAGTTGCATCACGGCCCTGAACTACTCCAGCACACCAAAGTCCAAGGATAGCCTCGTAACCCACAGTAGAAGAGTCTACATCCACAAAGGGCATGGGAGCACATTCCGTACCCGTATCTTCGCTCAAAACGACATCCGAATCAGAAGATCCTTCAGAATCGTTATCATCTTGGTGACTTTGAGAGAAGTTGCCGGCTCCACTGCCCCCCACAATCACAACGGTAGGAGTAGAAGTGTCGGTAGGGGTAGAAGGGTCAGTAGGAGACCCTCCAGAATCGGTGTCACCGCCACCCGTGTCTCCACCTTCGCTTGAAACAGTGAAGGTCAACGCAGCACAGTTATTGGTCTCGTCGGATTCAGTAATATTAGCTTCTTGGTCCATGCAAACCTGAGCAGTATTGCTTCCTTCCATCAAAATCGACGTGTCAAAAACATAAGTTCGAGCAGAACTGGTCAGGGCATTCACGTATGAGCTTTCAGAATCCGTGATCCAGTCTTGAGCCTGCAGGACCGTTCCATTCATGCTAATCTCATAATTTCCAAACCAGTTGAGGACATTAACATTAGAATTATTCCCAAGAGTAAAGTTCAAAGTCCCGGTGTCCGTATCCACAGAGTTAACCGTGGCGAATAAATCGGGCAGTTCAGTCAGCTCAAAAGTAGTAGTTGCACAGTTGTTTTCCTCATCCAATTCTTCCACTACATTCGTTGCATCAATACAGTGAGTCGCAGTATGCGAACCTAAAGTGGTCAATGTAGACACATAGTAAAGCGGCAAATAACGCGTTTGAGATCCACCTGCTACGGAATAAAGATCAAAACCAGCCACATGCCAAGACCAACGAGCTTGACGAACATACACACCGTCTACATAGAAATAGTTCGTTCCCAAATCTTCATCCGCAAAAGAATGTGGCACACTGATACTTCCTTGATTTCCAAGTTCAAAATCGATGATCATATCGTGCATAGGAGTTGTGCTCTCTGTATAGAGATCTATGCCAAGTCCAGAACATAAATTAAAACTTCCACGGTATTCATTATTACTGTCATCAGATTCAGTTACTTCACCATTCCCATCAGCCACCAAAAGGAAGTACATCGTGCAGCCAGGCGCTTCATCATCTACAGGAAGAGAAATCGTAGTAGATCCCCCTGCGGTACGGTAGGCAGATCCTCCAGCTTCATCAATAGGAATGGAAACCGAAGTGGGATCAGGGAGCTCAGAAGAAGTAAAATCAAAAATAAAGTTAAGATCAGGGAAAAGGGTTTCATCTACGTTCCCAGCACCGGTATTAGAAACAACAAAATTAAAAGTATCACTCTCATAACTCGCAGAACTCACCACCAAATCAGGCAGAAGAGTCTCCTCAGACCCCTCGTCCGCTTGAGCGGGAACTACAAACAAGTTGAGTAGCAAGGCAGACAAAGCCAGGCTCGAAATAAAACGAGAAACTTTATGCATATATAAATAGAAAGGTAAATGAAAGGAAGAAACGAAAATACATTAAATTGAGTGATCCGTCAATGCAAGGGATTAGGGAAAAACAAGCTCCAGCCCCACTTTCTTCCCCACTATCTTTCTATCCCTCATGACAATTTCTCCATTCACCACAGTAAGCACTGGCCAACCTTTGAGGTTAAAATATTCATAGGGAGTCCATCCACATTTGGACTGTACATTTTTAGACTCTACTTCTGCCTGCTTCTCCATATCTACCAAAACCAAATCGGCATCGTAGCCCACTTCCACTTTCCCCTTTCCAGGAAGAGCAAAAATTTCTGCGGGTTTCTCACACATAAGAAGCACAAGGCGCTCCAAAGGCAACTTGCCTTCATTCACAGCATTGAGCATGAGCGGCAAGCTAAATTCTACACCGGGAACCCCAGCTGGGGCCTCCTCCAAAGACAACTCTTTTTCTTCACGAGTATGAGGGGCATGATCCGTAGCGATACAAGAGACACTACCATCTAAAAGTCCTCGCCAAAGGGCCTCCACATCTACATAAGTACGGAGCGGTGGATTCATTTTTAAAAATCCATCTTCAGTATCTTCCATGGTAAAAAGCAAATGGTGAGGGGTCACTTCACTGCTCACTTTTTTATCACGATATTCACGGAGCAAATCCAACTCGGACTTACAACTGAGATGAGCAATGTGCAATCGATTACCCACCCTCTTTCGAAGTTCTAAGGCTGCCTCCGTCGCTTCACGAGCACATGCACAATCACGTTGCCCTGCTCGAATGCGTGACTCCTTTTCTGCATGGACCACCACTGCCCAATTCTTAGCTTTGGCAAGTTTAAAAACTTCTTCCCAAGCATCTGGCTGATCCAAAAGTAAATCACCGGTAGTAGAAGCCATGTAGACCTTGACTCCCACAACTCCCTTCATTCCAGCGAGTGCCTGAATGTCCTCAGTAGCACCTGCAAAAAAACCATAATTTACATAACTCTCTCCTTTAATAAGAGTACGTTTTTCTTCCAAAGCTTTGGCATCCACTGTGGGAGGATTGGTATTGGGCATATCCAAAACCGTAGTCACCCCACCCATGGCAGCCGCTCGACTTCCCGTTTCCCAAGTTTCCTTTTGAGGCGCACCGGGAGTTCTAAAGTGGACATGCGGATCAATGGCGCCGGGCAGTAAAAATTTGCCACTGCAATCGATCACTTCGTCGGCTTCTTTTTCCGGGAAAGTAGCTACAATTTTCCCTGAATCCACAAAAACATCCTGCATCTTCTGGTTACGGCTATTCACTACAGTGGCTCTTTTGAAGAGAAGTTTCATAAACCAAGAAGTTCAGCCAAAATGGACATACGCATAGCCACTCCATATTCTACTTGCTTAAAATAAAGAGCGCGAGGGTCACCGTCCATCGCCGGGTCGATATGATTCACCCGAGGGAGAGGATCAATCACCACCATTTTTGACTTTGCCTTTTTCATGAGTTCTGGCGTCAAAACATAGACTCCAAAATATTTCTTGAATTCTTCTTCGCTTTCAAAACGTTCTTGCTGAATACGTGTGTCGGAGAGCACATCTGCTTCACCCATCACACTCTCTAAGTCTTCAGTTTCCTGCACTTCAAGCCCCTTCCCTTTTAAAAGTTCCACATAGGTCGTAGGAAGTTTTAAACCTTCTGGAGAAACGAGGATAAAACGATTTTTATCAAAATGTGAGAGATACTGGCACTGAGCATGCACCACACGACTATTCTTTAAGTCCCCCACCATCACCCAAGTAAGTCCGTCCAAGGTGCCAAGTTCTTCTCTTACAGTAAAGAGATCCAAAAGTCCCTGGGTAGGATGATCACCCGCCCCATCACCTCCATTCACAACGGGTACAGAGCTTCCCGTAGAAAACTCAGCCACACTTCCTTGCACCGGATGCCTCATCGCAATAATGTCCGCAAAAGTAGACACCATCTTAGCCGTATCAAAAAGGGACTCTCCTTTCTTGGCAGAGGAGGTGCTATTCATGTCCGCATTAGAAATCACATGACCTCCTAGTCGTAGCATTGCGGTTTCAAAAGAAAAGCGGGTGCGTGTAGACGCCTCGTAAAACAAAGTGGCTAGGATTTTTCCCTCTGCCAGTTTGAGTCTTTTGCGCTCTTGTACCGTGGGCAAAAAGCTAGCGGCTCGAGACAAAAAAACCAGAATCTCTTCTCGAGTCAGGTCTTTTGAGGAAAGTAAATTTTTCATCAAGCAAAACCTTACCCAAAGCCTCAGACTTAGGCAAGATCTGAGCTTTTTGACGTTTTACAAAAATATATTATAATCTAGAAATGTCTTTGAATAAATTCCTACTTCCAGCTCTACTTGCCCTCACCCCTAGTGTGGCTAGGGCTGGCGCACCAGATACAAAAGTCCAATTAGAAGTCGCGAGCAGGAGTGTCCACGAGCAAACCGAGCGCTGTCTCAATTTAGCCGATGCTCGTGGAATAACTCATCCAGACTCTCCTCAAAAAGACTCTCTCCTGGAAAGATTACGAATGAATGGAGAAGAAAAAATGGAGGTCTACGAGCCTACCGGAAGGAGTAATGGACAAATAGTAGTGGTGGTCAACGACAAACACATCGACCCAAGCTATGACACAAGAAGGCTCGATGCCCTCCAAACAAGCGGCGTAAAAGCCATCGCACTAGAAGGTTGGAACGGAGAAGACACTTTTTTGCTCAATGGCCAATCCGATTTTATTGAGATCGTTTTGAATAATCCAGATCTAAGTTGTCTGGGTCTCGAGGAGGACGGCACCGTAAAAAATGCATTTTTGATTGAGATACTAGTCTTAGAAAAAAATAAAATCAGTTTGAGAAATGAAGACACAAAAGCCTTGGCCGAAAAAGCAAAAGGTCAGATGAGCGAAGCAGCAATAAAGAAATATATAGAAAGCCAAATTCAAAAAATAGAAGCGGCTCAAATCCATTTAGCACTAGGACTTTTTGATCAGAAAAATAAAGGCCAAGTGGACAGCACAATCATGAAAGAGAGGTTCAGTTCACGTGTTTGGTTGGAATTTAAACTAGAAGAAGCCGCTCAACAATTCGGCTTTGGAGCTATAAAGGACTTCCGCTCCTTAGTAAAAGATCGCAAAGAAGAAACCACTGCTCGTTTAGATGTTTTGAAAGAAACTTGGGTCATCCAAAAGAGGGATGAAGTAGCGGTAAACCGCTTAGAAACAGTCTACCAGTACAATCCCAATTTAGGCCCCACTGCCGTTTGGTTTGGAGAAGGTCATGCCTACGACCTCATCCCTCGTTTACAGAGTACAGGCTTTACTGTCATTGAAACAAAGAGTGACCCCTTCGATACTCCTGAAATGTTAGAACTAAGAGGCTTGGATGCCTTAATCAAGCAAGTAGACGAGCAAGTCAAGAGATGGGAGGCCGAAGAAGAAGCGGGAAAAGAGCAGTAGACTTCCCACAAAAAACTGCTAAATTCTGGAAGATGCAAAAGCTTACCCTGACCCTTAAAGACGGCACTCAGATTACAGGAGACGCCTTTGGCGCTTTTAAAGAAAGTGAAGGCGAAGTAGTTTTTACTACTGGAATGGTAGGGTATCCCGAAAGCCTAACCGACCCTTCTTTTAAAGACCAAATCCTGGTCCTCACCTTCCCTCTCGTGGGCAACTATGGGGTACCCGAAGAATCTCTGGACGAGAATAAACTCAGTCATTTTTTTGAGAGCACACGTATTCATTTAAAAGGACTCATCGTGAGCGATTACAGTGAAACTTATTCTCACTGGAATGCAGGCAAATCTCTATCAGATTGGTTAAGAGAATATGATGTTCCCGGGATTACAGGAGTAGACACACGTGCCCTCACACAACTTCTTCGAGATGGTGGCTCTCAACTCGGGAAAATTCACCCTGCAGACCTAAAGCCTGACAAAAATTTCTACGACCCAAACAAAGAGAATCTCGTGGCAAAAGTGAGCCCTACTAAAGCAGAAACCTATGGTGAAGGTAAAAAACATGTGGCCCTCATCGATACCGGAATGAAAACAAATATTTTACGCAGCCTCATCAAACGCGGCCTCAAGGTGACTCGATTCCCTTGGAATATGAGCCCCTTTCAAGAAGGCTTTGGGCCTTTTGATGGCTTCTTCTTCACCAACGGGCCTGGAGATCCTGAAATGATGGATGAGACGGTAGCCATTATGCAGGAATGTTTTAAGAGCAAAAAACCCACTTTTGGAATCTGTTTGGGAAACCAAATCATGGGCCGTGCAGCAGGAGCAAAAACATATAAGCTAAAGTTCGGACACCGCAGTCAAAACCAGCCCTGTATAGATACTCGCACAGGCCGCTGCTACATCACCTCTCAAAATCACGGCTTTGTAGTAGACGAAAAAAGCCTCCCCAAGGATTGGGAAGTTTCTTTTAAAAACGCAAACGACGGTAGCGTAGAAGGACTTAGACACAAAAGTCTTCCCTTCTTCTCCGTTCAATTCCACCCAGAAGCCAGCCCCGGACCCAACGACACCGCTTTCTTGTTCGATGAATTTGTAGCGATGCTCTAGGACTTCGGGTAAAATGCCTCTGTCTCCACCACGCCATGAGAAAATTTCTTTTTGTCTTTCTACTTCTTGTAGTGAGCACCTCGCTCCCTTTGTTTTTATCTTGGGACGAAGGTCTGAGCGAAGTCAATGTTTTAGAAAGTGAAGAAAACCCCACCGATCCAAGCACTTTAAGCACGGCGGAAACAAAAGAAACCACCCTAGAGCCGCTTACCGATATTCAGGATCACTGGGCCAAAGACGCCATTGAGTCTTTGCAAGAAAAAGGCATCGTGAGCGGTTATGGCGACGGGACTTTTGGACCTAACGATCTGGTGACTCGTGCTCAAATCATGAAAATGGCCCTCGAGGCATTTGAAGTAGAAACCAGTGCAGCAACCGACAGCACTTTTCTAGACATTCCAACGGGAGACTGGGCTGAAAAATACATCGCCACGGGAGCAGCTATTGGGATCGTGAGTGGCTTTGAAGATGGGACCTTTAAGCCAGAACAACCCGTGACTCGCGGAGAGGGGCTAAAAATCATTTTAGAGGCTGCCGGTTTTACAAACCTCACAGATACCACGGGAAATTTCGCCGACGTAGACAGTGTACGAGACTGGTTTGCCAAGTACAGCGCCTTCGCTAAAAAAGCAGGCATCGTGAACGGCTATAATGGTGAATTCCAAGGGAACAAAGGCCTCACTCGCGGCGAAGTCTGCGTGATCCTTCAGAAGGTGATCGACTACTTGAATGGAACGGAGTAAACTCTCCGCATGTTCATCGGACTAGATTTAGAAACGACCGGACTCAATCCTAAAACCGACCACATCATTGAAGTGGCCGTAGTTTTGTTTGATGATGAAAAAATTCACGAGAAATGGACCACACTAGTAAAGCCTCCCATCCCTATCCCAGCCTTCACCACTCACCTCACCGGTATTAGTAATGAAATGGTAGCGGATGCTCCAGAATTTAAAGACGTACTTCCCATTATTATAGAAAAAATTGGCTCTCACCCCATCATGGGCCATTTTATCTTCTTCGATGTGAATTTTCTCAACATGCATGGAGCAGGACTCAAAAACATACAACTGGATAGCTGTCAGTTGGCTCAAGTCTTACTCCCTAAAGAGCCAAGCTACAGTTTAGAAGTACTCACCAAGAAGTTGGGGATCCCACAACCAGATGCTCACCGAGCGATCAACGATGTGCTCCCAAACATTGAGCTCCTCAAAAAACTCTACAGCCATCTTTCTGCACTGAGTGAAAAAGAGAAAAAAACCATTCGTCCACTCTTAGAAAAAAGCGATTGGTCTTGGGCACCTTACTTACTCCCCCATCTAGAGAAGCCAACCGGAGAAAGAATGCTCGCGAGTAAAAAAGAAAAGCCTAGCGTCAGCGAAATTCATGTGAATCTTACAGAACTCACACGGAACTTGAAATCCCCTTTTTTGATAGAAGAAGGCAGTCACACAGATCAAGATCTGTTGAGCTATGGGCTCCAACTCCCTGAACAAACACTGCTCACGCTTCCCGATGTTTCTACAGTGCCTACCTTAGAAAATGTGGGGATTCTCAAACATCCCAATCAATATTTAGATGAAAATCGTCTCGATCGTTTGCTCGCTGCAGAGCGGCTCGGCCCCATAGAAACTATGTTAGGGATAAAATGTAAGCTTTGGCTCTTTGAGACTCAAACGGGTGAAAAATCGGAGCTTCGACTCATTAAAGAAGAAAACGAACACTGGTTCGACATCTGCTGCCAGGAGTCGGACTATGCTGAGTCTTTCTTTAAAAAAGCCATAGAGGAAGCGTACCAAAAAAAAGTGGTCGTCATTTCTCATTTGCACTTTCTCAAAGATCGCAGTCGAAAAAATCCGTCCTTAAATTATCCTTCATCTGTCGTGATTGGGCACGCTGAAGAACTTTTAGAAACCCTGGAAGAAGCCTTTCACATCCGCTTGGGAGAAAGCCGCTTTTTAGGCGATCTACATCGGCTCAAATTAGAAAATCCAAATCTAGGAGAAGTCATCGATCACTTGGCCGCACGCGTGTCCATTCTCTTTGGATTTATAGGCATGTTCTTGCAAAAGAATGGTGAGGGAAATGACCCTCGTCATCCCTTGGTGGTGGAGCCCTGGCACACCAACTCCATGGAATGGAACAAGGTCCGTGAGTCTGCGCTATCCATAGAAGACTCTGTCGCTGCACTAGGAAACGACTGTAAAGCCACTCCCACTCTCGATGAGTTTTCTCGCTATGTGAGCTACCTTCTCAAACTCCTTAAGACACCACAGCCCATTTTATGGCTCACCTGGAGCTTAGATGAACAACCGGTAGTCCACGCTTTCCCAGAACATCCGAGCGAGCTCTTTAAAGAACGCATTTGGAATGGCCTCCAAAAACTTCATCTTTTCACTCATCATGGAGGAGGAAAAGATGACTTTATTTTTATCAAGAAAGAACTGGCTCTTCCTGAGGAACTCACCAGCACCACCAAAGAAGATGTACTACCCTTGCCTATTCTTTTCCCGGAGCAAGTTTTAGCAAAACCCAATGACCCTAAACACCTTTCTGAAACACTCCATGAGCTTTCTAAGTGCCTCCCAGACTCCGCAGGCAATAGCTTAGTCCTTGTTTCATCCATGCCATTCTCCGAACAGCTCTTTTTTAAACTGACCGACCCCATTAAAAAATGGGGAAAAAAACTTTTTGTACAAAACATGGGAGGAGGAATGGGAAAAATCAGTAAGATGGCGGAAGAAACCAATGGGAAAAATATTTTCGTAGGCAACGAAGATTTCCTCGATTTCCTACTCAAAGAAAACATCCCCTTACAGCTCCTCATCATAGAGCGCCTACCCTTCCGTAATCCTCACGACCCCATTCAAATGGGCCGCTCAAAAGCCTACGAAAATCCCTACACGGGCTTTTCTCTACCCAGTGCACAGCTTCGTTTTCATGGGATTTTAGACCGCTTTTTGGGCAATTCCTGGGAAGGCAAAAGGATCCTCATTTTAGATCCTCGCATTCACGATGACGAAGGATGGCTCAACTAAATGCTTGAAGCTTTTGCTTTGACCTGCTTTTCCACCGCTATCTTTTCCCCTTGGAGGTAAAGCACCTGGTAATCAGAAAGATCCCCTTTAGCGAGCTCTGTCCTTAAGAATTCCAAATATTCAGCAGCATTTTGAAGGTTCACCTCAGACTCTTCTTCACAGTAAAGGGCTAAAAGTTCTGCGGAATTTTTACTATGATCAAATGAGAAGATTCCACTGCGAGCTACAAACTGAATACTGCGTCCCTCCATGTCCACTCGCATGCGCGAGAACTCCAATGTAGTCATAAGATCTGCGTGCCCAGGAAGAACCTGAATCCGACCCTGCTCTGTATCCAAAGACACAGAGACAATCGAATCATTGAAGAGTTCTCGATCAGGAGTACGAATGATGAGCTTAAAGGTTTTCATCAAAAGAAAATTATTTCTTAGAAGCTTCGTGCTTAGCAATCACGTCTTCGAGAGACGGAGCCATGTAGAAGAGTTGTTCGTCGATGTGATCGTACTTACCTTCTAAAATTTCTTTGAACGCACGAACGGTGTCTGCCACCTTGTAATATTGACCAGGCATGCTGGTGAATTGTTCGGCCACGTAGAAGTTTTGAGAAAGGAATTTTTGAATCTTACGAGCACGGTACACCGTGTTCTTGTCATCTTCAGAAAGTTCGTCCATACCCAGAATCGCGATCACGTCTTGGAGTTCCTTGTAACGTTGGAGCAGCTGTCGAACTTCAGTCGCCACACGGTAGTGCTCTTCTCCCACCAAGTCAGGGGTCAAAGCGCTGGAGGTAGAATCGAGAGGATCCACCGCTGGGAAAAGACCCATAGACGCTTGCTTACGTGAAAGCACGATGGTCGCATCCAAGTGCGCGAAGGTCGTAGCTGGAGCCGGATCGGTAAGATCGTCGGCAGGCACGTACACGGCTTGCACGGAAGTAATAGAACCCTTACGAGTGGAGGCAATACGTTCTTGTAGAGCAGCCATGTCCGTAGCCAGAGTGGGTTGGTAACCTACAGCGGAGGGCATACGTCCGAGCAGAGCGGACACTTCGGAACCGGCTTGAGTGAAGCGGAAGATGTTGTCGATGAACATCAGAATGTCGAGTCCTTCATCACGGAATTTTTCTGCAATGGTGAGACCCGTGAGAGCCACACGCATACGAGCTCCTGGAGGTTCGTTCATCTGTCCGAACACCATCGCGAGCTTGTCGATAACACCACTGTCGCGCATTTCGTGAATCAAATCGTTACCTTCACGGCTGCGCTCTCCTACTCCGGCAAATACGGAATATCCTCCATGGCTCATAGCTACGTTGTGGATGAGTTCCTGCATGATCACGGTTTTTCCTACTCCGGCTCCTCCGAACAGAGCCACCTTTCCTCCCTTAATGAAAGGACAGAGCAGATCCACCACTTTGATTCCCGTTTCAAAGATTTCTACTTTTGGATTTTGTTCCATAAAGCTGGGAGCAGGTTGGTGAATACCTCGGTATTCCACATCGCCCTTAATAGCCCCTTCTCCATCGATAATATCTCCCGTCACATTGATCACACGTCCGAGCACTTGAGTCCCTACAGGAACTTGGATCGCTTTTTCGGTATCGATCACTTCTTGCCCTACGGAAAGACCATCCGTCGTGGACATGGATACCGTACGAACGACTCCATTTCCAAGGTGGGCTTGAACTTCAAGCACAACACGACCGTTGGGTCCTTCGGTGTGGAGAGCAGAATATTGTTGAGGCACATGGTCTGGGAAATATGCGTCCACCACCACACCGATGATGCGGACAATCTTTCCCACGGGATTTTTTTTCTTTTCGGACATAAAAGGGAATTAAGGGGTTAAGCAGAAATAGCATCGCTCGCTCCCACCAGTTCAGCGATTTCCGCTGTGATGGCTTGCTGACGAGCTTTATTGTATTGACGAGAAAGTTCATTGATCACCTTGTCGGCGCTGTCCGTAGCGTTTTGCATGGCCAGCATACGACTGGAGTATTCACTCGCTTTGAGTTCGAGGAAGGCCCCCATGAACAATGAAATCACTACTTGTTCTTGGAGTCTTTCCGTCACTCGTTCGAGCGAAGGTTCATAAATCGTTTGTCGGTCCTGCGCATGCGCAGAACCATGATGGCGACGAGCGTGCTCATCGGGGCCAATGTTGGAGACAATCATTTCCTTGCTGAAGGGCAAAAAGGTTTTAACCACCGGGTAGAAAGTGATGGAATTTTTATAGAAAGGAGCAGCAAAAATCACTTGCTTCACTTCCCCTGTTTTCCACTCATTCAAAATGGTATCGGTAATTTTGATGGCCTCAAGTGCAGTCATTTTTTCAGGTACACCTGTGTAGTGTTTAAGCACAGGAATGCTGCGGCTGCGGGCAAAATCATAACCCTTTTTACCCAAGGTAATGAGCAATCTTTGTTCTGCAGGAGTGTTATTCCATTCCTCGCTGCGGAACAAAGTATTGATGAGCTTATTATTGAGCGGACCACACAGACCTTTATCAGACGTGTAGAGCACGAACAGGATCTTCCCTCCTTCTCTTTGTTCTGTATAAGAAGTAGGAACACTCAAATTACCTTCGAGGAGTCCCATGAGCTCCCACACATACTCACGAGTGGACACAGCACGTTTTTGGAACTGACGCATTTTTGTCGCCGCCATGAGCTGCATGGCTTTGGTGATCTTGCGCGTGTTCCTCACGCTGCCGATACGCTTCCGAATTTCGAGTAGAGCTCCAGACATCGCTGCGAAGCAGTTAAATATTAAGAAAGAAACTTAGTCACTACTTCTTTGAGTCCGGCTTCAATTTCAGCCGTTAACTCCTTCTTCTCCATCACTTCTTTGACCCAAGCTCCGTGGTTGGATTCAATGAGCTCGTAAAGAGCCTTCATTTTCCCTCCAATGAGTTCGGGTTCGATCGCATCGAGGTAACCCTTGGTCGCACAGTAGAGCACCACCACTTCTTGCCAGAGAGGCAAAGGTTCGTGTTGCCCTTGCTTAAGGGATTCTACTACACGTCGCCCACGAGTGAGCTGTTGTTTAGTAGAAGCATCGAGTTCGGAAGCAAATTGAGAGAACGCTTCGAGTTCGTAGTACTGGGCCAAGTCGAGTTTTACGCTACCAGACACTTTCTTCATGATCTTGGTTTGAGCACTTCCTCCCACACGAGAAACGGAGATACCCACGTTAATAGCGGGGCGAATACCCTTGTTGAAGAGTTGAGATTCCAAGAAGAGCTGACCGTCCGTAATAGAAATCACGTTGGTAGGAATGTAAGCAGACACGTCTCCAGCCTGAGTTTCAATAATAGGCAAAGCCGTGATGCTTCCTCCTCCATTTTCCTCGTTGAGCTTAGCGGCTCGTTCGAGCAAACGAGAGTGAAGGTAGAACACGTCTCCTGGATAGGCTTCGCGTCCTGGAGGACGGCGGAGCAGCAGGGACATTTCACGGTAAGCAACGGCATGCTTAGAAAGATCGTCATAAACCACGAGCACGTCTTTCCCTTGGTGCATAAAGTATTCAGCCACAGCCACTCCGGCATAAGGAGCCAAGAATTGCATAACGGCAGAAGAGGCTGCAGGAGCAGACACCACCACGGTGTAGTCCATAGCGCCATGAGCACGCAAAGTTTCTACCACTTGAGCGGTCTTGGATTCACGTTGAGCCACAGCCACATAAATACAGATCATGTTCTGATCTTTTTGATTGATGATGGCATCGATCGCCACAGTGGTTTTACCCGTTTGGCGGTCTCCAATGATGAGCTCACGTTGTCCACGTCCCACGGGAATCAAAGAGTCGATGGCTACGATTCCTGTTTGTACTGGTTGGTGTACCGATTTGCGCACCATCACGGAAGGAGCTGGGGATTCGTGCAGCATCATTTTGTCAGCCTTAATAGCACCCTTTCCGTCGAGTGGAACTCCGAGCGCATCAATCACACGTCCGAGCACATCCTTGCTCACCGGAATAGACATGAAGCGTCCGGTAGCCTTTACAAAGAGCCCTTCACGGACTCCCTTGTTGGATTGGAGAACGAGAGCGTAAGCGGAATCTTTTTCAAGATTCATCACTAAGGCTTCTGCGTCCACGCTTTCGATCTCCACGACCTCGTTCATCTTGAGGTTGGAAAGACCCTTGATGTGGATCACTCCGTCTTTGTAAGACTGAATGACTCCACGACCCTTCTCATCGGAAGCACTAGCAGACGGACCCTCCATGAGAGCCGTCTCAATGCCAGAGAGGAACTGCTGTAATTCTTTAGACATAAGACGTTATTTTTACAATACGGTTAAACCAGGAGTGGTCTTGGGTCTTGCCGTCCACAAAAAGACGAAAGCCTCCAATAAGACCCCGGTTGATTTGAAAAATCGGAAAAGAATAAGGATGCTCAGCCTGAAGCGTCTGACGCATTTCTTTTTTAAGCTCGAGTGAAATCTCGCGAGGCATTTGAACGAGCACCGTCGTGGCACCCGTCACTTCTTTAGCAAAATCTTCCACAGCGCTAGCGATTTCTTGATAAGAATTCACTACCACCGTTTCCCGGAGAGACTGCGCCACTGCATTGTCACTCTCAATGACTTTTTCCGCTGCCTCCACGCGATCCTCGTAAGGAAGCATGTAAAAGCGTTCGGGAAGTTCATCAAGTTTGCCTGCAAAAGAAGAGGTCAAAAACTCTACAACTGCTTTAAAGAATGCATTTCCGTGGAGTCCCAATTGATGGATATCTGCCCCATTGATGATTTGCATCGCAAGGCGAAGATCCTTCAAAAAGTGCTCCGCAGAGACATGAGCCATATAATGCTTGAGGCTGGTGGGCACCTTCAGCGCTTTAACAGCCTCTTCTTTAGCATCGGCCTTTCGGTCGAAGAAATCAGAGTGCTTCCCCAGGAAACGGGTGAGCTCCACTACCAGCGCTGTAAGTAAACCAGTGAACATACTTATTTTTTATAAGATTTCCAAGCATCATGGATACTGGCCTGAATCACGTCTTCAGGCACTTTGTGTTGCACTACTTCAAGAACGATCTTTTTCATGAGTTCGAGGAGAGATTTCTCCACGTCCTTCATGAGTTCACCCTTACGGGCATCAATTTCTTCTTGAGCCTTTTGCAACATTTCCGTGCGAGCAGTCGTCATTTCAGCCTCCAGCTGACTGCGGCGTTCTTCCGCAAATTTGCGGAGAGATTCACGCTCCTTTTTGAGTTCAGCCTCAAAGCGAGCTTGAGTCTCAGCCACCTCAGCAGCTTTTTTATCCAACTCTTCCTTCAGCAGTCGGGCCTCATCCACGCTGTCGCTGATTTGTTTGCGACGAGCATCGATGAATCGGATCACCGGCTTATAAAGAACATAGGTCAAAACCACGAGCAGTAATCCCGTATTCACGAGGTAAATCAGGATACTGAGCGGCTCTATTCCTAGTTTGGAAAGTCCTTCCATAAAATTAGAGAACGAAGAGAATAATGAGGGCTACAAGGAAACAGTACACACCAAGGGATTCTACGAAGGCCATGGCAATGAGCATGTTGGTGAACATTTTACCGCTCATTTCTGGATTGCGGCTTACCGCTTCCATAGTTTTACTAGCCACATGTGCTTCACCGAGCGCAGGGCCAAGGAGTCCGAGGGCTACACAGAGCGCAGCCGTTAACATTTTCATGCTTTCTGCATCCATAAATTTTGGGTTAAGGGATTAAAATGGATGAACGAAGTAAGGTTTTTTATTTTAGTGCTCGTGATGCGTTGCATGCACGAGATTATTTGTTATAAAGATCGTCGTAAGCAAAGTGAAGACAAACGCTTGAATCAAACCTGCAAAAGAGGCTAGCGCAATAAACGGAATCGGTACAACAAATTGGGTGGCAAACATGAGTCCAGAAATCACTACAATCACTACTTCTCCAGCCAAAATGTTTCCGAACAAACGAGTCGCGAGTGAAATCACTTTTACAAATTCCCCAATGATTTCCAGGAAGCCCAGGAACAGTTCTATCCCGGCGTTAAAGAGCTCAGACACAGGGCGCTTGCCACGAATAATGTCCCAGAAGGGTTTAACACGAATAAAATTCCCAATGTGCCCAAGAGGAGAAGCCGTAAAGGCAATAAGATGTGCAGCTCCCATGGTCACTAAAGCCAAGGCAATCGTCATACTGTAATCAGTGGTGGGAGTACGCATAAAATGGCCATGTTCCGTCACAAAACTACCCACCAAAGGAAGTAATATAAAAAGGTTAGCGAACAAAATGAAAATGAAAAGAGTCAAAATAATACCCACCAGTTTTCTCGCACGCTTTTCTCCAACAGCTTCTTCGATACGCACGTAAAATTCGTCATAGATGAGTTCAAAAACAACCTGCATACGACTAGGGATCACTCCGGCTTTTACACGCACCAAGATTGCAAAAATCAAAACAAGAACAGTGGTGACAGAAGTCGCCACCATGGTATTGGTCACCGTAAAATCTCCAATCATAAAGGCGGGTTCTGCAGCGAGTTGTACATGTTCCCCACCCTCTTCAGCGTGTTCTTCAACCTGCCCTTCCACAGGAACAGTGGTGGTCATTTCTTCCGCCTCCGG
Organism: uncultured Candidatus Peribacteria bacterium; assembly: GCA_964516995.1. Taxonomy (GTDB): domain Bacteria; phylum Patescibacteriota; class Gracilibacteria; order UBA1369; family 2-02-FULL-48-14. The sequence goes on along the minus strand of CAZFAV010000001.1, from coordinate 40,989 downwards.
CAGAGTGGTGGTTTCGGGCATTAGTCTTGTGGATTATTCTTGGTGAATTCTTTAACAGAACGCAAAACTAAAATCTGGGAGAGGGGCAAAGAAGCCACCAGAGCCAAACCAAAAAGAACAGGCCAGGTGCCCAGCCATTTATCAATGAAATAAGTAGGAATTCCCATCAATGCCACAGTTCCTACCGTTGCAGCCAAAACTCGAGACGTGATCAAAGTGTAGTGCCTGAAGGCACGTGACATTATAGAGAGTTGATCATCTTTTTTGGGCTGGATCATGGCGGACAATTGGCTCATTGATGCGAATTGAAACGCCGATAGTGTAGTGATCCTCGCGAAAAAAGCAAGGGGCTATAGCAAACTTTGCCAAGAAATTAATAATGAGGGGCAAAAAAAGGCGCCACAACAGAATTGTTGGGGGAAACTTTACCGTTAGAAAGCATCAAAAGGTGACCCGCCAAAGCTTTTTCATCAGGCACAACATGCACTAAACCAGCTTCCATCAATTGCTCTGCCGTCCATCTCACTTCATCTCTTGCATTCGTATGATCCCGTTTTGCTCTTTCAAATTCAGCAATCATTTGTGCACGGACCTCATCCCTAGGAGAACGCGCCAAAAAACCAGCCACTCTACTGAAATGTTGGCGCGCATGTGTCACATGTACAGGACGGTAACTTACTGAAGATCCTTCCAAAGATTCTCCATATGCAGCTGCATGCCACATAAACGAGGCTCTAGGGGTAGACATTAACTGGTCTGCCTCTCCTACGGCAATAGCCGCTGCACTCAAGGCTCGCTCCGAAACATAGGCTAAAACTCGCCCCGATTTCGCTCTGAATTGAGCGATGGTCTCTAAAATGCCATCCAAAAAAATTTCCCATCCGCCCGGACACCTTGCTAAAAGATGAAGCTGACTGCCCTCAGGAATATCGGATCGATCTGTGGGACGAACAAAACGAAGCGCAGCCCCTCGCCCTTCATATAAAGCCGGAGTGGCCTCCAAAGGTCCATCCATCATCATCAAATACTCAGATCGAGACATAAAACAAAGCTAAGCTCAAATCTTACGATAAAAACCGCATTTTGGCAATCTGCTTACCTCATCTTCTCCCGCATCTCTTCAATCTCATCGCGGAGTACTGCTGCCTTCTCAAATTCCATATTTTGGGCCGCCAAATCCATCTCAGCCTCCAAACTTTCAATAAGACGATACAGCTCTTCCTTTGGAACTTTCTTAGTGTCAAAACGACGCGCCTGCTTCTTCTCCACTTCTTTGCGATGCATCTCAATGTCCTTTACCGCTTTTTGAATAGACTGAGGAGTAATTCCATGATCCTCATTGAATTTCATTTGGATGGCACGACGACGATAGGTTTCTTCGATCGCGCCGCGCATTCCATCGGTTTCTTTATCCGCATACATAATGACTTGGCCATGCACGTTACGCGCGGCGCGGCCAATAGTCTGAATCAGCGCTGGAGTACTGCGTAAGAAGCCCTCCTTGTCGGCATCCAAAATAGCCACCAGGGAAACTTCCGGCAAATCTAGACCTTCACGCAGCAAGTTGATCCCCACCAGCACATCAAAGATTCCTAAACGAAGATCACGCAAAATCTCAATGCGGTCCAAAGTATCGACATCAGAGTGCAAATAACGGACCTTAATACCCGCATCAGTAAGATATTCTGTGAGGTCCTCGGCACTACGCTTGGTGAGAGTGGTCACTAAAATACGTTCCTTGGCTTCGATGCGCTTGTGCACTTCTTCAAGCAAATCATCAATCTGGCCCTCTTTTTTGCGCACGGAGATTTCAGGATCCAAAAGTCCTGTTGGACGAATGATCTGCTCCACGAGCGCTTCTTTCTTCCCCATTTCATACTTAGCCGGAGTCGCAGAAACGTAAATCGTATTCTTCATATAGCCTTCAAATTCTTCGAACTTGAGAGGACGATTGTCAAAAGCGGAGGGCAAACGGAAGCCATGCTCCACCAGCGACTGCTTGCGAGAAAGATTTCCATTGTGCATCGCTCCAATCTGAGGAACCGTCATATGTGATTCATCGATCACCAATAAAAAGTCTTCGGGGAAATAATCCATAAGGGTCGCGGGCTTGCCACCCGGGCCCATGTCGTTGAAATAACGTACATAGTTTTCAATACCTGTCACATAACCCGTTTCCTGCAAAATTTCTAAGTCGTATTCGGTGCGAGTTTTAAGACGCTCCGCTTCCAAACCTTTGCCTATGCTGCGCAGTTCCTCTACACGGACTTCCAAGTCTCCACGAATTTGCTCCACAGCCACTTTGATTTTTTCTTCGGTCGTCACATTGTGTTTGGCAGGGAAAATAGTGACTTCTTCTACCTCCCCCATCACCTCACCGGTAAAGGGTTCCACCTCCGTAATTTTATCGATTTCATCGTCCCAAAATTCCAAACGCAGCGCCGTGTCTCCTCCTGGAGGGAAAATTTCTAAAACATCTCCGAGTACATGGAACATACCTTGTTTAAAATCCATGGCCGCACGTACATACTGCAAATCGGTGAGCTTTCTTAGCAAACTTTCTCGCGGCACTTTTTCTCCACGCTTAAGCTCAATTCTCAAATCCAAATATTCCTTAGGCGAACCCAGACCATAGATACAAGACACAGAAGCCACCACAATCGTGTCACGACGCGTAAGTAAATTTTCCGTAGCCTTGTGACGATACTTATCGATCTCCTCATTGATCTGTGCATCCTTTTCAATATAAGTATCACTGGCAGCTAAATAGGCTTCTGGCTGATAATAATCGTAGTAAGAAACAAAGTAGCTCACCGCATTGTCCGGAAACATTTCTCGAAGCTCACTGCAAAGCTGAGCTGCCAATGTTTTATTGTGGGCCAAAACCAAGGTCGGCCGCTGCACTTGCTCCACCACATTAGCAATCGTAAAAGTTTTACCCGTTCCCGTCGCTCCCAAAAGCACTTGATGATGTAAACCTTTCTCCACCCCTTTTACCAACTTCTCAATAGCCGCAGGCTGATCACCTTTGGGCTGCATAGTAGAAGCCAATTTGAATTTTTTCTGGATCATCAAAAACAATAAGGCCCAAGGAGTTTAGCACAGTTTTCCTTCTCCTTCTAGTGCCCTTTAGCGCTCAAATACTTGTCTCCATAGAGTCCAAGGTGACAAAGTCCCGATATCACGGGAATTAATACCATCGGAAAATTGGTACTTTACGCCACCTTGCTCTCGTGAAGTGATAGGAGAAAAAAAACCAGGGGTGAACTTTAATCCTTCAAAGGCATCAATAGCAACTTCAGCGCCCACCAACATGCGCCCATCCTTAGGGTTTTGTCGTAACGGAGCGTCAGCAAGTTGCAAACCAAATTCTGGCAAGCGTCCCATCCCCTGGGCCTTCATTCGAGTTGAAAAATTATCAAAATCACTTGGCTTCATGTTTCGTTGTCTCAAACCCAAGACTTGCAAACCGCCCGAACGGCATGCCTGCAAAACCTCAGTTAAAGCTTCTGCATCTAAAAAATGGGCCGGCTCCACCCTCCATCGATCTAGATCACTCTCTGGACGTCGGCACAGACGAACAAAATCACTGTGACTGAGAGGAGGGACGGATCCTTCTAGTTCACCGGGCAATCGACTCATGATTATTTCTTAAGAGATTGGTGAGTTCTTTCCATAGAAAGCAATTCGGCAAGCCAAACCTGACTAGCCCCTAAAACGAGGGAGCGATCTTTAAGGAGGGCAAGAACATATAGAACTTGGGAATGCATCATAGCTAAATGATACAATTTAAATAGATTATGTCAAGTTTTTCCTCTACAGAGACAGGCTTTTCAAGGTATTATGAAAGCCATTCACCACGCCACTATGACCATGCACCTCCTTCAAATCGCCAAAAAACTCGCGCATGATGCGGGTAAAATGGCCCTTAAAGCTCAACAAAAGGGCTTCACCGTCGAGACGAAAAACGGCAACCCCATCAATTATGTGACCGAAGTAGACAAAGCCTGCGAGGCTTTGATTTTAAAAACCATCGAAAGCAATTTCCCAGATCATTCCATCCTTTCCGAGGAACGCGGAGCTGTAGAAAAAGGGGGCGAATACAAATGGATCATCGATCCCATCGACGGGACTTCTAACTTTGTCCATGGTCTCCCTATCTTCTCCATCTCCATTGCGGTCATCCACAAAGGCAAACCTATCATTGGAGTGATAGAAGTGCCTGGACTCGGAGAAAATTTTTGGGCTCAAGAAGGCAAAGGAGCTTTTTGCAACAATAAACCGATTCACGTTTCAAAGACCAATTCGCTACAAAAGGCCCTCTTCAGCACCGGTTTTTCTTACGATCGGGCCGGCGCTCGCTATGCCAAAAACATGGAACTTTGGGATGCTTTTTACAAGGTTTCTAACGGATGTAGACGACTGGGAAGTGCAGCCTTAGATCTGTGTTTTCTTGCCGCTGGTCGTTACGACGGCTTTTGGGAATACGATCTCCAACCCTGGGACATCGCTGCAGGTAAAATCATTGTAGAAGAGGCCGGGGGGACCGTCACCAACATAGACGGAACTCCATTTAACCCTAAACTAGGCGCCATCTTGGCAAGCAATGGTCTACTGCACCAAGAAATGCAAAATCTTCTCCGTCAGCACGGCGCAGATAAGATTTAAAAGAACTTGCCTAAGCTGACCTTTTGCCCTACCATGCGCCCACGTGGTCGCGTAGCTCAGTTGGATAGAGCATCAGCTTGCGGAGCTGAGGGTCGCAGGTTCGACTCCTGCCGCGATCACCATGGAAACAGTTCACAGCTTCGCTGAGGGCTTTATTTGACTTGCAATAGTCTACTAACTTGACAAAATCACAAAAATATACATAATTAAAATTAGCCTATATTAACAGATAGTTCTCTAATGGAACCAAGTTTAAGAGGAGCAATACTGAGGCCAGATCTTGCGGATACAATGCACCCCGAGGGTTTGGGGTTTTGTGTGGACTCATTTGATGAAGATCTTATTGAAGGCCGAGATAGGTTTGCAAGGATCACAGCTGACTTGAGGCAGCGTTTTGGGGCTGTTACTATTCCTGGACTGACTGAAATACAACAAGAGTATATTTTAAACAGTGAATTATGGCGTTGGGGCCAAACAGGGAATCGGCCTGTAGACAGAGTCCCTCACGTGGATTTCAACGCCTCGATTGGACTCTTTGCTCATGCAGATACACCAAGTACAGAGTCTCCTCGCGTGCTAGGAGTGACAACGTTTGAACGCGGCTGCCTAGCCTACGCCTCTACATTTTTGGGTATGATTAATCACGAAGGATCTCCGCTCCCTCAGGAAACCACCCTTCGCTTTGTGGAATGTTTTATAGACTTGTCGAAATTATCTAGCCAGCATGGGGTGCGTTCAGCAGTTTACGAGCTGGTTCAAATGGTTCGGAATGCAATGCCTTCTAATGATCCCCACCTTGCTCAAAGTGCACTCTTTCCTACTTCATTTGAAGAGGAATTTGTTGATCGGATGTGTGCTCATTTTGGCATACACTCTCCCCAAAATACTTTGTTGCATGTTCACAGAAAAGGCACCTTGGTAGCCGTTTCTGGCGATGTTTTTCATTTTAGTGCAGGTGGCAATCTGGAAAGTGGAACCGTGCGTATTACCCGATTAGACTAATTTAAAAGGCAGTAAGGAAAATCGCCAGAATCACTATTCTTAGGCCTTTTAAGCCTGGATCTTCTTGAAGAATTGCGTCCCCAAAACGAGGAAGATCAACGTGAATCCACTCAGCACTCCCACGTCTAACCAAAGGCTATAGTGTCCACTAGCGAGCAAAAGCCCTCGCATTCCATCTACCCCATAAGAGAGTGGGTCCATCTTGGCGATAATGTCCAAAGCCTTAGGAAGCCCCTGCAAAGGATAAAGCGCACCCGAAAGGAAAAAGAGTGGCATCACCAAAAAGTTCATGATGAGGTGAAAACCTTGCATATCTTCCAGTTTACAAGCAATCATCGTACCCAAAGCAGTGAACAAAAGTGCCATCAAAAACATGATCAAAATAGCAGGTAAAATGGCGAGCCAATTTTCTGGACGGAATCCAAACAAGATCGAAAGAGCCAAGACAAGAAGACCTTGAATCGTAGCGATGGTCGCCCCACCAGCAGTGCGACCAATCATAATGTTCAAACGAGAAGTTGGTGCGACCAATGTTTCTTTTAAGAAGCCGAATTGTCTATCCCAAATGACAGCCATTCCAGAAAAAATCCCCGCAAAAATAATGCTCATCCCAATGATCCCCGGCGCTAAAAAATTTAAATAACTCCCCTGCCCTGCCTGCTGAAACACAGAACCAAAACCATAGCCCAGCGCCAATAAATAGAGCAGTGGTTGAGCCAAAGATCCGATCATACGAGATTTAGAGCGAAAATATTTTTTAAGCTCACGAAGCCAAAGGATGTAAATTTTTTTCATAAAGTAAGGAGGGTTATTTTTTAGTCCACATACGATGCATCGCTCGCATGGAATCCAAAGAACTCGCAGACTCATCACGAATATTGCTACCCGTAAGCGCCAAGAACGCATCTTCCAAAGAGTCCTTGCCCGCTTGTTTTTTAAGCTCTGTAGGCGTCCCGGAGGCTACGATTTTCCCATGATCAATCACGGCAATTCGTTGGGCATGTCTGTCTGCTTCTTCCATGTAGTGAGTGGTAAAAAAGACCGTTGTTCCCTCCTCCTTATTCAACTTTTCCAAATAAGTCCACATGTGATTTCGCGTTTGAGGATCAAGACCCAGAGTCGGTTCATCCAAGAAAATAATTTTAGGATGATGCAAAAGCCCACGCGCAATTTCTAAGCGACGCTTCATTCCACCAGAAAATTCTTTTACCAAATTGTTTTTACGATCGAGCAGATCTACAAAACCCAGGAGCTGTTCAATACGCTCGTGGCGGAGCTCGGTAGGCACATCGTACAAAATTCCGTGCAACTCCATATTTTCCCAAGCGGTGAGTTCGTCGTCCAAACTGTGGTCTTGGAAAACGATTCCAAAACAGCGTCGAACAGCATCCGCGTCTTTGGCAGGATCATGACCATTCAAAGTCACATGACCCTCACTCGGATCAAGAAGGGTCGTTAAAATCTTAATAGTAGTAGATTTCCCAGCACCATTAGGGCCTAGAAATCCAAAGATCTCTCCAGTTTTGACCTCAAAAGAGATACCGTCCACAGCCGTAAAGTCGCCGAATTTCTTTGTCAAGTTCTTGACTTGAATCATAAGCAAAAAGTTAGTGGTAAGAGGCATTCTACTCGCTCTCGCCATTTAAACAACCCTAGCCCCCAAGTGTTTCATCCATTAAAATCACCGCATGACAAATCCAGAAACGTTACTCACACCTACCCTCCAAAACCAAAGCTGGAGTTTTTACACCACCTGGGGACTTTTTAGCCCAAAAGACATCGATGATGGCACTCGGCTTCTCTTAGAAAACCTGAGTGCTCTGCCTACCGATCGCATTTTTGATCTAGGCTGTGGCTATGGACCTATCGGCATCGTTTTGGGTAAAAACGCAGTTTCTGTAGACATGGTGGACAAAGACTTTGTCGCAGTAGAATATGCGGAAAGAAATGCAAAACTCAATGGCCTGAATCAGGCAAAAGTTTACCTCTCCAATGCCTTTTCGCATGTGCCCAAAGATGCCCAATTTGACCTGATTGTATCGAACTTACCGGCCAAACCCGGAAAAGAATTCTTTGAACTCATGCTCCAAGACGCCAAAGCGCACTTAGCCCCCGGCGGACGAATAGTGGTGGTTTTTATCGCTGGCCTCAACGACTACATCAAACGAATTTTTAAAGAAATTTTTGGCGATTACAAAAAAATCACTCAAGCCAAGGGCTATACTGTCGCCGAAGCTCGACCTGTGCTAAAGTAAAATCACTATGAACTATCGCTTTATACCTGATCTGGATGCCAATGAACCTGAAGAGGGCCGCAAAGCTGCCACTACTTTAGGAGAAGATTCTGGAAGCAATACCATCTTTAACACGGCGGGACACCAACCTGGAGAAAACCCCGAATGGGCAGAAGAGTTTTACGAACTCAGCGTAAACGAACCTGATGTAGACATGGAAGAGGCTGCCGAACTCATGCGTCTAAAGCTAGGCACTCGCGTAGATATAAAAGGAAGTGTCCTCGTGATTACCCTAGGCACCCGCAAGGTCCGCCGCCGTCTCATGGTCGCACTAAAAGAACTCACTCAAAACAGCCAAGTTCAACCCGACTCTGTAAGTAGAGCGGCATAAAAAACTACTGACGTAAACTCTTAATCGCTGCAGCTCGATCTCCTGCCCCAAAAATATAAGAACCCGCCACTAAAACATTCGCTCCCGCTTCTCTACACTGAGCTCCCGTTTCGGCATTGATTCCTCCATCCACCGCAATCTCTAAATCTCCACTGAGACTACGCAGTCGACAGATTTTTTCTAAAGCCTCAGGGATAAAAGCCTGCCCTCCGAATCCAGGGTTCACACTCATCACCAGCACACTATCGATATCTTGAATGAGCCCCTCTACCGCAGAAACGGGAGTGCCTGGATTGAGAGAAACTCCCGCCCTCATCCCGAGCTCGTGGATTTTAGCAATGAGCCCAAGTGGATCCTTGGTGGTCTCCACATGAAAAATAAAGAGATGTGCTCCGGCCTTTTTAAAATCTTCCAAATACTTTTCCGGCTGCTCCACCATGAGATGGCATTCCAACGGAAGACTCGTTTTAATGCACCGCACCACCGGAGCTCCAAAGGTGAGATTGGGCACAAAATGCCGATCCATCACATCCACGTGCAAGGAATCTGAAAGAGCTTCAATAGAAGCAATGTCCTCGTTAAGCCGGCCAAAGTCCGCCGACAAAATGGACGGCGAAATTTGGATTTTAGTTTCCATGATCCATCGCGCTAATTTTGGCCACACGGGCTTCATGCCGACCTCCTTCAAAATCAGTAGTCAAAAAAGTAGTCACAATATCCTTAGCTGTTTCAGCCCCAGTAGTCCGCTCACCAATCGCTACTACATTGGCATCGTTGTGCTGACGAGAAAGTCGCGCTTCTGTAGTGTCATGCACATTGGCCGCACGAATTCCTTTTACTTTATTGGCCGCAATAGAGATCCCAATTCCCGTGCCACAAACCAAAATTCCTCGACTTCCTTCACTCTCCATCACCTTTTCTGCCAAATCCTTGGCAATATCCGGATAATCCACCTTATTTGCATCGGAAAAAGTACCCACATCCACCACGGTATGTCCCAATCCCTTCACATGTTCACGAAGCGTCTCCTTGAGCTGAAAGCCCGCATGATCACTACCCAAATAAATCATCATAAAGCTTGGGTTACCGATTTTGCCTCATGCACACTGCGAATCACACGTGCCAGTAGAGGGGCTACAGAAATCTCCACCAATCCTTTAAAATGCTTGGCCTTGGGAATAGGAATCGTATCCGTCACGATCACTTCTTTGAATCCGGTTTGCTTAAAACGATCAATGGCCGGACCAGAAAACACGGCGTGCGTAGAAGCTAAATAAACATCCTTATTTGCTCCTGCTTCAATCAAGGCATCATGAGCAGCGCAAACCGAGCCCGCTGTATCCACCATGTCATCCACTAAAATACAGGTTTTCCCTTCCACATCTCCCACTACCGCAGTGACCTCCGCCACATTAAAGCGAGGACGTTTTTTGGTGAGCACGGCTAGAGGATAATCGAGCATTTGTGCAAGTCGTCCTGCTTCTTTAGCAGCGCCCGCATCGGGAGCTACAATCACGGGATCCTTGAGTTTTTTCTTTTTCAAATAGTCCGCGAACAAATTCCTCGTGTGGAGATTATCCATAGGGAAAGGGAAAAATCCCTGAGTTTGATCGCTATGGAAGTGGATAGAAATCACATGGTCGGCACCCGCTGCCGCAATCAAGTTTGCCATCACTTTAGCGCTAATCGGCTCACGGGGAGACGCCACGCGGTCTTGTCGGGCATAACCAAAATGCGGAATAACCACATGAACTTCTCGAGCAAAAGACCGCTTGAGGGCATCAATCATAATAAAAAGTTCCATATAATCTTCATTCACATTCCCTGTGCAAGTCTGAAACAAAAACACATCTGCTCCACGCACAGACTCATCGGGCTTCGCATAAATTTCATTGCATGCAAAACGCGTGGTGTGCATCTTAGAAACAGGTACTTTAAGTTCCTTCGCCACTGCCGCTGCCAAATCTGGATGCGAAGTGCCGGAGAAAATCTTCAGGTTTTTAAGTGCCATGTTTGCGTGTGACTGGGCCTCAGTCTACTTCAATTTTACTCTGGAATCAACAAAACCTCAGGTCCAAAGCGCCGCAAGCTTTCTTCAAAATCTTGCCACGTGCCCTCCGGGCTAGGTCGAAGCACTTTTACATTCACTGTAGGCTCCATCTCTTTCAGCTCAGCATCCGCCAATCCATAAACCAGCACTAATTTACCAAACGAAGCGAGCCCTGAAGCAAAAGGCAGCACCAATTCTTTTCGGCAAGGCATCCAAAGATAGCGAGGGTCATAAACTTTTTTAAATTCTGGGAAAACTCCGTGAGGAAAACTGAGGTCGATCACGACGAGGTTTTTAATCTTGAGCCCAAGTTGCGTCAGTTTGATATCGATCATAAAAGAATATGTTGAATTTCCTCAAACTCACCGTCAGAAAAGACCACATCGTCATATTCCGGCTTGCGTTCAGCAAAAGGTACTCCGGCAGATTTTTTAGTAGGTGCCCAAATGCAAGTGGGCTTCCTCAAAGTGAGCCGCGCCTTCATATAGCCATAAACGATTTCATCATGATCATGGGCATCACGGAGCTTAATCACCTTCCAACCAAAAGCCTCAAAGCGTTCCTGAATGGGTTCATCCCGAGGATCATTTTCATCAACGATCAGACAAAGACGTTCCAACTTATGTTCTGCGGCCGTCATAATCGCTTCCCAAGCTCGGCCATGATCGAGCTCATAATCAGCTGCCAAACAAAAAACATGCTGATTGCGACGGTCCATTTTTATCGCTTCGGCCATCCCTACCGCCAAACAAATTCCTTCGGCATGATGTCTAACCGAAACATCCACCCCTGGCACTTTTCGTTCTGGAAAAGTCGGCAAAAGCTCTGGGAGCAAGTATCCATCTTTGGCAAGCACAGAATACAGTCCTGGCAAGGCTTCCAACTTTGAGAGAACAAAAAAATCTCGCTCCTCCCATTGAGGGATTTTAGGATTGTGTTTAAAAATTTGACGCTCATTCTCCTTGCCAAAATAGAGCCCTTCCATAAGATCAATAGAAGAGAGGACACGTCCACTGTGCCCCTGTCCCGCCTTGCGAATTCGCTCTAAAGCGGCCAATCGAAGTTCACGTTGCCTCTGATTCATCCCAGGCATTATGCCTGAGCACGCAGCGCTTTCAATGGCTTTTTAAGCCCTGGATGTACAAAATCCGGCGCCAACTCAAGGACACCATCCATCACAAAATTCCGGTCTACCACACCTGGGTGGGGGAGAACGAGTAGTGGAGAATGCATCACCATATCTCCATAAAAAAGAATATCAATGTCTATAACACGAGACTGCCAACGAGATTCCTCCACCTTCTTGCCAAATTGGACATTCCCAAGTTCTACCGCAACAGGTCGTCCCATTTCCTGCTCAACTTTTTTACAAATTTTTAGTAGCTCTTCTGGAGGGAGTTCTGTCTGGCACTCAATCACTTGATTCAAGTAAAGGGGCTGATCCAAGCCACCCAAGGGCTCCGTTTCCACCACAGAAGACTGCCCCATCACCAGGACATCGTTTTTCATCAGCAAATCCCGCGCCGTAATCAGGTTTAAATCTCGATCTCCCAAATTGCTTCCGAGCCCTAAAAAAACATGCATCACTCGCCGCGATAAGTGACAAAACTTTCTGCCGTTTCCCAAAGCACTACTTCATAGAGTTTCACCCCAGGCAAAACATCCACCAAGTCCTTCCAAATCTGCACCGCAATAAGTTCAGCAGTGGGATTTTCAAAAAAATCATTCAAATTCTGATGATCATAGCGATCCACTACTTTCTCTTTGACCACAGCTTTGAGCTCCTTAAAATCCACCACCATTCCATCCTCTTTAATCGGGCCTTCCACCGTTACACGGAGACGATAAGTATGCCCATGCAAATTTTCGCACTTCCCATGATATTGAGTGAGAAAATGGGCCGAATCAAAAGTGAATTCTTTGGAAACCAACATCGCCGTCAGTATAAGAGTTTTAAAAAAGAAGTCACTCTAACATAGGGCCGTGGCATTCTCAAACACGTCATGGACGCGCAAATAATCTACCTTGCCGCGTAGCTCTAAGGTCGTCCAAAGGGTCATTCCCAACTTATCTTCACCTAAAAATCCTTTGCGTGAAGTCCCTACCCAAATGGAGCAACCGAGTTCTTGCAGCTCCTCGATACGATCAATAATTTCATAACTGTATTTGGGGTCTCCACTCACAAAAGCACCCATACCCGGGTCGACAATAATTTCCTTTACACCCGCTGCACGCGCCACCATTATTCGCTCCTTCAAAAAACTTTTTACCGTCTCCATTACATCTTTGTATTGCACCTGTTCACGGTCGGTACGAGGAGAATTTTGCTTGGAGTACATAAGAACTATCGGCACACCGGCCTCCGCCACCACACTAAACATAAGAGGATCCCCACGCCCAGCCGTGACATCATTCACTATATTTGCCCCAGCTTGCAAGGCTTGGCGGGCCACTTCACTCTTCCAAGTGTCTACCGAGATTGTAACTGCTGGGAGAGCAGCTCGAATGGCTCGGATCGCAGGGATCACCCTTTTGAGCTCTTCCTCTTCAGAAACGTCCACGCTTCCTGGTCCGGTAGATTCCCCACCGATGTCTAAGACGCTCGCTCCATCCTTTACCATTTGCTGAGCCACTGCCGCTACATCCTCCACACCCCCCATACCTTTAAAACGTCCCCCGTCACTAAAACTGTCTGGAGTAAGGTTAAGTATGCCAACGAAGCTAGTATTGACCATCTGCAATTAATATTTTATAATACAGGTCCTATTATAATAGAAAATGTCTGAAAGCACACCAAAAAAAGCACTTGTAGTAGAGGACGAGCTGCCTGAACAAAAATTGTACCGATTGCAGTTAAAAATAGCAGATCCTCCCTATACGGCAGAAATTGTGGACTCAAAGGGAATTCCTTTAGAAGACCTCGCTACGCATATTCGTACCTGTTTAACACAGCCTGAAAGGCCAGACCTCCTCGTTTTGGACGGAAAATACCGCGATGGAACTGCCGAGGGACTGCTCAAAGCGCTAAAGGCAGACTTAATTGGGACAAGAGTCATCGTTCACAGTGCCGATGATGGTATCGTTACAGCAGTAAAAAGTGCCTATCCTACTGTAACCGCAGTTGTAAAAGCCGGTACACATTTATTCGGAGCAATCCAAGCAACTGTACCGTTTGCGGGTTAAGCTCGTTCTTCGTCGTTATAAACGTGTTCGTATTCTCCTTTGGAGTAGTCGTAAAGTTCGTCCGCTTTGAAGAACCTTGCTACCTCTTTGGCAGCAGTTTCTACTGAGTCAGAAGTATGAATCACGTTGCAAGAAACACTCATGGCAAAGTCACCACGAATGGTTCCCGCATCGGCCTGACGGCTCTTAGTGATACCAGTAATCAAGCGAACTGCTTCTACGCACTCAAGCCCTTCCCAGCACATAGCCACCACTGGAGAACTGCTCATAAATTTAGAAACTCCAGGAAAAAAAGGCTTATCCGCAATGTGCGCATAGTGCTCCCTGAGCACCGCTTCATCGAGGCTCATCATCTTGCATCCCACCATCTTAAGACCTTTCCTTTCAAAACGAGACATGATTTCACCCACGAGTCCACGTTGAACACCATCCGGCTTAATAAGGACCAAAGTACGTTCCATAGCCATAAAATTGAAAAGTTAAGACGCTGGTAAAGTGCATCAAAAGAGGTGAAAAGTCAAAACGGCAGCGCTTGACGAAAAACACTATGATTGCATAAAATACGCCTATGCAAAAAACGACCGCACCAAACGAAAGAAGTCGGGACATCCTAGGCAAAGCCATCCGCAGCGGAAATCTACGAAGGTATCTACCTGACGACCCCAGCACTCATCCCGAGTTCGACCACCGGATTCACCAACTCACTTGGAGAGAAATCGGAGAGCTCCAAGAACAGATCCGTACGTACTGCGAGGATGTTTTAAGAGACATTGAAGTAGCAAAGGTAAGAAGAAGAGTGGCTCCTCCGCGCACTCTGGCCAAGCAAGAAGCTCGAAAACAAGTGAGACTTTCCAAAAGAGACCTTTACGTTTTGCACCATTTAGATCGAGACCTAGAAGAAATCATCGAAATGAGAGCTTATCAAGCAGTGGCCAAAAAAATAGCTGAATTCGAACTGACTGAAAAAGATTTAGAAAATTTTGTACCGAAAGGATATAGTTTGCTTCATAGTCTTTTCTCGACCTTCTGTGCACAATGGACTCCCATTGAGCAGGAAAATAATTAAATGGAACATCTCAATTCAAACACACTAGAGGATCTAACCAAACAAGTGGTAACGGCTGCTCTCTACTCTGGAGACATGGATCATGACCATCCTGAAGACCAAGAATCCCACCCCTACTTTGACGACAGAATCCATACGATCTGCTTAGAAGAACTAGAAAAATTATTTTACTCCTTGGACCAGGAGATTGGCTTTCAAGAGGCTATCTTACATCAATATGCACCTAGAGTGGATTGGTCCAAAGAAAGCTGGGATTTGGATGAAATTCGTCTTTATAAATTCACCAAAGACCTCTCCACACTCGTCCAAAGGCTTTATCACCTCAGATACATAGTACAAGAACAAATCAAAAATAGGTCCACACAACCAGAGAGCTACTGCCCAGATAGAGACGGGGAGGACCTTAAAAATTTACAAAACGATTTTGGAAAGGACTTGCTCAAACTCTTTTACAGAGGCTGGCCAATCCCAGAGCCCGCAGAAGCTTAAACCAAAAGCTTCTCGAACCGCGCCACATCATCGTAAGGACCAATCACCGCAAGATGCATGGCCTCCGGCTTCAACAGCATTTTTGCCACGCGCTCAACATCCCCCGCCGTAACTTTGTCCACTGCAGCAGCAATGTCGTCGTAACTGCGGAGCTGGTCGTAAAGGAGTTCATTACGGGCATGCATTTGAGCTACATGCTCTGAATCTTCTAAAGAAAGCGTCAATTTCCCTTTCAAAAATTCCTTTCCTTTCTTAAGCTCTTGTTCATCTACGGGTGCGTCTGCAATTTTTTGGTATTCCACCAAAATTTCTTTAATCGCATCGTCGATGCGATTCACATCCACTCCAGCGCGGGTATAAAAAGTTCCCGTATCGAGATAATCTTCGGTACCACAAGAAATATAGTAAGCCAGACCCTTAGCCTCACGCACTGCCATAAACATGCGGCTGCTCATGTTGCCCCCTAAAATGGAGCTGAGCACTCGAAGCACATAGTGATCTGGGTGCTGTTCAGGCAAGCCTTTAACTCCCAAAACCAAATGGGCTTGCTCCGTTTTTTTGCTGCCCAGACTCACTCGTTTTACAGTATCCAGACCTTCCACAGCAGGCGGCATGGTACGAGTGGGTTCTTTTTTCTCCATGGGGAAATACCGTTTCACAAGTTCCACCACTTCTTCATGATCCACCGCCCCCGCTAAACACACCACCATATTGCCTGTGGTGTAGAGAGACTCCTTGTATTCCACAAAATCACTGCGTTGCAGAGCGCGGATGACATCTTTGATTCCTCCTTCGTCCCAACCAATAGGTTGATCCCCAAACAAAGCGCGCTCAAAATCCCACGCCACTTGGTACATGGGCGTGTCTTGATACATGTTGATTTCTTCCAAAATCACCCCACGCTCCTTTTCAATTTCTTCTTGATCAAAACGAGCATGCAGCAACATGTCTGAGATCACATCGAGCGCCAACTCTTTGTGATGAGCAGCAAGCTTCACATAATAACCTGCATACTCTTTAGAGGTAAAAGCGTTGAACTCCCCTCCTACGCTGTCGATGGCCTCAGAAACCTCTTTAGCTCCCTTATACTTTTCGGCACCCTTAAAGAACATGTGTTCCAAAAAGTGAGAAATACCGTTGATCGATTTGTGCTCATAACGAGACCCCGCTTTGGTGAGGACCAAAGCAGTCACCGATTGAGTGCCCGGAAGGCTTTCTGTAACGATTCGCAGGCCGCTGTCGAGAGTTGTTTTTTGTACCATGGACAATTATGATGAAGGCTCCGCGGATGCTAACAAAAGCAGCGCCCTTCGTCCAACTTTATGTATCGACTGACTTCGTTTTCCAGAATCACGCCGCTCCTCATTGCCATTTACCTGGTGACCGGAACCATCATTTTCCGCCTTTTTTACCTGCAAGTCATCGCTTACAGCTATTACGAACACATCGCCGAACTCGAGCAATACGGTTACACCACTCTCCCCGCTCGTCGTGGAGAAATTTTAGTAGAAGATTATCACACCGGAGAAGGCTACACCTTGGCCACCAACACCACGCTGAGCATGATCTACGCAGACCCCACGCTGATCAGTGATCCCGAAGTAGTGGCCGCTACCCTTGCCCCCCTCCTTTACGATCACGATGAACAAAAAGAACTCGACGACTTAGCTTACGAAGATGCCTACGACGAAGCAATGAAAATTGAGAATGTGGACCTTAGGAATGAGGCGATTTCCAAATTGCACCATAAAACTGACGACGAACTTTTTAGTGAATATCAAAAAGAGATGGAAGACAGTTTAGCTGACCGAACTCGTGACACTATTTTAATTGCAGAAGCGCTGGACACCGACACTCAACAAAAAGTTCGCGACGCCCACATCGAAGGAACAGAACTGACCAAGAATGGGAACTTCTACGCTTATCCCGCCAAAATCAACGATAAATCCACCACCGCTGAAGAGATCGCAGCGCTCTTTGGCACGGATGCCGATGCCTTAGAGACTACATTGTTGGGCAAAAATCGATACGTAGAACTCAAACACAAGCTCAGCCCTGAAATTTCCTCTCAAATCGAGGCTTTGCTCAAAAAAGACCGCGAAGACACCAAAGCAGCGAATGCTGCCATAAAGGGAACTGACGAAAAACCCAAAGACCCCGTCTTCCTGGGCATTGGAATGAAAGACGAGTACTTCCGCTACTATCCGGAACAAACTATGGCCGCTCAAATTCTGGGCTTCGTGAGTTCGGCTGGGGACGGAAGCTATGGAGTGGAAGGAACTTTTAATGAAATCCTCAAAGGGAAAGATGGAATCTTCACTTCACAAGTAGACGCTTACGGGAATCAAATCACCGTAGGTAAATCTGTGATTGAAGACGCAAAAGATGGCGCAGACATCACGCTCACTATTGATCGCGCCATTCAAAGTGAAGTAGAAACTTTACTACTGGGCGACGGTACCTTTGGTTACTCCTACGCACGTCCAGACAGCGCTCAAGCCATTGTCATCAATCCAAAAACCGGCGCTATTCTCGCTCTCGCCCAATACCCCACATTCAATCCCAATAGCTACGGAGATGTTTATGAAAAAACCAAGATAGATATCCCTCAAGATAAAAAAGGAAACATAGTAACTACAGGAACTCCCGAAGAACCTATTTATTGGTATTACGTCCAAAAAGATCCTGACGTTAAAATTCAAATTTTCCAGGATCCAGAGGACAACACCCAGTGGTATTCCTACGAAAATTTAGTGGGGCCAGAAGTCTACAAAAACAAACTCCTGCAAGAAGTCTACGAACCTGGGTCCGTATTCAAACCCCTAGTCATGGCCAGCGCCATAAATGCTGGAGAAGTGACACCCAACACCACTTTCAACGACAGTGGCCCAATTGGAGTAGACTTCAACGAAATCACTGGTGAATACGATTACTACATCAATACCTCCAACAACCAATACCACGGGCTAGAAACCATGACGCAAGTACTCGAGCACTCTTGCAACACGGGTATGACCTTCATCTCCAAAAAACTCGGTCCCGCTCTCTTTTACTCTTACCTTAAAGCCTTCGGACTGACTGAAAGAACTAACATGGGCCTCAATGATGAAGCCCTCGGTAAACTCGCCTACTATGAATCGTGGACAGAGTCAGAAATGGTGACCAAAGCGTTCGGTCAGGGTATCTCCATCAATCCTCTACAACTAGCTCAAGCCTACACCGCCATCTTCAACAACGGCACCATGATGAAACCCTATATTATCAAAAGCGTAGAGTTCGACGATGGACAAATGGAAGAGTTTGAACCAACAGCCGTACGCCAGGTGATCAGCGCAGACACCGCTCAAAAAATTACAGCCATGATGGCCGATGTCGTGGAGTCCTACCAAAGTATGTCCATCCCCGATCATTACTTTTCTGGAAAATCTGGGACCGCTCAAACCTATAAAAATGGCATTGCTCTTTCTGGGGCAGGAACCACAGAAGCCACCTTCGTGGGAGCGGGGCCGATTGAAGATCCACAATTCTTAGTCATAGTAAAAATGGACCGTCCTCGTTCCTCCGAATGGGCCGAAGGGACCTCGGGACAAGTGCTTAAACGCATCATGAGCTACCTCTACGATTACTACAGTATTCCTCCAGACAAAACTACTACCGCAAGTGCCACTGGGGGCCTCTCCGCAGGCACAGGAACCGATTGATCACCGGGATGAGCTCGCGTATGCTGAGCAAGTATTTAATCCTATGTCATGAAGAAGCACCTTTTTCTCGCTAGCTTACTCACTTTCTTAGCCATCCCCACTGCTTTTGCAGGTACTGGAGGAGAAATGGTCACCCCCACTGAAAGCGCTCTGAGCGCCGACAGCAGTATGTGTTATGACTGTGGATACTACGGCGGAATTTCTTTCAGTGTTTCTTCTGTAGTCAGCACCAACGCCAACAAAATCTACGTTTACGGCACCTATACCACCTACGAAGGCAGTTCCAAAAAGGAAGTAGTTCAAGATCTCGCTGCCGCTTTTGCAGACCTCAAGGCCGCTACCACTGGCTATGGAGTCCTCACCCGCAGCAGCCTCTACACCTACAGCGATTGGCAATACACCAACATGTATGACGGTACACTCTCTGTACGTTTAGAATTGAGCAATCACAGTGCCTTGGAAGAAGTAGAAGAGCTCTTTTACGAAAAGAATTTTGACGTATGGACCGACGTTCAAGTCACCAACATCGGTAGTGTAGAAAAGTCTGCTATAGCCGATCTGCGTGAGATGATTGCTGAGCAAAAAGAAATTTACGAAGAACTCTTGGGCTACGACCTCGGCCGTATTGCAGGCCTCTCACTCTACACCACGGTAGACAGCACCACCTACAATCCCGACACCAACACCGTAGAAGCCACGGTGTGGGCCACGGTAAGCTATCAAGCTCAAGACTAAAGCTGACGGAGCTCAAACTAGTTACTGGAACTCTTTGTTGTACTCATCCCTATCTCAAAAACATAAGGTGATTTGGCAGCAAACGCCAAAGAGCTAAAGATGGCAGGCCCACATAAAAATGTGCAAACGGATTCTAAACCTTCTGAGCGCACCAACACTCTAAAAGTAGTGGATCTGTGCTTTTTAACTGCATGGACAAAGCCGAGTGAGAAAAGTGTCACTGTAAAAGCCCGTGCAGGAGCTTTACAAAAAAACATATGTATGTTTTAATACCACACTATTAATGTCGCTTGCCGATGGTTGAAAACTTAGGCAGCATCGTTGTTGCAAATAGCACTCTCCCTATCAGGCCTGTAAATTTAGAGTATAAAGATGCAATAAAGTGTATTGCAGATCGATTGTTGGAAATGAGCGGGCAAGGCGATGTCGTTCTTCTAAAGATCGTCGGTTTGGACGCCAGTGGAAAAAGCACTGTCAGGCGAAGGTTGATGGACGTACTGGGACGAGACAATACTACCTTTCTAAACCTTACGGGGTATTTGAGCCCTCGTGATGAACGGCAGAAAAAGGGCTGGTCACCCTTTCATCCTCATGCTTTCAATTCACAAAAAGCATCTGAACATTTAGACAGACTACTCACTACTGGTGAATTGGAATCACCTGTTTACTCTCATGTTTCTGGTAACCTCCAGGGGACTGAGAGAATCTGCTTACCCGATTCGAATCGAAGAATAGTCATTACGGACGAATGTTTAGCGGTCCATTGCGCCACAATGGCCTGCCGAACAATGGTTTTATACGTGTTTGCAGATGAGAGAGTACGGCTCCAAAGAAGGTACAAACGAGATCCACAAGAAAGAAGATACCCTTGCGCCTCTTACATAGAGGCGGATTTTGCCGCTAAACTAATAGACTATAGAAATCATCTCATGCCACTTTTGGCTAATCTAGATATGGCTTTAGACACCTCAAGATTGCCACATTCTGTTGATTTATATCTGTAAGCTAACTTTACGGCTCACAGGAAAAATTGCACGGATCAAATTCATGATATTGCTCCATTTGAACATCTTTGGCAGGGCAACGTATAACTGTTTCGAACCTTTTTATTAAAATCAAACCAAATTGGTCATAGTAGTGGCAAAGGGGGGTACATGAGTATAGATCCACTTATGAACATCTGCCATTTTGCCCCCAATTCCATTAGCTAGTTCTCTGTTTGCAGTTAAGAAATCTCTCTTCACTGCACTGCCATTCAAAGTCATCCAGACCAATGCAAGTAGATCTAATTTACCCACATCCCCACTGGATACTGCCTCTGCAGCTGACCCAACCACACCAAGGGCTAAAACCCCCGTTAACGCACTCCTGGTGAAAAAAGTGACCAGGAACCTTTCCTGCTTAGCTGTTAAGCCATCCAAAACGGTCGCATTTCCTTGCACCGGCATAACAAAAGAAGTAGATAGGCCCGTAAAAGCAAGATGCTTGACCCAATCCTTTGGATCCGTCAGGTCGATCAACCCATTTTGATATAAATACAGTCTAACAAGTCCATTGACTATCAATGCGGGGGCCACCGAATATTGATCAGCAAGTTTTGTACACCAACTATTTAAATCAGGATGATGTTTAAAAAACTGGCCGAGCCCTGCCAGTAGAAATGGCAACTGCGCTCCAGTAAACGATCCTATCTTTCCAACTTTAATAAGCTCGTTTACCGCTGCCAAAGTAGTCAATATTCCATTCCCAGCCATTAAATGAGTAGATCCCTGGCGAAATTTTCCCTCCCGATACGCTTCTGATCCACGATTTACCTGATTAATAGCTAAAGATCCTAAAACAGCTGTGGTGGCGGTATCTGGATGTTCACCTACTACCTCTGTAACTGATGCAACTACCTCTTCTAAACCCATTGAAGTGTGTTTTAGACTGAAGCAGCCAACTATACATCAAATTACTTGCGAGTCAACGCGGAGCTAACAGGACTCGAACTCGCTCATCAGATCAAACTCACCCGACTCACACCATAAAACCCTCACCTCTTAACAGATTAATGGCAGGACGGCGCAGAACTAGTTCGAACTTGCACAAGATAGATCGCACATGTAAAATATGTGCAGATTAATACACGCTATGACAAATCTTACCATTAAAATGCCTGAGAAGCTAAAAAAGCAGGCCCAAAGCAAGGCTAAGGCCGAAGGGGTGACCATTACTTTTGTCATTCATCAAGCAGTTAAAGCTTACAATGAAGGGAAATTAGAGTTTGGCCTTATGCATTCCGACGACGAAATCACGGCTTCTTTTGACGTCACCACCAAAGAAGGCAAAAAAGCCTGCCTAACCAGTTTTAAAGCTTTGGCACGATGAAAAAGGTCATCCAACGTACAAAAGGATTTGAAAAGGCTTTTCTAAAACTCCAGAAAAAGTGGCGGACCAAATTCATTAAACAATTGGAGCTGTTCTTGGATGACGAATTCCACCCTCTATTGAAAACTCACGAACTGAAAGGTGGCCGCAAGGGTGAATGGTCTTTCTCTGTAGCCAACGATATTCGGGCGATCTATAGAAAGGAAATCGTAAACGAAAGAACTATCATCATCTTCACGTTCATCGACATCGGCTCGCACAGTAAAGTGTATTGATCTATTCATGTTAATTTCGCGGAAGATCATTAACATGTAGTACGCAATATGTTAATCCATTTAACATGACAACTACACCCCCGACAGGAATCGAACTCGCTCATCAGATTAAACGGCCTTAATCCATACAACAAAATCTCCACCTATTAACAGCTTAAGTGGCAGGGCCAGTAGGAATCGAACCCACACTAACGGTTTTGGAGACCGCTGTACTACCACTATACGATGGCCCTATAAGTTGGGAAGCGGGTGCATTATACTAAAAGCCCGCAGGAGCGCAAATCAGGAAAGACCACGGCCCGAAGGAGATTTTTTTGGAACTCTCTTAAAGAGATACTTGAGATAGTACTTAAAAGCATCCCACACATGGATCCGGAGGGTTTTTTTGCGGAAAAAATCCACTACCCCTCCTCCTGATAATCGGCCTTCCCGGTGTGCCGCCTCCGTGCTTCCCACAAAATGCACCTCATAACCCTTCATCCAAATCTGGCGGCAGAGATCCACGTCGGACATAAACAGAAAGAATCGTTCGTCGTTGGGTTTCACGATTTCCCAAACCTTGCGTGGCATGAGCTGGAAAGCACCAGTGAGCCAATCCACCGCTTCTGAAGTCTGAGGGTTTTTATCCCACATGAGATAACGGCGCATTCGTGGTGTGAAGAACCGTCGCAAAAAAGTACGCTTCACCAAAAGATCGAGGGGACGAGGAAAGACCCGATAATTGTCCTGCACTTTCCCATCTGGGTAGCGGAGCCGTGGAGCCACAATCCCTACTCTGCTGTGCTCTTCCAAGTAATTAATTAAAACCTTAAAAGTATCTTTTTCTACTCGAACATCTGGATTCAAAATGCAAAGAAATTTCCCGCTAGCAAGACTCAAGCCCACATTGTTGCCTTGAGGATAACCACGATTATCGATTTCAAAAAAACGCAGATCAAATTTTAAATTACGTTCGTAAGGAATAAAGGCATTAGCTCCCTTCGTTCCATTATTGATCACAAAAACTTCCGTTCGTTTGGGGAGCCACGCATGAGAGAGGGCTTCCAAATTCGCAGTGACTTCATCTGGTGCATTGTGGTGCAAAATGACAATCGAGAGGTCCATCAGTCAAAGTAAGTAAGCAGAGTCTTTACGGAGACCCGTCTAGAACTACGCCTTCCAGGCACAAAAAGCAAGGTGGCCAAACCGGCAAAAAAAGTCTTCGGAGAGCGGAAAAACATATATCCGGCTTTCATCAGTTCATAGAATAAAACTTTTAAAAATACCCGCGCCCCTAAACTCAAAGAAAAATTATTTTTAAGCAGCAAGAAATGGTTTTTGTAGGAATGATAACGAGCATAAGCCCTCTTTCCTTGATCTGCCTTGGCCGCAGAACGTAAACCCTGTCCTTCTCGATTAGCTATTGTGCGCGCGTGCCAGCCCCAGACCTCCGGAAAAATCACAATCTTTTCTCCAAGCCAGCGCAGCCGATAAGCCAAATCGATGTCTTCTTTATACATCCACATGCGTTCATCAAAGAGCCCCGCGGGCTTTCTCTGCAAACGCTCTATGGCTTCAATTCTAAACATAAAAACAGCACCAGAAATTCCAAAGAAATGATCTAAAACAGCATCATACTGACCCTTGTCTTTTTCACCACAACCCCGATCGTAAAAGTGATGACGAAGTTCAGCTCCAATCCCGAGTGAATCAATAAAGTTCGTTTTACGGCGATGCACTAAATCCCAATGATGCAGCTTCCCTGCCGCCATGGTGATGGTGGTATCTTTTTGCATACGCTGCACAAAAGTTTTAACGACAGCCGGGTCTAAAAGCACATCGCTAGTCACCACCAAATAGAGCTCATGTTCAGGGAACTGCCTCCAGATTTCGTTGTAGCTTCTACCGTAACCAATGTTTCCATCCTCATGACGAAGGTAATGGAAGTTCGGATACTTTTTCTCTAAAAAATCCCGCACTTCATCGTTCCAAGCGGTGTCCAAAATCACCACATCTGCGGGCAAATCTTGT
The DNA here is from genome assembly GCA_964516995.1 of uncultured Candidatus Peribacteria bacterium. GTDB lineage: Bacteria > Patescibacteriota > Gracilibacteria > UBA1369 > 2-02-FULL-48-14. Next base: position 16,815 of record CAZFAV010000001.1, on the reverse strand, counting down.
CGTAATTTTTCAATCACCGGCAAGCTCTCGCGTAGGTACGCAAGATCATTGAAGGTGTTGAGTCCAATGAGTATAGGTGCCATTACTCGGCGAGTTCAAGGTAGCCGCTGAAGAGGCTTTCATAAGCACCCGAATGGCTCTTTGCGATGAAGCCTTCAAAACCATTGAGGAAATCTTCAAAACTGCTTGCTCCTTCACTATTTTGCAAATTGAGCTGTTCACGCAGTGCACGTAGTCCGGCAGCAAAGTTAGCGATCTCTTGAGCATCGGCCAAAATCAAGCCTTCGCTCACATCTTCCAACTGTCCACTGAGATTCCCGTACAAATTACCGTCTGAAATCATTTCACCATCGTTATTTTCCCAAACGCTTGCCGTAGAAAGAACCAAACGATCACCCATCACTCCATAAACCAACTCAATCGGGCTATCTGTAACGGCTGCAGGCAAAGGGCTGTCTTCTGAACGAGGCACAGCGGACAAATCAATCTTAATTCGGCTCAGCGTATTGCCGTCCACATCGACAGTATCTTTTACAAAAGCTCCAGGTAAACTAGACTCAAAAACAGCCATGAGTCCGGCCAGCTGTCCATCCATTTTATTGAGCAATTCCGTAGCCTTTTCGCTATTAGAACTCACGTCTACATAGACAGTAATTCCAGGGAAGAGCCCTTCTCCGTTTTTATGGAGAGCGACGGCATAACCCTTATCCAAGAAACTCAAAACATCTTCATCCAAGTCCATACCTAGGTAGGATCGCACATTTTGTCGAAGCATAGTGAGAGTATCTGTACCACTTCCCAGCTTTTCTGCTTCTTCTAAGGATTGCTTGAGACCATAAGATTCAAAATAGGCCAAGAGGTGCTCACCAGGCACTTCCTCAAAGAGGTAAGGATCTTCATGAGGAATTTGATCAAAAGAAATATCCGCTTCTTTAGCTTTGTCTTTGTTGGCATTCACATAAGCTTGAAAACGAAGGCCCGTTTCATCTGCACGGACCACTAAAGTTTGGTGGTCAATGACTGTAGGAATATCGTTGAGAGTAAAGATACCGGGCACATCGATATCACCCAAGTAATGAGCAGGAAAAAGCATGGCATAAAGAACATGGTCATCCTGTACATCTTCTAAAGCATCTTGATACTCATCAGTCGCCCAAAGGCTTTCATCTTCATCCTGGCTGGTCATTGCCATAAGGTTATCTGCGGTGCTCGCCATAAGGAGTAGATCCTCATGAATGGTGGCATAAAACCCTTGGTCATTGTTCACATAAACAGTTTGTCCATCCACCGTTTTTTCATCCACTTCTTTGGCATCCACGAGAACTTGGAAAACATTTTCTAAGCGGCTGGCATCTTGAAGAGTCACCACACTAAAGGTTTCGGGCGTACTGGTAGAAGTATCAGAGCCCACCATGCGTGCTGCATAAACAAAACGGAATTGGTCTCCAAATGCTGGCTCCAAGTCACGATCGTACTCTAAGCCTACTTCCTTAAAGGACGCATCAAATTGATCTGCAAAAGTACGGGAAAGTCGGCCCGCATCACCCAAAGCACCTTCGATTTTTTGCACATTTTGATACTGCTCGTCATTTTCCAAAGAGTAAGAAATGATCATCCCTGCATTAGCGGGGAGAAATTTCTCTGGCATGAGGCCACTAGCGCTGGTGTGAGAAGAAAAATCAACTCCCCCACCACAGCTAGAAAAAGCCACCACAGAAGCAAAGAGCAAAGCGAGAACCGCAGAACGTCGAAGCATAAAAAGTAATGAAATGTCACAGCCAAACTATCACGAAAAAATCGCAGCGTGAAGACGAGTACTGCCCGCCAGCTCCGGGTGAAAAGAAATACCCCAAACGTTTTTTTGTCGCACGGCCACAGGCACGCCCTCCAGCTTCGCCAAAACCTCCACCCCATCAGACACCTCAGTAATCTTAGGAGCTCGAATAAAGTGACCTTCCACAAGGCCTACTGCCTCTACTTCTACCCCACTTGTAAAACTAGCGAGCTGCCGGCCATAGGCATTACGCTCCACTTTCACATTCAGGAGTCCATAACGAGCAAGAAGGATGAGTCCAGCACAAGTGCCAAAAACCCGAAAATCTGGGTCCCCTTTCACCCGATCCACTAACCATTTTTTGAGACCATATTTTTGCATGAATTGATCCATCACCGTGCTCTCCCCTCCAGGTAAAATAAAGCCATCGAGTTCTTCTACATCGTCTAAATCTGCCACTCGACGATGGCTCAATCCCAAAGTGTCGAGCACTTCTTCATGCTCACTCACACCTCCTTGAATGGCGAGAATCCCAATCATAAACCACGTTCTTGCATTTGAACTTCCAGCAGCTCAATTTCAAGCCCCGGCATCGCCTCTCCCAGCCCGCTCGAAATCTCTGCCAATTTGACAGGATCTTTGTAGTGAATCACCGCTTCCACCACCGCGTGAGCACGGCGAGCCGGATCAGCAGATTTAAAGATTCCACTGCCCACAAACACTCCATCACAACCGAGTTGCATACAAAGAGCCGCATCTGCAGGAGTGGCTACACCACCTGCAGCAAAATTCACCACAGGCAGTCGCCCCAGCTTCAAAACCTCTTTTACGAGTTCAAGAGAAACTCTCATTTCCTTGGCAACCGCCTTGAGCTGAGCTGCAGAAAGATCCTTTAGTGCTGCGATCTCATCTCTCATGGTTTTAATATGACGTACCGCCTCAATAATATTTCCTGTTCCTGCTTCACCCTTGGTTCGAATCATGGAAGCACCTTCTTCTATACGACGGAGCGCTTCTCCCAAATTTCGTGCCCCACACACAAAAGGCACTTTAAAGGCAGACTTGTTCACATGTGCAAAAGGATCTGCGGGAGTCAGCACCTCGCTCTCATCGATATAATCTACCTCTAAAGCCTCCAAAATTTGTGCCTCCACAAAATGCCCAATTCGCACTTTTGCCATCACAGGAATCGTCACTGCTGCTTGAATTTCTCGGATCATGGCAGGATCACTCATGCGAGCCACTCCACCATCTCTTCTAATGTCGGAAGGCACTCGCTCTAAAGCCATCACAGCGCAGGCTCCTGCCGCTTCTGCAATGCGAGCTTGCTCCGCATTCGTGACGTCCATAATAACGCCACCCTTGAGCATTTGGGCTAAACTTCGTCCTGTCGTGTTCATGTTGAAATCCAGTGAGAAAGCCCCCATAAACTAAAGTAAAGCAAGGGCTGATGCAACAGATAAACCGCAAGAGCATGCCGTCCCAAGAAAGTGAGCCCAGGGATTTTACCGAGCCTTGCGAGCCGTGTGGGCTGGCCAGAAACATAAAGTCGTGAGCCCAGCCAAAGCCCCACTAAAGGCACAGCGAGCCAAGGAAAAATGGGGAAATAATCCAGAGATGAAAAATCCGCACGATGAAGTCCGAGCCAAAAAAGATAAGGGCTTTCTACTGTTTGCCTAAGAAAAATCTCGCCCAACACAAAAACCAAAACGGCTAGCCAAAGTCCCACGTATGGCTTTTTTTTGAAAAGGTAAACCAAAGGGATCGCCAACCCAATACAGTGCAGAATCCCAAACTGCACATAGTCGTCCGGATACACAAGCCAGGTCCCTAAACTCACTGCAAGGCCCCATAAAAAAATCCGCACACCTCGCTTGAGCTGCGCCTCAAAACCTCTCGAAGACAAAAAAATAGAAACTCCCACCAGTCCTAAAAATACAAATTGAACCAATCGTGCAAAAACAATCCAAGGGCCTTCGAACAAATGTAAAGCAGGAAGCAGCTGCAAAAGTTGCGCATCCAAAAGTCCATGAAAAAGGACCATCAGCGCCACCGCCACTCCACGTAGTGCATCAATTTCGATTAGACGAACCGTCTTCATGTCCTTTAGAATACGCGAGAAGTTTATCCTCCTTTAACTTTCAAAGCTATGCTTAAGTCCCGAGCCCTTCTTGCTACTTTAATGTTGACTGCTATCAGCCTCACGGGTTGCAGCGCCATCAACGATATGTTCGGTAACATGACCGATACCAGTGAATGGACCACCGACACAGGCAGCGACGATGCCATTACCGTCCTCAATCGTTACACTGATCTCATCAACAGCGCTCACGAACAAATGCAGTATCTTGATTCTGATGTGGCTTATTTTGAAAGCGACATAGACAGTGGCTACGATCCTTATTTCACCTGTACCTTCACTCTCTACGATCGTGACAGCTTAGAGTACGACACCACCAACCCAACGGGCCTGGAAGACACTGAGGCTGAAGACCTTAAAACACAAGCTGCAGCCATTTTTGCAACCATCGATACTACCGAAGGACTCTGTAAAGACCTCAGCAAATACGTGACTGCCGAGGATTACAAGACCGACGATTATGCACAAGGGAAAGCTCTTGTGACTCAGCTTTACGATAGCATCGACACTTACTACGATGAGCACAACACCCTCCTCGAAACTCTCGACGGATTGTACGACAAATACAGCACCTTTGTAGTAGATCCTAATGACCCCGAAAGTGTAGCGATCGACAATATGAACAAGGACCTCGACATTGCCGATGAAATCCTCACTTTGATCGAAGACTCCGTGACCGATGGGACCTTTGTGAAGATGGCGGAAGTCCAAGCTGCTTACGACAACCTAGAAACCAGTCTCGCTGCTCACAGCGGAGACAACGAACCCGACTTCGATAGCGACAGCTACACTACTGACTACACCGACTTCTACAACACCCTTGAGGTCAGCTTCATGCCCACCATCAAGCGCAGCTTGCGTGACATGGAAAGCCAAGACTCAGATGCCCTTTCTTCCGACTACTACGATGTACTCGACGGCTACAACAGCATGGTGGACTCTTATAACTACTTCTTAGATGCGTCGAGCTACTAAGTTCCTTTTGCTCAGCGTAAGCTTACTCACAGCCTGCACCGCTGCACCTATTTTGGAGGAGGAAGCCGCTCAAACTGAAACAGCGGCTTTTCTCCAAACCTTGGCCACAGATCCTGCAGCTGCCTACACCGAAACTTCCGACCGATTTCAGTCCAGCATTTCTGTCGAAGACTTTCAAACCCTTGTGGACAACAGTTCTCTCCAGTCCTACCAAGACTTCACCGTGACGGGACTCAGCTATCAACAAGGAGTGGGCGTTAATGCCACCAAAGTAGACGGAGACATCATGTATAGCGATCTCACCCAACAGAACGCTTCCTTCATTTGGTCCTACAACAACAGCACTCAAGACTGGGAACTGGATGCCTTCCGTTTCAACTGAGAGCACATCTCTAAGCCAGCATCTCTTCGAGTTGACCAGATGATAAGCAAAACATATTTGCTAAGGTTCTACTATTTCAGGCTTTTGATCTAAAAACCGTGCGGATGCATCGTAAACTCCACCCATCGCTTCCCTCATCCGCCTTCTAACTTCTGCAAAAACCATCGGATGTTCCTTAGTGGCATCGTACACATCTTTATGTCTAGTCATAACAAGCATCGGATGAGGGGCGTATCGAGCATGAGGGACTCCAGCCTCATTGGGTTCATACTCTGGGCCCATATAAATGAGATATAAAGCCTGCCCTCTAAATGAAAGGAAGACCTCCTGTAATGAATCTTTGCCCATGTAAGGAAGAAACTGTGCCCGGATTATTCTGTCTGATTCCTGAGGAGAAGTCTTAGGAAATTGCAACTTAAGCAATACCCGTGCAATTACTAAAAAATATTGATCGGTTCTATGTCGAGCTTCTTCAAGAGATCCCGATCCTTTAGGCAATAGAATAACAAGCGCCTGTTGATCCGACTTAACAAAATCGCCGACATCAGAAGTCAGAGAAAAGTCTGGATTTCTGGCACGCATATAACTTACCTTTCCATGTCGTTCGGCAAGCGCGCCAAAGGGGCAAACATGTTCTGTACCACCAATAAAGCGTTTAACTTCTCCCTCTTCCTTGTCTGGATACAATTTGGATTTCACGACTACAGATATTACAACATAAAATAATTTATGTCAAAACTCCTGCACCTGAATTGCCATGCATACAAAAATGGAGCCACGAACGGGAATTGAACCCGTGACCTCATCCTTACCATGAAATTGGTCTACAGAATGTACCACCTTTTTGGCTTACTGTAGCCATTTGGTAGAGTTGCGGCACGATTTCTCAACGAACGCAGGAGGAGTACATCCGCGACAAACTTAGCATGCGTTCGGGTTGAAGTAAAATGCCCATGTCGCATCCTTATTTTGAAGGTCTTCAGGGACTTAACAAATCTCTTTCATGCTCATGAAGCCACAAATCTAAAACTTGAGGGGAACACCCCGTCGGCATATTTGACCACTCGGAGTCCTCACGCCTTGCCAATACCGACATAATATCGCTTAGCTCCTCTGGAGATTGAGCGTTAGGTGTCGAGTCCCCAACATAGTTCAACGCAGGCATTAAAAAATCAGACAGGACTACGTTTGCCATGTCCCTTACCGCCTTGTTCGAATGATAGTGGGACAGCCTATAAAAACGCGCTAAAATGCCAGCCCGTTTATATTGTTCCGCCAAGTCCAGAGCGGCTTGAACATTCGGATAAAATTCCGCGAACAAGTCAGCCCTGTTCAAGGTAAGTTTATCAAATTCACCTAAAGCGTGGAGGATTCTACGTTTTTGTACAACTGTTTGGGGCTCCGCTTTTGCGAGCAAACTATGTGCCAGTCTTTCTGAGAGACCACTAATGACCTCCCACACCGCCATTTCATCCTTATCAAATCTCCTACGTAACTCCGAAGGAACACTTCTAATGACTAAGTTTGCAAACCTTAGCTGTTCCAACAAAACGAAGGCATCTCCATCAGGCCCAGTTTCAACGTGGCCCAACTTTGTATGGCTCAAAGCTATCGCTAAGTGACTATGCACAAAACCAATGTTTTCCGCATCATGTTGCACGTCGGGATCAAATACACAGCCTGCCTCTAAATGCGTATTGGGAATCATAGAGCTGTTAGAAGTAAGAATATTATTCCAAAGCCAAAAAATGAACAACTCAAACAAGTAGCCACGCGAGATAGGTAAAACTGGTTAGCAAAGTTTAGGATACGTAAAAACTGGAGCCATCGAACGGGATTGAACCGTCGACCCCCACCTTACCATGAATATATGGTACTCCACGAAGCTGCTATTTGGCTTATACTAGCCGTTAAGCGATAGAGAGGCTCGTGGTTTCAACGTACGATTAGACGAGTACATCCGCTGCAATTCTAACATAGGTATTGTGATAGACACAGCTAAGACAAGAAACTAGAATTGAAACACTCCTTATTTTCTAATTAAGACCATATGGAAGCACCATTAAAAGACATCATTACCGCTTATTTCAACGGGGGCAATGCCACTGGCAAGGGCAGTGGTGGAGTAAAAGCCGACCTCGAAGCAATTAGAGACTTTTATCGAGATTCTCACGAACAAAAGTGACCAATCGGTTAGAAGTTTCTAGAGCACAAAAATTGTGATACCCAACGGCGAAAGCTCAACGCAGGGTCCGCTTCAGTCTTGCTAATGCCGAATGGAATGCACTCGCCTCAGGCAACTGAAACACAGCCGTGAGTTGGTAGTGCCCTTCCGGATGATCATTATCTCTAAAAATGCCTTCAAATTCCTCCAACACCCGGTAAAGTTCAAAGAATTGCCGCTTAGCCCAACCAAACATCTCTTTTTTGACATTTTCAAAAGGTACAGAGAAGTGTGTAAATTTCAGATCAACTTCCCAATCAAAAAAGCCATGTGAAACGTCTAAGAGTAGCTCAGTTACACGCTTTATTTTTACAGGATCTCCAGGCACGCCTGAAGGCCCAAAGGCTTCCGGAAGCTCTTGATTGAAAAGGTTTGAACAAACCTCAATGATACAAGAGAGGTCATCCATTTTAGTGAGCGACCAGTTAACAAACTGTTCATCAGGTAACAATCTGGAATTCGATATAACGAGGTCTTTTTGAAGCTCATCAAACTGTCTTTTCACTTTATCAAAAGGTTTTCGCAAAAGGTTAATTGCAAGCAAATACTCCCAATGAGGCGGTCTACTAATAATAATATTTTGAATAAAAAGATTGGTATCAGAAAAAAACTCGAGCTCGGTTTCCAATAAAAACTTTTGATCGACACTACCATCCAATTGAGCAAGAACGCGTTGTTCGGCGTTATGCTTCCACTCAAAAAGTAATCTTGGCGGGTAACGTTGCTCATCAGAATCGATCAGCTTAGCACATGTTCTGCACAACCAAATCCCATTCACTTCATTTCGCCTTTCAGTACTAGTCATACTGGGGTCAAATCGTTTAGCGCCCACTCGTGCTCCATATATGTGAGCCGCCTCGCCAACATTCATAGATTTTGTTGGATCTGTATGTGCACCAGAAGTTGGCTTCGAACACGTGGGATTTGAACAAGTTTGAGCTACTCTTTTTGCCAAAGTATCTTTTGTTTTCTGTGGGAAATCGGGAGATAAAGCAACAGCCAAAAAATGCAGATAATAGTAACAAGGCTACTATAAAACGAGTGGCGATGGACTAAAAGTAAATTGCCTAGACGTCGTGGGCGCCGACTAGCATCTATACGAACCCTTGCCTTTAAGGTTCAAAAATGTCTTCTTCGATCTTCTTTAATCTATTTTTTGAAGATCTATTCCTTTTTAGAAGGTATTTTTTTAACGCTGCGAGGAAATTATCCCGTATTGTTGCATATGACATGCCTTTATAACGTCCGGAGAACTGTGCGAGCAAATCTACAGAGGCAGACAAACCAGTAGTTTTGACCAAAAGCCTCAGGTAGTCCTTAACCAGGGTTTTGTTTGGCATATCAAAATGGAACACTTTCTTAAAGCGTCGTAGAACAGCCTGATCAATATGATCAATATGATTTGTTGCTGCAATGAATACCACGTCTCTACCCAAAAGGTCCATTATCTGAAGCAGTGCACTAGTCACTCTTTTCATTTCACCATGATCATTTTCAAATGTACGCAATTTTGCGAGAGCGTCAAATTCATCAAAGAACACAACTGCTTGATCAAATTTTGCTTCTTCAACAATTCGGAAAATATTATGGCTTGTCTTGCCGAGGTTACTACTAACAACAGTTGATAGGTTCACCAAGTATAATTTCTTGTTCAACTCAGATGCTAACGCCATGGCAGTCAAAGTCTTTCCACACCCGGATGGACCAACAAAAAGCAATATATTGTCAAAATCAACACCATACGACCTCAACATGTCTCGATTGAGATATTCATCAATGAGGTTCAAAAAATCTGCCTTTACTTTTTTCCCTAGAACTACATCAGAAAAAGAAACTTTTGAATTAACAATCTCATAAGAATGCTCCTCTGAAAAAATGGGGCTCACCCTAAAAACATCCTTTCTTACCAACTTCTTAGGATCTGACCCCAAAAGTGAATGAAGGCGGCTATTGTAATCACTTGTGTGATCGACGTCATGGATATTCTTAACACTCATAGCCGCATACTATCATAAAACTAAACAGTAAGTTGAATCTCATTTCGAATATTTACAACCCCACCAAGGTCTCGCACACTAAAAATCGCCGTAAAAGGGTAGTCCAAAATCGCTTCCTTAGAAATTGCCCTCACTGTAACGGCAATTTCATCATCTTCGCCCAAAAAGTCCAATAAATCTGCTTTAATGATTTGACTGGATTCGACAGAAAATGGCGGCGTAAAGCCATCATGATCGTTAGTCCAGTGTACAAGTACGTTTGCTTGATATTCAGGACTATTCTTGGGGTAAAACCTATCTTCGTACTTTTTATTTTTCCTCTCAAGTACATGCAAAGGGTTGAAGTCCTTTTTATGAACAAATGCTGAAACATGTATGCAATTTGCCTCAACAAGATCATTCTCATACTGTTCCGATAATAGTGGCGGATAGGTTAAGGACAATTTAAGTTCGACTAAATTATCCCGGGTCTTCCGTCCAGACCCATTGCCATGTAATTTCGGGATAGGGAGCAAAAATGTCTTCGCAACACCAGAGCTAACATCTCCCTCTATCAACTTCGTCACTTCGTAATCATCATCCGACAGGAAAATATCCTCTTCAGTCTCGGGCAATACACCGACACCCCCATACGCAGAATGAAATTTAACTTTCTCTGCTCCGAGCCTTCCACCAGAGAAGTCAAAACTCCTTTTGTTATCCAAAAATTTATGCCCACTTGCTTTATGGAGTAGCAGACCCTTAAGAGTGTGAAGGGCAAAATCAGGATACTGTAGTCGTGCAATTGCTAGTGCTCGCACCACACGAGGAGCGGAAAAACTAGTCCCGTATGATAAACACAGATAGGTTTCATCGATCATAACTACAGGAACACGAGTATGGCTGGCTGAAAAAACTGGCCGTGGACCAGAAAGGTCAAAACACACATCACCACCTCCATCACTCAATATTTCGGGTTTCCTAAAACTACCCCCATGGATATGAAAAGACTTGGAAAAAGATGAAGCCACATACCGCCCTCCCTGCGGGAAAGCAGCCCCAACAGTCAAGCCAGACAGTAGGTCAGCTGGTGGGCATATATTAAGAACATTCTCTGGCCGACTTGGGGTGTATGCACATAATCTTCCAAGCTCCTGCGACTTCCCGAAAAAAGTCAGCTCAGCGTCACCCATTCCCAAATCTGTTAACTGTGTCTCAGTAACGTTTCCAGTACAAACTACAATTAGAACCCCTAATGCCTTCGCAAACCTGTCCATTACAAATGCATAACTTGAGAATCCTTCGTCATTAAAAGTCTTGGGAACTGTAGTAGTGATACTAAAGTTAATAAACTCAATTGAATGTCTTCTAACAGCATCCGCCAACTCTCCGTCCAAAGCAAAGATACTCTCATAATCGATGTGCCCTTCAGTACCACTCAGCACCTTGACTGGAAAAATCTTAGCGACAGGCACTAACTGATCCACATTTCTATCAATAAAATACTTTCTTACAGAAGATCCATACGCAATCTCAGAAGCAACAGCGGTACCATGGCCATCCTCGTCATTAAATGGATCTCCACCACCAGTAAAATCAAGCCCATCATTCATTAAAAATGGCGAAGTCAGTGTGTTCCGAAATACACCAGTGTCAATTACAGCAACAATGGGGGCATTGGCACCAATTGTAGCGATGTCGACATCTAACACGGAAGGCGGGAGTGGTTCTGCCGGATTACTAATCCTAGAAATCGCCTCATCCAAGTGAATCGCAAGTACTTGATCAATGTTGGCAATTTTTCGAGCAAAATCCGAAAACACACGAATACCTTGATCATGTATATCCTCCAAATCAACCACACCACTACGAGATATATAAACATTCAAGCCCAATTCCGACGCTATAGATGTAATCTGGTCATCGACACCCGTGGCATCATCAGTGGTTTCGATTTTGATTTGAATTTTTCGAGAGGGGTACAAAAAAGAACTTAACTCATCCTTTAGATCACTGGTACGAAACCGCATGTATCTCAGTAAAGAAATTCTTCGGAAATTCAATTGCTCCCTATCTAAAATCTCGTCCGAAAAATCGCTGAACTGGGATAAATCTCTGGCCATTGAATCAGCGAATCGCTCGAAATCCTCAATGGTAAAAAATGCGGTCCCCCACCCATTATTCACTGGCTTAAATCCCTTGAATTGAAGCGCCCACCGCGCCTCGAAAGAGTTAGCCAAGTTTTCAGAAAAAGCGTACTCACCAGTAAGCAATCCAATTTCTAACAAAATCCTAGGATTATTCTCGTAAAGGCTTCTAGTTCGCAGCAGTGAAGAAAAATCTTCTTCCAAACCAGTTACCTGTCTTCGATAATTGGATGGCTGCTTACTAAGTGGGACTCTGCCAGGCTCTCTGTCCGGAAACCATGCGGGTGGCCTTTTTTTCCACTCAGCAACCCGAATAAGTAAGGACGGTGTCTTTTCTATTCTATGTGCCATATAAAAGACTATTTGATGTCTGGATTATAGCAGTATAAAATCCGGATGTCGCTCACATCTCATTTTTTAAATTCGACAGAAGTACCCCCCTGTTTCTTGCAGATATGCACAGAGGCGGGGCGATAGCCATATCGGCTACTTCTGTTGAAGAAAGTGATGTGGGCGACCTATCGCCCCACTTTTGTTTTTTAACCCAAATTTCTATGATAGGCATCACATTACAAAAGTACCGAAAACGCCCTCTTAATCTCCTACTAGGACTGATGCTCCTCACCACGCTCCCAGCCTGCGCTGGCACAGACCCCCAGTTGAACGCAGACGCTCGTGCTCGATTTGATGAAATCCTCACTGCAATGCCAGAGTTAGATTCCATAACATGTTTAGATGATGACTGTACTTCAGTGGTCTACTTCAATTTCAACAAAGAACCCCAAGAAGGGTTCGACTTCATCCTTCGTGGCAACACGGCAACGTTCTCCAACTGGAAGCTCACGCAAACAGGATCAAGCCACATTACAATCTTTGGAACACTGAACGGACAAACTATAATGCAGTGCAATGGAAGCAACGGCGCAGTGGACAGCTGCTCGTAATGTACTTGTCTAAAAAAATGCGCTGAAGGCCTAAAACCTCACAAAACCTAACATGCTGAATTCCATAGCTACAGGTTTAAATTTCAAAAACCTGCCGCGCGTGCTACTCTCCAGGATGTATGAGTGGAAATCCGCAAAAAAACACTACAGACCAAAGTTTTGAAAAGCTGGAAGCTTACTTTTTAACAATTTGTAAGGAAAAGCCCTTTCTGGATCGGGTGCAACAAATCCGTAAAGCCTGTGGAATACCTCCAGAGGGTTATATGGATATGGAACTAGACAACCGACGAAGCCACTTATACGAATCTGGTGTTAGCGAGAAAATCCAAAAACACACAACCGCATTAGCAAAAGAGTACAAGCTCAACCTTCCCTTTTGGGAAGATATCTTCTGGCTATTCATCACAGATGGTCTAGCCGACTGCACCTATGCCAAAAGACGTACCGCAATCCTACTTAGGGATATGCCTGAAGAAAAAATGGGCATCGTAGACAACAAAGTCTGGCGGGATTTTAACGAGGCAGAAGATGAGTTCTATCCAGTTTATCTGATGCTAAGCCCATACACCACAAGGCGTGACCTTGATGACTACATCAAAAAGAACTGGTCCAGCCACATTGAAAAAACTTTAAGAAAATATAAAGGCCCCGATTCTAAAATTGGCCGCGTGCGGATCAAGCCGTCAGAACAAGTCAGCAACTTTATCTATAACAACAAAGATCTCCCCCATCAAAAAATCGTAGGACTAGTAAAGAAACACTTCTCAATAGACATGGACGTTGGCCACGTAGGCAAAGTTATATCCCTAGAGAAGAAAAGACGAAAAGAAGTGTAGTACACATGCTTCTTGGATTGCACATCCAAGCACACAGTAAGGTGGGCCCAGTTTAACCCACCCACATGTCTAAATTTGATTGCTTAGCTGCCTTCTTGCCAGAGGAAGAACTCATAGAAGCAGCAAAAACCGTCCCTGAAGGAGACACACCCCTCTGGCTACACTGGATTGAATATGTTCAACGGCAACAAACCTTCAACCGCTCACCAGGTACTACTCGTAGCGTAAGGGATGCTTTAAGAATCGTCGTGAGGAGATTCAAGTTCACATCCATCGAAAGCTGCAACAACAAAAACAATATTGAAAACGCCTTAGTAAAATTACGGGCGGACCGCGGTTTGGCCACCAATACGTACAACTCATATCTGAAGAACATCAAAAGTTACCTGATTTTTCTAAAACGCAGGGGCGTGATCGAAACCATTGAATTGGATAACGTCGAGAAATTCCCACATGTAGTCGGCGACCAATATGTGCAAACTGACGATCAAGTCATGCGTGTAATAGCCAACCTAAACACACGTCGCCAAACAACTTTGGAGCGCTTGAGAAACATCTTTTTCTACAAGCTTTTGCTCATGACAGGAGCTCGACCATCAGAACTCGAATTACTCACTCTGGACTCTATCAAAAGAAACCCAGGGCAATGGACCATAAAAATAGCTGGAACAAAAAATAAACCACGAAACAGGTTTTACAACCTCCCCTCTTCAGTAAAGGATTCGTACATTGCGTACATTCTCTATCGCCAACAACTAAAGAGAACTGAACCATTTTTATTTGTCTCCCAATCCAAACGTACAGGATGGACCGCCAAAGGAATGCGCTACCTCCTTAAAAAGCTCTCCCAAGAACTTGGCTTCACGGTTGGGCTATATTCCACTCGAAGGTATGTTGCAACAAAACTAGCAAGAGAAGGTGCAAGCATTCACGAAATCAGCGACCATTTGGGCCACACCCGCCACTCGACCACGAAGATTTACATCCAACAATGCGCAGAATTGACCAGAAAAAACGTAGATAAACTAGAGTTAATATTCGGAACACCTGATCCGATGGTGAAGACCTATATACCGGGCAGTATATCGAAAAGAGTTAATTGACCGGACTAAATTGCTATTGGAGATTCCTAATTCGCACATAAAATAACACCATAGAAACAACTCATGGCTAAAAACAAACGTCAACACACCGTACAAAGAGCTTACCTACATAAATGGACTATTGATGGGAAGGTACAAGTATTCGACTTGGAGAAGGATCTGCTTCATGAGGGGGATCCTGCTTCCCTTTTCAGAGAAAACTACATCTACAACTGGCCAGATTTTGACGACGACAGAAAATATATGATCGATGACCTGATCACAGCCATTGAAAATGAAGGGCTACCAGTGATTGAAAAGCTCATTGATGGAAGTATGACGAGAGAGGACAAAATGAAACTTTCAAACTACATCACGATTCAAACCCTGCGTACTCCAAGGACAAAGGAGATGATGCACGAAATATTTGTTGAGGGCGCAAAAAAACATATGATCGAACAGCTTAAAGATCCAGAATCTGTAAAAGAATTCGCAGCCAATTCAAACAAAGACGTCGCAAAATTTCTGACTGATCTGGCTGTAGACCCTGAAAGAAAAGTGGCTGAGTTGTTTGATGAAAAATTCCAACTCAAACTTAACAACATACGTGAAATCTGGCTGCAAACCTCTATGCACTTACTTCAAGATCTTTCGCAGCGTAACTATAACGCCGATTGGTTTCTATTTAAAGCTGGCAGAAACCACTCCTTCATAACAAGTGATAACCCGGTGGTAACAATGAGTTCTGTAAGGAAACTGGAGGGTGCAACTAGCCAGGACGTAAACCACACAGAAGTCACATTTCCGCTTACGCCAAAACACATGCTTCTGATCCGTAAAAACTCCGCGCAAAACAAACACACCAACAGCTTAGGAGTTTCAGAAATATTCGAGGACGGGGACTCAATGAGAGAGTTTAATTGGCGTACTGCTTCACATGCAGACCGTTACCTAATCTCCCAATCCGACAGATTGGTAAAAAAAGTAGCCGAACTATCCAGCGCAGACTGGAGGGAAGCGCGGTATTCTCAAGAACGTGCAAAGCACCAGGTCGCTGGTCTAATCCATGTAACCAAGGAAGTAAAAAGTAAAACCATTAAGCCAATCAGCAGGGTCTCACACGTTTAGTTCAACGAATGCATCTCGGCCGCCTTCGTCATCTGTTGCACCGAGCACGACAAATAAATAGTCGTGGTCGTGATCTTCGAGTGCCCCATGATCTTTGAAAGCGTATAGATATCCACCCCACCCTCTAGCATCAAACGAGCAAAGGCATGACGGAGTGTATGAGCAGAGAAATCCAGCTTCGTCTTTTTTCTAAGACTAGACATGAGGTTATTGAGGCAACGAGACCCAATAGGTTGATCTTTTTGAATGGCGGTAAACACGTAAATGCACTGCTTATTTAGGCGTCGTCGGTCCTTAATGTATTCCTCAAGGATGTTGATGAGACGTGTATTGATAGGCACTACTCGATCCTTGGCTCCCTTCCCTTGTCTGATAAAGATCGACTTATTCTTGAGATCAACGTCACTCATCTTCAATTGCATCACTTCCTTTCGACGCAAACCGGCCAATAGCATAATACCCACGATGGCTCTATTTCGGTATTTTTCGTACGTGTACGCGTACTTCTTGTGAAAGGCGGTGTCGAGCACAAGAATGGCCTCCGCATGCGTGAGCGTGCGAGGAATACGCTGTTCCATCTTCGGCTTTTCCAAGTTCTCCACATAGTTCTCTTCAATGTGTCCCTCACTAACCATCCACTTCAGAACCATGTTGAAGTATTTCAGGTAGGATCGGAAAGTCGTTGAGCTCCATTTTCGCTCCAAGCGACCCTTAAAGAACCAATCCTCAAATAGTTGCCGACTAAGTTGGCTAGGATATTCAACAATATTCTCCGAAAGAAAGAATTCCCAATTCACTTTGTAGGCATGAATAGTGTAGGGAGAATAATTGCGAATCACCTCACAATGTTGGAGGTAACGAGCTAAAAGCTGACGAATGGTTGGAGTGCTGGCTTCCATAAAATATGGGTTAAGAGTAAAAGCCAGACATACTCGTCTACGAACATTAAAAAATGGAGCCACCGACCAGGATTGAACTGGTGACCTTGTCCTTACCATGGACACGCTCTACCAACTGAGCTACGGCGGCATTTTGGTGCAAATTGTTTCGGAGCCCAGAGGCACTTCCGCGAGGGGGTACGTTTTGGGCTGTTTTAAAAACTTTGATTTTTGTTATACCTTAGCCATTTATAGCACATTGCGTGGAGGAGTACATCCTTACCATGGATGCGCTCTACCAACTGAGCTATCGCGGCCCTTAGGCGGGC